>JAWVFI010000189.1:0-29154 GCA_033856235.1 Blastocatellia bacterium | reverse complement strand
CGCGGTTTTGTGCGGAGCTTGCTGGCGGGCGCCATCGACAGTGAGACGGGGAAACCACTCCGGCCGCGAACGGCAATCGATCGCGAAGAGTTGCCGCTGCGACGCACATTGATTTCGCAGATCCTCAACAACCTGGCTGCGAACGACAGGCTGCGGGCCCTCGCGCCCCTCGCCCACCGCGATGGCTGCGTGAACAGTCTGGCGACCTTAATCGGTGAGATTGAGCGCGCGGGAAAAACTCCCGCGGAATTTGCCGCCATCATCGAAAGCCGGGCAAACGATTTCGCGGATAGCGGCGCGTCCGAAGAAGTCATACCTAACGAACGGTCTGTTGCGGCGGCGGAACTCTCGCTCTTTTCCCTCTTGCCTCAGGACCAGCCCCTACGCAAATCCGGCCCGCACCCGCAGATCGATTTCGATCGAGATATCGCCCTGGTATATTCCACCTACCACGAAGCGCTGGAAAGTTTCTCGCTTACCGATGAAGATTCAGATCAGTTGCGCATGCTGCAGATCCTGCGTGGTGGGCCAAACTCGGGCGCGAGTATTCCGTGGCTCGCCGAGGTGGAACTGCTGGTCCTCGACGGCTTCTTCGATTTCACTCCCGTGCAGGGTGAGATGTTGGCCTGCCTGATCCCCGCGATTCCCAACGTCGTAGTTAACCTGAACAGCGACGAGGGGAACCGGGACATTTTTGCCCCCTTCCGCGCCACTATCGAGCAGCTCGCCGCGATCACAGACTTTACGGTGAACGTTAGCTCGGAGCGGGCCTCCGTCAACGGAGTGCTTTCGTCCTTGCGCGCCCGCCTTTTCAATTCCGCCGCATCCACCGCCAACGGGGCGAGTGCGGCAGAAGATGACCAAACCGCGAATTCTCAAACCGAGATCGCACTACTTGAATGCAGCGATCGCGAGACAGAAGTCCGTGCGATTGCCAAGGAGATCAAGCGTCTGATCGTGCGCGAAAAGTACGAGCTATCGGACATTGCCCTCGTGGTGCGCGAGCGAGCTGCGTACGCGGACACAATCCTCCGCGTGCTCCGAGATGAAGGAATCCCCGGCAACGTGGAGCGACGGATTGAGGCCGTTGAGATTCCGGCAGTGCGCGCCTGCCTGAAATTGTTCCAGATGCTGGGGAGTGAAAGTGCGAAAAACTTAAAGAGCGGCGAGCTCGCAGATTTAGTGAAGTCAGACTACTTTCGCCTTGGGGATGACGAGGTTGCCGCGCTGCAGCAGGAGTTTGACATCCAATGCGCCGGTCTGTTGGAAAGCGATCAGTCCAACGGCGCGCCGCGTGACGACAGCAACCGGCGCCTGGCGTTGGGGATTGGCCGTTGGGACGCAGACAGTTTGGAGAATGTTATCGCCTACGTCGGCAGTGAGCTGCGCATCGGCGATTGGTTGACGCGCGCCGGAAAACTAATTGCGGAGTTGCCCGCGGCGGAAGAAACTCAGGAGCTTCTGGTCGGCAGTGAAACGGCGGACGACCAGGACGGCGACTCCGTGCTTGAACCTGAATCGGAACGTGACGACCCGGCCATCAACCGGCCGCAACGCCCTGAGAAGAAGCGTCGTCCATCGCGTGAAATACACGCCGCGACGATCGCCTGGTCTGCGCTGGTCGTCAGGCGTCTGGACCAACTTATTAAGGAATTGCCCGACCGCGGCCGCCCGGCTGAACTGCGCTCTGAGTTAATAAGAGTTCTGGACAAGCTCCAGTTCTATGCTGCCGCAACCAGAGCGACTCGCGCCGATTCGGAAACGGAGTTGGCGCAGTTGACGCTGGATCGGCGCGGGTTGGAAAGCTTGCGTCGCGCGTTTGTGGCCGCCGGCCGCGCGATCCAAATCGCGACGGAAATCATTCCGCCGGCAAGATCGCACACCGATATTAAGCTCGACGCGTTCCTCGGCGAGGTTAGCCGCTGCCTTCACGGGCAAGCGCTACGTGCCGGGCTGGGCTCGCGCGATGGGCTGCGAGTATTGGAGGCGACGGACGTTCGCGGGCTGCGTTTTCGAGCATTATTTATCGCCGGATTGGTGGAAGGTGGTTTCCCGCTGCGGGCATCGCGCGATTGGCTCTACAGCCACGAAGAGCGCGAGCGCTTGCAGCGCGAAGGTTTGACGCTGGAGGACAAGTCGCCGAACGTGCTGCTTAAGGAAGAACACTATTTCTACCAGGCCGCGTGTCGCGCTACCGATCGCCTTTACCTGACGCGGCCCCTCGCAACCAACGATGGCAGCGACACCGTAGCTTCCTACTATATCGATGAACTGCGTCACGCTATCGCTCCGGCGGAACTCAAAAGTAAGCGGGTGCGGCGCGACTTTGACGAGCTGGATCTGTTTGCGTCGTCCAGCCCTTCAGAGTTGGCGATTTCGCTGGTTCGCCAGGCTGAGTTGCACCGGCTGAAGGCACGGCGAAAGAATTTATTGCCTCGAGAAAGAATCGGATGGCTCATTTCCCAGGCCGTGCCGGAAGGCTATTTATCGCCGTTTGCGTTGCGCCGGGTGGATATTGAACATGAAAGATCAGGCCAAAGCTTTGGTCCCTACGACGGGCAAATCACTAATCCGGCTCTACTCAAAATGTTGGGAAGCGAATTCGGGGTAGACTTCCCGCACAGTGCCAGCGGTCTCAGTCTTTATGGCAATTGCCCGTACAAGTTTTTTGCCAGCCGGGTGCTGAAGCTGCAACCTCGCGGAGAAGCGGCCCTCGATCTGGAAGCCATAGACGCCGGCAAGCTGCTGCATGAAGTGCTGCGCCGCTTCTTTGACCGGCATCGGACTGATTCGTTACTCAACCTGGATCGTGGCGAGCTACACCGGGAGTTGGCCGCGGTTGCCGATGGAGTTTTCGATGAACACGAATTCGTGGTCCCGCCTTTGAACCCACGCATTTGGAAGATAGATCGCGAGATTCGCAAGATTATTCTTGAGCAGGTGCTGGAATATGAGTTGGCATTGCAGGCCAAGATCAGCGGCGCAGGCGTACAACCGACCTATTTCGAAGTCGCGTTCGGAATGAAGCGCGAAGGCACCGATCCCATTTCGACTGACAAGTATCTGGAACTTGAGCGAGAACCTGTGGGGCCTGCCGATGGAACAGTCGAAACGGCCCGCATCAAAGGGCAGATTGATCGTGTTGACGTGGCCGCTGGCGGTGGGCTGACTGCTTACGATTACAAACTTTCGAAAGGTGCGTCGCTGCTGGACATGAAGGCGGGGCGTGACGTGCAACTGGCGCTTTACCTGGCGGCGCTCGAACAGACGATCCTGCCGGGGCGTGAACTGGCCGGTGGGGGTTACTACATCTTACGCGCCCGCGCGGAGCGCCGGAATCAAGGCCTCTACCGATCACGTCACAGCGACGCGACGGGAATCGGAACCGCGCGCGCGAATCTATCAGACAATGAGTGGCGCCAAATCCGCAGCGAAGTGATCTCTCGGGTTTGGGAGTTCATCGATGGTATCCGGGCCGGCAACTTTCGCGTCACGCCTTCGCTACAAAGAAAGACTTGCGGGATGTGCGACTATGCCGCCGTCTGCCGTTACGATCCCTACCGGATTAACTGGAAACTAAAGCACTCACTGGCCGCTAATAAATCAGGTTGAAGACTCGTTTGAAAACCTTCTTCAACCGACTTTGTGGTTCTAGTTCAAATCCCAGGTAAGCGCTCATCTCGCTTTTGCTAAACAGGGGCTTCATCAGCACTAGCCACATGACCCAGCCACCCACGAACAGGAGAAATAGTCCGCCTAATTCTATTGTTGCGAAGACGCTCACGCGGAGAGCCGAACTATCGGGAAGCGTTGCGCGCAGCCTCCCAAGATCCAACAGCCCCTGCAAAGCACTGGCGGTAAAGCCGCTGCAGTAAAGGGAAAACACTAATGCCGTGACCGCCAGTGTGCCGCGATATTTCCTGAGATCTAATGACATGGGTTGGATCAATTGGAAGCCGAAGCGCCTTGAGCGAGACTAGACATCGACCCGGTTGAGGCTTACGTCTTGTCCCAAAGATAGCGACGCGTTGGTGAATCGTCCGCCTGAGTCTTTGCAGGCCCTCCCTTAATCCCTCCCAAAGGGAGAGAAATAAGAAGACAAGAAACTGAAATTAGGACACTACCCCGGGACCGGCGTTGATTGGTGTCACTTCGCGGGGATTTCGTGTAATTTCGTGAATCGTGCGCTGACGATCGCGGTGAACGATTCACGAAAGCACACGAAGTACACTAAAGAACACGAAATGGGAGTTTTTGTGCAAAGCCTATCAAACCCGGGGCCTAACGGTCTTCTTGAATTTATCCACACTCAACGTGTTCAAAACCTCACCGCGACGCACCCAACCGCGGCGGGCGATTCCCACTCCAAACTTCAAATTAAGCATGTCGCTGATTGAGTGGGCATCGGTCGAGATCACAAACTTGATCTTTCGCTTGCGGGCTTCGCGAAGCCAGCGCGGCTCCATGTCCAGACGATGCGGATCGCCGTTAACCTCAATGGCCGCGCGCGATTCGGCAATCACATCCAGAATTTCTTCCACGCGACAGGCGAATGGCGGACGGCGCTGGATCAGCCGGCCCAGCGCGTGGCCCCAGATTTTGAACACCGGCTGCTTCATGGCCGACACAATACGGCGTGTCATCTGGTCCTCATCCATCTTGTAACGTGCGTGGATGCTGGCCACGATGATGTCGAACTTTTCCAGGATCCGATCGGGATAATCGAGCGCCCCCTTTTGGGTGATATCTGACTCAGTGCCTTTCAATAATTTGATCTTTACCTTTTCCTGCGTCTCGTCGATTTCTTCCCATTGTCGCTTCAGACGATCTATCGTCAGGCCGCCGGCGTAACTGGCCGTGGGAGAGTGATCGGTGATAGTCAAGTATTTCATCCCCAGCGCTTCAGCAGCGTGGGCCATCTCTGCCACGGAGTTGCGGCCGTCCGAATAGGTCGTGTGGCAATGCACCATTCCCTGAATGTCTTCGATCGTGATCAGATCGGTGGGGAGCTTCTTCTTCAGCGCTGCCGCGATCTCTCCTTCGTTCTCGCGGAGTTCGGGGGGAACGTACTGCATGCCCAAGTGGCGATAGAGATCGTTCTCGGTCTTGATGGTAACCAAGCCGCGGAGTCTGATTCCGTTCGCGATCGTTCTCAGTTGTTCCAAATGCGCGAACGATCCGGTGGCCTGGAACAGACGACTGGGATAGTCAGCCGGGCGCACCGCGGTTAGTTCCACCTTGACGCCTTCTGGCAGGCGCGCCGTGCAAATATTCTTTTCTTCGCACTCAATCGAGATGATTGGCGGATAGCGGCGAAAGTGTGCGATCAATGCCGCGGGTTGGTTGCCGGAGGCAACGAGGCGCACGGTGCCCACGGTTTCTTTCCAGCGGCGCAGCGATCCGGCCGGTTCAATACTGGTTAGTCCCGGCGCCGGCTTCATGTACTCGATGATTCTGTCGGCCAGGCGCCGGGCATGAAGAATGAGAATGCGCTCGCTGCGGTTCTCAAACTTATCAATATTCTTCAAAATACTTTGCTCGGTTTTTGCGCCAAAGCCTTTTAACTCACGCACCTTGCCGGCGTCGCAGGCCGCGCGTAAATCGGCAACGCTGGCAATGCCCAGTGCCTGATTTAGTTTTTCGATCTTCTTGAGGTTTAGCCCCGGAACTTGCGAGAGCTCGATGATCCCGGTGGGCAATTCCTGCTTTAGCTTTTCCAGAAACGATGACTTGCCGGTCGAATAAAGCTCCGCGATCTGGGCGGCCAGCGCATTGCCAACTCCCTTGATTTCAGTCAGACGCCGCTGGCGAACTAGCTCTCCGATGTCGGTCGCAAGTTCGGCGACGGAGCGCGCCCCGGCTTTGTAGGCCCGCGCTTTGAAATAGTCGTTGCCGCCCTTTATCTCCAGCAACGCACCAGTCTCCTGCAGCGCAGCGGCAATCGCGAATTTATCCATGATGGTTACTTTTCCCCTGATTGGCGACTTCGCGATATCCATTGGACGCAACGTGTCTTGTCGAACTCCCCCACACCTCCGGCTAGTTGTGCCAATAATCCTTTCCGTCGGCTGAATACGCGATCAGCTGCCTGGTCTACCCGCACGGAATCTTCTTCTCCCTGTGCTGAGCGTGCAGAGTTACGAACCGACTTCGTCTGCTTGCGCAGCATTGGCTTGGTCTCCTGAGCTTGTGTTATAAAAACTTAATCGCTTCGTTAGAACATAGTAAGAACCGTGCCTTTGGTCAAGACAGGCCCGGCCGAATATTCGAAAGGGATCAAATGAAAAGAATTCTTGTGCTTTGCGCCATCTCGTTTGCTTTGGCCGCCTGTACCCAGCCTTCAAATACCAACCAAAACGCTAATAAAACCGAGGGAAGTGGGGATGCGGCTTTCAAGGCAACCCACGACAAGTACGTCGTCGAGTTTCTCCGTCGCAATCCGCAAGTTAATACCTACCTGGGAGGTGCAGGTCTGGATCCATCTCTGAAAGAAGTGGACGGCACGCTCCGAGATTATTCGACCGCAGCCCTCGAAGCTGAGGACCGCTGGCTGGCCGACAGTCAGAAAGCATTTGAAGCCATTGACGCAACCTCGCTTTCACCCAGCCGGCGTATCGATCGCGAAGTTGCCATCGCGCAAATCAATTTTCAACTTCATCAACATCAGGTGCGGAAATATCAGGAGCGAGCACTGGACACCTACACCGTCGATCCTTTCCGCTCCATCAGCTTCTACCGGCAAGGCATGACGGGGGCCGAAACCGGCTCCGATATTTATGGAACTCCGGAGGAGTGGGCCCTGGTCATCAAGCGCCTACAAGCCGTGCCTCGTTACCTGCAAACAGCACAGGATCAGTTGCAAGCCGGGGTGAAGTCAGGGAACACGCCCGATTGGCGAATGCTCAAACGTGATGGGTTGGACACCGCAACCGCGAACGCTGAATATTTTGAAAAGAAGCTTCCCGAAGAGGCTGCCAAAAATATCGCCGCCGGAGCGCAGCGCGATGAATTGCTTAAACAGTTGAACGAAGCATCGAAGGCCGCAGCGACTGCTTATCGCGGGTTGCATGACTTTGTGGCGAAGACCTTTTTCGATGACGCGGGGGCCAAAAATGCGCACGACGGCGTTAAGGCTGAGTTTCGCAACGATCACTTCGCCATGGGAACGGGCGAATACAACTGGGCTTTGCAGAACAACCTGCGCATGGATAAAACGGCGGCCCAGTTATATGAAGAGGCCTGGCCCATCGTCCAAGCCACCCAGCAGGAGATGATCAAGGTGGCGGGAGAAATCGCCGCGAAGCGCAACATCAAGGCCGCCAACCCTGAAGAAACTGCCAAGGCGGTGCTGGAAGAACTGAGCAAGGAATATCCTAAAACGGATGCGGAAGAAGTTAACTGGTACAAGGAAGCCGGCGTACGGCTGGTTGATTATGCTCGCAAAACCGGACTCTTTGATGTTCCACCTGACTACAAATTGGACGTGGTTGAGACGCCGCCACCTTTGCGAGCTTCAATTGATGGGGCGGCATATTATCCGGCGCCTCCTTTCAAAAATAGTGGCGTGGGCCGATTCTATGTCACGACCTCCGGCAACAACGATCAGGCGATCTTGAAAGAGGCGAACCGCGCCGCGCTCGCCGACCTGGCTGCGCACGAAGGATTCCCCGGGCATGACTGGCACTACAAAGTCATGACGCAGAATCGCGAGAACATCGCCGGGGTGCGCTGGCTGACGCCAGGCGCGGTGGAAGATTCATCCTCGATGTGGGAAGACTCCGTGGCTGCGGAAGGGTGGGCGCTTTACTCCGAGGCTTTGATGGCCGAGCCGCAACCGGGCGCTCCGGACGGGTTCTATACTCCCGAAGAACACCTCTATCAATTGCAGGGGAAACTTTATCGCGATCTGCGCGTGCGGGTCGATACCGGGATTCACACCGGACTGATGTCGTATGACGAAGCGGTGGACCTCTTCTCGCAGGTGCGTGACTTCCTACCTGGCTCGTGCAGTATCGCCGGATTGAGCGAAGCCAAACGGGCCAGCTGCAATAGCTCGGAACGTGCCATCTTCCGCTATTCGAAATGGCCCACCCAGGCAATCACCTACCGGCTGGGGAAGGATCAGATATTCGCCCTGCGCAAAGAAGCTGCCGGCCTTCTAGGCGACAAGTTCTCAGCGAAGGCCTTTCACGTCCTGTTCATGAAGCAGGGAACGATTCCTTCGGGGTATTTTCACGATGAGCTGTTAAGGCAGCTGCGGTAGGATCTTATATGGAGTGCGGTGGCAGAGCGCAGCGGCGACACCGCTTTGGATTAGAATGTGAAGAACTCTGAGTCACAGAGCTCTGACCAGCGATCCAAAGCGCCGTCGCCGCTTCGCTCTGCCGGCGCACTCCAAAATGTGGAAACGTCCGGGGATTCACACTTCTAATTCATAACACTTCCCTTGCTAACTTAATGAGCGAAGGGCAAGAACAGAGAGGCAGGCGCGCCGCTGATTCACGCTTGCCTCTCACCAAACTTCATTCCTTCTAAGACCTCCGGTTCCCCATCAGATCCTACTGATTCGCACTAAGAGAAGAGGCGTAGCCTCGAACATGGATTAGTATCCGTGCCGGAAATGCAAGCCTTTCCGCACTGTGCGGCAAAGCCGCGATGCTAAATCTCTTCACGCACCCTCCCCGGGTGTTGTTATCCAGGTGCCTCTCTTTTATGAATCAGCGGTGTTCAATATTGTTGACCGCTTCCGCACCCGTGCCACCCTCCCGCCAATCCAGCCACCATGGAATAACTTCGCTATTCACCTTTTAAGTCCTTCGTAGCTAAAACTTATGAAGACTGAGCTGATTCGAGGGTTCGACCGGAATAACCTCTCTCTGCGAGAGGGCAGCGGAGTGCTATTTCGCCGCAAGGCACTGATTGTGACCGCGTTTTTGATCATCGCGCTGGCCACAGCGGCTGTCACTTTCCTGCTGCCAAATAAGTACGAATCGCGCATGAAGATCCTGGTTAAGAACATGCGCGTCGACGTCGCCATTACTCCGGAACGAACCAACGGCGGTACGGGCATGGCGCCGGAAAACGAAGTCGGCGAAGCACAAATCAATTCTGAGATCGAGCTGCTCACCAGCAAGGACTTGCTGGAACAGGTGGTTAAGGAATGCGGTCTGAATAAGCCTGGTTCCTCTCTGTTCTCGCGAACTGTCCCGGCCGAAGCGGTACTCACGGAAAGAGCGGTCAACCAACTCGCAAAAGACCTGACGATAACGCCGGTCAAGAAGGCAAACTTCATCTCGATTAGTTACTCGTCCACTTCCCCTGAGCTTTCCGCAGCCGTGTTAAGCAAAGTGGGCGCGCTGTATCTGGAAAAGCATCTGAAGCTGCACCGTCCGCCCGGCACTTACGACTTCTTCAAAACCCGCGCCGATGAATACGAAAAACAGTTGCGCACCGCGGAAACGCGTTTGAGCGCCTTTCAACAAGACAAGAACCTGGTGGTGCTGAGCCAGCAAAAAGACTTGACGCTGCAGAAGACCGCCGATGCAAAATCAAAGATGCTGGAAGCTGAGGCGATGGTCAGCGAAACCGCCAATCGCATTCAACGCGTGCAACAGCAACTAACGGCCGTGGCCCCGCGTGTCATTACGCAAAGCCGAACTCTGCCGAATCAGTATTCAGCTGAGCACCTAAATACGATGATCGTCGAGCTGCGCAACAAGCGTACGCAATTGCTGACCAAGTTCCGCCCTGAAGATCGTTTTGTCCGCGAAGTCGATCAGCAGATTCGCACGACCTCCGAAGCAATGGAGCGGGCCACTAAACAGACGGCCACCGAGCAATCCACCGACCTTAATCCCTTGCGCCAGATTCTGGAGACCGAGCTCTCGCGGGCGCGTTTGGATCACGCGGGTGCGGAAGCGCGACGCACGGCCCTGGCCGCGCAGCTGCAACAGTACCAGGACGGACTGCGAAAGCTGGAGAGCGCCACTGCCGAACACGACGATCTACAGCGACAAACGAAAGAGGCGGAAGAGAACTACCAGCTGTATGCCAAGAAGCGTGAAGAAGCGCGCATCGCTGACGAGATGGACCAGCAGAAAATTACCAACGTTTCCATCGCCGAAGCTCCGGCAGTCGCACATATCCCGACCAGTCCCAACCGGCCTCTGAATCTGATGGTGGGAGTCTTACTGGCTGCTTTTGTGGGCTTGGGCTGTGCGTTTTCAGCGGAGCTATTCAGCGACACGGTGCACACGCCCCGCCAACTGGAAGCGCTGACGGGCATCACCGTGCTGGCGACGGTACCGAAGGATCGGCGCCGGCTACTGAGCCGTAAGGCCAAAGCGCTGCCGCCGGCGTCAGGCGTCGCGAATAAGACTGTGGTCGAGGCCGGCTAAGGCAGAGGCCTGACCGTCCAGGGCTCTGTTACTCGAGAACCGGGTATTCAAGAACTGAGCAAGAGGTGAGAACCGTGCAACCCGCAGAAATTCTGACAAATACCCAAGTCTTTAACGGCGGACCAAACCCCCGCAGTTCACGACGCCACAACCTGCAACTGTTGCTGACGAGTTTTCAGACCGGCCTGCAAAAACAAAGTGAAGGCGCCGTTCTGGCGTTCACTTCCGCTGCTCCGCAGGAAGGTGTGACGCACGTCATCCAGTCCTTTGCAGTGGAACTGGCAAAGCATAGCGAGCGCCGCACGTTGATCATTTCAGCGGAACGGCTGCAAACACTGCGAGTCGCTGACTACATTCGCATGCCGGAGTGCTGCACGCGCACCAACATCGACAACCTCTGGGTTCTGGGTGTGGAAAAAAACGGCAACGGCAAGAGCAACGGAAATGGAAATGGCCAGCCGCGCAACAAAGTGACGAGGCTGGAAGATGAATCCGAGTTTGGCCTCGACCGCATTGAAGCACTGCGCCTGACTTTCCCAAACATCCTGATCGATTGCCGCTCCCTAAAGGTTTCTTCCGAAGCCGCAGTGCTGGCAGCGACCGTTGATGGAGTGGTGGTAGTGGTGGAAGCGGGCCGCACCCGTCGGGATGAGATAAAGAATGCGCAGCGCACCATCGAAATGGCTAAAGGAAATTTCCTGGGAATCATTTTGAACAAGCGCCGTTATCCCGTGCCGGAGTGGTTGTACAAGCGTCTCTAACGAAAAAATTGATATGAAACTACATCGTCCCGTCTTGATTGCCCTGATCCTGCTTAGCGCCTGCGCCGCAGCCACCGCCCAGTTACAGCGTCCCACGCTGAGGACGCCGCAAGAACAGCGCTACCTGGTGCAACCGGGCGACGTGCTGGAGGTGCAATACCGTTACTCCCCCGAATTTAATCAGACCATCACGGTCCAACCGGATGGCTATGTTTCCCTGCAGGTCGGGGGCGACGTCAAAGTCTCCGGCAAAAATGTCGAACAGGTTCGGCAGTTAATTCTGCAGAAAGCCGGCGAGCGGTTGCAGGAACCGGAAGCCATCGTGATCCTGAAAGAATTTCAGAAGCCATATTTTGTGGTGGCCGGCGAAGTGGTCCAACCCGGCAAGATCGAAATGCGGGAACGCATAACAGCGATTCAGGCAATCATGCTGGCGGGAGGGTTCAAGGAGAGCGCCCGTTCATCGCAGATTCTGGTCTTTCGCAGGATCAACTCCGACATTGCCGAAGTTAAGGTCCTGAACCTGAAAAAAATCAGGCGCACCAGCGACCTGGAAAACGATCTGACTTTGCAGGCCGGCGACATGCTGCTCGTGCCCAGAGACACGATTAGCAAGATTGAACGCTTCATGAAACTAGCAAGTGTTGCCGCTTTTATGAGTCCGATACGCTTCTAACTGCAGTGGCCAGGTTGAGTATCTATGAATGAGGAGAGGCTCTGCGCCCTCCGGGTGATCGGGTCTTTGCGCCTTTGCGGGAATGGCTTCACGCAAAGGCGCTAAAAGTTAAAGGCAAAGGCGCAAGGTTCTTCAGAGGGTTTTCAGCGCATTTCTTAAGAGCAAATCATGACAGCGCGCCACGGCCAACTATCGAATTTCTTCCTGAAAGTAAGCGATCTCTCGCTCGTCCTGGTGTCCCTGGCTATCGCTGTCGTTTACTACTACGCCCCGTCGCATGACCCGGGATTCGCTTTTGATTACCTTTCCCAACGCATAAAAGTCGGCAATGCCCTGCTGGGGTTTACGCTACTGATCATCTGGCACGTTTCGTTTGGCGTGCAGGGTCTATACCTCTCGCACCGGCTGAGCACCATCTACGAAGAATCGAAAGAGGTGGCTCGCGCGGTCGGGATCTCGTCAGTGGCGCTACTGGCAGGCGCCCACATGGGACGCTGGCCCACCATCAACTCGCGGACGGTGGCCGCTTTTGCCTTTATTAGTTTTGCCCTGGTTGCCGGGATGCGGCTGGGTTTGCGCCTCAACCTGCGCCGGCTGCGGCGCCGGGGCCTGAACACTAAATCACTTCTAATAGTTGGTGGCGGCGCGCGCGCGGAAGAGTTCGCGTTGCGAGTCAACCGGCGTCAGGATCTCGGCTACAAATTAATCGGTTACGTGGAAAGCGACGCAGTCTACCGGCAGAACACGCTGGCCGGCGCCTCATGTCTGGGCAGCATTGAGGACCTGCACGCTATCGTCGCCGGCACCGTGATTGATGAAGTTGCGATTGCCCTTCCGATCAAATCCCAGTATTCGCAGATCGAAGCTGTGGTGGCATTGCTTGAAGAGCAGGGGATTGTCGTCCACCTGCTGTCCGATGTCTTTCCCCACCGCCTGGCGCGATATCACCCCGCTGAGTTTCAGGGCATCCCTCTGGTTTCACTCTACAGCACGCCGACGCTCAGTTGGCGCACCGAATTCAAGCGGCTGCTCGACCTGTTGATTGCCGCCGCGTCCCTGGTGCTATTGCTGCCGCTTTTTGTGATCGCGGCGATCGCCATCAAGCTCGATTCGCGCGGGCCTATCTTGTTTGTTCAGGAACGCATGGGTTTCAACAAGCGCCGCTTTCGCATGTTCAAGTTTCGCACCATGCAAATCGATGCTGAGGCCCGCATGAAAGACATTGAGCACCTGAACGAGAAGCAGGGCCCGATCTTCAAAATCCGCAAAGACCCGCGCGTCACACGCGTCGGACGTTGGCTGCGCAAAACCAGTTTCGATGAGTTACCCCAGCTCCTGAACGTGTTGATGGGCGACATGAGCACAGTGGGCCCGCGTCCGTTGTCGATTCGCGATGCGCTGCTGCTCGAGGAAACATGGCAGAAGCGCCGCTTTAGCGTAAAGCCGGGCCTGACCTGCCTGTGGCAAGTATCCGGTCGCAGTAATTTGTCCTTCGATGAATGGATGCAACTGGATCTGGAATACATCGATCAGTGGTCACTGGTGTTGGATTGCCGAATCCTGCTGCGCACTATTCCGGCAATCCTGTTTGCGAAGGGCGCAAGTTAAAACACTTGTCCGACGAACTTCAGTTTGTCGTTCTAGTCGGAAAGCTGCACCCCTGCAACCTGGTAACGCAGTAGCTCGACCCTAAACAAATGTTAGCGGCGGTAACGACAAACTCAAGTTTGTGGGACTCTCAAAAATGATAGGGCGCAACGTCAAACTTATCTTCAGCGTCAACCTGCTGATACTGCTCTCCGGAGTAGTCACCAGCCTGTTGGGCGCATGGGCGCTGGGCCCGGCGGGACGGGGCGATCTGCTCGTAGTCGTGCTCTGGCCGCCGGTCATTGCCTTGCTGGCCGGACTTGGCCTGCCGCAGGCACATCGTTACTGGATGGCTCGCGAGCCCGCGCGGGCTTCGCATCTTTTTTCGAACGCCATCATTTACGCCCTGGTTGCCGGCGGCACAGCTCTGGCTCTCGCAGAGTTAGTTGTGCCTCACCTCGTGGGCCAGCGTAGTCCGGAAGTCATGATTCTGCTGCGGCTCTACCTGATAAATATTCCGGCGGCCCTGTTGATGGATCTGATGCTAGGACTGCTGGAAGGATCGCGACGCTTCGGATGGTCCGGCGCAGCCCGGGCACTTTTCTTTGGCGTCCAAGCCCTGGGATTTTTGGGTCTGTGGGTAACGCATCGCTTCACAGTGGAAAGCGCCGCCCTGACGATGATCGTGTCCCAAACCAGCGCCATGTTGCTGTCGCTCTACGCGGTACGCCGGCAGCTAAGTCCCTCCTGGCAGCCGAGCTGGAGCAACTGGCGACACTCGATGCGCTACGGACTGCGTGACTACGCCGGGATCGTTTCGGATTTCACCACCCTGCGTTTGGATCAGTTAATGCTCGGCGCCATCGCTTCCAATGTCGCCATCGGTCTTTATGTAATCGCTGTCCGGCTTTCAGAGATGACCACGATGGCGGCCGGCGCGTTATCGGAGGCCTTGCTCCCGGAAGTCGCCGCCACGTCGCAAACCGGCGACCGCAGCGAAAAGATACTGGGACGAAGTCTGCGTCTGACAATCTACTCGCACATCATCCTGTTGGTTCCGCTTCTAATTGCCGCGCCCTTCATTCTGCGCAAGGTCTTTGGAGAAAGCTTTCTGCCGGCAGCGCCGGCTTTGCGCTGGCTCCTGGTGGCCGCAACTGTTTGGAGCGCCGGCTCGATCGCCATTAGCGGCTTGAAAGGATTGGGCCACCCCGGACTGAGCACGCTAGCCCGGTTGGCCTCGGCCCTAATCACTGTGATCGGGCTGCTGGTGTTACTGCCGCGAATGGGAATCACGGGCGCCGCTATCGCCTCGTTGGCGGGCTACAGCGTGATGTTTGTCGTCGCTCTTTACTGGCTGGTCTCCAAACAAAACATTGGGTTGTGGGAGTGGCTGCGCCCGCGGCGTCAGGACATTCCCCTGCTGCGTCTGGCATCACTTCTTCGCGTGGGGTTCCCCAAAATCCAGAAGCAGGAAATATAACCGCCAATGCAACTGAGCAGTCACATCAATATCGCTGTCGTGCCGGAGTCATCAGTTCCGCGCCGCTCGCCATTGCTGTGGGTGCTGCCGGTCACAGCGGTTTCTGGTTTTACAGTGTGGGCCATCACCAGCGGCGGGCAGGCGCTGCGAACATGGTTGCTGGGCGGTCTGTTGTGGCTGATGGCATTGCCTCTGGTGGCCAGCCTGGAAGCCGGACTGCTGGCGATGATGATCTTTGAACCATTCCGCGGACTTCTGCGGCGCGCTCAATACCTGGTAGTTGATTACACGACCACCGATCCGATTCACATTCTGACCCCGATCGTCACGCTTTTTGCGGTCGCCGTGGTTTTGAGAAAGCACGGATTGAACGTCTTCCGCCAGAGTCCGCTTGCCGGCCCCGTCTCATTGCTCGGGCTGATCTTTCTGCTGCAGGTAATCAATCCATTGCAGGGTGGTTTGTTCATCGGCTTGACCGGGGCTCTGTTCATGCTGGTGCCTTTGTTCTGGTTCTACTTTGGCCAGGAAGTGCAGATGAACTTCATGCGAGCGGCGCTGCGCTTGATGGTGGTCGTCGGCCTGCTGGCCTCGTTGTATGGGATTTATCAATTGGCTTTTGGTTATCCGGCTTTCGAACAGTACTGGCTGGATAACACCGAATTTTATGACTCGATCGCGGTGGGTCACGTGCAGCGCGCTCTCGCCAGTTTCAGTAGCGCCGAAGAGTGGGGCCGCTATATCGAGCTGGGCGCGATCATCGCCTTCGGCTTTGGCGCGGCGGCAACGCGAGTTTGGCGACGGGCAGGATGGTATGTGGCCGGAGCGAGTCTGGCGGGTGTGCTGCTGCTCACTGGCCAGCGGACTGCAGTTTTTGGCTTCGCCCTGGGCTTTGCGGTGTTGTTGTTGCTCGGAGCAAAAGATTTGCGCGGCGCCATCCTGCGCGTGTCCATCCTGCTGCTGCCAGTTCTGCTGATCGTGTTTCTGGCAAAGGCCCCTTCTGAGGACGAGATGTGGAGCAAGAACGAGAACGAGAAAGTCGGCACCCTCGTTTCCCACACGACGCGCGGGACCCTGAATCCCGCCGGCGAAGACAGCATGCAAATTCGTTTGGAGAACTGGGCGTATCTGGCCACCAAAGTTGTTCCCGCAAGACCGTTGGGTGCGGGACTGGGCGCCGGTACCCTCAGCGAAATGAAATTCAACACCACCTCGGATCTGCCTCCGATTGATAGTTTCATAATTGTACTGGCGATCGCTTGCGGCATTCCCGCGGTGCTGCTGTTCATTTGGATTCTCGCGCGCGCGCTGTCGCTCTCGCTACGCGCGGCCCGGCGGGCGCAGTGGGGAACTCAGGAAGCGGCGGTGGCCCGGATTGTGGCAGCCATGGTGCCGGCGATCATTCTCAATACTTTTTTTGGCCTGACGTTCACGCTCTATTCGGTAGCGCCGGTTGCCTGGTTGCTCATTGGATGGATTAGCGCGGAAGAATTGCGCGCGCGGCAAGCAGCCCAAGCCGAAGTAGATGAGACTCCTGTGGGAGCGGAAATTTGAAGATTCTTTTTTACAACCATACGGCCCAGGTAAGCGGCGCCGAGCGCGTGCTGGCGATGATTCTGACGCGGATGAACCGCGAACAGTTCAATCCTGTCGTGGTGTGCCCGGCCGGGCCGATGGCGGATCTGGCAAATAGTTTGGACGTTCCGTGCGAAACGGTAGCTCCCTTAACAGCGCGCTTCACTTGGCGCGCCGATCTGGTCTTGCGCTACGTCGCTTCGTTTGCGCGAGTAATTCGCGAGGTCCGCAACCGCGTGGTCAAAATCCAGCCGGACATCATTCACGCCAACAGCATTCGCGCCGGGCTGGTTATGACCTTCGCGACTGCCGGGCTTGATGTTCCGGTCATCTGGCACGCGCACGACATTTTGCCGCGTCACCCGTTCAGTTTTGCCATTCGCCTCGTCACCTTCCTTTCGGCGCGCACCCACGTACTGGCTGTGTCCCAGGCTGTGGCCAATCGTTTCAACCCTTCTTTCTCGCGCTCGGCCGGAACGGGAAATCCCGTCAACGTGGTCCGCAACGCCGTGGATCTGACTCGCTTTCGTCAGTCTCCCGAAGATCGCGAGGCGATCCGCAAAGAGTTTGGCCTGAACGACCCACAACCGCTGGTGGGGATCGTCGGCCAGTTGACCCAACGTAAAGGGCAGCTCGGCGTCATCCACGCGTTTGCGCAAGTGCTCAAACAATTTCCCGATGCGGCGTTGCTGATAGTTGGAGAGCCACTCTTCAATCACGACCATGACTACAAACAATCACTCGCCGAAGCGACCTCAGCTCTTGGCATCTACGAACGGATTAGCTTTACCGGCGCCCGCAAAGATATCTCCGCTGTCATGCAGTCCCTGGATGTTTTAGTTGTGAACTCCTGGGAAGAACCGTTTGCCTTGGTGGTGTTGGAAGGCCTGGCCAGTGAAATCGCAGTCGTAGCTACCGCAGTTGGCGGCACCCCCGAAATGATTACTCATCGCGAGAACGGTTGGCTGGTTCCCGCCCGCAACGACCATGCGCTGGCAGAAGGAATAGCCACTCTGCTGGGCGATCCGCGACTCAGACAGAATCTCGCAAAGGCAGGCCGCCGGGAGGTGACCGCCCACTATTCTGCGGAACGTTACATCCGGGACATACACAATTTTTATCGACAGATCCTAAATGTGCGAACAGACGTTGCTGTACCGCGCGCTCATGAAGTTGGCGAACGCGCCTGAACCATTCCCCGAGGTAAATAATGTCCAAGGTCGCATTAGTTCATGACTATTTCATTCAGATGGGCGGCGCCGAACGCGTCGCCGAAGTGTTGCACGATTCATTTCCCTCGGCGCCGATGTTCACCACAGTTGCTCTGCCGCATCGTTTGCCTCACGGCCTGAGAGCGGCCGATGTGCGGACCTCTCTATTGCAGCATCTACCGGCAATGGAAAAACGCTTTCGGCATTACTTCATGTTTTATCCCTGGGCCGTTGAGAGTCTGGATCTTTCCCAGTATGACTTGATAGTCAGCAGCAGTTCGGGCTATGCCAAGGGCGTGCATCGCCGCCGCAACGCGATTCACATTTGCTATTGCCACACGCCGATGAGATGGGTTTGGCGCTATGAAGATTACGCGGCGCGCGAGGGCTTTGGCCGCGCTGCGCGGGCCGTATTGCCGCTCTTGTTGTCAGGATTGAAGCGTTGGGATCTGCGCGCCTCACGGCAGCCGGATTATTACATTGCCAACTCGCGAGTGGTGGCGCGACGAATTAAGAAAATCTACGGGCGTGACTCAACAGTTATCCCGCCGCCAATAGACACTGATCGGTTCTCGCCTTCGGATGAGTTGGATGACTATTACCTGGTGCTGGCGCGCCTCATGCCCTACAAGCGAATCGATCTAGCTATCGAGGCTTGCAATCGGCTGGGACGACCGCTGGTGATTATCGGCGATGGGCCCGACCGGAAGCGTCTGGAAAAATTTGCCGGACCGCTAACACAGTTTATGGGAAGGCAACCGGACGCCGTCGTAAATCGATACGCCAGCCGCTGTCGCGCTTTGTTGTTTCCCGGCGAAGAAGACTTCGGCATGTCGCCCCTGGAAGTGAACGCCGCCGGACGACCGGTGATCGCTTACAACGCCGGTGGGGCAATTGAAACCGTAGTTGAGGGCGTGACCGGACTTTTCTTCAACGAACAGACCAGCGCTTCGCTGGCCGGGGCGATCGAACAGTTCGAAACTTGTTTCTGGAATCCGCGCGCAATTAGACAGCATGCGGAAAAGTTCGATCGCACAGTCTTCACCTTTCGCATTCTGCAGTTTCTCAGTTCAGTAGCACCCGCATCCTGCGCCGAGGAAGTTTCCACCGGGGCGCGGTTGCTGTCGCGCAACATCTACGAGCGGGCTTTCCAATGGCCCGCGACCGTTCATTGATCCTCAGTACCGGAAGCCCGACCGGGTGGGAGCGCTCCAGCATCCAGCCCAGGTGATGACCCCGCTTTACGGTGGGCCTTCCGTCAATCGAAATTCACGATGGCGACCCTATTAGAAGTTTTAGTGAGTAGATGGAAAACTCAGTCGTTCTGCGTCCGGGCTCTCAGCCCGAGAATATCTGCAATCTTGCCCGGGTGGGCGAGGCCGCGGTTACCACGGGTCTGTTGCCTGGCGGCAATTCGCTGCCGCTCTTAGTGCGGCCGGCCGTCGCGGGAATCGATCTGATTTCCTGGGCCGTCGAGCACCGGCCTTTTCTCGAAAGTAAATTACTGGAACACGGCGGTATTCTGTTTCGCGATTTCACCATCGCGTCGGTTACCGAATTCGAACGCCTGGTTACTACCGTTTGGGGAGAGTTGCTCGACTACTCATACCGCTCCACGCCGCGCACGCAGGTAAGCGGCAAGATTTTCACATCCACGGAATATCCCGCGCCGGAGTCGATCCCGCTGCATAACGAGAATGCGTACTCGCGCAACTGGCCGATGAAGATCTGGTTCTTCAGCCAACTGTGCGCTGCGACCGGAGGCGAAACGCCGATTGCCGACAGCCGCCGGATTTATGAATTGATCCCCGCGGAGATTAAAGAACGCTTCTGCCGCCACGGTTTGATGTATGTACGAAATTACGGCAGCGGTCTGGATCTTTCCTGGGAAGACGTTTTTCAAACCGAAAACAAGGCGGAAGTGGAAAACTATTGCCGCTCGGTCGGCATGGACTTTGAATGGCGCGACGACGATTGTCTGCGCACGCGGCAGTTGTGCCAGGCAGTCGCAACCCATCCCCGCACCGGACAGATGGTTTGGTTCAATCAGGCGCAACTATTCCACATCTCCCGTTTGCCGGTTGCCGTGCGGGAAGCCTTGCTGACCGTTTTCGATGAAGAAGATCTCCCGCGTAATGTCTATTACGGCGACGGCGTGCCCATCGACGCCGAGGTGTTGGATGAGATAACAAAAATCTATGAGCAGGAAGCGATCTGCTTTCCGTGGCAACCCGGCGACATTCTGATGCTGGACAACATGCTTGCTGCTCATGGCCGGATGCCTTTCACCGGCAAGCGCAAAGTGGTGGTGGGAATGGCTGAGCCTTTCTCAGTAAAGGTTTGATCTGTAGGACAGGCATTCTTGCCTGTCCGATTTGAACCAGGACAACGACAGGCTGAAGTGCCTGTCCTACGTAAAAATACATGCAACATGAATCGACGATCGAAACTGGAAACGCAGCGAACAACGACCTGGTTGCCCGGCTCGTGCTGAAAACCGCAAATGAACCTGAGGCGCCGATAAACAGTTACCAGCCCGGCAAACTCGCCCTGGATCTGTTTCAGGAAATGGTGCTCAATGCGCCACGCCGGACCGCGGTAGTCTGCGATGGCCAACAATTGACTTATGCAGAGTTGAACCAGTGTGCCAATCAGCTCGCTCGTCACCTGCAAACACTGGGCGTCGGCCCGGAGGTTCTGGTCGCAATTTGTCTGGAGCGGTCGCTGGACGTAGTAGTCGGCATATTGGCGGTACTTAAAGCCGGCGGCGGCTACCTGCCCCTTGATCCCGGTTATCCGGGAGATCGACTTGCCTTCATGATCGCGGACGCAAAACCACGCATCGTTATCACGACCGGGGATCTTCAACGAGTCCTGCCAGCGCAGGATGGTCGAGTAGTACTGATCGACAAAGATTGGTCCAACATCTCTCAAGGCAGTGATGCAAATCTAACCGCGAGCGCCGCGGCGGAACATCTCGCATATGTGATTTACACCTCCGGCTCGACTGGACAGCCAAAGGGGGTCGTCATAACGCACGGCAATCTGGGTCACTACGTACAGTCGTTGCGCGTGCCCATCGGAATAAACGCCGCCGATTCGTATTTGCACACAGCATCCATTTCGTTCTCATCGTCAGTCCGGCAATTGATGTTGCCTCTTTCGCTTGGGGCAACGGTCGTCATTGCCACGGCGGAACAGATTCACGATCCTCTAGCGCTGTTTGAGTTGATACAGCAACAGGCTGTTACGGTCATCGATATCGTGCCCTCGTATTGGCGCAGTTGCATTCAATCGCTCTCCAGCCTCGCTAGCGCTGAGCGGGAGTCTTTGCTTGCAAATAACCTGCGTTTGATTCTCTCCGCCAGTGAGCCGCTTCCTTCTGACCTGCCACGGCATTGGATGTTCGAATTTCGTCACGGCGCGCGCCTGGTAAACATGTTCGGGCAAACTGAAACCGCAGGCATCGTAGCCACCTATCCCATTCCGCGTTTGTACGAAGACGGTGTGCGCGTGATGCCCATCGGCCAGGCAATTCCTCATACTCAAATCCATTTGCTGGATTCAAATTTGCAGCCGGTGCCGCCGGGGGTTCCCGGAGAAGTGCACATCGGCGGTCCGGGTATTGGCCGCGGATACCTGAACCATGAAGGGCTGACCGCAGCGAAATTCGTGCCGGATCATTTTAGTGAAACTCCCGGAGCGCACCTCTACAAGACAGGTGATCTGGGACGCGTGGGATCTGACGGTTCCATTCAGTTTCTGGGCCGCATGGACAATCAGGTCAAGATCCGCGGCCATCGTGTTGAACCCGGCGAGGTGGAGTCCGTCCTGCGTCAACTGCCCGGGGTGAATGATGCGATTGTCGTAGCGCGCAAAGACGATTCCGGCGACGCCCGCTTGATCGCTTATGTGGTGCCTGAGCGCGGTAAGGCTCCCGTCATTTCCGGACGCGCGCGCTACGTCCTGCCGAACAACATGGCGGTCGCGCAACAAAACAAGCACGAGACAGATTTCTTCTACCAGCAGATATTTCTGGACCAGACAAATTTTCATCACGGCATTACCCTTAATGATGGTGACATCGTCTTTGACGTGGGCGCCAATATCGGCATGTTCGCCCTATTCGCGCAGCAAGTGCGGCGCGACGTTTCCGTATTTGCCTTCGAACCTATTCCCTCGATCTACGAAGCCCTCGCAATCAATGCCTCGCTTTATTGTGAAGGCGCAAAACTCTTTCACTGTGGTCTGGCGGAAGAGCCTGGCATCGCTGAGTTCACTTTCTATCCCAACTCGTCCAGCCAATCCGGCCGTTATGCCGATAGCGAGGACGAACGCGAAGTGCTGCGCTCCATCATCGCCAATACAACCGGCACTGCCAGCAGTGGCGATGCCGCTAGTGGTTACCTGGATCAAATGGTCCGCGAGCGCGTGCAGGGCATAAAGGTAACGTGTGAACTGAAAACGCTTTCCGAAGTCATTCGCGAACACAACGTGGAGCGCATTGATCTTCTGAAGATCGACGTCGAGAAAAGCGAATTGGATGTCCTCGCAGGAATAGTCGATCAGGATTGGCCCCGGATCAAACAGGTAGTCATCGAAGCCCATGACGTCAACGGCAATCTGCTGCGCCTGACGACATTGCTCGAGCGCCATGGATTCAAGGTGGTGGCGGAGCAGGATGAGTATCTGAAGGGCTCCAGCCTCTACAACGTTTTCGCCGTACGCCCACAAGCCGGCAGACCGGCCGCACGGGGCCAAAACCAGACCGTTCCCTTTGTTATTCCGGCGCTGCCGGAAGCGCTGCTCAACGCCGGCGATCTGCGTAAACAGATGCAGGCCAAACTTCCGGACTATCTGTGGCCGGCAGCTTTCGTGGTGATGGAAACGCTGCCGCGCTTACCCAACGGCAAGGTCGATCGCCAGGCATTGCCGACGCCCGAACGCGATCGCGACGAGACTGATGACGGCTTTGTTGCCGCAAGCACTCCGGCGGAAGAGAGCCTGGCAAAGATTTGGTCGGAGGTATTGAAGCTGGATCGGATTAGCGTCAATGACAACTTCTTCGATCTGGGCGGCGACTCAATTCTGAGCGCGCAGATTATCGCCCGCGCGCGTCAGGCGGGCCTGCGCCTGACCCCGAAGCATTTGTTCAAGCATCAAACCGTAGCGGAATTGGCCCAGGTATTGGAAAACTCCGCCGCTCCGAATGCCAAAGGCGGGATCGCAACCCTCGCAGGGTTACCTGCGCCAAAAGCTCCTGCGCCGGTTTTGTCAGCATCCATCACGCCGGCTGCATTCCCCGACTTCAATGCCACGACCGTCGCTTATCCGCGCGACAAATGCGCTCATCAGCTCTTCGAGGCGCAGGTCGAACGCACGCCGGACGCAGTAGCGATCCGCGTTGCCGGCCAGACGGTTACTTACCGGGAGTTGAATCGCCGGGCAAACCAATTGGCCCACCGGCTCCGCGCCGTGGGTGTGGGTCCGGAATTTTTAGTCGGAATTTACCTTGAGCGCTCGTCAGAAATGATGGTCGCAATGTTGGGAGTTTGGAAAGCTGGAGCAGCCTACGTGCCGCTCGATCCCGCTTATCCCCGCGAACAGCTTGCGTATATGATCGCAGATTCCGGGATCGCGGTGCTACTAACTCAACAGCAGCTGCAGCAGACCCTGCCCCGGCCGAACGTGACTTCTCTGTGCCTCGATGATCACAACCTGTTGGTTGATGAGAGTTCGGAGAATCCAGTTCAGACATCGACTCCGGAGAATCTCGCGTACGTCATTTATACTTCGGGGTCAACTGGAAAGCCGAAAGGCGTAATGATTCCACATCGCGGCCTGGTCAACTATCTCAGTTGGGCCATCAAAGAGTACGACGTGGCGAACGGCTCTGGCGCCCCGGTGCATTCGTCGATCGCTTTCGACCTCAGCATCACCAGCCTCTTCACGCCTTTACTGACCGGACAAAGCATTCAGCTGGTGTCGCCCGATGGCGGTGTGGAAGATCTAATTCAGGTCTTTGCAGAGGCGGGCAACTTTAGTCTGCTGAAACTTACACCGACTCATCTGCAGGCCCTGGGGGCCACACTTAAACCTGCGGAACTTTCGGACAAAACCCGGGCTTTGGTTATTGGCGGGGAAGCGCTAACGATGGAAGCGCTTGCGTCATGGCGCCGCCACGCGCCGGGTACGCGGCTAATCAACGAGTATGGGCCAACCGAAACAGTGGTCGGGTGTTGTGTTTATGAAGTTGGCGTCGAAGATGCGTCTCAGGGACCGACCCCAATCGGCCGCCCCATCGCCAACACACGTTTGTACGTGCTCGATGAGAATTTACAAACAACGGCGCCGGGCGTGACCGGCGAACTCTACATTGGCGGCGATTGTGTGGCGCGCGGGTACTTGCACCGTCCCGATCTAACTGCCGAGCGATTTCTTTGCGATCCTTTTAGCGAAGAGCCCGGCGCCCGGATCTATAAGACCGGCGACCTGGTGCGGCAGCGCGCTGACGGCAATCTGGAGTTTCTCGGACGATTGGACCATCAGGTCAAGATTCGCGGGTACCGCATCGAACTGGGAGAGATCGAACTAGCTTTGGTCGAATGCGAAGACGTGCGCGAATGTGCCGTCCTGGCCCGCGAGGATGTTTCTGGCGAGCGACGCCTGGTCGCCTACGTCGTAGCGGACGCCGGCCAAACACTACGGGTAAACAAACTGCGCAGCTATTTAAAAGCGAAACTGCCGGATTACATGATGCCGTCCGCTTTCGTAATGCTCGAGGCGTTGCCGGTAACATTGAACGGCAAACTCGATCGCCATGCGCTGCCGCGGCCGGATCGCGAGCGACCGGACTTGGAGTTGGGCTTTGCACCGCCCCGCAATCCGGTAGAGAAAACGCTGGCGCATATCTGGGCCGACGTTTTGAAACTTCAGCATGTCGGCATTGACGACAATTTCTTTGACCTCGGGGGCGATTCGATCCTGGGGACACAGATTCTGGCGCGCGCCACTAAAGCGGGCCTGCGGGTGACACCGAAACAACTCTTCCAGTTCCAAACCATTGCCGGCCTCGCGGCAGCCATCACCCCCAGGATCGATGACCAGCTGATAACCCGGCGTGCTTCGTCCCTGTTAGCGGAACCGCATGCTGGCGCACGGAGGGCCGGGCTGAGCCAGGACGATATCAACAAGGTGTTGGCGCAAATCAAAAGGGATGGCGGAGGGAAAGCTTAATGCTAACTGAAAACGTCGAAGCGCTATTTGAGCTGTCGCCGATTCAGCAGGGCATGCTCTTTCACTCGCTCTACGCGCTGCAATCGGGAATCTACGTCGAGCAAATCATGGGCCGTTTGATCGGCTTTCTGGATGTGCCGGCGTTCGAGCGTGCCTGGCAGATGATTGTCGGGCATCATAAAATCCTGCGAACGTCTTTCTTTTGGAAAGACCTGATTCAGCCCACCCAGGTTGTTCACGCCGAAGCACGCGTTCCGTTCCTCCAGCACGACTGGCGAGACCTCTCCCCCGAGGAACAAGACACGCGGCTGGAATCGCTTCTTCAAACAGATCGTGAAGAGGGTTTCGATTTCGCGCAACCGCCGTTAATGCGCATCATCCTCATCCGGATGTCCGATACGTCTTATCAATTCATCTGGAGCAGTCATCACATTCTGTTGGATGGCTGGTCGCAATCTCTGTTGCTGAAACAGGTTTGCAGCGTTTACCAGGGACTGACGCGAGGCCAGCAGGTGCCACTTGAGCCCAGCCGGCCCTTTGGCGACTACGTGTCCTGGCTGCAGGAGCAGGATCAGACCGAAGCCGAAGTGTTTTGGCGCGAAACGCTGAAGGGCTTTAGAGCGCCCATCGCGATAGGAATCGATCGCGCTCCCGGCAGTGTGAATCAGGAACAACGTTACGAAGAAGCGACTGCCGGCCTGACTCCCGAAGTCACCAGCGCGTTGCAAACATTCGCGCGGCAACATCGCTTGACGACCTACACCATGGTGCAGGCGGCGTGGGCGTTGCTGCTGAACCGTTACAGCGGTGAAGAAGACATCGTGTTCGGCACAACCGTGTCGGTGCGACCGGCGGAACTGGAAGGAATTGAAACCACCGCAGGTCTGTTCATCAACACGCTGCCGGTCCGGGCCCAGATACCTGGCAATGCATCGCTGCTGTCGTGGCTAAAGTCGTTGCAGACCCAGTCGGTTGAGGCGCGGGATTTCGAACACACTCGCCTGGTGGATGTTCAGCAGTGGAGCGATCTGCCTCCCGGGCAGTCGCTGTTCGACAGCATCCTGGTTTTCGAAAACTATCCCACCGATGAATCCATTTGGGCCTTTGGATCGGATCTGAAACTCACCGACGCGCGTTCGATTGTTTCGCGCACAAATTACCCGTTGACGCTGCTGGCGATGCCGGGCGCCGAACTTACGCTGCGTCTGATCTACGACGCTAATCGGTTCGACGGTGACGCTATCGCACGGTTGTTGGGACACATGGCCACGTTATTGGCGGCGATGATCCGGGCGCCGGAACAGCTCGTCTCAGAACTTTCAATGCTGAGCGACGCCGAGCGCGCCCAATTGCTGGTCGAGTGGAATTCCACACAGGCTGACTATGAAGACCTCTGTGTCCATGAATTGTTCGAACGACAAGCAGCTCTCACTCCGGACGGGATCGCAGTGCAGTTCAATGACCGAACGCTTACTTATGCGGAGTTGAATCAGAAGGCAAATACCCTGGCGCACCGTCTGCGGCAATTGGGCGTCGGCCCGGAAGCTTTGGTGGGCATATTCGTTGAGCGCTCGATCGAAATGGTCGTGGGCCTGCTGGGTATCCTGAAGGCCGGCGGCGCCTACGTTCCGCTGGATCCAGCCTTTCCGCGGCAGCGACTGGAATTCATGATCGAAGATTCCGGAATTGATGTCCTGCTGACACAAACTAAGTTGCTGCCCGATCTTCCCACGCATCAGGCGCAGGTTGTTTGTATTGATGACGCCATCGACCTCTCGGCGGACTCCGGCGAAGAAATAGTCAACAACTCTGCAACTCAGAATCTGGCCTATGTGATTTACACCTCAGGCTCGACCGGACAGCCAAAGGGAGTCCAGATCGAGCACCGCGCGCTCACTAACTTTCTGCAATCCGTTCAGCGGCGGCCGGGTTTGGCTAAGGAAGATGTACTGCTCTCTGTTACCACTCTGTCGTTCGACATTGCCGCCCTCGAGCTCTATCTGCCGCTAATCACGGGCGCGCGCCTGGTGATCGCCAGCCGCGAAACTGCGTCCGACGGATTACAGTTGCAACAACTCCTGAAGAGCTCGGGCACAACCGTGATGCAGGCAACCCCGGCGACATGGCGCATGCTGCTGGATGCCGGATGGCCCGGTAATGATCGTTTGCGAATCCTGTGCGGCGGCGAGGCCCTCTCGCGCGAATTGGCAAATCAATTGCTGGCGAAGAGCGACGCGCTCTGGAACATGTACGGTCCCACAGAGACTACGATCTGGTCCGCGGTACACCACATCGATTCCACCGCCGGTCCTGTTTCCATTGGCCGTCCAATTGCGAACACCGCAATGTTCATTCTGGATCGGAACCTGAATCCAGTCCCGTTGGGTGCGCCCGGCGAGCTTTACATTGGCGGCGATGGATTGGCCCGGGGTTATCTGGGGCGGCCCGCGTTAACTGCGGAAATGTTCACTCCCGATCCCTTCAGCGCCGATCCGGTCGGTCGTCTTTATCGCACCGGGGATCTCGCTCGCTATCTCCCTAATGGAACTATCGAATGCCTTGGCCGTGCCGACGATCAAGTAAAGCTGCGTGGCTTTCGTATTGAGTTGGGCGAGATCGAGGCTGTCATCAACGAATATCCATCGGTGCGCGATTGTGTGGTGATCGCCCGCGAAGATGTGCCCGGCGATAAACGCCTGGTCGCCTACCTCGTTTCAGAAAATAGCGGCGAAGATCTAAATAGCGGACTGCGCGCACACCTGAAAACGAAACTTCCCGATTACATGATGCCTTCGGCGTACGTCGGGCTCGACGCATTGCCACTGACGCCCAACGGCAAGGTGGCCCGGCGCGCTTTGCCGGCGCCGGACTTCGCAGCTACCAGCAAGGGATCCTTCGTCGCGCCCCGCACTCATGAAGAGCAGTTGCTCGCGGACATTTGGGCCGAAGTGTTGCGGCTGGAATTAGTTGGCGCGGACGACAATTTCTTTGAACTCGGCGGCCACTCGTTGCTGGCTACCCAGGTCCTGTCCCGCGTGCTGCAAACGTTCGATGTGCAATTACCACTGCGAGCCCTGTTTGAGTCGCCTACAGTCTCGGAACTGTGCAAACGCATTACCGCGTCGCAAGTGGCAGGAGATAACTCATCAGCGCCATCGATCAAACCCCAGACCCGCGACGGCAGGGCGGTGTTGTCTTTCGGCCAGCAGAGCTTCTGGTTTCTTAATCAACTGAATCCGGATACGGCGCTCTACAACATTTACCGTGCCGTGCGTATCCGAGGGCCGTTGCACGTCAACCCTTTGCAGCAGGCGCTTAACGAAATCGTCGCGCGACATGAATCGTTGCGCACGACTCTGGCGGCCGACGGCGACGAGCCCGTGCAGATAATCTCAGCGCGTGGCGAAATGAAGCTGAAGGTCATCGATCTCAGTGACGTGGCCGCGAGTGAGCGCGAGACTGTAACCGCACAAACACTGACGCAGGAAGCCCATATCCCGTTCGACATGACGACCGGGCCATTGATTCGCGGCACGCTGGTGCGCCTGAATGATGAAGAGCATATCCTGCTGCTGGCGATGCATCACGTAGTTTCCGACGATTGGTCCATGGGCGTCTTCTTTCGTGAACTCTCTGCGCTGTACGAAAGTTTTGTTCTCGGACAAGATTCGCCGCTAACGCCTTTGCCGATTCAATACGCGGACTTTGCGGCCTGGCAGCATGCCTGGTTGCAGGGTGAAGTGCTCGGGCAACAGTTGGAATATTGGAAGCGACAGTTAGCCGGCGCCCCGCGCGTGCTACAGCTACCGACAGATCGACCGCGGCCGTTGCGCCCTACCCACGAAGGCGCGCGCGAGGAAGTCGTGCTGCCCGCTGAGCTCATCAGAAAACTGACAGCTGTGGGCCAGAGCGAAGGCGGCACTCTCTTCATGACTCTGCTGGCCGCGTTCCAAAATCTCCTCGCGCGTTACACCGGCCAGGAAGATATCGTGGTGGGCACGCCAATCGCCGGACGCAATCGCGCGGAAACCGAAGGGTTGATCGGTTACTTCATCAACACCCTGGTGCTGCGCACGGACCTTTCCGGCAACCCAAGTTTCCGCGAATTGGTCCGCCGCGTGCGCGATGTTTCCCTGGGAGCTTATGCGCATCAGGATCTACCGTTCGAACGCCTGGTGGAAGAACTGCAACCGGAACGAAGTCTGACGCAGCCGCCGCTGTTCCAGGTGATGTT
>JAWVFI010000188.1:0-4840 GCA_033856235.1 Blastocatellia bacterium | reverse complement strand
TAATACTCCGGAATCTTCCAGATGCCGGCGGGATCATCCCCGTTCTGATATCGGAACGTTATCTGCCCGACCAAATAGTTATTTAGTTTGATGCTGGTCTCAAACTCTCGCAGCAGTATTTCCTTCTCGTCGTTCAACTGCTTTTCTGTCGGGCCGTTCGCTTTCAACTTTTCAATCTCCTCAAAGACCCGCTTGATCAGATCGTCGGTCCGTTGTGGGGCACAGCCGAAATCGATCACTATGGAGTATTCGGGATTGGGAATCCTCTGGTAACTCTGGGTTGCGGTGATGCTGTAGGTCCCGCCCAACTCCTCGCGAATGATTTCCAGCAGCCTCGTCTGCAGCACCTCGGTCATGGCGCGGATCTCGACCCGGTGCGTCTGGTCATATTCAAATGGCCCGCTGAAGACGATCGCCACCTCGCTCTTGGGCTCGATGCCTTTCTCGACTTTCTTCTCGACGATCCCCAACGGGGCTCGCACTCCGACGTCCTTCCACATCTCTTTCCGGTGGATCGACGGTAGCGCGGCCAGATAACGCTCCACGAGCGGCTTCATCGTTTCCAAATCAAAGCTGCCCACAAAGACAAACGTAAAGTCACTGGCGTCAGCGAAACGGTCCTTATAGAAAGCCAGCGACTTGTCCAGATCCCACTCGGCAACTGTCGCAGGCGTCGCCAAACGCCTTCTGAGGTGATCCTGATACCGGGCCGAGGTGAGCGCGTTGAAGAATGCATAATCAGGCGCTGCTGCCTGGTTCGCCAACAAGGACTTCGTCTGTGCCGCCTGGACGCCGAAAGCGGTCGCATCGGCTCTTGGCTGCGTGAACCGGAGATAGATGAGCTGGAACATCGTCTCCAGATCTTTACGTGAGCTGGTGCCGTTCAATCCCTCTTCGAGTTCCCGGATATAGGGACCTGCTGATGCATTTTTTCCCATCATGTACTTCTGCAAATCGACCGCGTTGAACTTGCCTACGCCGCCGGCTGTGATGACTTGCGTCGCGGTGCTGGCCGGAATGTAGTCCTTGTCGCTCGCGAGCGACGTGCCCCCGGGACTGGTGGCGCGAAACAAGATTTCATCCGCCTTGAACGTCGTTGGCTTGAGTACGACCTTCACGCCGTTGGACAGATCCCACTCCGTAATACCGCTGGCTTCTCTCGTCGTGGTTTTAGTGACGGTGCCGGGCGCTGGAGGTGATTCGAGCAGCGCCGCCGTGCCGAGCGTATCTACGTACGGCTTCAGATCCTTTGTCGCCACCTCTTTGATGACGGCCGCCAGCTTCGCTTCATCCGGCATTACCAGACCGCTCTTCTCGGGAGCGCTGATAACGACCAGGCGATTGCCTCCGGGAAACCATTCCTTCGCGATCTTGTTGATCTCGCCGAGCGTTATCTCCGGCAGGAAGCGCTGATGCAGCGCGTATTCGTCGTCGGCGCTCGGCAGGCTCTCATTCTGGAGAAAATTCCGCACGTACTCGTTGGCCCGGTTCGAGGCCAGCGTGTTTTCCTTTTCCGCCGCCAAGCGCTGGTAGTTCACCAGCACACTTTGTTTTTGCCGGTCCAGTTCCGTGGTGGTGAATCCAAAGCGCGAAACCCGTTCCGCTTCGCCGAGCAACATGTCCAGGCTGCGCTCGACTCCATCCTCCTTCACCAAAGCGAAGAGCGTAGCGCTTTCCTTGGTGCGCGCCAGGAAACGACCGCGCCCGCCGCCGGCAAAGATGAAAGGGGCGTCGGGCTTCTGCGCCAGTTCGGAAAACCGAGCGGAGAGCATGCCGGAAAAAAGACCGTCAACAGTCTTCTGCCGGTACGCACCGACGGATCCCTGCTCCCGCGCCGGAAGGATGTTATCCACTTCCACCGAGGTGTTCGTCGTTTCTTTATCAGTGGCGATCGCGTACACCGTGCCCGGATGGTCCGGGATGTCGTAGGTGGGCCGCGGACGGGGTTTAGTCGCCGCCGGAATATGGGCGAAGTGTGCCGTGACCATCTTTTCGATCGCGGCCTTGTCAAAATCCCCCACGGCAATCACGGCCATCAGATCGGGCCGGTACCAGTCGGTATAAAACTTCTTCAGTCGCTCCGGCTTGCCACCCTGAATAATTTCCGGCTTGCCAATCGGCAGCCGATCGGCATACCGCGACCCCTTAAACATGACGGGAAATATCTTGTCCCGCGTTCGCGAGCCGGCGCCACGGCCCAAGCGCCATTCCTCCATCACGACTCCGCGTTCTTTGTCGATTTCCGCCTGATCGAAAGTGATGTTGTGGGCCCAGTCTTCGAGGATCAGCAACGCGCGATCCATGGTCTCAGGCTTATCGGTGGGAACCTGAAGCATGTAGACGGTTTCGTCAAAGCTCGTGTAGGCGTTCAAGTCTGCTCCAAAGCGCATGCCTAGTGACTCGATGAATTCGATGAGATCATGCTTGGGAAAGTGCTGCGTGCCATTGAAGGCCATGTGCTCGACCAGATGGGCCAGCCCCTGCTGGTCGTCGTCTTCCAGAATGGACCCGGCTTTGACGACCAGGCGGAGTTCCGCGCGCTTTTCGGGTTTCTTGTTGGCGCGGATGTAGTAGCTCATCCCGTTCGCAAACTTACCCATGGTGATTTGCGGATCGACGGGCATCTGCTGAGTGAGGGCGGGAAGCTGAACGAAGGTGTTCGCGGCCTGCTGTCGCGCGCCAATCACGCAAAGCGCAGAGACGATCGCTGCGAACACAAGCATGAGCCGTGTGAGAGTGTGAGTGCGAGTTATCATTGAGTCCTCCAGGAAATACCAGGCGGTTCTAACGTTGTGAGCCGGGGTGACGCCAGATTATGCCCGTTAGCGTTTCAATTAACAAACGAACAGCGAAGCCAAAGGTTGCGTTACTTTCAGAAGATAAAGATGTAGCGGGTGGCGGCTGAAAACTCAGCCCGCTGGACCCAGCTGCAACCAGGCCCCAGTCTGGGAAGCATTGTGATCGCAGCCTGTTTGGAGTAAAAGTTTGCCAGCCATTTCAGGACGTTACTAATCTCGCCCCAGATAAATGGAAAGGAGCACGGGACATGTTTTGCCTTCGCTTTACCCGGAGTGTCATGCTTGGGCTGGGTTGGGCGCTGGGGTGCGCTGCTGCCACCACGACGTTGGCCGGCCAACAAGGAGAGCGCCCGCCCATCCGGCCGGAATACAATATTGAATTCCACACTCCCGATGGGTGCTTCTTTGCGCCCATAAACGGGCCGGCTAACCGTGGGTCGTTACTGTACGCGCTGGGAAGATCAGACAAATACTTGCCGGATAGTTCAGGCCAACCCATCCTTTCCAAAATTGCGGTGCACGCCGAACAGATTGGCGATCTCTGGAGCCTGACAGTGATGATCGGGGCGGGCGAGTTTTATGACGCCGGCGATCGGCAATTGGCAGTATTTAAGCTGCGCACAAATGAGCGGGCCGAGGTGAGTGAAGCTGCACGATTAGGACTCTTTGCTTTCCGTGTCGCGGTCGTCAAAGTATTGCAGCAGGACGCCAGCAAACCGCGGGTCGACACTTTCAAGACTCCATCAATCTCGGTGGACAAGTTGGAAGCGAACCTGTTGCCCGAGCCTTACCGTCTTTTTCTAAAGAACAATTCCGACAGAGACGTGTTGGCCATCCAATACAACACCTACCGCGGCGGACAGTTCTTACATCTGAAATGGCTTGAGCTGCCCCACCCACTCCCTCTGATCAAGGCCGGCGCAATTTACCGGTTTGAGGTGCTGAGCGAAGACCGCACGTGTGGGGACGAGGACGGTTATCGCCCGCTGCAGTCGAATAGAATTGAGATTGCCTCAGTGGTGTTTGTTGATGGTTCATATGAGGGTGATTCGGGTCTGGCGGCCCTGATCAGGGGACGCGCGCTGGGTAACAAGAGGAACCTGGATCGCGTGATGGCAGTGCTCAGCAGCATAGACGGAAACGGGGAGTCAATACCGGACCTATTGATTTACCATCTCAGATCCTTGTCCGCAGGGATGGACGAAGTCGCCGAGCCTTTCCTGGCAGAGACGCTGCGCAACAGTCTGCCGCCAGAGGGCAATTATTCGATGTCCGGTTTGACTAATTTTATTCGATCCGGACAACATGAAATCAAAACCAGCCTGCTGTGGGATGCTCAGATGCTCGAAAGACTAATCAAGACTCAGGATGCCGAGGCTCTTAAGACGTGGTGTACGCGGACCCTGGCTAAGTACACGCAATGGCATGCGCTGGCTGAAGCAGTTTCCGCCCACTGAGATTTCACGTTCACGAATTACACGACTACCCGCACCGCTGTGGGATAGAAGCCCGTCGCACACTTTGTTCTTTAATTTGAAGGAACCTTCGGCCCCGCAGAAACTCTGTGTAAGATTCACTGTTCGCATTTCAAAGGAGAGAAGGTATGGCATTAACAAATAGTTTGGCCGGTAGGAATCTGGGAATGATCTTGCTTGGGCTATGGTTGATCCTCACCGGCCTCTTGCCGTTGCTTAATATGAAAGTCACTTCCACGGTCACCACGGGATTGGCCGTCCTGGGCATCGTCGCGGGGATCTTGATCCTGCTTAGACGGTAAACCGCCCTTCCTCAGCCGGTTCTGACAACCGGGCCCGCTCTGTCTTCGTTTATCCCTATGCCCCTCACCAACGGCATAAAAATCGGCCGCTATGAAATCCGCTCGAAGATTGGCGAGGGCGGGATGGGCGAGGTCTACCTGGCGCAGGATACGAAACTTGATCGCAAAGTTGCTTTGAAAGTTCTGCCCGCCGACGTGGCCGCTGATCGCGGCCGCATGAGCCGCTTTGTGCAGGAAGCCAAAGCCGCCTCCGCACTTAACCATC
>JAWVFI010000187.1:0-28969 GCA_033856235.1 Blastocatellia bacterium | reverse complement strand
GAAGTAAATCTAAGCCGGCGGAAACCGGATAGAAAAGCGCCCAGCCCGTCAGACTGAAGTTTGCCGGTGGCTGGGCGCTTATTTCTGCCTTTACACACTGTTTTTGCCAACGCATAATCCGCCGCGGTAGGACAGTACCGGGTGCTGGGTGCCGGGTGTCAAGTGCCGGGTGTCAGGTGGTGGGTTAATGCAGTCTGACACCTGAAAGCTGGGACCTGAGACCTGAAACCCGGAACCTGGCACCCGGTACCTGACCCCAGTTTTCTAATGAGCAAATCGATTCTGATCAAAGGTGGCACGGTGCTGACGATGGACGAACGGAACTCCATCGTCGCCGGAGATCTCTTTATCAGGGACGGCCGCATTGAAAGTATCGGCAGAGCGGCTGGAAAACCTGACGTGATCATCGACGCCAATCGCTGCGCTGTCCTTCCGGGCTTTGTACAAACGCACCTCCATCTCTGCCAAACCCTGTTTCGCGGCGCGGCCGATGACCTACCGCTGCTGGATTGGTTGAAAAAACGCGTGTGGCCCATGGAAGCGGCCCACACCCCCGAATCCATTCGCGCTTCGGCCCGCCTCGGGATTGCGGAATTGATCAAGGGGGGGACCACCTGCGCGTTGACGATGGAAACCGTCAGCCATACGGAGGAAGTATTCCAGGTCGTGGCGGAATCAGGATTCCGCGCCATCGTGGGTAAGTGCATGATGGATAAAGGCGACGACTTGCCACCCGGGCTGCACGAGGTTGCCGAAGATTCAATCCGCGAGTCCCTGGCATTGCTCGAAAAGTGGCACGGTCAGGCAGATGGCCGGATCCGCTATTGCTTTGCGCCACGGTTTGCCATCAGTTGTTCGCGCGAACTGCTGTCCGAAGTGTCCCGGCTCGCTAAAGAACGCGGCATCATCATTCACACGCACGCCTCAGAGAACCGGACTGAGTGCGAGGTTGTCGAACGGGAGACAGGGCAGCGGAACATATTCTATCTGCACTCATTGGGTATTTCCGGACCGCACGTGGTGATAGCCCATTGCGTTCATTTGGATGACGCTGAGATTAGTACTCTGGCCGACACGAACACGCATGTGGCGCACTGTCCTTCGTCAAATCTGAAACTCGGCTCTGGTATTGCCCGCATTGATGAAATGCTCGAGCGAGGCGTGTCTGTCTCGTTGGGCGCTGACGGGGCGGCCTGCAACAATCGTTTGGATATGTTCACCGAGATGCGGACCGCCGCGCTCTTACAAAAAGTTTTGCTACAGCCCGAATCATTGCCGGCGAAGCGGGTGTTGCGTATGGCTACGATTGATGGCGCCCGGGCCCTGGGGTTGGATTCCGAGATTGGCAGTTTGGAGACAGGGAAGCGAGGAGACGTAATTGTCGTCGGGCTAGCGCAGTTGCACAGTGCTCCGGCGCCCCTCGATCTGACCTCGACCATCGTTTACGCGGCTGGACCCGCGGATGTCCAAACGGTCCTCATCGACGGGAAGATAGTCATGCGCAACCGGGAACTTCAGACTCTGGACGAGAATGCGGTAATAGATGAAGCGGACAGGGAAGCTGAATTGTTAAGGAAGCGAGCTGGAATTGGGCGGGAATAGCAGGGAATTAAGTGCCCCTAAAGAGCTGTGCCAGCTCGGAGGTAGCGACTGCGGGGGGCGCGATCGGCGGCCGAGCTGGCACTGGCGGGCACTTTCGTTTCAAGCATCAGATGGCGTCTTGCGACCGGCTGATTTTGGGTTCAGCCCCACCTTCAACGCGCTGGATTATACACTTCATTCGTCGCGCGTCAACGATTTTTTGTGACTAATTCGACAAAAACGAAGTGCCGGGTCGATACGCGTCATGCGATAAGTCCCAGGTTGACACTATTCCGACCAAGTCCCTATACTACGCGCTCTTTCGCACCATCTGGCCAGGTAGCTCAGTTGGTAGAGCGCGGCCCTGAAAAGGCCGGCGTCGGCGGTTCGATTCCGTCCCTGGCCATTTCCAGACAGCAGACAGCAGACAGCAGGAGCAGACAGCAGGAGCAGACACCAGTAAATACTCCTCGTTCAGAAAGCTTCTTCAGGCTGCGTCCTGCTCCTGCCGCCTGCTCCTGCCTCCTGCACCTATCTTTCCCAGTACCGCCTAATCCTGTCTTCCAGGAACTGAAAAGGGACATATTCGGCCTGCCGTCCAGCGCCACGCAGCTCTTCGACCATTCTCATGGCGCCATCGGCATTACGCGTATGAACCAGAATCGTCGAGGCCCTTTGGATTTCCGGATGGGCGGCCAGCCAGGAGGCAATGGCGTATCCGGTGCGTTCGTCGTCGCGCGACTTGGCATGATAGTGCTCTGGCATCAGGTCGTGATCCAGGAAGATCGCGTCGTAAACGTTGTTGCTGAGCAGTTCCTTGGCGTGATTAACCTCATCGGCCGCATCAAGGTGATCTCCGTCAAAGCGTTTTGCAAACCACTCGTAACGCCGCGAGTCGTCCTCCAATAGGAACACTCTGATCGGATGCCGATGCGCGTGAACTTTCTTCAGCCCGGTCTTATTCAATAATTGCGATAAGAATCCCATCAGAACTCAACAACCTCCGAAAACTATCGGCGCCCAGCGCCATGCATTTTTCAATGCCTTAATATTTATATGACAGTGCTCGAGAAATCAAACGCCGCCTTCATTCAAAGTGGTGCCGACTGCCCTGAAACACTATCGCGGTTCAGATTTAACGCGGCGCCGCAATGCTGCTCAGGGATTAACCAACCTTCGATGCTATAATCCGCCTTACCGTTTAGAAGCAGGTCATCACGTTAGTATGTCGGGAGATCAATCAAAGCAAAACCTTCTGCGCATTGTTCCCGATGGCCGGGAAACTGGGCAGGACATGTCGCTGCCATCTGGTGGCGTAGCCGACGCGTGTCCATTCTGCTTTGGCAGCGGAATGGAGGTAATTCCTGAAAAGGGCGCACGGCGTTGCCGATGCCGCAGTCATGAGCGGCGCGCGTCGTCGTTAGAGGCCGCCCGGATTCCGCGGCGTTACCAGCATTGCAGCATCCACAATTTCGAGAACGCCGGCGAGGAGCCGTCGAAGTATTTCGCTCTCGGTGAGGCCGATCGGGTGATTAAGGAGTATCCCGTCGAAGGTAGGACCGAAGGCCGCGGACTCCTTTTCATGGGCCCGGTTGGTGTCGGCAAAACCCACTTGGCCGTCGCCATCCTTCGTGAGTTGGTCCAACTCTATGGCATTGATGGTCTGTTCTATCAATCGGGCTCGCTGCTAAAGGAAATCCAGGACTCTTACAATCCCATTTCGCAGACTTCGGAGCTGAGAGTGCTGGCGCCCGTGTTTGATGCTGAGGTCCTGGTGCTGGATGAACTGGGGGCTTCAAAACCTACGGATTGGGTGCGCGACACTTTGTTGCAGATCATCAACACCAGGTACAACGATAAAAAGCTCACAATCTTCACCACCAACTATCTGGATGATCGAGCCAGCGAAAAGAAGGAAACGCTTGAGGACCGCATCGGTGTGCGCCTGCGCTCGCGACTCTACGAAATGTGCAAGACCGTTATGATTGACGGTGATGACTACCGCCGGAAGTTGGAAAACAGAGCGGGCAGTTAAGTAAGATCCTCAGGGCACGCGGTTCTGCTTGTTCACCTCGCGAGCCCGTTTCGTCTCCGAAATATACTTTTCAAATTCTGCTCGCAGGCCCGGCTCTAGTTTGAAAGCCATGGCAAAGTCCTGCTCCGCCTCGGCGTCGTGATGCTGCAGCAGGCGAAGTACTCCGCGACTGGCGTAGGCCCGGGCCGAAGTGGGATCAAGTTCGATTGTTTTGGAATAATCTGCGAGAGCGCCGTCCAGATCCTTCTTAGCCTGCAGCGCAGTGGCCCGCGCGAAGTAGGTGCTGGCTTCATCGGGTTTGAGTTGCAGCGCCGCATTGTAATCCGCAATTGCCCCTTCAAGATCGTTCTTGCTCTGCCTTACCTGGCCCCGGTTCACATAGGCGTCCGTTAACCTGGGCGCCAGCATCAGGGCAATTGAGTAGTCGCGAAACGCTTTGTCCAATTCTTCATTGCTTTGAAACGCGAGGCCTCGGTTGTAATAAGCCTCAGCGAAACGTGGCTGCGATTCCAAGGCCTTGTTGTAGTCGGCGATGGCCCCCTCAAGATCGCCCTTTCCCTTGCGCGCGTTGCCGCGCTTGTTGTAAGTGAACGCGATTGGTTGGGCGACTGACGCTCCCGCCTGTTTGTTGTTCGCCGTGGTGTCGAGTTGTAATTCGAGGCTCCGAGTATAATCAGCAATTGCGCCGTCCCAGTCGCTTTTGTCCATTCGCGCTTGGGCGCGATTATCGTAGCCCGCAAGCTGTGACAATCCCTTCGAGAGTTCAATCACCCGTGTGAAATCCGCAATCGCGCCCTCCAGGTCGTTTTGCTTTTGACGTTCCAGACCACGTTGGTTGTACTCTTGCGCGCTGCGCAGGGTTTGGGCGCTTGCGGCGCAGACCAGGACGAAGAGCGAGACGAAGGTTAGGAAGGCAAAGCGTTTCATGTTAGTGAATGGCATTTACACGCGCTTAATCCAAGTTTGCGTTACCAAGCCCGTTAAGACTTGCCGCTATGGCTGACGGCCGCTCGTTCACTTGGAAACCGTTATGTATAATAGGTCGATTCTTATCCAGATCAATAGCAGATGAACGCGGTCCAATCGTAGATGCCAAAGCGCACCGACATTCACAAAATCCTGATCATCGGCTCTGGTCCAATCGTCATTGGCCAGGCCTGCGAGTTTGACTACTCCGGGACGCAGGCATGCAAAGCCCTGCGCCAGGAGGGATACCAGGTCGTGCTGGTCAACTCGAATCCGGCAACGATCATGACGGATCCGGACACAGCCGACATCACTTACATCGAGCCCCTAACGGTCGAGACCGTGACCGCCATCATTCGCCGGGAAAAACCGGACGCGCTGCTGCCCACCGTGGGAGGACAAACCGCACTTAATCTGGCCATTGCTTTATCGGACTCGGGCGTTTTGGATGAATGCGGCGTCGAGCTGATTGGGGCGAAGCGCGATGCGGTTAAAGTCGCCGAAGATCGCGAGCTGTTCAAGCAGGCAATGGACGAGGCCGGCCTGCCAATGCCGCGCGGTGGCTTTGCGCGCTCGTGGGACGAGGCCGAGGAGATCGTTAAGGACACCGCCTACCCAGCAATCATTCGCCCGTCTTTCACCCTGGGAGGCACGGGCGGCGGCATTGCCTACAATCCTGAAGAATTCGAAGGGATCGTGCGCGGTGGGTTGGCTGCATCTCCGGTGCACCAGGTCCTGATCGAAGAGTCTTTGTTGGGTTGGAAAGAGTTTGAGCTGGAAGTGATGCGCGACATCGCCGATAACGTCGTCATTATCTGCTCCATCGAAAACTTCGATCCCATGGGAGTTCACACAGGAGATTCCATTACCGTCGCTCCCGCTCAGACATTGACCGATGTCGAGTATCAAAAGATGCGCGATATTGCGATTGCCGTAATTCGCAAAGTTGGAGTCGAAACCGGCGGCTCGAATATTCAGTTCGCCGTCAATCCGGAGAATGGCGATATTCGCATCATTGAGATGAATCCGCGCGTGTCGCGTTCGTCTGCCCTGGCATCCAAGGCCACCGGTTTCCCTATCGCAAAGATTGCGGCCAAGCTCGCCGTCGGCTACACCCTCGACGAGATTCCCAACGACATCACGAAAAAGACCCCGGCGTCTTTTGAGCCGACGATTGATTACGTCGTGGCCAAGATTCCCAAGTGGGATTTTGAGAAGTTTCGCGAAGCCGAGGACGTGCTGGGCACCCAAATGAAATCCGTGGGCGAAGTGATGGCCATCGGCCGCACGTTCAAGGAAGCGCTCTTCAAAGGTCTGCGTTCTCTGGAGGCGGTAAAACCCCTGCGGTTGGAGGATGTTTCTGACGATGAGCTGCAACGGAAACTAGCGCGCCCCAACTCGCAGCGTTTCTCGTACATCACCTACGCCCTGCAACATGGCTGGTCGATCGCGGAAATACATCGTTTGTCGCGCATTGATCCGTGGTTTCTCGATCAACTTCAGCAGGTGATGGAAATTCAGGAGGGTGTCGAGGGCCAGGTGCTCGAGGAGATACCGGTCGAGACGCTGCGCGAATTCAAAGAGATGGCGTTGTCAGATCGCCGGCTCGCATATCTTACAAACCGCTCCGAAGATGAAGTGCGCGCTTACCGTAAACAGATGGGTTTAACTCCCGTGTATAAGCGCGTGGACACTTGCGGCGCCGAGTTTGAATCGTTCACGCCGTATTTGTATTCGACCTACGAAACCGAAGACGAAGTGGCGCCCACCTCGCGACGCAAGATCATGATTCTGGGGTCAGGTCCGAATCGCATCGGGCAGGGGATTGAGTTTGACTACTGCTGCTGTCATGCGTCGTTCGCTCTGCGCGATGCAGGCTTCGAAACCATCATGGTCAATTGCAATCCGGAGACAGTGTCCACCGATTACGACACCTCGGATCGCCTCTATTTCGAGCCGCTTACTTACGAAGACGTCATGAACATCATCGACGTCGAGCAGCCCGAGGGAGTCATCGTCCAGTTTGGAGGCCAGACGCCACTGAATCTGGCGATGCGTTTGCAGGGCGCGGGCGTTCCGATCATTGGAACTTCGCCGGATTCTATTGACCTGGCCGAGGACCGTAAACGATTTGGCGCCCTGTTAGTTGAATTGGGTATTCCGCAACCGGAAAACGGCATGGCCGCCAGCGCCGAAGAAGCCCGGCAGATTGCCAATCGCATCGGCTATCCGGTGCTAGTGCGCCCCAGTTACGTTCTGGGTGGCCGGGCGATGGCCATTGTTTACGACGACGATAGTTTAGGTAATTACGTTCGCAACGCAGTGGACTTTACGCCGGATCGCCCGGTGCTAATCGACAAGTTCCTGGAGCAGGCGGCCGAGTTTGACGTGGATGCGCTCGCCGATGAGCACACGTGCATCGTGGCTGGAATTCAGGAACATATCGAAGAGGCCGGCATCCATTCCGGAGATTCTTCGTGCGTGCTGCCTCCTGTGCGCATTGACGAAGAGCACCTGGAAACAATGCGGCACTACACGCGAACACTGGCGCGCGCGCTGCGAGTACGCGGCCTGATGAATATCCAGTTTGCGATCAAAGACCATCGTGTTTATGTCCTGGAAGTAAATCCACGCGCCTCGCGCACGGTGCCTTTCGTTTCTAAAGCCACCGGAGTTCCCCTCGCGAGCATCGCAGCCCTCGTGATGGCGGGCCAGCCATTAGCGGAATTCAATCTGCCACAGGATCTGACCGTCAACCGGTTTTTCATCAAGTCGCCGGTGTTTCCCTTTGCGAAATTTCCCGGCGTCGATCCCATCCTCAGTCCGGAGATGCATTCGACTGGGGAAGTGATGGGAGTGGGCGAATCATTCGGCGAGGCTTACGCCAAGGCAATGATGGGTGCGGGCCTGACTTTGCCAGAGGCCGGAATGGCTTTTATCAGTGTGAATGATCTGGACAAAGGCCAGGCTGTGCTGTTGGCGCGTCGTCTGACCAAACTCGGCTTCGAGATCATGGCCACGCTCGGAACGGCTGAGCGCCTGCGCGAAGTTGGTTTGCAGGTGGCCGGCGTTTTCAAAGTGAATGAAGGACGGCCGAACATCGTCGATCATATCAAGAAGGGCGACGTGGCCCTGGTAATTAATACGCCGCTGGGCCGCTCGTCGCATTTCGATGAGCAGGCGATCCGGCGCGCTGCGTTGCAGTACAACGTGCCCTGCGTGACGACCATGACAGGGGCGCAGGCGATCGTGGAGGCCATTGGTTCCCGTAGCGGCGGGGGCGCATCGAAGGTCCGCTCCTTACAGGAACTGCATGCAGTGGGGACAGTTGCGGGTTAATTCGCTATAAGGGCTTGGCACCCTGACGTGCGGAAAGGCTCAGCCTTCCGTCAGCTCCTTTCAATTTTTCGAGGCTACGCCTCGATTCGAGGCGCAGCCTCAAGATCAAAAACGATCCCCAGAAAGGGGGAGCCTTTCCGCACATCAGGCGGCACAGCCGCGTGGGAGATCTCGCTCAAGTGGAAATCAACAGCCGGGAGACAATTGAGAGGATTTTTGACGAGTGCGGCACGATTGCGGTCGTTGGCTTGTCGTCAAATCGTTCGCGGCCGTCGCATGGCGTAGCCGCGTACATGCAACGGCAGGGGTATCGCGTCATTCCGGTCAATCCAAATGAGACCGAGGTGTTCGGCGAAAAAGCGTACGCGTCGCTCGCCGAGGTTCCCGAAAAAATCGATCTGGTCGATATCTTTCGCCGCTGGGATGAAGCCGGCCTCGCTGTCGATGAAGCCATCGCCGTGGGCGCGAAAGCCGTGTGGTTGCAGGAGGGCGTCATCGATGAAGCCGCGGCCCACCGGGCACACGACGCCGGCCTGTTGGTGGTAATCGATCGCTGCTGGTTGAAGGATTACGCGAGGATGAGAGGCTAAAAGCGCGGAGCGGCAAAGCGGCAGGAGCAAAGAGCAAAGGGGCAAAGGGCAAAGAGCACTCGAACAGGACGAAGGGCCCGACCTTTGCTCGTTGTTCGTAGCAGTGTTCTCTTTATGCCCTCCCCGTGGGAGGGTTAGGGAGGGACGAAGTTAGGCGCGGGAAACAAAATGAATACTAACGCGCGGGCTCGAAGCCCGCGCGTAGAGTACTATTAAAGGACTACTCCAGGCCCGCCCCTAACCCCTCCCAGAGGGAGGGGCACTATATGTACCTGACCGTCACCTTAGCCTCAGGCGTAAATCATGGCCCAAATTCGCGCAGTCGTAATCACAGTCAGCGATGCCTGCTCGCGTGGAGAGCGCGAAGACGCCTCCGGCGAGGCGCTGGCACAATTGCTCATCGATCTGGGCGCAGAGGTCGTGGCCAGGGAAGTAGTCTCCGATGAACTCACTCCGCTTATCGACATCTTGCGGTCCTGTGCCGACCGGGACGACGTGAATTTAGTTATCACAACCGGGGGTACAGGTTTCAGCCCGCGCGATAACACTCCGGAAGCGACCCTTGCCGTCATTGAGCGCGCCGCGCCCGGGTTGGCGGAAGCGATGCGCATGGAAACTCTGAAACACACACCGATGGCGATGATCTCGCGCGGCGTTTGTGGCATTCGTTCCGGCTCGCTGATCGTTAACCTGCCAGGTTCCCCTCAAGCTGTGCGCGAAAGTTTTGCTGTCATCCGCCCTGTCCTCAATCACGCAGTCGATTTGTTGGCCGGCCAAACTCAACACCAGGCAATATGATCCGATGGACTTCCACTGGGGCTCGTCGTCGGAGAAGTCCGCGTAGCACACGGTTGATAGTAGCCCAGCAGTTTACTGCTGGGAGCAATTCATCAACGATAATATTAAGTCCGTGAACACGGACGGCTGATCTTTGCAAGTCCAGTCGTTCGCTCCACGGACTGATCCCTACACCGTTTTTCCCCAGTGATGAATCGCAGGGCTACTTTCATTCGTCCGCTATCGCGGACTTTTGTGCAAGGCCCCCTCTCCTCGTAGTTGGCGCTGTGTTAATCTGTTGCCCAAAAGGTGTTGACTCAGGTCGATAAGCGAGCAAGCAGAATTCGAAATCGCGCACGCAAGATGCGGACACGCGTGCGGGACACTCGCCGCGAACTCGAGCGGATCGCAGAAACTCCCACCCTCGGCGGGCTCTTTCTTTCTTTACTAAAAATCGGCGCAGTCGGGTTCGGCGGCGGCCTCGCGGTCATCGCCCAAGTCAGAACGCTCGCCGTGCAGGAGCGTCGCTGGCTTACGGATCAGGAGTTTGCCGCCGGCTTTGCCCTCGCTCAAAGCCTGCCCGGCACCGCCGCCGGAAACATCACCAGCTATGTGGGACTGAAAGTGCGCGGCTGGCGCGGGGCTGCCGTGGCCTTGCTTGGCTTCATCCTGCCGTCGATGCTGATGATGATCGTGCTGGCAATTCTTTACCGGCACCTGCGCTACCTGCCCGACTCGGAACGGCTCTTCCTGGGCTTGAATGCCGCCGTAGTTGCTCTGGTTATCGTCACCGCGTGGCGGATTGGCCGCAATACTCTGGTAAAGGGATGGCAGTGGTTGATTGCTGTCACCGCCTGTCTGGTGGTGGCGTTCTTTAGCGCCACGGTGATCGAAGTAGTACTGGCCGCGGGCCTGGTCGGAATCTTTATCGACTCCTTCGCCGAGAAACAACTGCGAAAGATTGGCCGTCTCCGCGTTGTGAATTCGCGGCGCAAGCGCATCGCCGCGCGCCTGACGTTGCAAAGGCGCCGCCGTCGCATTCGCGAACGCTATTTTGTCGGTGGGTATCTGACGCGCACCATGGCGGAAGAGCGTGTGCGGCAGGAGGCGGAAGCCGCGCAGGCGAAAGCCGAAGCCAAAAAACCAAGTAGCAGTCCTGAGCCAGGTCCGGCTGAAACCACGCCCAGGAAACTTGGGGCCGCACTTTTCCTGGGAGCGTCGATGCCCGTAATCGCCAAGCTGGGATTACTCCTCGTGCTTTCTACGATTTTCCTGCGAATGGGGGCAATCACTTTCGGCGGCGGCTTTGTCATGATCCCGCTGATTGAAGCTGAGGTGGTTGATTCGCATCACTGGCTGACGCATCAGGAGTTTGTCGATGCCACCGCCCTGGGCCAAATCACGCCGGGGCCGGTTCTGATCACGGCAACCTTCGTCGGTTATCGAGTTGCGGGAACTCTGGGTGCGATCGTCGCAACGATCAGCATTTTTCTGCCATCTTTTCTCATGACCGTGGTGGCCGGATCGTCCCTGGCTCGCTTTCATACGAACCGCATTGTGCAGTCTTTTCTGAAAGGCATCACGCCCGCGGTGGTCGGATTGCTGGTGGCGGCGGGCATCAGTATTGGTCGCGCCGGTATTCACACCTGGGTGGGTTTATTGATCGCCGTAATCGCCGGCGTGATCCTGGTCCGGTTCCGCCCGAACGCTATTTGGGTAATTCTAGGCGCCGGCCTGTGTCGCTTTGTGGTTGGGTTTTTTCTATTGTAACGGTTAAAACCCAAATCATTTCATGTGCGTCGGTAGTTATGTTCTTTCGTGAATCGTATTGCTCCGAATCGCGCAAGCTAAAGCTTGTACTCTATACACCTGACGCGCACGTTGGAGCGTCTATCTCTACAGGTGCATAGAGTACAAACTTTAGTTTGCGTCGTAACTCGCAGTGCACGCAGCTTTGCCTCAAAGTATCAGACTCCACGAAGTTCGACGCGTAGCGTCGGTGGAGTTTAGCCGTGGTTTTCAAGCCACGGGTCACGAGTTTCCCAAAATGAATATTTCGTCGCGTCAGCGACGATGGAATATCCGTCGTCGCTACGCGACGATAACAATTCGACGTTGATGGTGTTCCCGGCCTTGAAAGGCAGGGCTAAATTCACTACGACGCTACGCGTCGATAAACGCTGCGTAAGACTTTTGAGGCCAAGCCATTGCACTCCGCGTCTACCGCTCACTCGCAAAGAGCGAATGCATGCGCGGTTTCTGCGCGCGCAGATGATCGTTGAGAATTCGGTAAAAGCACTTCCAGCACTGGCCGAATGAATCCTCATCCCGGCCATCTCGCATTCGCTCGCCGCAGGAAATGCACCGCACCGAAAAGTACACCCGCTCGGTGGGGGCTGACGTTGATAATAGTTGGTTAGCCATAAGTCTATCGTGGACTGGCTGCGTTACGAACAAATAGCGCGGAGATTAAATAATTCTAAATAGTTTTCTCCTCCAGTGGCCCGCACCAAGAGTCGCGGCGATTCTAAGTAAACGTGGGTTGTTCGTGTCACTTTCGCGAGGCTTCGTGTCGCTTCGTGAATCGCCCGCTGAGGAATCTGAGGCATACGATTCACGAAACCACACTAACCACACTAAAGGACACGAAATCACAGTTTTTGTCCGAGGCCGTTCAGACTGAATTCAGATAGACATAAGATGGCCTCTAAGCTATATTCCCGGTTCTCGTAACAACCTGGGCCACAAAAGGGGTGAAGACTCTCAAAATGGGTTTACTAAATTTCCTTCCTAAAGAGGAACAATACTTCGCCCTCTTTATCCAGATGACGGTCTACATCTCCGATGCTGCGCGCGAGCTGAAAGAGATGCTATCCGACCGGAACCACGACTATAAAGAGTACTCACGGCGCATCAAGGGCCTGGAACACGCCTGTGATGAATTGACTCACACGATTTCGACTAAGCTCAACAAGTCTTTTATCACTCCTTTTGATCGCGAAGACATCTATATGATGTCCACCGCGCTGGACGATATTGTTGATCTTATCGACGATGCCGCCAGGGCGATCATTGATTACGATGTCCAGGAGATTAAAAGCTACGCGCGGGCCTTTGCCGACGTCATCGTGCGGATGGCCGAACAGTTAAGGGAAATTGTTTCCATCCTGGAGCGTCCCAAGAACATCACGCAGCGATTGGTGGAAATACATCGTTTGGAAAACGAAGGGGACGATATTTATCACGCCGCGATTAGCGAACTGTTTCATCAGGAGCACGATCCACTGACTGTGCTGAAATGGAAAGAGGTCTACGAAAAACTTGAAGCCGCCGTCGATCGATGCGAGAACGTGGCTAACATTATCGAAAGCGTCCTCATCAAGCATACTTAACGGTTAGTTGTCAGTTGTCAGTTGTCAGTTGTTAGTGGTTAGTTGTTGGGCAGCCATAGCCCGAGCGATTAGCCTACCGGCTGCAATCACGAACCAATGACGACTAACAATTGCAACTAACAACTGACAACTAACAACTGACCACCGACCATGTCCGCCACGTTCGCATTCGTCATCGCCCTGCTCGCGCTCGCTCTGATTTTTGACTACATCAACGGTTTTCACGACGCCGCGAACTCGATCGCTACAGTCGTGTCCACCCGCGTGCTCTCGCCCGGCCTGGCTGTTCTCTGGGCGGCATTCTTTAACTTTATTGCTTTCGCCGTGTTTGGCACCCGGGTGGCAAAGGCCATCGGCGATGGTGTCCGAATGGATCTGATCGCGCCCGACCAACGGCTCTATGTGCTGTTGTGCGCGTTGCTGGGGGCAATTATCTGGAACCTGATTACGTGGTATCTGGGATTGCCAACTTCCAGCTCCCACGCGCTGCTTGGTGGTTATGCCGGGGCCGGCATCGCTGCCTACGGCGGGATCGTTGGACTTCTGAAAACAGACGTCTGGCTGCGAACACTGAAGTTCATAGTTTTGTCTCCCCTCGTGGGAATGTTGCTTGGCTTCGCCTTGATGGTGGCTGTCCATTGGATCTTCAGGCGGTATACACCGAAGCGGGTTGATAAGATCTTTCGCACCGGTCAACTCTTTTCAGCGGCGGCGTTTTCGTTGGGACACGGCGGTAACGATGCGCAAAAGACCATGGGCATCATCACCGCGGTGCTCACCGCGGGCGGCGTTGCCGGCCTGGCGTACGGGCCGAATGGAACTTTGCCGCCGATTCCCATTTGGGTAGTTCTAAGTGCACATGCGGCAATCGCCCTCGGCACGCTTTCCGGCGGCTGGCGCATCGTGCACACGATGGGCTCCAAAATCACGAAACTGAAACCCATCGGCGGTTTCTGTGCGGAAACCGGGGCCGCGCTCACACTGGCTTACGTCACGCTCACCGGGACTCCGGTCTCCACGACCCACACGATCACCGGCGCGATTGTCGGCGTCGGCGCCACGCGACGTTTGTCGGCCGTGAAGTGGGGAGTCGCCGGCCGCATAGTTTGGGCATGGGTTCTAACCATTCCCGCGGCCGGCATTATCGCCGCCGTCTCGTTCTGGATCATTCGCGCCGTCCACCAATTCGCCAACTAACAGTCTCCGTACTTCTCGAACGCACTTTGTAGGGGTGGCCCTCCGTGGCCACCCCCTTCGTTTTCCTTCGACGAAGAATTGTGACGAAGGGGGCGGCCACAGAGTGCCGCCCCTACAGCCCTCCGCCTTGCATTAACAAACATTTAAGGCGCAATTCATCGCCCCTTAACTTAGGGCCGCTAGAGTGTGCCTTTCGAAAGTCACGAAAAACCAAACACCTGCGCCGTGGTCGGCCCATGGTCTTTCGCCAGTCGATCACGTCAAGAATCCTGAATCTCATTTCCGAGGAGCGCCCATGAGTAAAAAAATCCAATCATCCATTCACGCCATCCTGTTGATCCTTTTTGCACTGTTCCTGCTATCGGGCGAAGTCTTTGCCCAGGCTGATCAGGGACGCGTGGCGGGCACAGTTACCGACGTCAATGGCGCCATCGTGCAGGGCGCGGCGGTGGTGGCGCGTAATGAACGCACCGGAGAGTCGCGAACCGCAACCACGAACGAGGCCGGGTATTACATCATCACGGCATTGCGGCCGTCGAATTACACCGTGACGGTAACGGCGGAGAACCTCTCGGCCCGAATTAGCGATTTGCAGTTACTGGTTGGACAGGAATTGAACCTGCCGTTAACGGTCCAGCCGTCCGGACTGGAAGCCAAGGTCAATGTTGTCGGGGGTGCCGACACGGTCCTGGACACCAGCTCTGCGGCCATGGGCGCAAACGTAAACCCACACGAAGTCCAGGGCCTGCCCATTAATGGCCGGCAGTTGTCCCAACTCTATCTCCAGGCTCCTGGCTCAGTGAATAGCGGTTCCGGAACCTTCGGCGATATTCGTTTCAGTGGACGGGCGGTGCAACAGAATGTAATTCGTTACGATGGCATCGAAGGCTCCGCCATCATCGACGCCTCACCGGGGAATTTGAATGGCGAACTGCCTTCACCGTTCCGGCTGCAGTCGAGTCTTGAGAACGTGCAGGAGTTTCGCGTTGATTCCAATAATTTTCCGGCCGAGTTTGGCACCGGCACGGGCGGTCAGGTCAGCGTCGTCACAAAGTCCGGTGGCAACCAGTTTCACGGCTCGGCATTTGAGTACTTGCGGAACGATGCGCTCGATGCGTCAAACTTCTTCGATAACGTCATTGGTCAGAAAGCCCCTCTGCGGTTGAATCAATTCGGCGGCTCGTTAGGCGGCCCGATCATCAAAGACAAGCTTTTCTTCTTTACCAGTTACGAAGGTTATCGTTTGCGCGCCGGCATCAATTCGTTAGAAGCGGTGCCCGGAGCGGCTTCGCGTGTGTGCGCCGCACCAGCCGGCACAGGTTCCATTGCTTGCAACGCGGTGAGCTTGTCCCTCCTTCCCGCCTTTCGTTCGCCGAACGCCGTGATTATTTCGACGGGCAGCGGCACGAACCTGTTTGACGTCGCTCAATTGCAGGCCACGTCGAATGTAAACGAAGACTCAGTGGCCCTACGACTCGACTACAAGATCAATAACAAGCATTCCAGCTACTTTCGCTTCTTCCGCGATCAGGGAAGTAACGACCAGCCTGAGGGCGTCACTGGCCGTCGCGTCCTGATCAGGGCCGTGCCCCAGAATGGTGTGTTCGCCTTGCAATCAGTTCTGGCGCCGACGCTGCTCAACGAGTTCAAGCTCGGTTACAACGGTGCCTACACGCGCATCAACGGCGTGGCGCCGACAGTCGCCGGATTTGATTTGTCGGCCATCGCCATCAACATCTCCGGAAACACCGCAAACTTTGCGCTACCGGGGCAGGGGACTTCGGCCGGTACCGCGACGCCGGGGGGGCTGGTACGAGCCAACAGCGCCACGAACGGTCGTGGCCAGCCTTATACGCCGTACTCAATCTCTTTCGTCGATAGCCTGAACTGGACCAGGGGCAACCACAACCTTAAGTTTGGCGGCGAGCTGAGGATGATCAGGTTGTATACCGATCGCCAGGGAGGAACGACTTACACGTATTCAAATCTCAACAGCTTCCTGACTAACACCCCGCAATCGATCCAGTTTCTCGGCGATGTCAGCGCGCCCAGTCCATTCAACGCGGGCGCGACCGGGCAGAGGTTTGCGAAGCAGGAGTACTACATCGGTTATGGTGAAGACGAGTGGAAAATCCGGCCGAATCTAACGCTGAACTACGGTCTTCGCTACGAGTATTACACTCCGCTGCGGGAAGATCGTCACCTGCAGGTCTTGTTCGATATCACGAATGGAACTCTGCGGCCGGCAACCGAGAAAGCGTATCAGTCGTCCAGTACTAATTTCGGGCCGCGACTTGCGCTCACCTGGTCGCCTAATCCCGCTGGCAATGGATTTTTCGGTGGCGGGCGAACGGTGCTGCGTGGAGGGTTTGGCATCTACTATGGTCCGGGACAAACGGAAGATCAGATTCAACCGATCGAGAGCGATCGCGTCAGTTCGACGTTCACCAGTAATCCGATATTCAGCGGTGGGCCGGCGCTGGCATTTCCCCTTGATCCCAGCGCGGTGTTCGCCTTCTTCAACAACCCGGCAAATTTAAACACCCGTTCATATCAACCACGCGCCTACTCGCCGGATTACAAGATTCCTGAGAAGGTCTATCAATACAGTTTTTCAGTTCAGCAAGAGCTCTTTTACAACACAGTGTTGACGGCCGCGTACGTTGGCAGTAAGGGCCGCAATCTCTTTCTGCGCAGTATTGCCAACCAGATTCTTCCAGGGCAAACCAGCGTCGCCAGCAATGTTGCCGCATTACCTTCCGGAATCGGCGTCGTCAACCTGACGGATCCAGTGACGGGCCGGGTAACGGCAGTGCGAACGGTGCGCGAGTTCTCCATCATCTCCCGCAACGCCGTCCTCACTCCCTTCGCGGAAGTTGATTACAAGACGAGCGGCGGCAGTGACAGTTACAACGCGCTGCAGATGACGCTGGCCCGTCGATTCAATACGGGGCTAACATTGAATTCGCAGTACACGTTTGCGAAGAGCGTAGGCAACACCGCCGGATCGAACGAAGCGAGAACGGCGGCGGCGCCTAATGACTTCGAAGCTGACCGCGGCTACAACAACTTCGACGTGCGTCATACCTTCAACTTAAGCGCTCTCTATCAACTGCCGTTCGGCGAGGGCAAGAAGCTTAATCTCGGAGGCGCCGGCAACGCACTCCTGGGGAACTGGGAGATGGGCGGCATCATAAATGCGCGCAGTGGGCTGCCCATCGAAGTAGGGATTACGCGTCCGGACGTAGTCATCCAGTGCACGGCCGGTCCCTGCCCGGTGACGATTGGCGGAGTAGCCACGACGGTGGCCACAGGGTTTGAGGCGCAGCTTCCAGGAACTATCAATGCCGCAAATCCGCTCCCGATTGGATTCATCGCAGTGGTCAACACCCCGGGAGGCGGGGCGTCGCGTAACGTGCGCCGGCCCAATCTTCTTCCCGGAGTTAGCCCCTACCTGAACAACGATCGCAATCTCATTAATCCGGAAGCCTTCGCCACGCCGGCGCCTGGAACCTTTGGCAATCTGTCGCGAAACGCTTTGCGCGGGCCCAGCTTTCGACAGTTCGACCTCGTCTTGAATAAGCGGTTCCGGCTTACAGAAAGCATGAACGTGGAGTTTCGGACGGAGGTCTTCAACATCTTCAACTTCGCTAACTTCGCCAACCCGGGAGCGACGCTGAACAATGGATTGCCAACGATTAATTCCGGCGGAGTGGTGTCATCGGGCGTTCAGCCCGGACAGTCGTTCACCCAAGCGACAGCGGGCGGAACCTTCGGCTTGCTGCGACAGACAGTGGAACGCACGGTCGGGCTAGGCACGAACCGTCAGATTCAATTTGCGCTGCGCTTGAATTTTTAGGCGCAGCCCTGAACGTGATTGGTCGGGATAGGGCCGGCCAATCCCGATTTTTGTTTATCGGTAATCACACTTGGCCGGCATCAGGTCAGCAGAAGCCCGACCGTGAAAGTGGGCCCGTCGATCCGGGTTTGACGCTGAGGTGGAAGATAAGGGATGGCGCTAAGACAAACGCTGGAAACATCTCCGGGCCCTGCTTACTCGCCTCGCGAGGCTTCCCGTTACCCTGAAAGTAACTCGCATCACTTGATTCACGATGTTTACGATGACGGATATTTGCGGGTCGAGCACCAGAGCTACTATGTTGCCTGCGATGGCCAACCCATTAAGTTGCCGCGCACAGAATCCCTGATCTTCTCGCGCCTGGCTCGCTCACCCGAACGGATTGTTCTTGCCGCGGACCTTTGGGAGTCTGGGTGGGGAAAAGAGAAACCGCTCAATCCGGAAAGTCTCCACGTTTACATTCACCGGCTGCGGAGCAAGCTCGCCATCCACCGCGTCCAAATCGAGACCATGGTCAACGTTGGTTACCGGCTGTTGCCGGCGCCGCCGCGCTAGCTGTCAGAACCGCCTGCCATAGCGGGCGGGCGCTGTCCGCAGATTTGGCAGATTGCGCAGAGGTCTTAATCACTCATCTGACTGTTTTGATAATCTGCGTAATCTGCGGATAGCTCTTCTACCTGACGCTCCAGATTGCTTGGTAGAAAGACGGACGGCTCTTACAATGAGCCACCTTCTTTCATGGCGACCAAATACGAGCATCAGCTTTCGCGACGGATGGTTGCGGAAGCAGTTGGAACTGCGATGTTGCTGGCCGCGGTCGTCGGCTCGGGAATCATGGGCGGGCGGCTCGCTGACGGCAACATGGCGATTGCTCTGCTCGCAAACACGATTGCCACCGGGGCGGCTCTGGTCGCTCTGATACTCACCTTCGGACAAATTTCTGGGGCGCATTTCAATCCGGCAGTGACCCTGGCTGATGCTTCGCAGGGAGGAATTCGGTGGCGCGATGTCCCGGGCTACATCGGCGCGCAAATTGCCGGCGCGTTCGCGGGTGTGGCGGCGGCCAATGTAATGTTTGATCTGCCAGTCTTCTTTGCTTCGCGCCATCAGCGTAGCGGAGGGCGACAGCTGTTCAGCGAGTTCGTGGCCACGTTTGGATTGTTGGCGGTGATTTGGGGTTGCGCCCGACTGCGATCAAACATAACTGCCTTTGCCGTGGCGGCATACATCACGGCCGCATACTGGTTTACCTCCTCTACCTCATTTGCAAATCCGGCGGTCACGCTGGCACGCTCCGCCAGTGACACCTTCGCGGGAATCCGTCCAATCGATACTCCATGGTTCATTGTGGCCCAGCTGCTAGGGGCTGCCGTGGCGACGATTTTATTTCGCTGGCTGTTCCCCAATTTGCCCAAAGAGGCCGACGACGTCGTCGTACCGCATACGTCGAGGAACGATTGAGAATGTCAGACAAGAAACGCGTGCTCATTCTTTGCACGGGGAATTCCGCTCGGAGCCAGATGGCGGAAGGACTGTTGCGTCATGAAGCGGGCGATCGCTTCGAAGTCTTCAGCGCTGGGGTTGAGCCCAGCGAGGTGCGGCCGCTGGCAATCGCCGCGATGCGTGAAGTTGGCATCGATATCTCAACCCAGCGGTCGAAATCGATTGATGAGTTCTCCGGCCAGGAATTTGATTACGTAATCACTGTTTGTGATAACGCAAACCAGCGCTGTCCGGTGTTTCCCGGCAAAACGCGGCGCATTCATTGGAGCTTCGAAGATCCCGCTGCCGCCTCGGGCGATGCCGAACAACAGCTAGAGGTGTTTCGTCGCGTGCGCGGCCAGATTCAAGGAAAGCTCAAGCTCTTCACTGGGACCGCGGGCGTCCCGCCCGCAAACGCGCCGCCAGGCGCGAAGTTTCATCGCTGACCCCGAGAGGGAGCTGATTCTGTTTTTCGCGCTGCGCGCTCATGGCGGGCGGGACGCCCGCGGTCCCAGTGAAGAGCTTGCGTAGTTTCTTTCCTCAGTTTTCTTTCCGCGTCACCAACTCGCCTTCTTAATCTTTAACAGAGAGTTCAGTCGTAGTTCAGATAGATGTAACACGCACTCCCTAGAGTGACGTGTTATTCCGCATTTCTGTCGATCTTGCCTGAGGAGACCAATATGTCCCTGTCTAAACGTACTCCGCGCATCGGCTTGCTGGTGCTGCTGCTTGTCTTTACTGCTTTCGGTTTTTCCTGCAGTGGCGGAGGCGGCGATGGCGCCGCTGGTGGCGCCGTCAGTTTGCAAGGCGCCGGCGCAACATTTCCGAATCCGCTTTACCAAAAGTGGCTGAGTGAATACGGCAAGCTTCACTCCAACGTGCGCATCGATTATCAATCGATCGGCTCTGGCGGGGGCATTAAGCAGATCCAGACGCAGACGGTGGACTTCGGGGCCTCGGACGCGCCGATGACCGACGCAGATTTGAAAGCGGCGCCTGGTGAATTGATACACATTCCCACGGTGCTGGGGGCGGTAGTCGTTACCTATAACGTCGCGAGCATCACCGAGCCTTTGCATCTATCGCCCGAGGTTGTGGCTGACATTTTTCTCGGCAAAATTACCAAGTGGAACGATCCTCGCATTAAGCAGGACAACGCCAGCGCAAATCTGCCCGCGGCTGACATCACGGTGATTCATCGCGCTGATGGCAGTGGCACGTCGTTCGTCTTCACCGATTATCTTTCCAAAGTGAGTCCGGAATGGAAGGAAAAAGTTGGCGCGGACAAGTCACCAAAGTGGCCGGTGGGTCAGGGCGGTAAAGGCAACGAAGGTGTCACCGGGCAAATTAAGCAGCAGCCCAATACAATTGGCTATGTTGAGCTCGCTTATGCGGTGCAGAACAAACTTCCCGTTGCCTTGATCAAGAACGCGAGTGGCAAATTCGTCGAGGCCTCAATCGCCGCGGTGACAGCCGCAGCAGCGGCGGCGACCGCGCAGACGCCGGATGACCTTCGGGTCTCGATCACGAACGCCGCCGGCGAAAACGCGTATCCAATTTCCAGTTACACGTACATTCTCGCTTACAAAGATCAGAAGAATGAGGCCAAGGGCAAGGCCCTCGTTGACTTTCTCTGGTGGTGTATTCATGACGGCGAGAAATTCACCGGATCAGATTACGCGCCGCTGCCCGCTGAAATCGTTACCCGCGCGGAAGCGAAGATCAATTCCATAACTTCAGGCGGCAAGCCTTTGCGCTGATTTGGAGTGCGGCGACCTGTCGCCGCTTTGGTCTGGGGCGGCTTGCTGCCGCAGTCTTCAAGATTAGCAACCAAAACCGGTGGCGACGGGTCGCGACCTAACAAAGCGCTGACAAGTCAGCGCACTCCAAAAAGTTGACGCTTCCTAAACCGAAAAATGGACTGTTGTCAGGTTGGCGCCGTCGCCTTTCGCCCACTGGAAACACGGGCGATGCGATCTTTCGTCTTCTGTTACTGGCGGCTGCGTTGCTGATGGTTGCCGTCGTCGGGTCGATGATTCTGGCCCTTGTTCTTAAGTCGCGTCTTTCGATCGCGCAATTTGGGTTCTCGTTTCTCACCGAACGGGAGTGGGACCCGGTCAGAGGCGAGTTTGGCGCCTTGCCTTTCATTTACGGCACGGTGGTTTCTTCCCTGATCGCCCTTGTGATTAGCGTGCCGCTCTCCCTGGGCATCGCGATTTTCCTGGTTGAGCAGGCGCCGCTGCGGCTGGCCCGGCCGCTGGGGTTTTTGGTGGAGTTGCTGGCGGCGATTCCATCGGTGGTTTACGGCCTGTGGGGCATTTTTGTCCTCGCGCCATTCTTGCGCGTGCACGTTGAGCCCCCACTGCAGCATTGGTTTGGGTGGCTGCCACTCTTCAAAGGCCCAATCACCGGGATCGGAATGCTAACGGGTGGAGTGATTCTCGCCATCATGGTGACGCCGATTATCTCGGCCGTAGTGCGCGACGTGCTGACGGCGGTGCCGGGATCACAACGCGAAGCGGCATTAGCCCTCGGCGCTACCAAATGGGAAACGACGAGGGTCGTCTTAGTGAATGGCGCGCCGGGAATAGCCGGCGCCGTAATCCTGGGGTTGGGGCGCGCCCTGGGCGAGACCATGGCGGTCACCATGGTGATTGGAAATCGCGCGCACATCAGCGCCTCGCTTTTCGATTCGTCCTACACGATTGCTTCGGCGATTGCGAATGAATTTACTGAGGCCACCCAGGATCTTTACCTCAGCGCGCTCGTGGAGCTGGGTTTGATTCTGTTTCTGGTGACGTTTGTAGTGAATGCTTTGGCGCGAGTTTTGGTTTGGAATGTTACGCGTAGGTCGGGCGGGGTGGTGGGCGCGTGACGGGTTGGTTGTAACGCAAACTTTAGTTTGCGTCCGGAGAATCGCAAACTGAAGTTTGCGTAACATATTAGTGAGAAGAGCAGACCAACTACGTCGCACGCGCAGCGCAACTATGACCACGTTGACGGCTGCGTGCACCGTCGTGACGGTCGGCGTGCTGCTCATAATTCTGATCTACATAGCGATGCAGGGCATTAGTTCATTGAACTTGCGCTTCCTGATTGATAGCCCACGCCCGGTTGGCGAGGGTGGCGGTATTGGCAACGCGATTCTGGGCAGCGGGATCCTGCTTTTGCTTTCGTCTGCGATCGGCCTGCCGTTGGGAATAGCCGTCGGTGTCTACCTTTCCGAATTCGGCTCGGGCCGCTTTGGCGGCCTGGTGCGTTTCCTGGTCGACACGTTGACTGGCGTACCCTCGATCGTTACCGGCGTATTCGTTTACACGATCGTGGTAGTGCCTCTGAAGCATTTCTCAGCGCTGGCCGGTGGCATCGCCCTGGCGCTGATTGTGGTCCCAATTGTCGCGCGCACGACGGAAGAAATAATTAAGCTGGTACCCCAAAGTTTGCGCGAAGGCGCGCTCGCCCTGGGCGCGCCACAGTGGCGAACGACGTTGGGTGTTCTGCTGCCGGCGGCCGCCTCGGGCATCGCCACTGGCGCGATGCTGGCGATAGCGCGGGTGTCTGGCGAGACGGCGCCGCTTTTGTTTACTGCGTTTGGCAGTCGTTTCTTTAATTATCATCTGGACCAGCCTATCGCTTCGCTGACGGTGCAGATATACAACTACGCGATCTCGCCGTACGATGACTGGCACGCGCAAGCCTGGGCCGCGACACTGGTTTTGATGACCCTGATACTGTCGCTTAATATTGTGGTTCGATTTCTAACGCGCAAGCGGTTCTGACTCGGAGTAGTGCGAATTTGTAACGCGAACTTTAGTTTGCGATGGCTGAGGGTATTCAACGCGGGCGCAAACTAAAGTTTGCGTTACAAATTGGAAGGATTACCTGAGCTAGCGATGTCCACACCAGCAAAAACCATTTCTGCGCGGATCGAAGTTCCCGAACGCGGCGCTGGAGCGTCGCGATCTGATTCTGCCGCCGGACCCAAGATTGCGGTGAGCAACCTGGACTTTTTCTATGGCAAGGCGCAGGCGTTGCACAGCGTTTCCCTCGAAATTCCTGAGCGCATGGTGATGGCCTTTATCGGCCCCTCCGGCTGCGGTAAATCCACGTTCCTGCGCACTCTGAACCGGATGAATGATGTGATTCCCGGCATTCGCGTCGGCGGCGAAGTGATGATGGACGGCGAGGATATCTATGCACCGGGCACCGATGTGGTGGAGTTAAGGCGCAAAGTGGGGATGGTGTTTCAGAAGTCCAATCCATTTCCGAAATCGATCTTCGATAACGTGGCGTATGGATTACGAATCAATCGGCTGACATCAAGTAACTCTGAACTGGCCGAGCGGGTGGAACTGGCGCTGAAAGATGCCGCGCTCTGGGGCGAGGTCAAGGACCGCCTCAAGTCGTCAGCTCTCGGCCTTTCCGGCGGGCAGCAACAGCGTTTGTGCATCGCGCGGGCGTTGGCAATCCGGCCCGAGGTGGTTTTGATGGACGAGCCGGCATCGGCATTGGATCCGGTGGCCACCCACAAGATTGAGGAGTTGATAGTGGAGTTGAAGAAGCAGTACACGATTGTGATCGTGACGCACAACATGCAGCAGGCAGCCCGCGTGTCCGATAGAACGGCGTTCTTCCTGCTGGGTAAGCTGATTGAAGTCAACGCCACTGAAAAGATGTTTACCAATCCCGATGAGAAACTGACGGAAGATTACATAACCGGAAGGTTTGGGTGACACCATTGCCGAGTGCCGAATGCCGACTGCCGATTCAGGCATCCCGGCGGAACCAGTGACGTTTCAGATACCAAATCGGCAAACGGCAATCGGCAATTGGAATTGAGCTATGGATCAACATCGCCATCTGGACGACGAACTGAATTCCTTGCGCGACCGCGTGTTGCGTCTCGGCGGAGAAGCGGAATCAGCCCTGGAGCAATCCATGCACGCACTGACCGGACGCGACAGCGAGGTAGCTAGCCGCGTGCTGGAGAATGACGATCAGGTTGACCAACTGGAAGTCGAGATTGATCGGCAATGCATCGACATCATTGCCCTGCGTCAGCCTGCCGCTCGCGACCTGCGCTTCGTAATCGCGGTCACAAAAATGGCGCCGGTGCTGGAGCGAATTGCCGATCACGCCTGCAACATTGCCCGCGCCGCAATAGATCTCAACAATGAGCCGGAGTTGAAATCGGTTTACGATCTGCAGCGAATGGCCGACCACGCGCTGTCTATGTTGCGGGCCGCGCTCGATGCGTTTACGGCCAGCGACCCCGAAGCCGCACGCGAAATAATCAAGCGAGATCGGGAAATCAACGAACTCTACAACCACATTTTTCACAGCCTGATTGAAATGATGGTGAGTGAGCCGGCCACGGCGACGCGGGATGCGAGACTCCTCTTGGTCGCCAAGCACCTGGAACGCATCGGTGACTATGTTACCGACATCTGCGAACTAACGGTTTACATGGCCCAGGCAGCATTTATCAAACACACGAGGTAAAAAGGACAGGCCTTCCTGCCTGTCCCGCGAGTTAGTAAAAATCTGGACAGGCAGGAGTGCCTGGCCTACGACTTATGCAACGACCTGTTTTAGTCATCGAGGACGATCCCGACATCTCCGAGAGTTTGAAGTACAACCTGGAGCGTGAAGGGTTGCCGGTCGTCACCGCGGCCACGGGTGAAGCGGGATTGACTGAGGCCCTCAACGATCGCAATCCGCCTTCGCTGATTATCCTCGATCTGATGTTGCCCGGAATGAGCGGCACGGAGTTATGCCGCCGGCTGCGGCGCGAACCAGCGACCAGGCGGACCCCAATCATTATGTTGACTGCGAAGGTTTCGGAATCAGATCGTGTGGCCGGCCTGGATCTGGGGGCGGACGATTACATTACCAAGCCCTTCTCGGTGCGCGAACTAATGGCCCGGGTGCGCGCGGTGATGCGCCGCGCGGATGAGCACGCCAGCAAAACTTATGAAGACGATCAACTGGTAATCGATTTTGATGACATCCGCGCAGTCTGTAAGGGCAACCGGGTAAAACTCACTAACAAAGAATTCTCACTGCTGGCGGTGTTGGCAAAGAGTCCCGACCGGGTGGTGACTCGGCAGCAACTCCTGGATAGCGTCTGGGGCTACAGTTATTATGGCGACGCGCGCACGTTGGATGTGCACATCCGGCGTCTGCGTCAGAAGCTCGGCGACTGTGGCGATTGCATCGAAACGGTGGTCGGAGTTGGATATCGGTTTGTGGGTTCCGGACGGGCGGTGTAGAGGACTACCTCTAAGCGCCAAAGGCGCGAAATGTAATAGCCTGGGCCATCGGCCCAGGTGATCGGGGTGCTGGGGTTTCTTAGCGCTGAAAGCGCGGAATATGAACGCCGGCTCGCTGACGGCCCACATGATTGGGCGATTTCGCGGCTTCAGCGCTTCCAGAAATTCAAACCCCATTTCAACCCAGGGCGTTGCCTTGGGCTATTTACATTTCGCGCCCTTGGCGCTTTGTGGAACGATTCCGCTCATGAAGTCAGCTTACCGTGTCTAAAAGAAATCTCTTCTTATTTGTTGCTTGTCTGCTGGTTTGCGCTGCCTCTTTGCTCCTGCCTTCATCTTTCGTTCGCTCCGCGGTTGCGATTTTTCTGTTAATCAGCGCAGCCGTAGTTCTTTTCAGAGCTTTACGGCGCCAGCCTGCCAGTACGAATTTTCCGGGAAGCGTGGCCGCTACCGGCAATTCGGATCCGCAGGGAACGTTCGCCTTGGGAGAGCTATTTGAAGCAACGATGAACGGCATGCGCGAGGGGTTGTTGGTGGTTGATAGGGACATGCGGGTGGTCGCCTCAAATACCGCCGCCCATCACCTGTTCAACCCGTCTCGCGGAAAACTCGAATCGCAACGCCTGACGGAGATTACGCGCAATCCAGCGATCTACAGCGCCTTTCTGGACGCCCTCAAGGGCATGGAGCGGAGCGGGGTCAGAGTGGAAACTCATGGCCCTGAACGCATGGTGTTTGATCTTCGGGTGGTGCCGCTGGGCAGCAACTCCAATGGCAAAGCTGCGGAAGGCGCCCTCGGCGTCTTCATCGATGTCACTCGCATGGAGCATTTGGAGCAGGTGCGCCAGGAATTTCTCTCAAACGTTTCGCATGAGCTGCGGACACCCTTAACGGCGATTCTGGCGTTTGTGGAGACATTGGAGACGGGCGCGATCGACGATAGGGAAAGCAGTCTGCGCTTTCTCTCGATTGTGCGGCGGAACGCGTCGCGGATGCACGACTTGATCGACGACATTCTCGAGCTGAGTGCCATCGAGGCCGGGAACGTGCAAGTGAAAGCCGAACTGGTAGAACTGCGCCCCATCGTGAACGACGTCATCTCTTTACTGGGGACCAAAGCTGAGGCGCGCGGGATTGTCCTGCACAACGAAGTGGCGCGCGAGGCATTGGTCTTTGCGGATGCCCGGCGATTGGAGCAGATGCTGACCAACCTGGTGGACAACGCCGTCAAGTTCAATCGCGACCAGGGGGAGGTGACGATACAAGTTGAGAGAGATGTCGAGAGCGCCCACCAGCGCGATCGGATTCTGGTTGCCGATACCGGAGAGGGAATCCCTTCGCAACATCTGGTGCGGCTCTTTGAAAGGTTCTACCGCGTGGACCGCGCCCGTTCGCGGGATATGGGCGGCACCGGGCTGGGGCTGGCTATCGTGAAGCATCTTGCCCGAGCGCATGGCGGCGAGGTTACTGTAACTTCCGAACTCGGAACGGGCACAACCTTCACAATTGAATTGCCAGTTAGTTGAGCTTGCTTGCTCGTAGTCCTATATCACCCGCCGAAAGCGCCCGACAATCGGCATTGAATCGTCATCAAACAATCTCCTGAGGGGATTGCCCCGCCGCTTTCGCGTAGTGAGTGGAAACAATCAAACCACTTAAGGAGACGAATCATGCCAACTACCAATAGTCGCAACCTGGATTTGGACCGAAAGGGTGACAGTGTCGCCGTCAAAGTCACCTACAATGCAGTTTTCAGCGTATTTGAACGGCACCTGGCGGGACTCGGAATGAGGTTCCGAGAACGAATTGCTGTAATCGGAGTGGACCCCTCAGGATCCACGACGGGCACGGTTTTGGCCAGCTTCCCCAGTCCACTGTTGGGGGTGACGGACGGCGCCACGCCGCAGATAATCCCTCGCAATGTCACGATCACTGTGTCCAGGGCCACGCTGGATGAAGATGGGAGTATCTTTTTCAGTCCTGATGCGATCGAGGACCAAATCCGATGCCGTATCCGTTTAGAGGCGATCGGTCTTCCCCCGGCCGTGACCCCGGACGCGTTTACTGATCAGGAGGTCCTTGGCGGCGGAGTCCTTCAACCCGCCGTCGCCGCCGCGGGAACGCACGGTTAACCTGGTGACACTCGCCAACGGCTCGAGGTTCTGAGGAAAGAACTACTGGCCGGGCAATCCGTAGGGTGGCCCTCGGTGTGACCACGTCCTGTTCCAATCGGGACAACTCTAAGAAAAGGGGGCGGCCACGGAGGGCCGCCCCTACAACCGGGCTTCTGTGCGCCCGTTTCCTCCGAAACCCTAAAACGCAAACACGAGTTGCTGCTGAAAGCGATACGAGCGCGGCGTAAACGCACTTAGTGGAACGAAGAAGTTGGGAAAGTCTCCGCTACTGCGCAGTTCGCGTTGCAGAAAGAACAAGCTCTGGAACGTTACTTTCCTGGCCAAGCCGTATTCGAACCGCAGGTGATGTGTGCGAATGTTCACCCCGGTGCCCGTACCCAAATCGTCGTCAGTGACTTGTGAGATCAGGGAATTCGCACCCTTGATGGAAAAGACGTAGAGCAGTGATTTGTCGCCGCGCTTAATAATCCTTCCCACCTGCATCGCCAGCAGCATCGCATCGCGCTCATTCAAACCAGTCCCCAGGTTCCGCGCGACTTGCGCATTGAACGTCACCGGATAGTTGTGATCACCAACCTTGAAGCCGGCATAGTTCAAACGATAACTAAGGCGGGCAATATCAAATCCTTCCGCAGTGTAAATCGCCCCGCCGGGCGTCGTCGTCGCATTCCCGGTCCCGGTCAGCGGCCCCGAGAGGGCAAGCCCGAGTCCCGGTTGAATCAGCAGCGTCAAACCCTCGGCTGTCGAGGCAAGCTGGATTTGGTTCGGGTGCCGGTAGATCTGGATATCAGCGCCAATTTGATCGCTCCACTTCTTGTTGAACTGTTGATTGATCAGCACGCCCTGATGAAAAAGATTTGACGAACGGGCGGAAGTGCCGACTACTTCGCCGGCGTGGGCCAGCGGACTGTTCGCGGCAATGATCGCGACGTTCGGGTTAGTCAGGATGTACTGGCCGGCGCGAAACTCGACGCTGCTAACTGCAGCGCCGTTCTTCTTGAACGGGACGATGTATTTTTCATTGAAGCCGTTAAAGCGCACGTCGTCGTCAAACAGGAACCGTGAATTGTCGGCGAAGACCTCCTGCACGCGTCCGGCCTGCAACTGGATCGATTTGTTAGGGTGGTAGTCGACCCACGCTTCGTTCAGAAAGAAAGGATGGCGCGTGGTGGTGGAAGTAAAGTCCTGATCCAGAGTCAGGGAACTGTTGATTGGGCCGGTGGCGAGCTGGCCGTGAAAACTCAAGGTTGGATACAAGTCGGTATCAAAGTTGAAGCGCAGCCGGTACCGTGCCCGCACATTCTGGACATGCTGTAGCGGAGGCGCGGGAGCTTCGCTGGCTGA
>JAWVFI010000186.1:0-7244 GCA_033856235.1 Blastocatellia bacterium | reverse complement strand
AGTCCTGCCGTTGCCGAATTTTCCCGGTAGTCAGGTACACCACGCTCCCGATTGCATCTCGCGGACTCTTCTTTGCTACGTCTCCCACGATTCTCAAATCCAGCCAGTGCCCTGTCGGGGTCACGATACTTCGCAGGAGGGTAGGCCTGGAATCCAGGTTATTGATCACCAGGTCGGAACGTCCGTCGCCATCCAAATCTCCAATCGCAAGTCCCCGCCCCGGCGACGCATTCGCAAGAGCGCTCCCTGCTGGTGCGCCGACTCTTTCAAACTTCCCGTTATGGAGATTGCGAAATAACAGCGGTTGCTGAGCGTAACTTGTGCCCCACTGGTTGGAATCGACTAGGGGATAGACGTGCCCGTTCACGACAAAAACGTCCAGCCAGCCATCGTTGTCGAAGTCCAGGAAGCTGGTGCCCCAGCCGAGGAATGGAATCGTGACCTCTCCCAAGCCGGCCTGGAACGTTACATCAGTAAAGTTTGCGTCACCGTCATTGTGGTAAATAACATTCGAGTCGTCCGAGAAGTTAGTTATGTGAAAGTCAACCCGGCCGTCGTTATCATAGTCGCCGACGGCCAGACCCATGCCGGCCTGCTCGCGGCCGTTTTCGTTGAGCGCGATACCTGATGGGTACCCAACCTCTTCAAAGGTGCCGTCTCCTTTATTAATATAGAGTTGTTTCGGTGTGGAGTCGTTCACCACAATCAAATCAAGCAGCTTGTCGTCGTCCACATGCACAAAGGCGGCGCTAAAGCCGTAGTACTTCTGCGGATCGCTCACGCCGGCCTTAACACTTACATCTTCAAAACTGCCGTCGGCTTTTTGGTGGTAGAGGGTGTCACCATCTCCCGGCAATCCCCGCGGGCCGCACATCACCGGCACCCCGCGAAACTGACAAAAGTTTTGTCCCACCCCACCTGGTTTGCCGGCGTCGGTAGGATTTGGCGGCAGATTATTCAAATCGATCTGCACGTAGCCCGGAACAAATAGATCGAGCCGGCCGTCGCCGTCGTAATCGCCCCAGGTCGCGCCTGTGCTCCAACCTTTACGCGCCACGCCGAGTTTTTCCGCCACATCGGTGAAGGTGCCGTCGCCATTGTTATGATAGAGCCGAGATACTCCAAAATTGCCTACGTAAAAATCAGCCCGCCCATCGTTATCGTAATCGCCCACGGCCACCCCAAAACCCCAGCGCTCGTTTGCCACGCCGGCTTTGTCGGTTACATCCTCAAATTTCCAGTTGCCCATATTTCTATAGAGCGCTGCGCGTGGCGCTTTCTCTTTCCCCTGCATCGCGGCAACTGTGGATCCATTGATCAGATAGACGTCCGGTAGACCGTCATTGTCATAATCGAAAATTGCCGCGCCGCCGGAAGGCGTTTCAAAAATGTAATCCTTCGCTGCCCCACCCGACCGGTGGCGGAAAGCCGACAGCGTAGTTTTGGCAGTCACGTCCTCGAAGACAACCTGGCCCTTGGGATCTGTAATGCCGACCGTTCTTCTCGATGTATAGGTCAGTTGCGAGCCGGTCGAGACGCCACTCGGTGTCTGCGGTGCTGGTGGTTGCGGCTCAGTCTTCCTCGCGGGAGTTTGAGCCACTAACGCAAAAGGCACTAAGGGCGAAAACAGTAGGAGGAGTGTAAAGGCGCTAAACAACGAGCGCCCTTGTTGACCGTTAATAATCATTCGGCAGGGATCTCTTTTCGTAAGCCGTCATCGGCGCTAACGACGCTATGTGTGGCGGTACGTCGAAGGAGACTATCGCGGGAAGACTTACGTGAAAATACGCGGGTGTGCAGTTTAAGTCAAAATACGGCCTGATCGGTAATTTACCAGCGCCCGACGGTCACGCTTTAGTTCGCTGATATCACCACGTAATCACGCCCGCTATATAATCGCGCCCCCCGGGACTCCGCGGACATCATCAACGGACGTGGTCGTTTCAGTGACTTGTCTTTCGTGGTCGATACCGAAAGAATCTCATTCCCCGCAACATCCATGACGCTCAGTCTTCCGTCGTTTGAAAATCCAAACCCGTACGCGCCTATTGCCAGGGTCTTGCCATTAATCGAAATCTCTGAATCCGTGATCAGGAACCCCTCATACTTTGAACGCACATCCGCTGCATACCCGGAAGTATCCACCAAGCCTGCGATCACACGCCTGTTGCTCCCGATACGCGCTGCGGCTGCGTTGCGAATTTGGGTCTGTGCACTTAGGCCCTGGAAATAAAATCCCGGCGGCACCACCCGCGCTAGCTCCGCGCCCATTAGAATAACTGCTCGGTCCTGGGCTGCTACAACGAAAGGGATTGAACAGGAAATTACCAGTGCGGCAAGTCCCGTTAGTAAATATTTTTTCACCTTCTTCACAATCGGTTTCCTCCAGCACAAGGGAAATAGACCATAGAACAAAAGAGTTGCAAGCCTGATTATCTTACATCTTTCGCGGAAAAAGGTATGTCAGGATTAGTTCCACACGCGCAGACCACGCCCTTTCATTGTGTTCAGCGTCTGCTGCTTCGAAGTAATTGAGATCCTTTCCCGGCTTCCAGCCTTTCCTGATAAGTGTATCCTGCAAAAGCCGCGCATCGGTAACAGCCTGTTTTGCCTCTTCCGCGTTACGTCCCTCCCTGGTCCCCGTGTCAATCCAGATTCGAACGCTTGTCTTTGTTGGCAACGTCTCAACGTAATGCACGATCTGCTTGTTGGCAAACCAGACAGATGGAGAAACCACGGCAACGCGGCCGAACACATCGCTGTGTTTCAGCGCGAGATATAGCGAAACCAATCCTCCAAGTGACGAGCCACCCAGGCCCGTGTGCCTGGCATCTCGCTTCGTCCGGTACTGCGAATCAATAAAAGGTTTCAGCTCCTCTATCAACATGCGGCCGTAGAGATCTGCTTTACCGCCCATCTTGTATTTGGCGTCCTGCACGGGGGTGTACTCATTGATGCGATCTTTGCCGGCGTTATTGATTCCCACAATAATCAGCGGTTCGATTTTCGCGGCGGCGATCAGCGATTGAGCTGTTTCATCAACATGCCATTCCTGACCAGGAATAAACGAAGTAGCGCCGTCGAATAGATTCTGCCCGTCGTGCATGTAGAAGACGGAGTAATGCTTTCCTCCAGCGGCCTCGTAGCCCGGCGGCAAGAAGACGAGTACATCGCGGTCGTTGTCGAGGACTTTCGAATGAAAACTCTTATGCACTCGGATGTCGCCGGTAAGTGTGTGCGGTTGCTGCGCGGCTGCGTTCCCGCAGTGCCACAACGCAATTGTGACGGCGGTGCAAGCCAGGAATTGACCCATTATTTCGCTTGTCGCTTGCCCGGTAAGCCTCATCTGAAACAGTCGCTCAACTTGTTTACCGATTACCGAGGTCATAGATTAATGTTTGCGGATGATAAGTCTGCCAGTCAAACCAGTAATCGTTAAGAACGGCGACTTTCTTCAGTTGCCTGCCGGTAAGCGCGCCGCCTATTGCCTTGCCGGTGAAATCCCATTCGCTTCCGGTTTCGGCATCAACCAGGGCCGGCGAAGCGGAGTTCGACTTGACGAAGAATTCCAAGGTGCGTCCATCGGGTGATCTCTCGTAGGCCCTCACTGATTTCTTGTCATCACCCAGGACAATGAAGATTGGAACGCCTCCCACCTTATCAAGTATCAAACTCTGCTTCAGCAGCGCATTGAAAGGATAAGCTTTCGAGACGCCATTGACAGTAAGACCGATAACCAGCGTTCGCGGTTCGAGCGACTTATCGAGCGCAAATGCCGTCGCTACCGGCACCCTGGCCATGCGCTCTTCCCAGTTGGCTGGAGCGTACTTCCCTGCTTGCGCGATCTTTTCGTCAGGTAGCAGTACTCGCCCTTGCGGTTTCTCCCGCCTCCACAATCCGAAGGTCAATTCGTCATGGAAAACGGAGCGAAGTCGCTGACCTTTCAAAGGACCATGGATTGCCTCCCCCGTGACTTGTTGCCACCACGATCCCGTCTCCTCGTCGCGCATGATGAAGTTCTGATTGTTAATTCCTGATAGATGAAAGTGAAGCTGACGTCCGTCTACTGTCGTTTCCCACACCAGACCGGTGTGACAGAGCGTTCAATAAGTAGCGACCACCGGAGTGCCGCCGACCACGTCCTGCACCAGGTGATGGTAAGCCATAAGCCGCACGGGGTAAGCTACCGCCTCTCCGTTGCTTTCCACGGCGATGACGATGTCAGAGTCGTCAACAAACCCGGCCGCACTGGCCTTTGCATACGCGGCATTGGCGAGCGGATTAAACATCCATTCAAAGTGATTCTGCCGCGCGAACCATATTGACCCTAGTTGAAGGACGAGAACTATCACGAGGAAGGCTTTGTTCCACCATCGTCGGGCGCCGGGCCACAACCTTACGGCCAGGAATAAGCCAAACGCCATGACGATAAGTGTCAACCAGGGAGACCAGCGGCGCATCGCGTAAGCGGCATCCAGCCCTCGCGCGGATTGCGGTTTGAACGGCTGAATGATCCAGACGGGAGCGATCACGATGGCTAGGGCTACCAAGGTCACGACCAGCAAAAGGATCCACGCTGCGCTACGACCAAAGAAAGAAGATATGTTGCGAGTTATCATAAGAATTTCCCCAGCATTTCTGCCACTCGTAACGAAATGCGATCCAGGAAAGATGGTAATACGGGAAAACGATAACATAGAGTGCGCGTTCCATTGGCCACTCACATCGAATTTCTGCCCTAACCCTAAGCGTCACTTCGGCGTCTGTTCCTGGGAACGGCAGCTGGGTCATCGACTGCGTCTGAGACATACACAGCATACTAATGAGAAGTTAATAATAAGAATTTTGCGGGCTGGGCGGGATAAATGACGAAGCGAGCGTCTGCCTCGCATCACAACCAGGGCACGAAGCATTAAGGAGAGAGTGCGCGAGGGGCCAGGTGCAAAGAACCCACGCCACCCGGTGGGCAGTAACTTGAAAGCCTTTCGGACTTTCTGGTGGACTGAAAAAGTTTGGTGCCGAAGGGGGGACTCGAACCCCCACGAGTTGCCTCACACGGCCCTCAACCGTGCGCGTCTACCAGTTCCGCCACTTCGGCTAAGTGGGACAGACAATTTTGCCTGTCCCTCGTGTAGATCCAAACGCGCGCAAACTAACAGTTTGCGTTACAAGCCGGACAGGCAGGAATGCCTGTCCTACTACTTGGTAGGGGACGTTGTTGTGGTCGCTGCGGGCGATGCGGTGGCCACTGGCGACGGCGCGGCGGTCGGGGTCGGCGTCGCTGCCGGCACTTCCGAAGGGGCTTCTGTTTGCAGCACCGAACGCGTTCCCGTGACTGCGGGCAACGACAGCGTTAAGGCTATCAGCATAAAAGCGGCGGCGGCTCCGATCGTGATCTTCGACAAAACACTCGCCGTTCCTCGTGGACCGAACGCCGTGCTCGAGACACTGCTGGAGAAAAGATCGCCCGCACCGGATTTACCGGGCTGCAGCAAAATAACCACGATCAGCACTACACATGCCAAGATGAATAATCCGTATAAAACGTAAGTTAACAATTCGATCTCCTGTCAGTAGTTAGTGGCCAGTTGTTAGTTGTTTCGCTAGCTGGAGTCGTCGCTTGCAACTGACTACTGACCACTGCCAACTGACTAACTAACGTTATAATTAACAATCTTCGAAAAACTCTCGGGCTCCAAACTGGCCCCACCGACGAGCGCACCATCAATGTCTCCCTGGGACATGAGCCCCGCGACGTTATCCGGCTTGACTGAGCCGCCATAAAGGATGCGCAGCGAATCGGATGCACTTTTTGAGTGCCCTTCCGCGAAAACGCGCCGGATAAACGCGTGCATTTCCTGCGCTTGGTCCGGCGTCGCGGTGCGTCCTGTTCCGATGGCCCAAACGGGCTCATAGGCCACGATGATACGGTCGAGATCAGAGGCTGTCAACCCGCTAAGTCCTCCATCTAATTGTCCGCTGACAACCCTTTCCGCGATTCCCTGCTCTCGCTGCTGCAATGTCTCGCCGACGCACAGAATCACGTTCAGGCCTCCGGAGATTCCCGCCAAACACTTCTTTCCCACCATGGAGTCGGTTTCGCCATAGAGCTGCCGCCGCTCAGAATGGCCGACAATCACGTGGCTGGCCCCGACATCGCGCAACATGAAGGCAGCGATCTCGCCGGTGTGCGCTCCTTCTTCGATTTCCGTGGAACAGTTCTGCGCGGCGACATGAATGTTCGATCCCTCAAGACGATCAGCGACGGTCTTCAGCGCCGTGAAGACCGGCGCAATAACGATCTCGCAGTGATTTGCATTGGCGACCAAAGGTTTCAACGCCAACGCGGTGGCCACGGATTCGGCCACTGTCTTGTACATTTTCCAGTTTCCAGCGATTACGGGTTTTCTCATATCTCTTGTCAGTGGTCAGTTGTTAGTTGTTAGTTGAACAGGCTGTTGGTCACTCGCCAAAACGGAAGGCTAACGATCGGTTAGGGCCGCGACTCCCGGCAGTTCTTCGCCGGCCAGGAATTCCAGCGTCGCGCCACCGCCGGTGGAAATGTGCGTGATGCGATCGGCGACGCCGGCGCGTGTCACCGCGGCCACAGAATCTCCGCCGCCTACGATGACCGTGGCGCCGCGATCCGCCGCTTCCGCCACCGCCTGCGCAATCGCCAGTGTTCCTTCATCGAACGGCTTCTCTTCAAACACGCCCATGGGACCATTCCAGATAATCGTCCGCGCACCCTGTAATGCATTGGCAAAATGTGACGCAGTCTCAGCGCCTATATCCAGTCCTACCAATCCGGCATTCGTGAATTCGATGGGAATGGTCTTCGCCAGTGCTTGTTGCCCTTTGATCGGTTCATAACTATCGACTACCTGATGATCGGTCGGCAAAAGTAACTCGACTCCCTTTTCTTTTGCGCGGTTCTTAATGGCGAGCGCTGTTTCCAGCATGTTGTCCTCCACCAGCGACTTGCCGACAGTGAACCCTTCGGCTTTGAAAAACGTGTAAGCCATCGCGCCGCCAATCAGTAGTTTGTCGACCTTCCGGTCGATGAGCGCGTTAATCACCGGGATCTTATCAGAGACTTTGGCGCCACCGAGGATAGCCACGAAGGGATGCTCTGGATTACTGATGACCCGACCCAGATATTCCAGTTCCTTTTGCATCAAGAGACCCGCCGCCGCCTGCTCGACGTATTTGGTGATTCCGGCAGTCGAAGCGTGTGCTCTATG
>JAWVFI010000185.1:0-45036 GCA_033856235.1 Blastocatellia bacterium | reverse complement strand
GATCTTGTATGCCCGGCATCTGCAGCAGAATCTGGTGCGAACCTTGCGCTCCGTGATGTTGGAGGGTGGGCTCGGCCACACCCACGGCGTTGATGCGACTATCGATAATCCTCAGCGCCTGTTCGGTGGCCTGATCGGCCATTGTTCGTTGCGCGCTCGAACCTAAGCTCCAGGCCAACGCGCCGCCGGATGCGGAGTACGACCAGCCGAGGTTGCTGTTCAGTTCGACCTTCTTCTCGACCGCCTCTTTTATTTCATTGGCCTTCGAAGGGTCGCCAGGCACCAGCGTGATCCGGTAAGTTCCGCCGCTCGTTTCCGCGCGCGTTTCCTTCACCTCAAAGCCAGCGGTTTTGGCGGCGTTCTCAGCAGCGAGGGCATCGTTCTCGGTTAACTTCTTGAGGTACTCATCAGTTTTGACCCGCATCACCAGGTGCGAGCCGCCCTTGAGATCGAGACCCAGCTTGATGTTCTGCGCCAGCGTGCTCTTGATGCCGGCCAGAGTGAAGTCACTCCGATGCGGACGGCGCCCGTGGGGAGCGAAAACGACGTATAAGCCGATGAGCGTAACGATCACGGTGATGGCCACGCGCTGCTTGAGGTTCTTTTTCTTCATAACGAATTGCGACTTACGCGGTCTCTTCCGGCTCTACGCCGGCAACGGCCGAGCGGGCGATCTCGAGGATGGATTTCTCCCCGCTTCGAATTAGGAAGCTGGTGTCGCGCACCGCCGTGATAGTACCGATGATACCGCCCGTGGTGACGATGCGATCGCCTGACTTCAAACCGCCGATCGTCTCCTGCAGTTGACGCTGCCGTTTTTGCTGCGGCCTGATCATAAGGACATAGAAGACACCAAACACCAGGACCATCGGAACCAGCAATCCGAGACCGCCTCCGCCGCCCTGCAATAACATGAGTACATTAGTCATTTATATTAAGTCGCTCCTGATCACTAAAAGGGCCGTCTCGTGGCAGATTACAACAGGCCTCCGAAGCGGCTGTATCTCACTTCTCTGGATGCGCCCCCGGCATTCTCGGACTCAGGCCACACCCGAGCGGATGTTCTCTGTGTACTCTTGTCGAAAACTCGTGAATTCGCCAGACCGGATAGCTTGCCTGACACGTCTCATGGTGTCAAGGAAGAACGCAAGGTTGTGGTGAGTTAAAAGGATGCCCGCCAGCATCTCGCCCGACAGATAGAGATGGCGCAAGAACGCGCGCGAATGGCGGCGGCAAACTGAGCAGGCACAAGCATCGTCGAGGGGCCGCTCATCGCGCGCCCACTGCGCGTTCTTCACGTTTAGTTTTCCATTCGAAGTAAACGCCTGGCCGGTGCGCCCGTTCCGCGTCGGCAGCACGCAATCAAACATGTCCACTCCCCGGGCCACACACTGAACCAGATCCTCCGGCATTCCAACCCCCATCAGGTACCGCGGTTGCGTTTCCGGCATCAACGGCGCGACCGTTTCCACCACTTCGTACATCACCGGTTTTTCTTCACCGACACTCAACCCGCCAATCGCGTACCCGTCAAAGCCGATTTCGACGGTGCGGGCAAGGCTCTCGCGGCGCAAATCAGCATGCGACGCACCCTGCACAATACCGAACAAGGCCTGCGAGTTCCCTTCTGCGTTCTGAAGTTTTTCGCTCTGCAATCGCTGAAACGCATCGCGCGAACGTCTGGCCCACCGCGCCGTCAGTTCCATGCTGCGCTGCGCTTCCTCATGCGTGGCCTCGCCCGGCGCACATTCGTCGAAGGCCATCGCAATGTCAGCGCCCAGCACCGTCTGAATTTCCATTGAGACTTCCGGCGAAAGGAAACAGGACGCGCCGTCGATGTGCGAGCGAAAGTGTGTCCCTTCTTCCGTGATCTTCCGCAGCGCTCCCAGGCTCCAAACTTGAAAGCCTCCGGAGTCGGTCAGCATGGCGCGTTCCCACCCGATGAACCGGTGCAGCCCGCCACAGGCCTTAATGATCTCCACGCCGGGCCGCAACCAAAGGTGATAGGTATTTCCCAGAATGATCCGGGCGTCGAGATCATCCCCCTCCAATTCTTCAAAGCGCATGCCCTTCACGGTGCCGGCGGTGCCGACAGGCATGAAGACCGGCGTTTCAATGACGCCGCGGTCAGTCTTTAGAAGACCGGCGCGGGCTTCGCCGTCCTGGGCCAACAGTTCGAATGTGATTGGAGATCTGGACATCACGAGAACAAGATCTTGAATGTATTTACGGCTATTTGTAACCGGGGGTATTTCGAGCCGAGTGAACGCGGCTTCCCCGCAGGGTTACTAGCCGGCCGTTAGACGGCCGGGCAAGCTACGCCACTGATTTATGAAGCCCGCTTCAGCGGGCTTTCTCAGATTGCTTTAGCTGAACTAATCCCTTTGCAAATTCAAAGCACGCTGAAGCGCGCTAACATTCATCGCCTCGCTGCTTCCCAGCGCTTAGAGCGCTGGGCTAGTAACCCTCCGGGAAAGCCGCGTGAACGCGGCTAGCCGTCATCGCAGGCGCTGCAATCCAGGACTGTCTGCCACACGCTTGCCGGAAAGCTAATTCAACTCGCGGCCGCGTCGGCGCTGGAAGCGATCACCGGGAATCGTATTGTGAAGGTTGCTCCCTGCCCCGCGCTCTTCACATCTACTACACCCTGGTGCGCTTCGACCAACTCCTTCACCAGTGCCAGACCGATTCCCAACCCGCCATGATGACGCTTGGACGAGCCATCCGCCTGACGGAACCGGTCCCAAACATAAGGCAAAAACTCCGCGGCAATTCCCTCTCCGGTATCTTCCACCTGCACTTCGATCCAACGCCCGGGCAACGGCTCACTGAGACTAAGACCATCGCTGGTAAAGCTTCGCGACCGCACCTTGATCCGCCCGCCGGAGGGCGTGAACTTGATCGCATTGGTCAAGAGGTTCCAGAGAATCTGCTGCATCCTTTCCGGGTCGTAACCAGCGAGGGGTAAGTCCGCGGTCAACTCCAGTTCGATCTTCAGTTCACGCGCTTCCGCAGTTTGTCGCACCGCCTGGACAGCATTCAGAATCGAGAGATTTACGTCAGAGGGCTTAATGTCCAGGCGGAACACACGCCGCTGCAAACGAGAAAGATCGAGCAGATCTGAAATCAGCTGAGTCAGGGCCGAGGTTGCGTTTTGAATAACGCTTACGGCCCGGCCGATGTCCGGATCGCCGGCCAGCGTTTCCGTTTCCGCGAGCACTTCGACCCAACCTTTAATCGCAGTCAAAGGCGTGCGCAATTCGTGCGAAAGCGTCGCCAGAAAATCATCCTTCAGGCGATTCGCTTCGCGCAGGTCAGCGATCAGCCGGGCATTCTCCAGGGTCGCCCCGATTTGCATTGCGACTGCGTTCAGCAAATCAACGTCGTCCGCGGCCCAGCGCCGTTGCCGGCTGGTCTGATGCGCGCTCAGTGAGCCGACAATGCGACCGTGATGGATGATTGGCACGACGGCGAGGCTCTTCAACCCGGTGCGCTCAATTAAATCCTCGACTCCTGCGGCTAACGGGTGCGCCTGCACATCGTTGACGGCCAGCGGTTGCCGGTGTTGCCGCATCCACTCGGCAATCGGAGTTCGCTCTTCCACTTCCACGTCGTCGCTCAACCGCCCCAAACCCGCCTCGCACCATTCACCGTAAATCTTAATCCCGGGACTGGGCCGGGACTGGCGTCCCTCAAAGTCATCGCGCGTATCGTCGTAGAGCACCGCGATACAACGGTCCAACTCCAGCATCTGGCCGAGTCGTTCGACGACAATTTCCACGCCCTGTTTCAAATCCGTGGATTGCTGCAGCACCAGCAACAACCGGTTCACGACCGCTTCCCTTTCGGCCTGCGCCTGAATCGTTGCAAACAGACGAGCGTTGGCGATCGTTTCAGAAACCTGGGCGGCAAAAATTTGCAACATCTGCATATCGCGTTCGCGAAATCCCCCGGGACGGTTCGCCACGTAAATGAATCCGATCAACTCACGCTTCAAGAGCATAGGGACGATAAGAATCGATCGCACTCTATGTTGGGCGAGAAACTCCTGATTGAATCGCGGGTCCCGGGCCGGCTCATTTGAAAGAAAGGCTTCGTTGATGTGATAGACAAACTCAGTATCGGCGGTGCGGTATTTGTACGAACCCTGGGCTTCAGGAATCAGGGCGAACCGAAAATCCCGGATCATCTCAGGTGATGTCTGATAGCCTGGTGCTTCCCCGCGCACCGTGCCATTACGGCGGTCGAAAGTGGCCAACAAGCAGAGCCCGCCGCCGACCAGTTCACAAATCGATTTTGTTAACCGGCCATAAATCTCCGACGTGTCCGTCATCGTCGAAAACGCGCGCGAGATCTTATAAAGACCTTCTAACTCGTCACCGCGGCGCCGGCTGGCCTCGTAAAGTCGCGCGTTTGTCAGCGCTACCGACACCTGAGCGGCAATTGCGGCGAGGACTTTCTTATCGTCGTCGCCCCACTCGCGTGGATCACAATTGATATGCAGTTCCAGCAGACCGCTGAATTCTCCACCAGTGACGACGGGCGCCGCCATGACCGCGCAGACATTCAATTGAGAATAGAGATTCAGAAGTTCGCCGCGCTGCTCTTTCCGGATATCGTTGAGCGCCACTGGCTCGGGGGTAGCAAACACCTTGTTGGCAAAACGGCTGGCCCGCAAAGGAATCTCGCGGCCGCGGAGCGAGGGAATGTCTTTCCCCGACAAATATTCGTAACCCACGTAGGCGTTTTCATAGTCTTCATCAAACAGCGTCACCTGACAGCGATCGGCCCCCAACGCCCGGCCCAGTTCGTCCACGGTTTCCTGGAGCACCAGCGAGGGATCGAGGGAACTGGAGAGCTGTCGCCCAATTCGCGCCGTCAACTCTTCCCGGTGGGCCGCTGCCTCCATCGATCGCGAACGCTGTTCCGCCTGTTCCAGTAAGCGGACTTTCTGAATCGCGATCGCGAGCGGCGGGCCCAGCCGTTCGAGGGCCAGCATGTGTTTTCTTTCGTAGGCGTCGGCCTTCCGGGAGGTCAGGTTCATGCTGCCAATCGCGGTATCGCCGGAAAAGAGCGGGACGCAGACCGCGGAATGAAATCCCTCGCGCTGCAGATCGGGGTGAACATTGAAGCGCTTTTCAGTTTCCAGCTCCGGAATCACGACGATCGAGCGTTGCTGCAGCGCATACTCCGTGACTGAGCCCGGCAAAGAAGCGATCGCTCCCACGGCCAACGACCCGGCCTCTTTCCCGGAAAGAGCAAACACGCGCAAGTGGACGCCATCCTCTTCGCAAAGAGTGATCGAAGCGCGATCGAATGGCACCAGCGCGCGCATTTGCTCGCTGGCCAGGCCAAACACTTCTTCGATAGTGAAACTGGAATTGACGGCGGCGACTACGCGATTGACGACCTCGAGCTGCTCCGTCGCTTCGCGCAGGTAATCAAACAGCGCCTGCATCTCCGGGCCGGTTAGATCGTCTGGCTGGGTGGGTTGGGACAAATGCGTTTACCGGAGGCTATCAGCCCGTCGACTTGAAGTTAGAAACCATTTTCCATTTGTCATTTTCCATATTTCATTTTTCATTGCTCACTAAAACAGCAACCTCTTCGGCGAGACCTGCTTTGATTCGTGTCAGCTCGTGCAATTTCGTGTGAGTTCGTGAATCGTGTGCTAAAGACTCGCAATCCTACGGTTCACGAAATCACACTAAGCACACTAAAGAACACGAAATTGGAGCTTTGGTGCAAAGCTTCCTTCGATGACAAATGAGAAATGGAAAATGACATATGGAAAATCGTATTTGACTTCGCTCCTTGCCCTCACCTCTTCCGCTTCCCTTTATGCCGCTCGACCATCCGGATCGGCGTGCCAAAAAAATCAAACTCCTCGCGCAAACGATTCTGCAGATACCTTTCATAGGAAAAGTGCAGACCCGCTCGGCCGCCAGAGGTGAAGACCACGAATGTCGGCGGGCGCGTGCTGACCTGCGTCATGTACTGCACGTGCAAGCCGCTGATGCCGCGCGGTTGTTCGATTCCGCGCGCAAAGAAGCTATTCAACTGTGAAGTGGTGACGCGGCGATTGCGCGCCTGATTGGCGCGCAGCGCGAGGGGCAGCAGCTTATCGACGCGCTGGCCTTTGAGCGCGGAAATCATGATCACCGGCGCCCACTCCAAAAACTTCATGCGCTGGCGCAGGTCCCGTTCGAAAGCCGCCGGCGTTCCGGTCAATTTATTTTCCAGCGCGTCCCACTTGTTTACGGCAATGATGATTGAACATCCCGCGTCAGCGGCGTAGCCCGCGATGGTCGCGTCCAGGCCCGCCACTCCCTGCTCCGCATCTACAACGATAATAGCCACGTCCGCTCGCTCCAGGCTCTTGCGCGCCATGATGACGGAAAGCTTCTCCGCCATTTCGTCGGTCTTGCCTTTGCGGCGAATGCCTGCAGTGTCAATCAAACGAAACGTCTGTTCGGGAGTACGGAACACGGTGTCGATGGCATCCCGTGTCGTGCCCGCGACTGAGGAAACGATCACGCGCTCTTCACCCAGCAGCCGGTTCAGCAAAGATGATTTGCCCACGTTCGGCCGCCCGATGATCGCGAGACGCAACTCTCTCGCTGGGACCGCGGGCGTCCCGCCCGAGTCCTCGTTCTCATCTTCCGCAGTGACCGTCGCCGCCTCGTCGCGAATAGCGTCAACGACTGCATCCAGCAAATCGCCAACGCCATTCCCCTGCTCTGCCGAAACGGGATACACAGCGTGAAAGCCAAAGCGAAAGAACTCGGTCGCCTCATCTTCCAGACGCGCCGAATCCAATTTGTTGGCCGCCACGAAGACGCGCTTGCCGGTTCCCCGCAGGAGTTGCGCTAACTCTTCATCGAGTGGCGTCACGCCCTTGCGCGCATCGACCACCCAGATCAGAACTTTCGCTTCCTCAATCGCAAACGAAGCCTGCTTCAAAATGTTTGCCGGAATAATCGCATCGTCATCGGGGACGATGCCGCCGGTATCAACGATGGAGAAAGCCTGCCCCGTCCATTCCGCTTCCGCGTAAAGACGATCGCGGGTAATCCCCGGCTCGTCTCCTACAATCGCGCGCCGCTCGCCGGCCAGCCGGTTAAAGAGCGTCGATTTGCCCACGTTGGGACGGCCGACGATCGCGACCAGCGGCAGGGCCGGATCGTCAAACTGCTGGGCCGGTGGCTGTATCAACTGCTCGGTCAACAACTCGGCCGAATTGCTTTTTCCGTCCGTGTAATCTGTGGGCGTGTCGGTGCTTGTCATGGTTAATCGCGAATCAAAGAATCAAACGACGAGGAAGCGCGGGAGAAAATTAAATAGGGGTGAGGGAGAACAACAACCATTTCCGCGTGTTGAGTGAGTGTAAACCGCAGGCACGTTGCGAGCAAGGCTCTCGCCTACGAGGCCGGGGATCCGGTTGGCCTTGCGTGACGTGAAATACCAATGAACTCACGGCGGGAACATTCATAAAGGTGAATGAACTTCCGGCTCCGGAAGTCCAACAAACTTTTAGTTTGTCGAAGTCCTAAACGTTACACAAGTGGCGCGACAAAATGAAGTTTGTCGAACAAAAAGCAAATAGAGGCCTCTGAAGATTGATTCATCAAGCAAAGGAGAGTCAGATGGATACTACTCAAGTTAAGTGCGGGCGGTGCGGCGGAAAAGGGAAAGCCACATTCGAGGATCTGTGCATCGGGTGCGGGGGCGATGGTTTCGTCCGTGTGAACGATCCCCCAGCCCAGTGCGCCCGGTGCGGCGGCAAGGGGAAGCTCACATTCGAGGATGTCTGCAAGGGCTGCAAAGGCTCGGGCTGGGTACAAGATTAGAACCGCTAGTGAGAATAGGGTAGTGCTCCGTTAGTGGAGCACTACCGAGATTCGGGAAGAAACCTGCGTCGTGCCTCTGGGACGCTGGGACAAGGCATGCATCGAGAGAGAATCTTTAGACAGAATGTTGTCTGAAGTTGATGCAAAGGCAAAACGTCAACTAAACCGCAACTGAACGCCGGCTCCGGTTTGGTACGAACTAGCCGTTCTCCGATGATGCCAGCGCGTAAACCCCTTGCCTGAGTCGCACCGCATATCCTTCGTCCACCAGCCCATGATTTCCCTGCCCTGCTTCAACGCGGCTCAAACCCGAAGCGCGCGCTGTCTCGCCCAGTACCGACATTCCGGCGCCTGCCAGATATGCTCGAGCGATCTCTCGCAGTGCCGTCTTGCGCGCCACACGTTTTGTTAGCTCTTCCCCGAAGCGGTCTTCGGCCAGCATCCAGATATATGAAAACGTCGGTTGGTAGATGACGTCCTGAGGAATCACTTTCATATGACGTTGTAACTCATCGAGGGCGCGTGTGAATGCCGCACGTTCGGTGACTCCGCTTGATACGCGCAGATCCGGGGTGGCCAGCTCGTGTTCGCGCCGGAGCACTTTGAGGATCCGACGGGCTGCGTCTGACAAAACTCCGGGCTCGTCTTTCCGACGCGTCATCCAGACTGCGGCAAAGTGGCTTATCAAGCGCGGCGCGACAAACATCGAACGGCCGCCCGCGAGTTTCGCGTAGTAAACTCGACCGCGGCGCATGACTTCGTCCTTGAGGTACCAGGTGAGTCGCGACTCTTCGTCCTTCTGGATGTTGCGGGGCAAAGAAACATCGCGCCGGCCACACACCGCGATATACAACGATGGGCCAGCGCGACGGGTATCGGTCAGCGTATTAGCAAAGCCCACTTCTTCGATGAAACGTTCGGCGTCAATAGCTGATTCAACGCGTAGGTCTTCGTCGCGCCGCCACATGCGATCGCGATGGAGTTCGATCTGTTCGGGTAGAGAAATGGTCATAGACTGCCGGCCGCCTCTGCGGGCTGACGGTTTGGTACACGTTAACGGGGCAGAAGCCCGACCGTTAGGGAGGGCTCCGTTTTAGTGCCAGCTAGAGGGAGCCCTCCCAGACGGTCGGGCTACTGCCCCTTTTGAAATTCCGTCCGATCGCAGTCGATGCAGCGAAAACTGAGTCCCCGCTAATTTGGCGGCAACAGAGTGAGACCACTCTGCTGCCATCCGCGCATTTGTTGATTCGAGAGAGTTCACGATTAGTTAATTCAATAAGCACCCAACGACTGAGTTGACTCGGCGGCGCGAATCAAAGCACCATTCGTTGCATCAGGCTAGTGGATGATTGCGTTGACCGATATCATAGATCTACGGTGCGTACATGGCGATCGGTTTCCGATTCCTGTCCAATAGCGGGTCTATTGACTCTTGGTAACTGATGCCCTATCGTTCGGCCCGCCCTTAACTCATAGGCCGGGCAGAGCCCGCGTAAGTGGCATTCTTTCCATGCCAGACAAACGTAGATCTTACTCGCAAATAGAGTCGCCCCTGAGTCTGCCGGCCTGACCCTGGTTTGGCGACCCTTCCATGGAGGAAACGACTATGGGCCCGTACCAGAAACTCACCATCATAACGATTGTAACTGCGACCGTAAGCGCCATTGCCGTTGCTACCTCGCTACTCTGGAAAAGCTCAACTGAAGTTGCCGGTCAGACTAGAAAGCGATTAACACCGGCAGGGAGGTTGTTATTTGGGATAGCGCTGATAGGCCTTTTCGCGGCGGTTGCATCTGAGCTCATCCGCGTCAGCATCAGGAACAATGAACGACTGCAGGCACAAGCGGCAGCGGCACAGAAGCAGGCCCTGCTTGAGCAGGAAGCCCGTTGGCGAACGGAAATGAAAGACATGCTGGGGCACGCTCAATCAGATATTGGAAAGAATCTTTACAACACAATCATGGGATTTCAAGATAGTCAGAATCAGTTCAACCACACGCAGGCCGAGATCATAACTAGCAAGCAATCAGTGCTTGATAGTAACCTTCGGCACACGAATGAAATCGTCCTGGCGGGTCAGCCATTGACAAGCCTCTCTCTTCACTGGCAGTTCGCCAGCCCGAACGCCGCGCTTTGGCAAGAAATGAGCAACGGCCAAGACGCGATCCGGGAGAACGACGAATCGGTTCAGGGCAGCAGCCCTCGCGTACCGTATGAGGTGATGGAGTACCAATCCGCTTTGCTACCGCTGGTCTCACGCGTCGCTAACTTTGGCGGCCACCTCCAGGTTAAAGGCGCTGCCGAAGCAAACTACGCCAACGAGACCATCGTCGTGCTCATCCCTCTCGACGAATCCCAGAACGCGATTCTTTCTTTTGGCTATATCGCTAACGAAACGTCCTGGTACAAGGATCAGGGCGAGCCGCCACTCTCCGCCGGTTTTCCGACCCGTTTGGATCCGGGCGCGCGAGACGGAAATTCAACCCCCAGGGTGAGCACCAATTTGGCTGCGAAACCCGATCGCGGCATGTCGAACTATGCCATCAACTGGACCCTCGATTCTGCGACGCTTTGGAACGCCATTGACCGGAAGAATACGGAAGTGCGTCCCACCGCGAAACTCCCCACGATCCTAAAGGTCGCTATCTTCTACGACGTCAGCGTGCTGCCCTTTCAAAAGAACAACTTTGGCCTGCCCTACGCCGACCTCTGGGGTCATAATACGGCGATCAATCGGGAAGTCGCGATCGGGCAGGATCTGAAAAACTCAGCCATAACTATCGAGGTAAACGGCTTTCGCGAGACGAGATATAGCTATGTCTTAAAGAAAATGTACAAGCTCCGAGTCATTGATGAGTATGATGACGACATCGACACTAACTGCACAGTTCTTGAATTTGAAGCGGCCTAAAGACCGATCGGAGCAGCTCGGGAAGTCGGAGTTCTCACTCTGCAGGTTCGCATCAAGCGTGGTGTGGCGAAGGTTGAATAAATTCGGGCCGCCCCGTTATCTCATCGTTCGAAACCTTTCGTTGCAGACTGAAAATCAAACCGAGGGCCTTCGATGAATTGTCAGGTGGTCACCAAAACCGTCAGCGCGCAGCCGCTCGCAGCGGTGAGGCGGCGCGCGCTCAGTCGAGACATTGGACGCATCTGGAAGCCGGCGCTTGACCTCGTCTGGGAGTTCCTCCGCCGCCATGAAGAACTGCGGGCCGGCGGGCACAACTGCTTCCTCTACCATCATCCCGCCCATCGAGATGGAGAAATGGACATTGACTTCGGCGTTCAGGTCATTCGGCCCTTTGAGGGCGAAGGCGAGGTAAACTGTACCGAGACGCCCGCAGGCGAAGTCGCCCTGATCACGCATGTCGGCAGCTATGACAAACTCCGCGCCGCACATGAAGCGATCCATGCGTGGCGCACGGCGAGCGTTCGCGCCTTCGGTGGATGCTCGTGGGAAATCTACGGCGATTGGACCGACGACACGTCGAAGCTCGAGACTCAGGTAGTGTATTTGTTGAGTTGAAGTCCTTATCCAGACTTGAGGAGGAACCGGTGGAATCTACAATTGCTGCACCAAAAATTGAAATAAGACTACTCATACTGTTGGTCTTGGTTCTGGCCATCTTCCAAGGTCACCAAAGTTGGCGAAATTGGAGTGACGACAGAGCGGCAACCGCGCGGCGCGCCAATTTAGAAAAGTCTCTGAAAGACCTGGAGATTGAGCGGCAAAAGGTTTTCACCGACTATGCCGCAGCTCTCGAGTCGTATGAAACGAAATCGGTGATGCATCAGCAGTATCATGCCGCAAACGCCCAAATGAAATTACAGAGTCTGGCCCTTCAGCAGGAGCAACTCCTGATGCTTATCAACCGATGACGAATTGCGCCGAAGAACTGGGCGCGAATGTTTCACCTCAAACCTGTTGGGGCGGAGGTTGGATGGTCACGCGCCGCCAGGTCAACTCAAACGTTGGATCGCTTTCTTCTTCGGGGGATTTAGCATGAGAAACAAGCTTGTCTTTGTTGTTGCTATCTTGATGAATTGCTTTTTAATCAGCACAGCCTTTGGTCAAACTGCCTCAGAGCTTGAAGGAAAATATGGTAAGCCGATAATGGCATACCCCGTGAGCGAAAATATCTGGATGACACCCGAATTTACGGAAGACGGACAGATATGTTATGCGAGGCTTTATCCGAAACGAATTTCCTTTGACACTAACTACCTGGGGAACGAAATGCAGCTATGGGAGTTGAAAGATGTCCTGGACCAATTAGCCCCGCCTCCCACACGAGGCAAGAAAACAAACTTCTTCGGGGGGTCTTTTCTATTGGGACAGCTGGCGGAGACGAGGTTCTGGTACGACAAAGTAACGTTCACCTTTTTATCATCGCTTAAGAAAGCATCCCCTACCAAAAAGGAATTAGAACCCACACTGAAAGCTGATGATATTTTTAGCGATCCCTTTGTTCCGGGTACTGATATTGTGATAGTCAGTTGGAGAGACAGGAAATGCGTGAACAGATGAACGGCGCGACCTAACAACTCTAATGCCGGTTATGCAATTTCCTGCCAGGAGTTAGTTATGAGAAACAAATTCCCGTTGATCGTAGGTTCATTGATCGTTTGTCTGGTTTCTCCTGTTATTTCGTTTAGCTGTTCCATAGCGATTTCGCCAATCAAGGGGTTTGATCCGGCGGAGTACGTTTTTACCGGAGTGGTTATGGATTTCGTCGGGCCGCTTCAATCGAAGAAATTTCTTCAGAAAGCCTGGGGCTTGAAAATAAAGCTGGAAGACAGCGTTTATCTGCCGAAAACTCCTACCAGCTATTTTGAAGTGTTCCCTTACGAGTTATGGGCTGACTGTTCCATCGTCGGAACATCTAAAGAAGAATTGGCTAAATATTATCCGATAGGCTCTAAGGTAAAAGTGATTGCGAAAGAGGCGAAAGCCCTCCCGCACAGATTACCGAATGGCAACATCAGATTAGAAGACTTGCCGAGCAGCTTAGGGAGTATTTCGAGAAATTATTATGAGGATGGGCGACGAATGACAGACGCCGCAGCCGTATTCGATTATCAATCCTACAAAAGAGTTGGGCCAAATGATTACGTGAGAGACTTCATGCCTTTTCTCACTGCCCATTCTCTGTTGCCCGAGTTTGAGCTTAGGAAAGATTTGTTCCGATTGCGGAGTGCTAAGACGGAAGCTGTAAAGATTAAGATTTTGGAAAGGCTGATGTATTATCCGCGCCCCTCTATCTTCGATTTCGAGTCAATCATCAAGTCTTATATTGACAATCCACAGACCGCAAAAACACTTATCGAGAAATGGAATGCGCGGAATCCTATCAATCGGATCCAGCCGGCGGAGCCGGCGACAGCATAAAGCCTGGGGCTCTCCTCTCCCTTTGGGAGAGGCCAGGAGAGGGTGCGAAGCATGCCCCAGGAACCGGGCGGTAAAACATGTCCAGAGCCCGCGAAGCGGGCGACGGCGGAACCGATGCATCTACTTCGAGCATAGCGTGCGAGAACAAGCTGCCGGCCGCTTCGCGGGCTCTTATGAATTGTTGTTGGACGCGGCCCTGGGGTTACGCTGCGCTTCACCCCAGGCTTTACGCTGCCGGCCGCTTCGCGGGCTACGATCGGATCGGAGTACGCGTTAGCGGGGCAGTAGCCCGACCGTGAAGAAGGCTCCCCCTCCCTGCACTCCACCGGATCCATCCCTCACGGTTGGGCTACTGGCACGTCAACGAAATTATTGACTTCTCTCCCCGTCCGTCCTATTGTGCCGCTCGTAACGGTCCTTGCAAACGTTAACGGCTGATTCTCACCCAGCTGCCTTACGCAACTAGCCAGACTCAGCCACTCTGATCCCTTTTTCTTTGTTAACCGAAACTGCCGTCGCTTGCTTACTCAAGCTCGGTCCTTGCTTTCAACTTCACGAACAAAGGAGAAACGACTATGACTGAAGCAGGAGACAACAAACTCCTCGGCAACTATCGCCAACTCATCGACCTGGTTTCCGCAGACACGAATTACACCCCTGCGAATCGCACCATCACAAAGACTGCGCTAGCGGCGCACCATGCCGCGGCGCAAGCAGCTGTCGCCGAAATCGCAACCCGTTCGGCGCCAAACAAACTGGCAATCAGTGAGCGCCAGGCCGCTTATGACGAACTTCCCGATCTGGTCAGGCGTTCGCGAAACATGCTGAAAGCGTCGGGCGCCTCGAAGGAAATAATGGACGATGCGGAAACGCACGTGCGCAAACTCACCGGCGGGCGGAAGTCCACCAAAACCAAACATGATCCCAACACACCGGAAGCTGAAGCAGCCAAACAGCATTCCGCATCGCAGATGAGCTACGACAACCAGCTCGGAAATTTCAATGCCTATGTTGCAGTGCTGAACAACGTTCCAGCGTATGCGCCCAATGAGGATGAGCTGAAGCTGCCATCGTTACAGGCGACGGCCGACAACCTGCGAGCCAAGAACGATGCAGTCAGCGCCAGCTTCGTGCCGTTCTCCCAAGCCCGAGGGGCCCGCGATCAGATTCTGTATACGGACGAGGACTCTGTGGTCAACCGCTCCTTATTAACTAAGGCCTACGTGAGCGCCGCCTTCGGCTCACAGAGCAAACTGTTCAAACAGATCAAAGGCCTGACGTTCAAGAGCCCTCCTAAGTAACGGCAGCTCACGCCGGCAATCCTTCGGAGGTGCAGTCTGGGAGTGAGGTCAGTACCTTCCAGCCGGCGGAGCCGGCGACAGCATAAAGCCTGGGGCTCTCCTCTCCCTTTGGGAGAGGCCAGGAGAGGGTGCGAAGCATGCCCCAGGAACCGGCCGCTAAAAACATGCCCAGAGCCCGCGAAGCGGGCGACGGCGGAACCGACGCATCTACTTCGACGATAGCCTGCGACGACAAGCTGTCGGCGGCTTCGCGGGCTCTCGTACATTGGGGGGCGGGGTCCTGGGGTTACGCCTCGCTTCACCCCAGGCTTTACGCTGCCGGCCGCTTCGCGGGCTATCATTGGTTCGCTGAGTCATCGGAGTCCGCGATAGCGGAGCGAGCGACCCACCCGCTACCCCGTGGTCGTACTGACTTTATCCCCCAACTGCACCCCTAATTGGCTCTTTAGGTCTCCGCAGGCGGCAGTTTGTCGTTTGCCGGCCCAAGTTTGACAGTTGCAGGTGCGAGTTTGTCATCGGCAGGTCGGAGTTTGACAGTTGCAGGTGGCAGTTTGTCATCGGCAGGCCCGAGTTTGACAGTTGCAGGTGTCAGTTTGTCATTTGCAGGTCCGAGTTTGACAGTTGCAGGTGCCAGTTTGACGTTTGCAGATCCGAGTTCGACGGTTGCAGGTGCCAATTTGTCGTTTGCAGGCTGACATTTGCCAGTTTCAAGTGGGCTCTGACCTAAAAAGTGCTTGGCTCCTGGCTTCGCCTCTGCCGCCGGATGTGAGGCGGTGGCTCTGCCCCGCCGCCCGCAGCCTGATTAGGTGGGGGCTACGCCCCGGTTTTGGGATTAACCGGGGACTTTAGAGTTCCTTGAAGTTTATCTAGGAGTAGTCGGATTCGCATTGCATGGCATCGCCGGTGATCTTACAAACCACTTCGCCTTTAAAGAGCTGCGAACGGAGCTTGACCGTGAGGCCCATTACAAGGATTAGATCCCATAATCGTGATAGTTTATCGGGACAGTTTTGGATTCTAATATCTGTTATGTCGCTGTACTTGAAAAACCCTATGCGAATCCTTCATCGTTCGGCCTGGGGCTTGGTAGCCTCACTGATCCTGTTCACGCTGGCCGCATTCTGCGTGGCTCAAAACCCTAACCCATCCTCGACCTCTTCCAAAAAACCGACTAAACATAAGACCACGAAGAAAATTAACCTAGACGATTTTGATTTTTCTGGTATCGACTTTTCAGTTTTCGATTGGACGACTGTGGGGTCAACGAACGATTCAACGGTGTCTTACAACATCAAGACTGTCCGACGATTGAACGGTAATATCGTTCGTGCCTGGATCAAGAACGAACTCAAAGATGACACACCGGAAACCAGGGCGGATTACTTGCGCAATCGCACTGCGCAATCATTGCGCACATTTGGTTATCAAAATTATTCTCATACACTTGAACTTGACGAATACAATTGCACAAAGGGCGAGGGGCGTGTTCTTTCGCGAGTCGACTATGATGCTAAAGGTAATGTAATTGATTCGACGACCTCTAAAAACGCGGAATGGACTTACGTCGTCCCTGACTCAATTGGCGACTCGCTATTCAGGGCGCTCTGCCGACGCAAATAACTCTTTGCTCAACGCGACATAACAAATCGTTGGACGCGAGCGGCGGGGAGCGTGTTTCGCATTATGATTGGTTCGGCGATGCTTGCCTGAAATCGCGCCGCCGCGTCCCGTAAACCGTCATGACGTATCCGTTTTCGAAGATTTCGAGATCGCAATAATGCCGGGAACTGCCTTACAACTCGCCAAGACTAGAAAGGACGTTGATTTTCTTCGCTCCGCAATCGAAGGTCTTCGCGTCGACGCGTTCGGTAAGATCAGGGCCGGTGAAGAGTTCATGCGGCTTTGGCCTCTGTATGCGGAGGTCAGAAGGATTTTGATCGCTCTCGATGCTTCTCTCTTTGGCGACCTGCGCGAGCTTACTCAACCTCCAACTGAGGAGAACATGGGCTACGGTGATTATCAGGTAGCAGATAGAGACTATGTGCATCCTCTCTTCAACGAAGTGAAAAAAGCCGGTGAATACCTTGAAATCATTGAGCAGGCCGCAGCTCAGGAATCTAGTAAATCCGACTCGGTTGTTGGGTTGCGGCTATTAGCCTCACGTTTTCATCAAGTCGCTCGGCAACTCCGCAATCGCTATCAGCAACGTCCAACTATTGAAGTCGAAGACGAATATGACGTGCAGGACTTACTTCATGCCCTTCTTCGCCTGACGTGGGATGACGTTAGACCGGAAGAACGCACTCCCAGCTCAGCCGGCAAATCAACAACGATGGACTTTCTCCTCAAAGCCGAAAAAGTTGTAGTTGAAACGAAGAAAACACGAAAGGGGCTTGGAGCTAAAGAGCTGTCCGATCAATTGATTCTTGATATTCAGAGGTATCAGTCTCATCCGGATTGCAAGACGCTCTTCTGCTTCGTTTATGACCCAGAGGGACGAATCGCTAATCCTGTAGGCATAGAGAATGATTTGTCCCGGACGTATAATGAGCTTGAGGTGATCGTACAAATTGAACCTAAGTCTTAGCACCGGAATCACAACTCGTTGGACGCGAGCGGCGGGAAGGCGTTTCTTAACTAACTTGGCGTGGCGCAGGGTGCTTTGATTCGTCCCGCTGTGTCTACTCAACCGTTCGGTGTCTTTTTAAACATGACCTCCCTAAGCCCAACTGATTTAAAGCAATTCCCCCTCTTTTCATTCGTTGTGCCTTACGCGTTAGTTACGTCCCTATTCTACTTGTTTGGCTATTGGTCATCGTTCCAAATTAATATCCTTGAGTATGTATCACTTCCTGATGTCATCAAGCTTGCAACCTACCCGCTGGTCATAGGGGCTTTACTTTCTCTTGTGGGATTCTACGTGAACGTGATGACATTCACTTCCTTTACTGCTGATCCTAAGAAGGCTTTTGTTTTAGTGCCGAGCAAATACGCAAAATGGATCAATTGGATAGTTCTTTTTCTGATCCTAGGCATCTTGGTTTTTTATCGGACAGGAAGTTGGTATGTGACCGTGGGATTGATGCTAGCATTTCTCGTAAGTTTCAACTTCCTTGGTTCTGAGAGACTCAAAAGTCTGATCCCTCATCCCAGTGCGAGGAAAGTCATTCTTTTCTCAGTTTCCGTAGTCTTGTTTACATCCTACGGAAGGGGCAAAGAGAACGCTGAACTAATACTGAACGGAAAGAGATATAAGACGGTCAGCACATCTTTATTCAAAGAAAAAGGGACGACGGTTTTCACCGACAAAAAACTGTTGGAAGGATTGGACAAACTAAAATATGTTGGGACGACAGGTGACTATTTTTTCTTCATAAGCATGGATAATTCACGGACGTTTATTGCGAGATACTCTGATCTTCATCTCATAGAATTTGAGAGTCATTAATCCAACGTTATGAAAACTGAAACATGGTCCTTAGTTATCGCTATCTACGCGGCTCTCATTAGCACGGGCCTTTTAGTGCTTCGCGTTTTCGAGAACAAGCTCGCTGCTGGATGGGTCAAAATCTCTACGTCATTTCAACCCGAAACCGATCGAAGGCCTGCCGTGATATGCCTCAAAGTTACCAACAAGGGCCAAGGGGCAGTAACAGTTTCGCGGCTCGACCTCGGTGGCCCGGGGCCGGTTTCGATTCCGCTCGATGCCGACTTGATCTCCAGCGGTCCCGGTTTGCCATTCCGCTTGGATGCACGCGCCGCTGAGGTGTGGCGCATAGACGCGAATCAACTCAAGAATGTTCTCAGATCAAACGGCTGGAATTATGAGGTACGAGGCATCGCTACTCTTGCAACAGGAAAACGCCTTTGGGAATCGATTCATCGTTACACCACAGTGCATTAATTGGGCTGTTAGCCGTGCCGGACAAATCGGATCGAAGCGTGAGAGCGTTTTCTTAGCATGAATGCCGGGATCGTACGTTGAATAATTGGGCCATACGATCAACTCAACTCGGTCAACTCTCATGTTCGACACCTTCCTCGCACGTTATCTACTTGACACTGAAGTGAGGTGTTTTAAAGTGCAGCATCTCCATGTGAATTGGCTTCACTTCATCGTCCTGCGCTTTTTGAGTCTGCTTTATCCTTCCGGCAAAGGGGCTTGTGTGAATGGGTGAGTCCCAATCCAATCCGAGACTTCAACTATCGATTGAGGGCGTTGTCGCCATCATCATCGGCATCCTGTTGGTGATAACGCCCATGAATGCTCTCACTCGATCCGGATTTCTTCTGATTGTTTTACTGTTGGCCGCTCACCTGGCTTGGCGTTCGATTGGTCGGCCGTATTTGCGCTACCTGTCGATCGGAGGAATGGCGATAGCATATTTATTGGTCGTCACGTTGCTATTTGTAACAGAGCGTAGCGCCTTAACACACCCTACAGCAGCGAATTCAGTGATTACGGCCTCAACTACACCTATACCGACACCGACACCGACACCGACACCCACTCCAGTCTCAGGCCCAAGCCCTGCACCGTCGCCAGCTGCCTTAAGAAGACAAAAGAAGTCGGCTCCTAAATCAGTGCGCTGTTCGGCGGTAGATAGGCTCTTGGGGCGTTGTTAGTTATCATCAGTCTTAATGAGACGTCTTCTTTTATTCAGTATGCTGGCAATTCTGTGCGGAGCCGGCGCAGGACAGACCAAAAGACCCATAACTAAGGATCATCTTTTTAGTTCCATCCGGCTGGGCAAACAAGAAAAGATGACCGCGACAAGGTATGTCGAACTAATCAAGCAGGAAAAAGTTGACTTCCGATTGACCGAAAATGAGATAAGGCAACTTCGGATAGTAGGAGGTTATCTTGGTAAGCGAGGGCTTTATGATTTAATAAAAGCGATCCGTGAAAACTACCGGGAGGACGCCCCACCGACAAAGGCCCGCATTCGAAAAGATTTACCTCGAGTTGGAAAAGATGGTGAGCCCTTAACTCTCATAACCGAAATTGAGATCAAAGGTGGGACTCTTGAGCTTTCGTATCTTGGTGCTCTAATGAGAGCGGCAGGTTATAAGGGTCCGTCCGCTGTGATGTCGATTCTCACAGTTAAGAACAGCGAGGAGAGTGACGACAATCTTGAAATTGGAGCGAGGCCCGAAGCGGCAGGAGCTACTGAAAAGGCAATAAGCAAAACTTTGGAACCCGGAGAGCAATTTGACTTCCCCGCCGGAGTGAATGCCGCAAGCGTATACCTGTTCACAATGACCACAGTGAAGATTGATATCGCGTTCAGGCCGATGCCGATTGAATCCCTGACGGTTCGAGATTGGCTGGAGACAGATGAAGGCAAGCGGTTTGTCAGTCAGATGCTTACTGACATAGACAAGCTAGTTGACGAAGCAAGAGCCATCGATCTTAGAGATTATAAAGCCGCGATTCGAACCTATAATGAGTGGGTTGACAAGGTCTCACTGGGCTTAGGGCAAGTAGACCTCAGAATGCGCAGACTCGACAAACGGACATCCTACAAGCTTGACTGGGATACCGGCAATCATAGTTTTGTGGAGACATTCTCGGATGAGCAGCGAAGTAAACAGGGACTTCGGTTGGATATCAACTCCGCAATTTTGGGACTAGAACTGGCACGAAGCCAGGTCAAGGTAGATACAAGTGCCTACTGGTTTAAATAGCTTCCTCGATCTCTGCGATACGCCAGACTGCTCCGCGGGTTAATAATTATTTTGGGTTAAGTGATCCTGGGGCTACGCTTTTGCACCTTCATGCTTCGCACCCTCTCCTGACCTCTCCCAAAGGGAGAATAGAGCCCCAGGCTTTAGGCTGGCGTGTGGTACGCGCCCTGCGGAAGAATTGCAAAATCGAAGGCCTGCCCCCGGTTTAGTTTTTGGAGCACCTCTGGAATATGAACGGCTTGGAAGTAAGGTTGTGTAGAGGTATCGGGCGCTACTATATTTACCCCCAAATGAAAGCGCTCAAACTCGCCGCCATTCTTTCTTTTATTGCCATAGCCTTTTCCTCTGGGGTTATGGCACAGAAGATGAAGATCCCAGAGAACCCGTTTAAGTTTCGCGACGCCGTTACCAGAAAGCCGATTCCGGAAGTCCTGGTGCTGCCCCGCTATCGTTCAGCAAAGGGAATCTTCCTGGCGCCCGAAGGACCCGCTATAGCAACCCATCGTAATTACCTGGACGAACCGTTTGTCTATCGAACCGGAGCCCAATTCATATTAAAGGCGTCTGAAATCCACGGGCTCTTTTTACTTCCGATTTTCATAGGTGAAGGTACAGATCTTGAGGGAATAATGATTGTCGCGCCCGGGTATCGTCCCCTGTGGTTTGATGATTTATGGCGATTGCGCGACCTTTGGAATAAACATGACATCAGAGACTTGCGGCTAACTCCGATTCGAGATAAAGCGTGGTCAGCTTTGTGGGAAAAGAATCTAAATCCTCTGACAGACGACGCTATCCTTACCGTAGATGACTTCCGTTTTTGGAGACTGTATGAGGCGGAGCCTGGTAGTTTGTATGTTGATTACGATAAGGACGAGCGGCAATTAGTAAGAAGGTTTCTCCAGCCGGCGAAAGCCAAGCCTGCGGTGCGGTGAGGTCAGTACCACCACGCGGTAGCGGGTGGGTCGCGGCGGCGGGTGACGGCAACTGGTGGCGCGCCAAGAAACCAGCGACCCACCCGCTACCGCGTGGTGGTACTGACCTCATCCGGCTACCAGCGCAGCCCGCGAAGCGGCCGGCAGCATAAAGCTTGGGGTGAAGCGCAGCGAACTCCAGGAACCAAGACGATCAAATGAAAGGGAGTCCGCGAAGCGGCCGGCAGCTTGTTGGTTAATGAACTGCCGGCCGCTTCGCGGACTTGGCAATGCGTCTTGTCCGTAACCCTGGGGTTCCGCTGCGCTTCACCCCAGGTTTTTACGCTATCGGCTGCTTCGCAGGCTAAAGGCAAGGCCAAACTGCTCAAGCTCTTCACTGGGAGCGCGGGCGTCCCGCCCGCTTCCTTTGCCAGCGCGAACTAGATCGTGCCGACTCAACTTGAGCGACTGCCAAACCAACCCAACGAGCTTTTCAGATCAGGAAGGGCTTTTAGTCCCTGGCTATCGCTCGCGGTGCCGCTCTTTTTTTTCGGCGTCCTGCAAACGCTGGGCTATATGTTACCAAGCCTCTTTTGTATGGATGTTAACCCGGGCGGCAAGGAGACTATTTGCGGGCCTGGTTACACCCACATCGGCATACGGCTGCTTCAACTATTGGGGCTTTCTGTTTGGGTGCTGTCACTAGTGACTGGTAGCGCGGAGGTGTTTCAGCGCAGAGCCAGCCTGCCGGCGGTCATCGCATGGTCGATTTCGGTGCTGCTGCTCGGTGGTTTGGCAATGCTATGGCTAACTCATCGTGTAGGGTGCAGTCCATGATTAGGGTTCTGCCGGGACGTCATTAGCTGTACTCGTCAGAACCCTGCACCCAGAGAAACGATTGGATGTCGATCATGTCGCGGGGACGGAGATCGCGCTGCTCGCGACGCACTACTTCGGCGAACTCCAGCAGGCTGGCATAGGTCTCCCAGGATGGCCGCGAGTGATAGCGGAAATCGAAACCATACTCGCGCGCGGCAATGCGCGTGACGGTCGGCTTAAGAAACATGTGCAGGTCGGGCTGCGCGATAAAACCGAAGACCGTCACCAGCGGCCACGTCAGCACCCGAGTCTGTTTGCGCGGCAGTTCGGAAACAACGTTCACCCAGCGTTCAAAGCGGCCGTCCAGCCTCCCCGTGCCATGCAGAAACTGGTACAGACCTTCAGCAAAAGCGCGTGCGCCTTCCTCGGACTTGACGGCATCGCGCAGGGCCATCTTTTCGAATGAGAAGATCATGCTGTGCCGCGATTTCTGTTCGACGCGCATCGCGCGGGCAGCGATTTCGCCAAACGCTCTTTGTCGCAGCAGCCGGCGAAACTCAGCGCGCGCGAGCGCCTGCTGCCAGCGCTCGTGCGTCTCGACTTTGTATTCGCGTTCCCAGGAGAGGTAGGTCTCGTCACGAAATCCACCCGGAAAGAAACGTAAAAATTTGCGCCGGCACCTGGAGGCGCCTGGCGAGAGTGTTTGGCTTTTCATATCGCTGAACCGTCAGCGAGGATGCGCGCACCTCTACTCAAATTCGTCACGAAACTGAGTAATTTTGTTATGTATTTTTCCAGCTCAAGTTCTCTCCTAAAAGTTAATCGGCGCGCGTTAGGATGACTCCGTGCGTATTTGAAGTAACGGAGCCATCCCTCACGGTCGGGCTACTGCCCCGGCGAGTCAATTAGGTAACGGAGCTTCCTCACAGCTTTGTACAAAAACTCCGACTTCGTGTTGTTTTGTGTATTTAGTGTATTTCTTGAACCGTCTGATTCCGATTCCTTAGCACACGATTCACGAAATCCATGAATGCCACGAAGCGACACGAATCAAAGCGCTTCTTGAGGATCGTCAAAATGCTTTTGGTGCAAAGCCGTATGCTGAGGAATCGCGGTGATACGATTCACGAAAGCACACGAGCACACTAAAGAACACGAAATCGGAGTTTTTGTGAAGCGCGCGCGCTCCGCGGGGTGGTAATTATTTGACATCTCCCAAAGGGAGAGGAGAGAACGTCCGGGAATCATTTAGACTCGCGCAGCTCGCGGCTGCAAGGACTTACCTCCATGCCGCCCTGTTTAATGTGGAAGATTCCTTTGACAGCGAAAACGTCATCCTTCTTAATCCCGGCAAACTTATCCTTGTTGGCCGCTTCAACCTTGCAGTCCACGCCTACCCAGGTCTCCTGACTGATGTCTGCCTGTAGTGGGAAAAGCAACGACTTGTCACCCGTTTCGAAATAAATGTGGTTGGGATTGAAATCTTCTATGGCCCTACCCATGACGATCACTTCCTTGCCGTCGTACTTGGCGCGCAAGGCTTCCTTGTCTTTCTTATGTTCGACATTAAGATCATTGACGTTCAGCACGGTCATCTTGGGTGCTGTCAGGTTTTGGCAACCGGCCAAACAACACAGCACTAATACACATGCAACCAGAAGGGTCCTCATTATTGTCTCCTCAAAAGTTTAGATAGATTTTTGGTACAACTGGCCGGGGCCAGCTACTGCCCGGCAGTGGCGCGGTTCGCGGTTTATATCATCCGAGGCGGTAAGCAGCAAAGCAAAAAAGGCAAAGTGGTAGGGGTAGCCCGCGAACGGGTGATAGCATCTAGCCTGGGCTAGAGCGAAACTGAACCCCAGGAACCGTGAGGTTAGACGGACCAGCCCGCAGAGCGGCCGGTAGGCAGTCCTGGGGTTGCGCTTCGCTTCAGCCCAGGCTTTACGCTGGCGGGCGCTTCGCGGGCTGGGAAGCGCGGAGAGACCTTTTCTCAACTTGTCTGGAACCGGCGGATGTAATCACCGCGGTCAACTCTGACGTGGGGCATCTTTCTTTGGTTCAGCATCGAATGACTCTAGCGCGCATCACGATTTGTCTGGTCGTAATAATCATCGCGGTTCCCGCGTTGCACGTTAACTCGTCACCGGCCCGCTTAAGGACCGAAGCGGATCTTTACCGCGTGAAAAAGATTTTTCTCGAAACCCAGACAAACGGAGACCTGAGTGAGATGGGAATGATCGAGTTTCGCCATCTGCATCCGCTATTCAAAGAGGCGCTGTCACGTTACGGGTTCACGTTGGTTGATAATCCTGCAGACGCGGATGCTGTGATGTACGGGGGCAACACGATCGGCTGGGTTGTCTTAGATGGCCCGCCCCTCGATCCACCGCGGTACGGTTTTCAATTTTGGCTCTCGTGTCCAAAGTACAAATTCACATGGCTCACCGAATTTAATTTGAACACACGCGCTGATGAACCGGAACGTGACCGCATGGCTGTAGAAAAGGCCGCGCATAATTTATTCTCGGCGTGGAAAAAATCTGCCGCGCGCGCCGGCATAGTCGTTCGCGACCGGCTGCCGTAGGTTGCACACAAACTCCGACTTCGTGCTCTTTAATGTTCTTCGTGGGCTATCGTGAATCGACGACGATTCGTCAGCGCACGGTTCACGAAATACACCAAATCCCATGAAGTGACACGAATCAACGCCGGTCATCGGCATGGTCGCTTGTTTCTCAACATAAATGGCGCGGCGAAGGTTGAATGGGATCGCGCCGCCCGGTCAGCTCCGCAGTGGTGCGGTTTCCGTTATGGACTTAGTCGCCGTAATCGAACAAGAATTGTTGACTCCATTGCGAGAGTTGGCTGAGAGTCTGAATAGACAATTTCCCGATCTTACGGCAACCGTCTTCTCTGGTGCGGTCGGCTCGTTAACTGAATATCAGGGGTATCACATCGGCGTGGATTGCTTGTTCGCAAACGTTTCTGCCAATCAACCCGACAATGTCGCATTGAGTATTGATCTGCAACATCTGACCACGAATCCTACGATAGATGCAGGTGTTAGTTGGGGACATCCCTCGGGACATGCTGAGGCAGAGTTCTCCAACGAACCACTGGCGGTTTCTGAAAGCGTCCTGAGCGATTTGTACGCTGACATCCCACGTCTTGGGCGGGCGTTGACTGAAGCGGCAGAAAGAGGCAGACCGAGCGATGGGGACGAAACACAGGCATGACACTTCCCTGTTCCGGAGCGCGGAACGGCGCGCACATAATCACAAGACTTGACGCTGGCCCAGTTGATTGTGAACTCCGCCTCATTCAATCTCGTATTACTCCTGAGGGAGGGAAAGAATATGTACTGTTCATCTTGCGGAGGGGTGGTCACGCAGGGCCTGAGCTACTGTAATCATTGTGGCGCAAAGTTGAGCGGGGTCAGCGGCGAGCGCGTCATCAAATCGCCGGAACTGAAACCTGCTTCCCTCGTCTGGGCCATGGTGGCGGTCCTGGTCTTTGGCTTTGTAGCCATCGTGTTCCTCATGATGGCGATGAAAATGGTCGGCTTGGATGTGGGACAGATTCTCGGCTTCATGACCCTGAGCTTTCTAATAATGCTTTTGCTCGAAGGCGTATTCATTTGGAAGTTATTGCGTCGCAAGCCTGGCGCTGAAGAAACAGGCGATACCGCACAAGCCAGGAAAGAGTTTGACGCGGTAGAGGCGCGAATGCTGCGAGAACCAGTACCGAGCGTGACCGAGCACACGACTCGTACTTTTGATCCGATCTACAGCGAGCGAAAATCAAAATGAAGAATTGCCCTTAGAAGATGTAATCGCCGTCCCCGGGCAACTGCAACGGTATGCGGCGAATGGCCGGAGTAAATTGATAAGCAAATATCGACAGGCCAGGAACTCAGACATTCGCCGGCTCAACGGCCGGGTCTTACTTTTCATCCTTTCTCTCATCGGCGCCGCTGCGATCGGCTGCTCGCCGGCGTCTGGGCCTGCGCCGGGCAGCGCGTCTTCGGCGAGCGACGAGACGCTCGCCCGCGCCTTCGAGCAACGCGCTCGCAACCTTCAGGTGGAAGGGCAGGGCGTCGTTCAAAAGCTGCTCTCGGATGATAATGAAGGAAGTCGCCATCAGCGCTTCCTGGTCGCGTTAGCCTCGGGTCAAACGCTGCTTATCGCGCACAACATCGATCTGGCGCCAAGAGTTGCCGGGCTTCGCGAAGGCGATGCGGTGTTGTTCAGCGGTGAGTATGAATGGAACCCCGAGGGCGGCGTAGTTCACTGGACACACCGTGACCCGGGCAAGCGTCACCAGGCGGGTTGGATCAAGCACGATGGCAAGGTTTACCAATAGCCGTCAACGATCGCAAGTTCGCGCATCGCGCCGCTGAACAACTCAGGCAACCACAGCGAAATCAGGTTGATTCTTAATTCCAGGATTGGATGGGAATCGCCCGCTCAATTCGGGCATAGCTGGCTAAAATTTCGGCTGCAATACTTCTAAAAGGAGATAGAGACATGACGACGCAGAGGGCCGGAACATATTCGCTGTTTCCAGCTGTTATCCTGTGGGGGACATTGCTTGGCGGGATTGTTTATTCGCATATTGTGTACTTCCCGGTTTACCTCTCTGCCCTACCCGCTTCGTCGGTGGTCGTCAACGGCACGTATGGTCTGAGCGAAGGAATATTTTGGCTAACCATTCATCCGATGCTCATCCTCTCGCTGATCATCGCCCTCGTCCTGAATTGGAAGACCAAACCGCGCCGGAAACTCATCCTGATAAGTCTCGGACTCTACCTGGTGGTGCTAGTAGTCACCCAAATTTATTTTCTTCCCGAACTAGGGGCTTTTAAAGAGAGTCCTAAGTCAACGCTATCGCCCGCGGAATGGCTTGTGCGCACACGCCGTTGGCAGAGGTTGAGTTGGGCGCGAGGTGCAACAATGTACGCCGCAATACTCCCTTTACTGATCGCGTTGACAAAGCCTGCCGGCATTTCGGAACAGTCTTAGTGGCGTTGAAATGGGTGGATTCAGTTTCAAGGTGCAACTTTTGAACTGCTCTTCGCTCCATAGGAGCGACATGTTTATAGCAACAAACCTCCTCCTCAAATACTCTTCGCTCCGTGAGGAGCGAAATGTGTCTCCCGCTGCCCAGCGCGCCAAGTCCTTGCGCTCCTCCGGAGCGCCAGCCAATACCGAGACTTTAGTCTATAAACATGTCGCCCCGCCGGGGCGAAGTCCGACAGGGTCACCATGTTGCACTTCCAAGTTGAATCTGCGATGTTCAGATTGATGCTACTTTCCAAGACGTGAATCGGTTTCTTTTATCCATCTTCTTAATAATCAGTTGTTGATTGAAATCGGCGAGGGATTTTATGAGACGTACATGGACGATCATTGGCGTTGCCGATGTGGCTGTCAGCTGCAAGTGGTACCAGTCGCTCCTTGGGTTGCCGGAGACGGCTCCCCGCCCATGACTACTTCGGTCAAATCCTGGACTCGGATGGAACGGTCCTGGACTCGGATGGAACGGTCTTGCTTTGTCTCCACGCGTGGGGCGCTCATGGGCATCCCTCCCTGACCAGCCCCGATCACGCGCAGCCCGGCAATGGCCTGCTCTTGTTTTTCCGAGTCGATGATTTCGATCTGGCGCTGCCCAGGGCACGGGCTCTCGTCGCTCGCCTCGAGGAGGAGCCGAACCTGAATCCGAACACTGGAACTATGGAGTTCTCACTCCGAGATCCAGATGGATATTACGTTACGATCAGTGCGCTCTCTGCGGCCTGACGATGTCATCGCCGCGCCTGTTAACTCCAGAGTCATGCCGCCGCCATCGAGATCTGAATAGTCCGCAATGAAGATACAGAGGAAGGCCGAACTACTCAGCGAGAAGACTTTCCTCGGCTTCCCGGCCGCAGATTTTGAGAAAGCCGGCCGAGAGCAATTGTCTTACCTGCTGTTAGCGGGATTAAATCCCGACTCCAAATTGGTTGATGTGGGGTGCGGAGTCCTGCGTGCCGGCTATTGGCTGATCCATTTTCTGAATCCGGGTTGCTACTTCGGGATCGAACCTCACACGGGGCGGCTCGAGATTGGTGTCAATACGATTCTGGAGCCGGAAGTGCTAACGGCAAAGCGGCCGCAGTTTGATACGAACGCGCATTTCGACACTTCGGTCTTCGGCGAGAAGTTCGACTTTTTCCTCGCTTATTCGATTTGGACACATGCTTCAAAGCGTCAGATACAAGCGATGCTTGACTCGTTTCTGCGCGACGCTACAGCAGAAGGCATATTTCTCACAAGCTACTTGCCGGCGAGCTGGAGGAAGCCCGACTACCAGGGCGATGAGTGGAACGGGACCAGTCACGAGTCAGAAGTGCGCGGTTGCATTTATCATAGTCGTCGCTGGATAAAAGCTGAATGCGAACGCAGAGGGCTGGTGGTGTTTGAGCGCGGGAAAGACCGATACTGCGGCCAGTCCTGGCTGGAAATCAAGCGGCGCCAGCGACCGGTAGTGACCTAAGGTGCTTTGCGCCCTTTCGATCCTGCTTTGCGCCTTTGCGAGAAATGCTCCGAACTTGCGCTATATTTCACGCGAAGGCGCAAAGTCGATTTCCGAAGTACGCAAAGAACGTTAGAGAACTATCCGGGGGACCTTCTCATTTACTCTGATCGTGGGGAGAAAACATGTCCGATAAAAGCATGAGTACAACAGGTAAGGTGGCGATCGCGCTAGCAATCATTGGAAGCATCCTGGCACTAAGCCGCGCCCTGTACAATTACACTCAGCATGGTAATTGGGACATCGGCAAGATCGCTATTGGGATCGCCATTCCCTGTTTGATGTATGCGATTGTAAAGAGGACGGCTTCTGGAAAGTAAGACCGAGCGTATGAAGATCGAAATCGATGATCTCTCTCGACCTGCTATCCACGCGTTGCTGAATGAGCATTTGCAGAGCATGTACGAACTGTCTCCGCCTGAGAGCGTTCACGCGCTCGACCTGGAGAAGCTCCGCCAGCCTGAGATTACGTTTTGGTCCGCGTGGGAAGGTCCGCTCCTGCTTGGTTGTGGCGCCCTCAAAGAACTCGATCCCCGGCACGGCGAAATAAAGTCAATGCGAACTCCCATTGCGCTGCGGCGCCAGGGCGCGGCCCGGGCGATCCTTGCGCATATCGTGGAAGTCGCCCACTCTCGATCTTATGAGCGTTTGAGCCTGGAAACGGGTTGCGTGGAAGCATTCAAACCAGCTCAAAGACTCTATGAGAGTTTTGGTTTCGTTTACTGCGGACCGTTCGGTGATTACACGGAAGACCCGAACAGTGTGTTCATGACAATGCGGCTCTAGACGAACATACTTTCTGACGAAATCGGCGAGGCCTCAGAGGATTACTAATGACGACTAAGAGTGATTGTTCGATCTCGATAGCGCCCTGGCTGTCGGTACGGGATGGCAGGCGCGCAGTGGACTTCTACAAGTCAGCGTTTGCGGCGACTGAGACTTTCCGCATAGAGAATCCCGGCGGGGTGGTGTCACGCTTGTCCGTCGCGGGAGCGGAGTTCTGGGTGAGCGACGAGTCGCCTGAGCATGGGAACTTCAGCCCGGAATCACTTGGCGGTGGAACGGTCAGGATGGTCCTGGTGGTGCCGGATCCGGATTCGATGTTTGCGCAGGCGATAGCCGCAGGCGCGCGGGTGGTGCATGCGGTCGAGGAAATGCACGGCTGGCGCGTGGGTCGAGTAGTCGATCCCTTTGGCCATCACTGGGAGATCGGTCGTCCCGATGAGCTGCAAAGTTAGTCAGATGTGTAGTGTCTTAATTGACACTAAATTAAGACACCACCGTCAGATGTCCCAAAGCGCAGAATTTGTAGCGTTAAGCTATGCTTTGCGAAGTTGCATGAAGCCAATTTCACCCGAACTGGAGAGCCGCTTTGCACCAAACCGAAGTCGAGTGGATACAGCAAACTTAAGTTACGGCCAGCGCTGCAGAATGATCTCAAGGTTCAAGGTCCCGATGTTAGCGGCCTTGTTGCTGACCAGCGCTTGTGGGCGCGAAGCGAGCCAACGAGGCGACCGCGGCGAGCCGCCACAACCAAACGCGTCTGTTCAGACCGCCGTGGCTCGTGGGTTCGTCAACAACCCGCAGTCTGGCCTTGGAACGTTCGAGGTTGGATCCGGTTCGCGGACGTTTATCTTTCTTCACGGCTATGGATCCTCGGCTGAGGAATGGATGCCTTTTACACAAACGATTCGAGTCTCGAAGAACACGAGATTTATCTTTCCTCAGGCGCCCGAGCTAACTGCCCCGCCTGATGGCCCGGTCGGCGGTCGTGCCTGGTGGCGCCTTGACCTGGCTCGGTACCGGAACCGGGGCGAACCAATTCCCGATCTTTCCGGGTCGCGTCCAGAAGGGTTGGAACTGTCGAACCAGAGAATTCGAGCTCTGCTCAGGGACATTGAAACTCGACTTGGCTCCGGCAATGGTGCGCCAATCCTGGGCGGCTTTTCCCAGGGAGCGATGATCTCTGCCGACGTCGCGTTCACGACGGACGAACCTCTGAAGGCGCTGGTGATCCTCTCAGGAACCTTCGTCGACGAAGCCAGATGGACCAAGGGAATGACAAACCGAAAGGGGTTGCCCGTCTTCATTTCTCACGGCGAAAAGGACGACATCCTCCAATATCGCATCGCGATTCGCCTTCGCGATACGATGCAAAAGGCAGGGCTGAACGTGCACTGGGCACCTTTCGCCGGGGGACACGAGGTGCCCGCGGAGGTTGTCACGGCGCTAAATACGTTTCTCGAGAATCTTGATTGACGATGTGACGCCGATTCAAAATGGCCCAGCATGTTTTTCTCTTACAGCAGATGAGTTTTGAATCATCCATCTCAATAACGAATCGCGCTTCCATAAGATTAATGACCCGCACTCTTGTTATCACCATCACGCTTGTCGTTGCGCTATTGGCGGTTCCGGCGAATAGCGTGTGGGCGCATCCGGCATGGGGCATCGTTATTGACCGGAACAATCAAATTTACTTTAGTGATATTGAGACTGTTTGGAAGATTGATGCTCAGGGAAAACTCACGGTCTTCAGGGCTGGTGTCAGTGGCAGGCATACGCATGAGATCAACCTGGATGAAAGCGGCAACCTTTACGGCGTAGACAATGGCTACGAACCGGCAACTCAGCGCTTCAGTGCCGCGCTTTGGAAGATAACGCCCTCCGGCGAATTCTCGTACGTTCTGGCCCCGACCTTTGACCCGCCGAAAGGGATGACCAATTGGAAAGATCGCGCCGGTAACAGTTATTACGTCGGGCAGCGCGAAAACACAGCCACAGACATCTTTGTTCTGAAGCGAACTCCTGACGGCAAGGTCACTACCCTGGCCGGCAACCGGAAGGCGGGAGACGAGTATCGCCAGGTCGCTTTGTACAGCGTGGGTGGAATGGCATTCGGAACGGACGGCACGCTGTATTTCATCGGGAATGCAAACCTTCATAAGCTCACGCTGGACGGGAACATGGCGATGGTCGCTCCCAATCTCCCCGCGGCACATCCCGCGGAAAATCCCAACGGGGCAAGTAGGGGCGCGGGCTTGTTCGGCATCGCGGTTGACGCGCAGGACAATGTCTTTGTCGCGGACTATGGCAATCGGCAGGTGTTAAAGGTTACTCCTGACGGCAGAAGCACTATTGCAATGCGGGCCGAACCGCCTTGGGCACCGACCGGGGTTGCCTTGAAGGATGGCAACCTTTACACCCTGGAGTTTGGATTCACACCTCCGAGTACTTATGCCCCGCGCGTTCGGAAGCTCTCGACGGATGGCAAAGTTACGACCCTGGCAATCTTTGGAGAAGACGGGAAACCCGCGGCCCTCGAAAGTTCGTCTCTTGGTCTTCCTGCGAAAACCGCAGATCCGAAGCCAAGGGGCCTTTATGTTTTACTTGGCGCAGGTTTGACCATTCTCGCCTTGACCCTTTGGGTTTGGATTCGGCGCCGGAGACTGGCTAGACGGTAGCTCCACCGATGCCTTGTACAAAAAGTCCTGGGCAACTTCGAAGCAGCCAAGTGACAATGCCTAAGAAGGCAGTTGATTTCGTGTCAGTTGGTGGATTTCGTGTAATTTCGTGAATCGCTCACTTACGAACACTAAAGGAACACGAAATCGGAGTTTTTGTGCAAAACCCTCCATCGATGGCTCGCTGCTCCGGGGAGGCCTACTTCATTCGCTGAAACTCAGGAGAACTGCAATGCGGAAAGTAACATTCGGCGGCGCCAATAGTCTCGATAATTACTTTGCCCGCAAAGACGATGCGGTTGATTGGTTGCGTTGGGACGAGGAAGTGGGTTCCATCAGCGCCGAATACTGGAAAACGGTTGATACTGTCGTGATGGGACGCCGAACCTACGAAGCCGCGATAAGTTCAGGCACGACTTCGTATCCCGGTGTAAGAAATTACGTTTTCTCACGCACACTCAAGGAAAGCCCGGACAAGAAAGTGGAGGTCATTTCCGCAGATGCCGTCGAGTTTGTCCGCCGGTTAAAAAATCAGGAAGGGAAAGGCATCTGTGTAATGGGCGGCGGCTTGTTGGCCAACGCGCTCTTCGAAGCGAACCTCATCGATGAAATCGGTTTGAACATTCACCCGGTGCTGCTTGGTTCAGGGATTCCGCTCTTTCATGAACTACGTCAGCAAATTGATTTGGAACTGCTTGAGTGCAGACCGTTGAAAAATGGTTGTGTCTTCGTTTCTTACCGCGTGAAGAATGGAAGCGCATAAGAGCTGGGGTTGCAGCCAGCAACCAAAGCCGTACTGATGATCGATGCCTGGTTTAAGGAAGCTCGACAAGCAGCAAGCTAAAGCTCGCACTCTATGCGCCTGTCACCCGCGTTGAGGCCTCCGACGCTATCAGGCGTATAGAGTTCAACCTTTAGTTTGCACAGCCAGCGGCGAGTGAAGCTGGAGTGGAAATGATGATGCGACACCTTATTCTTACCTTAGTTCTAATAGCAAATACTTCATTTGCTCAGACCGCGGGTCTCAACGTCTCGGGCTTCAACAGAAGTTACAATCCGTTACCAGATAGTTCGTTTGCGCAGAACGCAAGACCCAACTCCGGCTTTGATCCCGCCTACAAGCTGACACTTCACAAGCCGGTCCAGGACAAGAATTTCTATCTCTTGAGTTTGATTCAGCGACATCCGGAAGTTGGAAGACTCTTGAGAAAAAACAAAGCCCTGAAAAGACTTGCCAACGATAAGGCTCTGGCTTTGAAACTGGCGGCGAATTGCAACGATGTGGATTGCTTCGATAGTTTTCTTCGCTTGAGTGGTCCTAGCATTGAGAGGGTGGCAACCACACTCAGGGCATTGAGCAAGCATCCTGAGCTCAGGAAACTCATTAAGAACGACCTGCGTGCGTCGGGCGCCTTTATCAAGTACAGCTCCCAATCCGATTCAGAGCTTTTGGCTGCGGCGTGGAAAGATGCAGCGAACGGGATGAACCGGCTGCTGAGTGTTTACGGCCTTGGCAAGAACCCGTTTTATAAGGACATTGATCGGGTCAGCTTTGATGTTCCCAGCGAAGAATATCGCGCACTGCTTAAGGCGAAAGTGGCGGAGATTAAGCTCTCCAAAGATCCGCTGTTCTTTGAACCGACGCTCGAGTTTGCTCTGAAACTGTTGGAAGTTAATCGACGTGATGAGGCGGGCCGTTACGAGCCACTGGAAGAAGGCGAAAACAAAACGTGCCTTCAGGACATGAAAAACATCAGTTGGAACGATTATCCGTATTCATTCATTTTGGTCCTGGGCTCGGGCCCGCAGGACTCAGCCCGGCTAAGCCGAGGAGGCGCAAGAAGGGCGGACCAGGCGGCACAACTATTCCTCGAGCATAAAGCTCCGTTGATTATTTTGTCCGGTGGCCACGTCCATCCGATGCAGACGCCTTTTAGCGAAGCGATCGAGATGAAAAAATACGTGATGGAGAAATTCAAGATCCCGGAGAAGAGTATTTTGATCGAGCCGCACGCACGTCACACAACCACGAATTTTCGCAATGCGGCGCGTCAGGTTTTTCGGTATGGCATACCGTCTGACCTAAAGGCCCTCGTCACCTCCAGCGAAGACCACATCACCATTGTGACGCAGAATGGTTTTCGTATTCGTTGTTCGACGGAGTTGGGATACTTTCCGATGGAGTTCATCACCCGCGTATCTCCGATAACGGCAGAGTTCAAGCCCTCGGTTGCTTCTTTGTTTTTTGATGCGAATGACCCGCTTGATCCGTAAGCAACAGCGAGGTCACCTAACCATTTGCCATGAACCGGAAGTCCAACGAGAAAGCGTTACTCGGATTGAAGGTAGAGCGACCGTTCCCTTTGTCCGCGAGAGCGGACGCCTGAAAATAGCCCGGCAATTCATCGCTGGGATGGTCGGAGTCAAAGTTCTCAGTCCGTGAAGCGCGCGGATGAAGAAAGTAGATTTCGGGCCGTTAGCGTTGGGCCGTCTGCTTCACGGACTGCAAATCCTTCTGCTCGTCATCCCAGCAGTAAACTACTGGGCTGTTATCATTCGTCCGCTTCGCGGACTGCTGAGGCGACAACAAATCGATCTGCCCATGCTTGATACCACCGATATCCTTAAACCCCTCCTCAAAGGTTTGAAGATTGCGCCATTCGTGGAATGCTCTCACTGTCGCGCCCTCTCAGAACTTGGCACGCAACAATGTAAGAACTGCGGCGCTGAAATCACCTCAACTGAGGACCCTCAAATCTACCTCGTGGTGTGGAATATGGGGGCCAGGTACACGCCGTTTGTCGAGTGTCCCAACTGTCGCAAGTTGATGAAGGTGGGCGTCAGGCGGTGCGCTGAGTGCTCCGAGGAGATTCCTGAGGCGTACGCGCTCAAGAGTGCAATGGCTATTGTTGCCAACACCGTCGCCTGTGATGTCGCGAATTCAATCAGGGGATACGACTCATTCGCGGTGCTGGCTATCATCGGATCCATAGCCATCTATCCTCTCGATCTGTGGATTTCCGGCTCACCAGCATTTTTCTACTTTGTTCTGTTTTGGTCGGTCATGCCACTGATGACGACCTTGCTCTGGTTCTACAGGTTCGGGCGGTTTTCGCTGGGTGACGCGGAGTATTTGGACGCGAAGCGCCATATGCGCCGGACGCTGACGATCTGGCTGGCCATCACTTCCGCACAATTGATTGCGCTGGGAACCTGGTGGGTGTAGGTTTGCCCCGCGACAGCACACCAAAGGTACGATGCTCACCATTCGCAGATCCATGGTAGAGGATTGCCCATCGATCGGCAGCGTGCACTCCGCTGCCGTCGCCGGAATTCGCACGGCCTTGTATACAGCTGAGGAGCTGCAGTCCTGGGCCCTTCCTAAGAACCCCGAAAGCTACGAGGAATCGATTCGCATCAAGGAATTCTTTGTAGCAGAAGACGACGGCGTCATGGTGGGTTTCGCCGTACTCAACCAGGAGATCGCTGAGGTCGAGGCCGTCTATGTGAGCCCGGAAGCGGGGCGGCGTGGGATCGGACTTAAACTCCTGCAGAAGCTCGAGACAAGGGCGCGCGTTCTCGGCCTCAGTGAACTGCATCTTTACGCTTCCCTGAACGCTGTCCCGTTCTACACAAAAGCCGGTTACGTGGCGCAGGAAGAATCGAAGTACCGGTTATCCACCGGGATCGAGATAAGCTGCGTGCCGATGTTGAAGTCGATCGACTTAGAGGCGGGCGCGAGCTGACGCGTGAATCGCAAACCGACGCCCCGCTTCACTCATCGGCCGTAGGCGCGCTCCGCATAGTTCTCACTATTCACTGGGAGGTGCCGAATGATCTATCAAGGCATGGATCCGTTACTGAAGGATTGGATTCAGGTTGGTTCGTGGGCCGCGGCAATTATCGGAGGGTTGATTGCCGCGGGTGTAGGAATTTTTCAACTCCGAGCTAACCGGAAACAGAGAGAGATCGAATTGCGCTGGAATCGAGCCCGGCTGGCCGGCGAACTTTATGACAAGATGTTTGCGACCTCGAAGGAAGCGCTGCTTATGCTGGATTATTACCGGGACAATAAAGCGTTTGCTGCAATTCCCGGAGCGGATAAGACTGTAGGGCTCAACGACATATTGGCCGCACTTGACACTGCCAACAGAACAGACAAGAGCATCTATATCAGAGAACGACTTGATGAGTTGTTCTATATCTTCGAAAGGATTGAAAACGCGGTGGAAGACGACCTGGTAGTTTTTTGTGATGTAAAGTATCCGTCTGAGTATTACGCAGGAATCCTCGCAAAACATAAGGATGAGTATACGGCTTATCTTCATGAAGTTGGTTACGAGAGAGTGCCACGATTTCTTAATCGTTTTGAAAAATGGAGAGACGACAACAAATTAGCGGGAGAGTGTAGGCCACCGAACGCTAAAGCGGGTTTGGCCGACAAGTCTCAGTGAGCGAGAACCATGCGACGCGTGATTATTTACACGGCCCTCACGCTGCTGACAACTGCTCTCGCAATCGCAGCCCTGGTGTTTTGGTGGTTGAACTACAGTCACCGCCCGACACCGGAATCCTTCCAGGCGAAGATTGCCGAGTACAATCAGCTTATCCAGGCCGAAATCCCTGAGGGATCGAGCTCGGCTCAAGTAATGGCTTTCCTGGGCGCTCACAAGATTCAACATTCCGAGCTCATGACTGGTCTTGAAGACTTGGATTTGACTTCTGACTATCGCGAGCTGGCGCTTCCACGCAAAGATGAGATCATCAAGGGCTATATGCACGGAATACTTCGCGATGTTGATTATGGGCCCTTGATTTCATGGAGCGTAACCATGCATTTTTACTTTGACCGTCAAGACAGGTTAGTTGCGCACTCGGTTAAATGGGTGGGAACGGGTCTGTGATTCTAATGCCAAGCCGATGCTAACGAAACCCACTAAGGAGCACTACGCAGAGCACAAGCCAAACGCTTGCTCCCTTCCCTTTTCCGTTATAGAGTGCGCGACCGCGCGGGCCCACGCCCGCCGAGTTTGAGTTCCCGACCCCAGCGGGACTTGCCCAGATAAACGACAATAACCAGGAGGTACATCTTGAGTAATAAAGTCAGGCTCGCAACGACTTTTTTGCTTTTCGCATTGGTAGCTCTGTTCGTCTCCGCCGATACTTCGGCGACCAGCCAGGAGCAACCTACCGTTTACAAAAACTGGGTCCACGTCAGGGCCAACACGATCAACTCCTACAAAGGGAACTTCGATGTCTGGAGCTGGCTGCCCCTCGTCGAGTTCCGCACCAGCGGCCGGGCGCCGAGTGGCGCCAACTTCGTTGTCGAATTTACTCAGCCTGGAGGAGGCAAGTGGGTGACGCTCGATTGCGAACCAAATAGCAACGGCTACGAGTGTGGCGGGCCGAACGACCCGAAGGAGAACTCCATCCTCGCAACCGGAATCGTTAGCTTCGCCATCAAGATGAAGAACGAGCTGGCGGGGACCGACGCGACGCTTTTCACCGGCAAGGCAAAAGTCGAGAAGGTTCCGTCCAACGAGTTCGGCCCCAAGGCGGCGAAGGAGTTCGTTTACTTCGTGAACCAGGACTGGGCCATGCCGATTGGGTATCTGGTCGTCCCCGACAACAATTATCTCAGTGTCGCGTTTTGGGTGCGGGGAGAATCAGGAAATACAGACCCGCATCTTTTCTATCAAGGTAAAGAGGTGGGCGTAATCTTCACCGAAGACATCCAGGTCGGCAAACCCAGTTGTGACACAGAGGTGGAGCTTAATCCGACGATCTCCACAACGGAGTCTGTGCCGCAGGGAGGAAAATGGCGGCGCATGCTGTGTGAGTTCAGGACCGTGTTAGGTCAGAACAAGGGAGTGGCGTTCGGCTTTGGCAAGCCCCATTACCTGGATGAGAATCCCGGCGAATATGAGTTCAAGCTGCTGCGAAATAAAAAGCTCGCGCGGTCCATCAAGTTTACTGTTGGCACCGGCGGGACTTTCGAGAATGGCATCAACGCAGCCAACAAGGTGGGTGGCCGGCGCACCATCGTCCCGGTCACGATCATCGGCGACCAGGATGGCGTGTGGGACAAGAATGCGTGGAAGACTGACGCCTTCTATGGCAACCCGCTGACCGGCTTCACGGCTCCTCCGTAGGGAGCGAACGAGAGTTGAATCTAAGCGCCATGGGCGCGAAATGTAGAAGCCCAGGCCAACGGCCTGAGTATTGTTGGCGCACATTTTTCTGAGCGCTGAAAGTGCGCCATGGTAATCCTACGAGGGCACGCGTGACCGCACTATTTCGCGCCTTCAGTACTCGCTTGTGCAATGAAAGCAAGGAAGGATCCTCAATGAAAAAATACTTGTCTCTGGTTTTAAGCGTGCTGCTACTTCACGTCTTCAGCTTCGCGCCGCTCGCGCATGAAACGCCAAAGGAAAAGGCCAGGAAGGACTTACTCGTCGCTCAGGTTAAGGCCGGTATTGACAGTCTCGGTACCGGGACTGCTGCGCACGTCCGAGTGGTGCTTTACGACAAAACCAAATACCACGGCTACATCACGGAGATTGCCGAGGATCACTTTGTCGTTGCCGATGCCAAAACAGGCGCAACTGCTCCGATTGCCTACTCTGAAGTCAGGGGAATCAAGGGAAACAATCTTTCGACGGGAGCGAAGATTGGGATTGGACTAGCGATTGCGGCGGCGGTCGGCATCGTTATCGCCGTGGTCGCAGGGCGCGATAAAAATAGCAGCGCGCCAACCTGCACTCAGACCGCTCAAGTTGGGGTGCCCTGTCCTGCCGGTTGCGTGTGTATTCAATAGCGTGAGCCAAGCCGAGGCGGAGGGGAACGCCACGAAAACTAATAGAGCAACATACCTTCCCATGGGGCTCGTCCTGGGAACCGCCATGGCCGCTTTGCTGGGCAACGCTGGCGCGCAATATTATGGTTGACAGTCAGGACGCGCCTCCGATTGCGCGCCTTCAGCTCGGGCCATTTGCGTTTGACCCATCACCCAAGCCGCTGGCCTGGGCTCTAACATTTCGCGCCTTTGGCGCTTACTACAACTGTCAACCACTTTTAGTGCAAAGCCAGTCGAAGTCACTGAGCGACCCTCACGACAACCTCTGAACTTCGCAGCATTCGGTGTCGTAGTAGCCTTCAGGAGGCGAATGGATGTATTGCTCAACCTGCGGTGTGGCGGTGGCCCAGGGCCTAAGCTACTGCAATTATTGTGGCGCCAAGCTCAATGAAAAGGGCGACGGCAATAGCGCTTCGCCATACGTGAAGCCCGAATTTCTCGTGTCCGCAATGGTGGGGCTTTTCATTTTCGGCCTTGCCGCCATCACTGTCCTAATCGGAGTGATGAAGGCCGTCCTCCAATTGAGCGCGCCTCAGATTATCCCCTTCGCCCTGCTGAGCTTTCTCCTTCTGCTGGTACTCGAGGGCATCATCATTCGCTTGTTACTAAGTGGTAAGCGAGGGGCTAAAGCCGAAGGCAATCCTCAAATATCGAAGGAGCACGCCACCAAAGAACTTGACTCGCCCCCAGCGCGCACGCTGTCCGAACCTGTACCCAGCGTAACCGAACACACCACCCGCGCCCTCGATCCGGTCTACAACGAGCGGACCTCCAAATAAGTAGCCAATCTTTCCATACAGCAAATCACATGAGCAGGAGGGAAGATAGAAAGCCCGGTTCTTTGGTCGGGTGCTGAATTCGCCATTAGCCTTTGAGCCGCGGCTTCGCCGCCTGATGTGCGGAAAGGCTCCGCCTTTCCGGGAATGTCCCGATATTTCGAGGCTGCGCCTCCCCTTCGAGGCTCAGCCTCGAAAACCAATTAGCGACTCACGGAAAGGCGAAGCCTTTCCGCACATCAGGCGGCAGAGCCGTGCGTACTGGACGGTTCGCTTTCCTCAAACCGTCACCGCCTATCATTACCCGCCCCCGACAGTTGGTAATCGGTGCGACGAAATTGGAGTCTTGTGCAAAGCCCATTCGGAACATTTGCTGAGATCGAGTCGTATCCGCTAACGACACTCGAGAGCCTGCCAGTCCAGCAGTTCCAAGGAGAAGACAATGAAGTCTCGATTTTTCACTTCCATCGCCGCGTTGTGTTTGTGCGTTTCAGCAGCGGCGTTTCCTCCATCTGCCAGCTTGGGTGGTTCGACTTCCGATTGGCCCCAATGGCGCGGTCCGGAACGCAACGGCATTTCGCAGGAGCATGGGCTCTTGAAGCAATGGCCCAAAGAGGGACCGAAACTGCTCTGGCAAGTCAATGATATTGGCGATGGCTATTCAACCCCGTCGATTGTGGGAAAGCGGATCTACTTGATGAGCAACCGCGGCCTGGAGAACGAATTCGTCCAGGCGCTCTCCAGCCAGGATGGAAAGGTCATCTGGACCACACGTGTCGGCAACGTCGGCAATCCTAATCAGAATCCGTCTTACCCGAAAGCCCGATCAACTCCCACCGTGGACGGAAATCTTATCTATGCCCTCGGCTCGGACGGCGACCTCGCCTGTCTTGAGGCCGCCTCCGGAAAGATTCGCTGGCAGAAGAATATCCGCAAAGAGTTTGGCGGCGAGCCCGGCGAATGGGCCTATGCTGAATCTCCTCTGGTTGATGGTGACGTCGTAGTTGTGACTCCCGGTGGCGCGGCGGCCACGATGGTGGCGCTCAACAAGAAGACGGGCGCACTCATTTGGAAGTCGGCAATCCCCGGCGGCGATCCCGCTGGTTACGCCTCGGCCATCGTGGTCCAGGGTGCGGGCCGTAAACAATATGTTCAGTGCCTGAGCAAAGGCATGGTCGGCGTTGATGCGAAGACCGGCCAGTTTCTCTGGCGCTACAAGGAAGTGGCCAAAGGCCCGGCGCAGTATTTCACCCCCGTTGCGCGTGGCGAATATGTCTATGCCGGCGCCCTTGGAGTGGGCGGAGGCATGGTCCGTCTAAAGTTGGATGGGAGCGGCGTCGCCGCGGAGCAGGTTTACTTCACGCGCGGCCTGCCGAACGGCATCGGTGGCGCGGTCCTGATTGGTGAAACTCTCTACGGCACCGAAGTCGGGGCGACGCTGGTGGCAGCTGATTTCATTACGGGCAAGGTGAAGTGGCAGGACAAGTGTATCGGTTGGGCTTCGGTGGCTTACGCCGATGGACTTCTATATCTGCACGGCATCAATGGCGAGGTGGCGCTGGTTGAGGCAAGCTCCGACGCGTATCACGAAAAAGGACGCTTCACGCCGCCGGCTCAGCCGACAAAGAAACAGGCGGGACCATTTCCCGAAGGATCGTTTGCGTATCCGGTGATCGCCAATGGCCGGCTTTACATTCGCGACCTCGGAACGTTGTGGGCCTACGACATCAAGGGCGGCAAGTAGTTATTTGGAGTGCGCCGGCAGAGCGAAGCGGCGACGGCGCTTTGGATTAACGGTTGAGGATTAGCCACAGATTCACGCGGATTAAGGACGGATCAGACAATAGAATTAGCATTGGTCTAAGTTATGCTCGATTCGTGGATCGTATGCTTGGGATTCGTAAGCGGACGTTTCACGAAATACACGAATCTCACGAATCAACACGAAGCGTTATATTTTTCCCCTGCGGCTGCTTCCCGATCATGCTGCGTGCGTAAGCGCCGAGGCGCCAATCACGCGTCTGATATTTTCCGGCGCGAAGAACTCGGGAATTGAGACTGTTCCCGTAACCGTCCCGAGAAAACGCCCGGTCTCTTCCTGATTACCTCGCAACGCATTCATGAGATGCAACATCTCCGGTGGCGGCAGTTCGAGTTTCGCCAGCCGGACCGTGTGTTCGAACATCGGCAGCACCTCTTCGTTCCGCCTCCGTTCGTAACCCGCCAGGGCCTTTAGCATCGGCTGGCTTCCAGAGAACCCTTCATCCAGCGCGGCCGCTAACATCTCAGCGTGGCTAAAACTATTGGTGATGCCCTGGGCCGTGATCGGGTCTTTGTGATATCCGGCATCGCCAACCAGCGCCCATCCTGAGCCGAAGGGCTTGCGCAGAAAATTCGGAATATACCCAGTTCCGGCAAAGCGCTCCTCGCGCCTGCCACCCTCCAGACGCTTCGCGAGCGCCGGAACATTTTTCCTGAGCTCGCGCATGAACTCAGCTTCAACATTTCCCCTCACCCGTTGAAACTCTGCGACGGGCCACACCACAACGACGAGGGTCAAGCCGTCGTTGGTCTTATCCACCACCACCATGCGACCCGCACGCGGATAGAGCTCAGCGCCTTCGACCGGAACGCCGTTCCAGTACGAGTAATAGTTGCAAGTCAGCATCCCTCGATCGAGATAGACGGGAGCGTGAACGGCATTGGCGACGAATGAGCGGGCTCCGTCAGCGCCGATCACCACGCGCGCGCTTTCCTGGACCGCAGGGCCGTTGCGGTCGTGTCCGCGGATGCCGGTAACCGTCGTGCCGTCGTGCGTGATTTCATCAACTGAGAACCCCTCGCGCAGCTCGGCGCCCGCGGCCACGTCAACCAGGATCTTGTCGAGAACACGGCGCCGCGGCGCATAGGCTTCGGCGTTGTCGCCCGCCGGAGGCGGCGTGCCGACCAGGGCGAACGGCCCCACATCAAATTTGATCTGCGTAGTCGCAGGACAGTTAGACGCCTGGATTTGATCGAGCAGGCCCCAACGTCCCAGCCGTTCCACCCCGGGTTGATGAATGTGATGCGTAGAGATCGTGTCGCTCGGGAAAGTAGCCTTATCGAGCAAGAGGACCTTGTACCCCTTGCGCGCCAGCAGCATCGCTAGAGGTGAACCGGCGCATCGCGCCCCCACAATGATTGCGTCGTACATGGATCTTGAACCTTTCAAATAGGGATCGAAACTCCTCGCTGTTAGGTAACGCGCAAAGTTTTGGTAAAAAGGGCCACCCTCAGGATTGGCAACGATAAAAATATGGTTGAGGCCTGAATTGGACTTCGATTCAACGCTGAAAGCGTTCGCTAATTTCAGCCCAGGGTTTGCTTTGAAACCCTGGGGAGGAACGAGTAAGTCTAATTTGAATACAACTCTGAAGGAGTTGCTACGGGCTGGGATTCCGGCGGACAGTGGCACAACCCCTTCAGGGTTGGTTCATTTTGAAGGAAATGCACTTTTCCAAGGGTTGCCAAAGCTCAACCCTGGGCTGAAGTTAGCGAACGCTTTCAGCGTTAGTACTCCTTGTATGAAGCCGCCCCCAGGCGATACTCTCTCTCGCATTGCGACCTGAGGATCGTTTCATGAGAACAGTAATTGCCAAAGGTAACTGTTTATTCTGCATCTGCCTCTTTGTGGCAGCAGTTTCAGCACAGACTCCACACCCCGCTCTTACCAAAGAGCAGTGGCGGCAGGATCTGCAATATCTCGCGCAGGAACTGCCGCGCCGCCATAAAAACGCTTTTCACACCGTCTCAAAAGAGCAATTTGAACGAGCGGTAGCCGCTCTCGATGCTGCGATTCCCTCTTTAGCAGAGTATGAAATCTTAGTCGCACTGCGGCGCATCGTCGCCATGATCGGCGACGCGCATACGGCCCTGGAGCCGCCCGAGAACTTCCATCGCTATCCTCTGACTCTGTATCGCTTCGGCAACGATGTGCGCGTAATCAGAACTACTGCAAACTACAAGGCCGCGCTCGGCGCTCGTGTCGTGGGGGTCGGATCGCTTGGCATCGCTGAGGCGAGCGCCAAAGTGGACGCCCTTACTCCGCACGAGAATGACCAGTTCGTGCGGTTCCGGGGTATCAGCATGATGCAGCTTGCCGAGGTGCTTCATGCCCTGAAAATTGTTCCTGATCTCCAACACGCGCAATGGACTTTCGAGAACGCCAGCGGAGAGCGTTTCTCTTTACAGTTGGAGGCGATACCGCAGGACGAGAAAGTCGAGTGGCTATCATCCCTCAAAGCTGTCCCGCTCTACCGCGAACGGCTGGATGAGTTGATGTGGTTTAAGCAGCTTCCTGAATCTCAAACTGTCTATCTCAACCTCAGGGTTTATCCCGACGCCGCCACCTTCAAACGTGTAGCTGAGGAGTTTTGGAAAGAGGTCGATCGTTCACAGCCCAGGCGCCTGATCATCGACGTCCGTCAAAGCTTCGGTGGAGATTTCATCAAATTCCAAACGCACTTGCTGAAAGAGCTGAAACGGCGGAGCGCCTTTCAACGCCCGGGAAGTCTGTACGTGATTATTGGCCGCAGCACAGTCTCGGCCGCCATGGTCAATGCCATTGAATTGCGAAAAGACCTGAACGCGATTCTGGTGGGAGAACCGACCGGGTCAAAGCCCAACAACTATTCCGAGAACGACCAACTGACATTGCCGAACTCGCGATTGGAAGTTTCCTTCTCGACGAGATACTACAAACTACAGGACCAGGACACGCAATCGGTAATGCCTGATAAGTTGATAGAGCCGTCGTGGGAAACGTATCCATCGGGACGCGATCCGGTTATGGAGTGGATCCTGGCACAGCCGTTGGGCAAATAGATTGATGGTTCCACTAGTTGGCGAGGCCAGCGGCTCGTTCCCGCAGAGTGCAAGGTGAAGTGTCGGGTGTTCAGAGTTCAACCTTCAGGTTGCTCTTTGCATGACGCTCACCCATTTGGCGAAGCCAACGGCATATCCGTAGCCTACAGCGCAAGCTGTGGGTCGGCGTGCTGGATCCGGAGCGAAAGCCCCAGAGGGGCGACATAAGACTTGGTGGCGCCAGAAACGTGTTCGAATTATGTCGCTCGCTTCGTGAGCTTTGCTTCACTGGCCGACTTCATCCCACAGCTGGCGCTGTAGGCTACGGATATGGCCGCCCGCCAGGCGGGATTCTCAATGGGATTCGCATTCGCGCGGATTCGCAGGCCGCAAGTCAGACGCGTTGCATTAGCAGGGTCCGTTTCAGATGATGAAAAAGCGCTTGCTGGATTCCATTATTCTGCAGCGAGCGGTTAGCCAATAAGCAGGATGTCTTGTTTCGTGTTGATTCGTGAGATTCGTGAATTTCGTGAATCGTGTGCCTTCGATTCTTAAGCGCACGAT
>JAWVFI010000184.1:0-24852 GCA_033856235.1 Blastocatellia bacterium | reverse complement strand
CGGAACTTGCGGGCTTCGGCTTTGATGGTGGCTTCGTTGAGGGTCAGGAGTTTGCGATCGCGCATGACGACGCGACCTTCGATCACAACCGTACGCACGTCGGTGGCTTTGGTGGCGTAAACCAGGTCGGAGTAAATGTTGAAGAACGGCGTTTGGTTCAAGGCGTCCAGATCGACGATCACGAAATCAGCGCGCTTCCCTTTCTCGAGCGAGCCAATCTCTTTCTCCAGGTGCAGGGCCCGGGCGCCGCGAATCGTCGCCATCTCAAAAGCCTGCTCGGCCGTAACCACTTTCGGATCTTTGCTGAATACCTTATGGAGTTTGGCAGCGGTGTCCATCTCTTCCCACATGCTGAGGTCGTTGTTCGAGGCCGCGCCGTCGGTGCCTAAACCGAGGGCCAGATCCTGTTTCAGCATTGCTGGCACCGGCGCTACGCCGGAAGCCAGCTTCATGTTGGATTGCGGATTATGGACCACGCCGACACCTGACCTTTTCAGCAGGCCGATTTCCTCATCGCTGGGCCATACCACGTGTGCGGCAATCACCCGGTTACCGAGAAAGCCGATGCGATTCAGATAGTCGATTGGGCTCGCGCCTTTGGCTTTGAGACTCTCGTCAACTTCGAATTTCGTTTCAGAGATGTGCGTCACAATCGGGGCGCCGGTGCGATCGGAAAGCGCACGTACGGCTTTTAGGTGCGCTTCGGAAACCGTGTAAGGCGCATGCGGAGCGATGGCTGGAGTCACGAGCGAATTGCCTTTCCACTTATTGATGAAACGCTCAGTGTAGGCCATGGCCTCTTCATGAGTTTTGTTGTCGGCGACGGGGAAATCGATCACCGTCTCGCCCAGTACACCACGCACGCCCGCCTTCTGCGTTTCGTCGGCGATAGCGTCTTCGAAGTAATACATGTCGCAGTAGGTCGTGGTGCCGCCGCGAATCATTTCGGCTAAGCCCAGGCGCGTTCCCGCGCGGACGAATGGTTCGGTGACATTCTTGGCCTCAGCGGGAAAGATGTATTTGGTGAGCCACTCCTGCAGGTCCAGATCGTCAGCGAGGCCGCGAAACAAAGTCATGGGCACGTGAGTGTGGCCATTGATCAAACCGGGAATCACGACCTTGCCGGTTGCATCAATGATTTCCCGAGCGCCATAGCGACCTTCGATATCCGATCGTGATCCGATCGCCGTGATTCGTCCGCCTTTGATGGCCATGGAGCCGTTTTCGATCAGGCGGCGATCACCATCCATCGTCACAATCGTGCCGCCCCGCACAATAATGTCCACGACAGTTTTCCTTTTCTGCGCCATCACCGTGAACGAAGAGAGAGTGAGAGCTAATAGCGTTGTGACGATGAAAGTTCGCAAAGCGATGGAGCGCATAACAATTTTCCTATGGGTTTGCGGAAAGATTCAAGCTCTTCACCGGGACCGCGGGCATCCCGCCCGCTACAAGCTCGAAGCAGAAGCGATTGAAAAGAAATGCGGGCGGGACGCCCTCGGTCCCATTGAAGAGCTCGAAGGATTTCGAGGGATCACCCATCCGTCGTCACTTCGCTATGTGCACTTCTTTCAAGAACCGCGCGTCAAACGCTCGCGGCAAGAGTTCCTGGATGTGCACCACTTCCCTGTCGCCCTCAAGGTTGGCGAGGGTGATCGTGGCTTCCTTGCAAAACTCCCAGATGATTTGCCGGCAGGTGCCGCATGGGGGAGTCAGCGTTTCCGTATCGGCGACGACGGCGAGGGCGGTGAAATCTCTTTCGCCTTCGGACAATGCTTTCCAGATCGCCACTCGCTCAGCGCAGACGGTCAATCCGAAACTGGCGCTTTCGATGTTGCACCCGATATAGACTTTGCCGGCGGCGGTTTCGACCGCGGCGCCGACCTTGAAATGGGAAAAGGGCGCGATCGATTGTTCCCGCGCCTCTGCTGCTGCTGCAATTAATGATTCCAATGTTTCCACGTTTTGGATCTAGCCTTTCTCTACCCCTGGATCGCCCGTCCCAGCTTCTCTCTAATCTTTCCGCTCAGCAAGTCAATACTGACAACGTTGTGACCACCTTCGGGGATAATAACGTCGGCGTGCCGCTTGGACGGCTCGACAAACTGCATGTGCATCGGGCGCACGGTCGCCAGGTATTGTTCGATAACTGAATCCAGCGTGCGGCCGCGCTCATCAATGTCGCGGCGCAAACGACGAATGAAGCGAATATCGTCGGGAGTGTCCACAAAGACTTTGATGTCCATCTGCTCCAGCAGCCGCGGCTCCGCGAAAATCAAAATGCCTTCCACGATCACGATCGGTTTGGAGTCGATCTGAATCGTGTCATTCATCCGCGAGTGCGTGCGAAAGTCATAGATTGGTAACTCTACCGGCTCACCCGCTTTCAGGCGGCGCAGGTGATTGACCAGCAGGTCGTTGTCGATCGCGTCCGGATGATCGAAGTTGAAGGCCTTGCGATAATCGAGCGGCAGGTCCTTAAGATTGCGGTAGTAAGAATCCTGTTGTATGAAGACGACTTCATCGGCGCTGACCGATTCCAGAATGCGGTTAGCCACCGTCGTCTTGCCCGATCCCGTTCCGCCACAAATTCCAATTATCATTTCGTTTGTTAGTTGTTAGTTGTTAGTGGCGAGTTGGTCGATTTTCTGTTCTTGCAACTGACGACTGACCACTAACTACTGACCTATCTTCTGAATAACCCGCCGCAGCAGTTTGGTGAATGCCACCCGCACCTGGGCGCCGGTTTCCATCACGTCACTGTGATCGATCAACTGGTCGGCCACGCCGGACGCCAGGTTCGTGATGCACGAAATGCCAAGCACCTGCATGCCCATTTGCCGGGCCACAATTGCTTCCGGGACGGTGCTCATGCCCACAGCATCAGCGCCCAACGTGCGCAGCATGCGTATCTCCGCGGGAGTTTCATAACTCGGGCCCGACAGGGCGGCGTAGATCCCCCGCCGCATCTCCAGCCCGATGCCGTGCGCCTCGGCGACCACCATCTCTTGCAAATCGCGCGCGTATACCTCAGTCATATCGGGAAACCGCGCCCCAAATCTTTGGTCGTGCGGCCCGCGCAAGGGACTCGCGCCCATTAGATTTAGATGATCGCTAATGACCATTAGCGCGCCCTTGTCCAACTGAATATTGATCCCGCCGGCAGCGTTTGTCAGGACAACAGTCTGCACGCCAAGCGAACTGAAGGTCCTGATAGGAAACACGACCTGTTCCAGCGAGTAACCTTCATAATAATGAAAGCGGCCCTGCATCGCCACTACCGGCACGCCGCCGCTTTTCCCGATTACCAGTTGTCCCGCGTGTCCTTCAACCGTGGAGCGGGCAAACCCCGCGATTTGATCGTAGGGCACTGCGACTTTGTCCTGTAGTTCATCAGCAAATGCGCCCAAGCCGCTACCCAACACCAACGCGATGCGTGGTTGGATGTCGGAACGCGAACGGATGACTTCGGCGGCCTGCTCGACGCGCCGGTACAAAGAGTCGAAGCCTGATTCGTGGGTCATAAAAAAGGGGGGGAATAAGAGTCGCAGAGGCCGAGCTGCTCGCCGTTAGGTCCGTTCCTTTTCGTAGGGGATGCCCAGCGCGCGTGGCGCCCGCGAATGGCCGATGAACCCGGCCAGCACAACGATCGTCAGCACATAGGGGAACATTTGAATAAATTGCACCGGGATGTCTTCACCGGAGGGAAGTTTGATGACGCTCTGCATTTGGATCGAAATAGCTTCGGTGAACCCAAACAAGAGGCAGGCGAGCAACGTTTGCACCGGGCGCCATTTTCCGAAAATTAAAGCCGCCAGAGCAATGAAGCCGCGCCCGGAGGTCATGTTCCGGGTGAAGAGCGAAGACTGTCCGATCGAAAGATACGCGCCCCCAATCCCGGCCAGGGCGCCGGACAGCAGCACGCCGGCGTACTTCATCCGCGCCACGCTGATTCCTGCCGCATCCGCGGCCTCTGGGTTTTCGCCAACTGCCCGCAGTCTGAGTCCAAACGGTGTCTTGTAGAGCACGTACCAGGCAATGGGAACGAGCGCGAAAGCAATTACGATAGGAGTCCACGGTATCAGATGTTCCCTGGGAATCTGCGGCGTGGAGCCGGACGAAAGGAAAAACGCTCCGCTGAGAAAAGCCGGCATCCCGATCATGAGAATGTTAATGGCCGTTCCCGTAACTACCTGGTCGGCCTTGTAACTGATGCAGGCAACCGCATGGATGGCGGCAATCAGCACCCCAGCCGCGACCCCGGCCGCCAGTCCCACGAAAGGGTTGCCCGTTGCATATGTCACCGCCGCAGCCGTGAATGCCCCGGCCAGCATCATCCCCTCGAGGGCAATGTTAATGACGCCGCCGCGCTCAGAAAACATTCCGCCCATCGCCGCTAGAATCAACGGTGTCGATAATCTTATGGTTGACCAGAATAGTGCTGCGGAAAAAAGTTCGCCCATTTGCCTTATCCTTGCGCGTCCGGTTTAGATCTTTGCGCGCTTCAACAAACCAAACCTGCCGAATGAGCCGCGAAAGAAAGCCTCAGCCGCAACGAAGAGAATTATCGTACCTTGCAGCACCTGCACAATGTCCTTGGTAACGTGTTCTGAGAAGCCGTCAACGTGGATACCGCCACGTTGCAGCACCGCAAACAACAAGGCAGCGACTACCACACCGGCCGGATGATTGCGCCCCAGGAGCGCCACCGCGATGCCAGTGAATCCATAACCATCTGAGAATCCGTCGTAGTAGCGATAACGATAACCGAGCACTTCATTAATGCCTACCATCCCGGCGAGTGAGCCGGAGATGGTCATCGCGATGATGATCTGCTTGCGAATCGAGATGCCGCCATACTCAGCCGCCGTAGGGTTAGTACCGGTCGCGCGCAACTCATAACCCCACTTGGTGCGCCAGAGAAAGATGTAAACCAACACACAACAGAGCAGGGCCAATAGGAACGCGATATTCACCGGAATCCGTGCCGGCAACCCGGGGATAAAGCTGCCCAGCCGCGCGATGTGCGCGCCGCCGCCAATCGGGCTGGTTTCCATGATCGGATCGCCCGGCGTTTTGTAGTGATACTGCGTGAAATAACTGCAGAGTGCGATCGCGATGAAGGTCAACATGATTGTGTTGATAACTTCATGCGATCCAAAACGCGCCTTCAAGATGCCGGGAATTGCTCCCCACACGCCGCCCGCGACGATGGCCGCCAGGAAGCAGAGGGGAACCAGAACCCAGGCGGTCATGTTGGCAAAAGTGATCCCGACCCACGCGGTCGCAAACGCAGCGATGTACAACTGGCCTTCGGCGCCGATATTCAGCAGCCCACAACGGAAAGCGACTAGTACCGCCAGACCCGTGAAGATCAGCGGTGTCGCATAAAAAAGCGTATAGCCGATACCGTCCGGCCACGAAAGCGCGCTGCCCAGCAGCAGCTGGTACGCCTGAATCGGGTTGTCGCCGATGATTAGAATTAAGATTCCGCCAACTATGAAAGCGGCAATGACGGCAATCAGGGGAAACAAAAGTTGGCGCAGAAATGTCACCGTTTACCGCTCCCTGTCATTAGCAATCCAATTTCTTCGATCGTGGCAACCTGGGGATCGACATCGCCCACGATGCGGCCTTCGTGAATAATCAGCAACCGATCTGATAGCGCTGTCACCTCTTCCAGTTCGGCGGAAATCAGCAATACGGCGCACCCGTCGTCGCGCAGCGCCACCAGCTTCCTATGAATAAACTCAATCGCCCCGATATCCACGCCCCTGGTGGGCTGCGAAACGAGCAGCAGTTTCGGTTGCAGGTCAAACTCACGGCCGATGATCAACTTCTGTTGGTTCCCACCCGAAAGAGCCCGCGCCGGTAGATCCTGGTTCGTGGGCCGCACATCGAAGTCCTGGATAATCCGATCAGCCCGCTTGCGAATGGCTGTGTCATTTAAAAAGACGCCGGCGTAACTGACCAGCGGCGGGCGGTAGTGCACGCCGAGGATTGAATTTTCCGAAAGACTAAAATCGAGCAATAGTCCGCGACGATGCCGGTCTTCAGGGATGTGGGCAATCCCGACTTCGCGCCGCTCGCGCGCATTGAGCGAGGTGATGTTGCGGCCTTCGAAATGGACTTCACCCGAAAGGCGGGAAGCGCTAACCAGGCCCGCGAGGGCTTCGATCAATTCCGTTTGGCCGTTGCCCTCCACACCCGCTATCCCAAGTATCTCGCCCTTGTGGACATTGAACGAAACATCGTCCAGGCGTTTAGTACCATCCGCGTGCGTCACCGAAAGGTTCTTGACACTTAGTGTCGTGGCCCCTATGTCGGCGTCAGGTTTCTCAACGCGCAGCAGCACCTCGCGCCCCACCATGAGGCGCGCCAATTCAGCGGCGTTGGTTTCCGCAGTTTGCACTCGCCCTACTACCCGGCCATCGCGCATCACGGTCACTTCATCGGAAATCGCCAGCACCTCGGACAGTTTGTGAGTGATGATGACGACTGTCTTGCCCTGTTCCCGCATGCGGCGGAGAATAGCGAAAAACTCCTCAACCTCCTGCGGCGTCAGGACGGCGGTGGGCTCGTCAAGAATCAGCAGCCGCGCATGACGATAAAGCGCTTTTAGTAATTCCACCCGCTGCTGCTGGCCCACCGATAAGTGTTCGACCACAGTTTCGGGATTAACGGCGAGCTTGAATTCTGCGGAGAGTTTCTCAATCTCCGTCGATGCTTTTCCCAGATCGAGGGCAGCCGCGTTTCCGGGCTCAGCTCCCAGCACAATGTTCTCGGCGACGGTCATCGTCTCCACCAGCATAAAGTGCTGATGGACCATGCCTACTCCGAGCGCAATCGCGTCATGAGGAGTGGAGATGTCTCTTACCTGGCCGTCGATCAGAATTTCGCCGCTATCAGCCTTGTAAAAGCCGTAAGCGATGCGCATGGCCGTGGATTTGCCAGCCCCGTTTTCCCCGACGATGGCATGAATCGTCCCCGGCTTGACGACGACGCTCACATGATCGTTAGCGAGTACGTTGCCAAACCGCTTTGTTATGTTTCGGAGTTCGATCATTCCTAGTCAGTAGTCAGTAGTCAGTGGTCAGTTGCTTTCCGCTTGCGAAACTTGAGTCCTACCGATGGAATTGAGGTAGGCGTTCAGTTTTGGCGCCAGCTCATCAATAAGCGGTTTCAAACTCTCAATTTGTTTCCCGCTTAGCAACTGCCTCTTGTACGCCCGACGTAACCAATGCTTCGTCTCGTTCAGTGATCCTCTTGCAATTTTCACAAAGCGACGATTGTCCACGTAAGTCGCTCTGCCTGTCCCCTCGGCGATGTTCGCGCCAACACTATCCGCCGCTTTTACTAGTTGCTTGCCGACTGTATCCCGCGCGAAGAGGTTCCATCCCAGGACAATCTCCCAAATCTTGTCGGATAACTCTTCAGCAAGGTTGTAAACCCTGAGCCTTTCAAAATTGGTCCTCGCCATGAGCCTTCTCCAGAGGATGAGAAACAACTAACAACTGACTACTAACAACGGACCAGCTCACTTTGCCATCGCGTCCGAAACCTTAATTTCACCAGCCATGATCTTCTTCCGCGCCTCTTCGGCCTGCTGAATCATTTCTGGCGTGATCAGGGATTTGTTATTCTCGTCCATCGAGTAGGCAACGCCATCTTTATCAAGTCCATAAACATGAAAGCCGGCCTTGAACTGTCCACTTACCAGGTCCTTGATGATGTCGTAAACAGCATTATCAACACGCTTCACCATGCTGGTCAGGACGAATCCCGGCTTCACCATGTTTTGATTTGCATCCACACCAATCACAAAGTGGGTTGCGCGTCCGTCTTTCGTTCCAGCCTGCTCGACCGCATCAAACGCTCCCAGGCCAGAGTTGCCGGCTGCGGTGAAAATCACGTCGGCGCCTTTGCCAATCTGGGCCAGGGCTAGTTCCTTTCCCTTCCCCGGATTGTTCCACGCGCTGTCCGTTACGCCGACGTAGTTTTGAATGACGCGGATATTGGGATTCGCAGCGCGCGCGCCTTCTTCATAACCAAGTTCAAAGCGATGGATCAGGGGGATGTCCATGCCGCCGATGAAACCAAGCGTGCCGCTCCGGGACGCTCTTGCCGCCAGCATGCCGACCAGGTACGAACCTTCGTGTTCCTTAAAAACTAACGACGCCACATTGGGAAGGTCGCTGACGCCATCAACGATCGCAAAACGAATGTTGGGATAATCTTTGGCAACCAACTCCATGATTGGCGTTTGGGCGAAGCCCACACCGATGATCAGGTCATAGCCGCGTTCGGCAAAGGCGCGCATGGCGGGCTCGATTGACGTGGGATTGCCCGGCTCAATGTCGCGGGCCACGATGTTCAATGCCGGCTTTTCGCAACTCTTACCATCCGGCCATTTGCCGGTTTCCGCGCACCTGACCCCCGCCCAGGCGGAAGCATTAAAAGACCTGTCGTCTTTGCCGCCGATATCAAAGACGATACCCACGCGAATTTTCGATTTGTCGGTCGCCGCATAGTCGGTGCCATGACAGGCCAGCCCGCCACAGATCAGCGAGCCCAGGACAACGGCAACAATCAATAATTTCAACTTCATTCAGCGATTACTTCCTTGACTAGTTTCAGCGAAGGGGGCGGCGCATCACTAATCTCGTACGCGGCAAGAATTCGAGTAGCCGTCTCGCGTCCACGCGCTTCATCATTACAGAACACAGTACCGATTAGATCGCCCGCGACCACGCGGTCCCCGATCTTCATTTCGGCGATGAAACCGACGGTTGGATCGATCTGGTCATCCATCCGCACGCGGCCACCGCCGGCGGCTGTTACGGCCTGGCCAATCTCAGTACTATCAGTCTTGAAAAGAAATCCGGAGCGCGGCGATTCTACCGCAAACGCGCGTTGTGTCAACGGCAGGAATCGGGCCGGATTGTCGCACACGCGGGGGTTGCCTCCCTGTGCCTCCACGTTGAGGCGAAACCTCTCCAGCGCCCGGCCCGAAGTCAGCGTCTCGCGCACTAAAAAACGAGCAGCGTCAAGCGAAGATTCCAACCCCGAGAGAGTGACCATCCGCGCCGCCAATTCGATGGATAGATCGCGCACCGGCAAGGCCCCGGGATGGGCTTCCCCGCGAAGTATCTCAATGCATTCACGCACTTCGACGGAGTTTCCCACCGCCCGCCCCAGTGGCTGATTCATATCGGTGATTAAAGCTTCGGTACGCACGCCCAGCGAATTGCCGGTACGCACGAGGGCCTGGGCCAACTGCCGGGCGCGCTCGGTTTCCCGCATGAACGCTCCGCTCCCAGTTTTTACATCGATGACCATCGCACCCAACCCCGCGGCGCCTTTCTTTGAGATGATCGACGCGACAATCAGGGGAATTGTTTCTACCGTCGCAGTCGCGTCACGCAACGCGTACAACTTCTTATCCGCCGGCGCCACCTGAGCCGTTTGTCCAGTCATAGCGAACCCAACGCGTTCGAGCACGGTGCGAAATTCCTGCAGCGAAAGATCGACGCGGTAGCCGGGGATGGATTCCAACTTATCGAGCGTGCCGCCGGTATGTCCCAAACCGCGTCCGGAAATCATCGGCACACAGACACCGGAAGCAGCGGCGAAAGGGGCAACCAGCAGTGAAGTCTTATCGCCCACGCCACCAGTCGAATGTTTGTCGGCCTTCGGAGCGGCAATGTCGGAGAAGTCCAGTATCTCGCCCGAGCGCAGCATGGCATCAGTCAACGCCGTCTGCTCTGCTTCAGTCATGCCGTTGAGAAAGATCGCCATCAACAATGCCGAAGCCTGGTAGTCGGCCATCTCGCCGCGCGTTACCGCATCGACAAAGAAATTGATCTCGGCAGTGGAAAGCTCGCCGCCGTCCCGTTTTTTGCGAATTACGTCCTGTGGTCTCAATTAGTTGTCCATGTCAGAACCGCTGGGGTAGCGGGCGGTTTAACTCTGCATGCCGCTGGTTTGAATAATGCAAGATCAACCGCCCGCTACCGCAGGCGGTTCTGACGGAAACCAACTTGTGGGGGCCAGCAAGACGATCGCCTCGGCAGTTACCGCTTCGCCTCGTCCTACTGCATCAAGCCCCTCACCGGTTTTTGCTTTTACACTAACGCTGCCTTGTTCAATCCCCAGGGTCCTAGCGAGATTTTCCCGCATGGCGCTGATGTGATCGCGCAGGCGCGGCCGTTCCAACAGAATGTTGCTGTCAATGTTCACGATGCCGAAACCTCGCTCGATCGCGTGCTGATTCACGTGGGCCAGCAAATGCAAACTGTTGGCATCCTTCCATTGGGGATCGCTGTCCGGAAAATGCGTACCCAGATCACCCTCCGCCAACGCCCCCAGAATCGCGTCGGAAATTGCGTGGGCCAATGCGTCGGCATCGGAGTGGCCCTCGGCCCCGCGCTCCGCATCAACCTGGACTCCGCCGAGAATGAGCGCTCGGCCTTCTACCAGACGATGTGTGTCGTGACCGATGCCGATTCGTAGCATATGAGCGTCAGTTGTTAGTTGTTAGTTGTCAGTTGTTAGTCCCTCAGTCGCAACTCTGGCCGGCGGTGAACAACTGACAACTAACGACTGACGACTATCATTTTGGCTTCTTGATCCTGAACTCCGGGTTCCGCTTCAAGATGATTTCCGCGAATGCTATGTCTTCCGGTCCCGTGATCTTTATGTTGCGCGGGTTTCCGGCGACCAAAAAAATCCTTTTTTTAAACTCCTCTACCAGCATGCTGTCGTCAGTAAAGTCTTTGCCTGGAATGATCCGTCCCCCGTGCCCTACGCGCCTGCTGCGTTGCATACCTCCGGGGAAGATGCGGGTTTGCGCGTGGCGCAGGAGTTCGTAGCGAAAGCATTGTGGCGTAAGCGCGCGGCAAAGCTCCGTTCGTGGGTAGGTACGACGGACCCAATCTCCCTGAATCACTTTAATCGTGTCGTTCACTGGCGCGAATAGAATCGCCGCGCCGCTGTGCCTGGTGGCTTTGACGGTCTGGGAAATCTCCTTTGGCGTGACGAAAGGCCGCACCCCATCATGGACGGTTACGATCTTGACGTCCTTCCCCCGCATGGAGTCAAGACCCCGCTTAACTGATCGGGCTCGCGTCGGGCCTCCAGCAACACAGTTAACTACTTTACTCAGACCGTACTTCCGCGCCAGCGCCGGAAATCGCTTAACGTCTTTTTCCGGAAGGACGACCACAATTTCATGGATATCCGGGCACTGCTCGAAACGTGTCAGCGTATGAATAATTACGGGAATACCGTCCAGTTCCAGGAACTGCTTGGCCCGCTTCGTGCCCATGCGCACACCCTGGCCGGCCGCGGCAATAATGGCAACGTTCATTCGCTTATGGTTCGGTTTGATCTGTGATGCGGGTTAGAAGGGGGGCGGGACGAACCTCGCGCAACGGGCGCCGCGTTCCATTCGCGCGCTGTTCGCCGTTGCCGGTGGATTCCATCGATTCTTCCCAGACGCGGCCAAAGATCATTTTGCCGGCCGTGGTCTGCAGCACGCTGGTGACAGCGATGTCTGCGTTCCGTCCGATCAAGCGCCGCGCGTTATCCACCACCACCATGGTGCCGTCATCGAGGTAAGCAACGCCCTGGTTGTACTCTTTGCCTTCCTTCAAAATGAAAACACGCATTGCTTCACCCGGCAGCACGACGGGTTTGAGAGCGTTGGCCAGCTCGTTGATGTTCAGCACGTTGACGCCACGAAGCTGCGACACTTTGTTCAGGTTAAAGTCGTTGGTCACAATCACCGCGTCGAGTTGTTTGCCCAGCTCGATCAGTTTTAGATCCACTTCACGGACAGCGGGAAAGTCTGTCTCTACGATTTGAATATCGAGTGAGTTGTTGTTCTGCAGCCGGTGCAGCATATCCAGGCCACGACGACCTCTTTGTCGCTTGGAAGAGTCGGGCGAGTCAGCTACCTGTTGCAGCTCGCGCAGAATGAACTGCGGAATCACGAGAGTGCCGGAGAGAAAACCTGTCTCCGCCACATCAGCAATGCGGCCATCGATGATCACGGAAGTATCGAGGATCTTCAGATCGCGGCGCGTCGTCTTGTCGCTAAAGATTCCACCCAGGGCGGACAGCTCCAGGTGGTCGCCTTTGGCCGCCCCCACCATCAAGCCCACGTAGGCCATAAAAAATGTCAGGGCAACGGTGACGAAGGTTTTCGTTTGCGGGCCGCCGACGCCGATGGCGTCCTGGTGGCTGATTAAGATGCCAATCAGAAAGGCCCCCACGATTCCCATGATCGAACCCACGGCCGCGCCGATCAGCGTCTTAAGCGAGGCGCGGCGAATGCGTAATTCGAAAAGGATTATGGCGAGGGCGATGAATGCGGCGGCGGCGGCGGAGACCAGCGGGTGTCCCGGAACTGGATGCAGAACGTACCCGGCTCCTACCAGAATTACCGTAAATACCAGCCTTATAAGGACGACATCAAAGCGCATAATGCCGGGATATTAGCACGCTCGAAGTCCCACGTCACCAAAATGCTACGGACTGGCGGCGCCTGTGTCCCGTCCCCGCCGGCCACGGGCGCGGGCGTCGTCGCGTTCCTGTTGAAAACGTTTCCATTGATCTGCTGACAGCACTTTCTGCAGTCGCTCATCAGTCTGCTGCCTGATCTCGTTAAAGCGTGGCTCCGATTCTTTCCGGACTGCTTGCAGGCGTGAGCGCGTCTCGTCGAGGATTTGGTGAACCTGCGTCTTCTGCTCGGCGTTAAGTTCCAGACGGTCCAGCATCTTTTCAAACCGCTCGGCGCGATTCACCGGATTTCGAGATCTAGCCCAACCACGATAGACGTTTAGAGCGAGGGCACCCGCCGCGAAACCCAACACGAAGATCACGATTGCTGCTATTCGAATCTGCCATTTGCTTTTGCTAGTCGTATCCATGTTACTCACCGCCTACGTTTCCGTTTTCCAAATCTGGAAATAGGACAGACAGGAATGTCTGTCCTACTTTGAATCCTCTTCCGAGCCATAGAGCGATTTCAAGACCTGACTATCTGACGACTGCTCATCGGCCCCTTCGGCATTGAGGATTACTTCTTCAGCCGAATAACTGTTCGAGGCTAAATCCTGAATGCCGGAAACATCCGGATTGCCTGGCGTCACGAACGTCAACACTCCGAGGGCCGCGACTGTCACCACCATCGAAGAAGCGAGCGCGCCGGCAGCCCGCCACAGACGACTCCACGCCCAAGTCTGATTTGCGTTCTGTCGCTCTCGCAACGTCGCCATCACTCGGGTGTGAAAGAAAGGCGATGGCTCGAATGTTTCGGACGCGCGTTCTTGCAGCAAAACGGCAGAAATCTGCGCCGCGTCAAACTCGCGACGGCAATCAGCGCAGCCGCCAATGTGGAGGCGAATAGTGCCCAGCTCGCTTTCGCTGAGATCCGCCAGTGGCCGCTCGTCCAGAAGGCTGATGATGTGTTCCTGATTCATTTCTTCCTCGTGTAACGCAAAATCACCGCGCCAGTAGTTTCTCCACGGCCTCGCGCATCCGGCGTCGGGCGCGAAAAGCAGTTACCTTGACCTTTGATTCGGACCACCCGGTAACCTCAACCACTTCTTTTACTGATGCATCTTCGCCGTCAATCATGGTCAATACCAACTGATCATCTGGTGAAAGTTTTTCCAAAACCCGTCCTGCGAGGTCGGCTGCCGCTGTACTTCTCTCACTTGCCTTATGCCGTTCCGTCGCTCCATGAGCGAGTTTGTTGTCCAGCCAGTTGCTTTGTTCTTCAGTCAAATCGGAAGCGGTCAACTCCGGACGGCGTTTCGAACTGCGCAACAGGTTCAGGCAGGTATTAGTGGTGATGCGCGTCAGCCATCCTTCCATCGAACCGCGGCCCTCAAACTTGCCCAGTTCCGTAAACGATTTCAGAAAGACCTCCTGCGCTGCTTCCTCAACCAGACTGCGCTGGCGAAAGAAACGGCTGGCGACGCGGAACACGCGCGGACTGTAGCGTCGCAGGATCTCTTCAAAAGCAGACTCGTCTCCCTCACGCGACCGGCGCGCCAACTCCAGATCCGAAGCCTCTTCGTAACTAGTCGACAGGAAACGCCCCCGGCTCTCAGAGTTGGTTGACGGGCCCAGTGATTCCAGGCCCGTCATCCCTGCAAGTGTGCTTAGTTAACTTTTCGCTCGGCGTGCTGGGCCCGTTTGGCTTTGAACTCCGCGCGCTTCTGCTCAAGTTGAGTTTTCTGTTCCGCAGTTAGCACTCCCAGGATCTGCTGCCGCATGTTGAACTGCTCAGCCATCAGTCTGGCCTGCAGGCCGGCAGTTTCCTGAAGCTTCTGAGTTGCTAACGCTTCATTAAACGTACCGCCCTCGCTGGACTGACGCAACTCCTGGCGCTTGGCCTGGATTTGCTCGTGCAGCGACTTGGTGCGCCCGCGAAAGCCTTCGCTGATCGACTTGACGCGGGCTTTCTGATCGTCTGTCAGGTTAACACCTGCCAGCATCATGCCACCCATCCGGCCGCCACGGCCTTCATGCCTTCCGCCCCCGCCGCCTCTCTCTTCGCGTCCGCCATTTCTATGGCCCCAGGGCTTGCCCTCTCCACGGCCCTCGCCGCGCGTGACCTGCTTGTTCTCCTGGTTGGTACTGGTGTTCTGCGCCAGTGCAAGTGGTGTAGCAATGGCGAGTGCCGACAGGGAGGCGATGGTCAGCGTTTTGATTCGTCCTAATTTTTTCATCTTATCTCCTACTCCTTGATCATTCATTCTAGTAGCGGAGGGCCGTTATTAGCCTCCTGCTGTAGAGACACCGACAACAGAGGAAGGGTTACAGGAGTCTGGAATGGGACCACCGACGGCTCTGGTATTACCGGCGTGATTGGGCCATAGATTTCGATTTTTGAACCACAGAATCTTGTCCTGACAGGCATCAAAAGAGGTACAAATTGCATCTTATTTCCGTACCAATAAACTGGTAGCAAAAGCTGGTAACCGGGCCTCCGCCTTCGGTGTCTATACCTTACGAAATGATTATGAAAACGATTCAACGGCTATCGCTTGTCGCGCTCGTAACAATGCTTTTTGCGAGCGCAGCCGCGCCGCAAACTCAGAAGCCATCGGCGGAAAACTTCGTGAAGGATTCTTTAGCCGGCGGTTCCCCGTCGCTCATTCAGGCAACGCGGGAATTCATTGCGCAAACTGAAGATCTAGCGCAAATGCAGTCGAATGAAATCCTCGGAGCCGAATTGAAGGTCGGGCAGCTTCGTCAGTTGGTCACTGAGGGCCTGATATCCAAGGCTGAGCTTCAACAGAGTGAAGACGCGCTGGCGACTTTGCGGACGAAATTGGCAACCACCCGGCAACAGGCCGCGGATGGCGAGCAAAAGATCCTCGACATCCGATCCGCTGAGCAGTTAGCTAAGACGCAGCTGGCTGCTGCCAAAGCCAACGCGCAAACCGCGGGAAAATCGCAGAACTTTCTCAGGCCGACGATCATGCGTTATTCGGGAGCCTCGAGCTGGGCCCTGACCAATCTCGCGAGTGTGCAGAGTTTCTTTACCGCAAAGTTTGCCCGAAACTTGCCCACTAGCGCTATCGGCCAAAGTGCGACACATAATCAATTGGGTTACGACCACCGCAATGCTGTCGATGTCGCGCTGCATCCCGACAGTCTCGAAGGGCAAGCATTGATTAACTACCTGCGTAGTCAGGGTATTCCCTTCCTTGCTTTCCGCGGCGCCGTTCCCGGTGTCGCCACCGGCCCGCATATTCACATCGGTAATCCATCGCACCGCCTCACCTAAAGCACCTCCGCCTCATTGGACGGGTTTAGGAGAGGGACAAGGTTGTGTACTGATTGGTGTACTGAAGTCGGGCGCGCCTCTTCCCCCAAAACATTTCAAAACAATAGAAATGTAACGGTTTGTAACCGATCAGGGCCTATCTGTGTCTATCAGTCATGGGTACTGAAGTTGCAGGTTTTTACGTTCATAATCCCCTTAGTTCGCAGGCAAGTGGCAATCAATTCTATTTAAAGGTAACGAGATGTCGACACAAACACTAAGAGATCGTGCGCTGGTGACCGGAGTCAGCGCGGGAACAAGTAGAAACTGGTTGCGCGCGGGTTGGGCCAGGCTGTTAACTCAAAAGAAGCAGCTCATGATTGGTGGCGGCGCCCTCGCTGTCCTGGCGCTGGCGGGATTTTACTTTTTTGGCAGCAGCACCGGCACCGCTGAGTACCTAACCGCCAAGGTTGAACGAGGCAATCTTCGCAATACCGTTACGGCCACCGGCACCTTGCAGGCAGTCACGACTGTCCAGGTTGGCAGCCAGGCATCAGGAACCCTTTCTGCTCTCAACGCGGACTTTAATTCGGTAGTGAAAAAAGGCCAGGTCATAGCTCAGCTCGATCCTTCTGTTTCGAAGGCCCAGGTTGATCAGGCCCGGGCTAATCTCGAACAAGCGCGCGCCGGCCTGGTGCAAGCGCGTGCGGGTGTCAGTCAATCGCGCGCCGGCGTCAGCGATGCCCAGGCAAAAGCCCTCGCGGCAAAATCAACGGTTCAAAATGCTCAGTCCGGTGTGTTCGGAGCTGAGGCGAATCTCGCGGTCTTGAAAGCGCAGCAGGACGACGCCATGAGTTTTCTGAAGCAGCAGGAGTCGTTGCTGAAAGCCGGAGTGATTGCGAAACGCGATTACGACATCGCACAAACGGCCTATCGCACGGCTGAAGCGCGTTACAACCAGGCGGCTTCGCAATTGAACCAGGCAGTCTTGAGCCAACAATCGGCGGCCAGCTCAGGCGTGGCCCAATCGCAGGCGCAAATCCAACAGACCCAGGCGCAGGTGCAGCAATCGCAAGCGCAGGTCCAGGCCGCGCAAGCGCAAGTCCTGCAGGCCGAGGCGGCGCTTCGCCTGGCAGAAGTTAATCTGGCCCACACGACCATCACTTCGCCGATTGACGGCATCGTCGTTTCGCGCGACGTGAATGTGGGACAGACCGTAGCGGCGAGCTTGTCCGCGCCCACGATTTTTACAATCGCCAAAGACCTGACCCAGATGCAGGTCATTGCCAATATCGATCAGGCCGACATTGGCCTCGTGGAAAACGCGAAGTCAGTGAAGTTTTCAGTCGATGCCTTTCCGGGAAAGGACTTTGACGGACAGATTCAGCAGATGCGTTTGAATCCGCAGAACGTTCAGAACGTAGTCACTTATAACGTCGTCATCGACGTCGCCAATCCCGATCAAAAACTGAAACCGGGAATGACTGCCAACCTGACCATTACGATCGATGAGCGCAACAATGTGTTGAAGGTCCCGAACTCAGCGCTGCGGTTCACGCCGCAGGACGCGACCGGCAAACGAACAGGCGCTGCGCAGGGTAGCGGCGGCAGCAATGGCGCCGGCGGCGGACAGGGCCGGCGACAGAATACCGATGGCGCGGCCGGCTCCCCTACCGCAACGCCAGGACAACAAGGAAGCGGCGAACGAACATTCGCTCCGGCCAGCGCTCCGGTGTTGCCCGGCCAGACTCGTCGAATTTGGGTCATGGGCCAGGACGGCAAACCGCAGTCGCGGAGAGTCACAGTTGGTCTCACTGACGGCGCTTTTACTGAAATTGCTGAAGGCAGCCTGCAGGAAGGCGAAGTAGTGATCACCGGACAAACTCTGACCAGCGCGAACAAAGCGCAAAGCAGCCAGACCCCGGCGCCGGGCTTTGGCGGGGCACAGCGCCCCGGCGCTCAGGGCGGCGGCGGCAGAAGATAAGACGCTCATACCGTTTAGCGGCGGGTACCGCCCGCCGTCTTATGAATCGAGGAAAGGCGGGCAGTAGCCCGCCTCTAAACGGCAAGGCAGAGTCGAGCGGCTTCAAACAGGAAAACAATAATGTCGGCAACATTAATTGAGCCACAACCTTTACCAGCAGCCGGCGCCGTGTTTGCGCGCTCCGCAGAAGCGCGCCCGATCATCGAGTTGGACCACATCCACAAGACCTACACCATGGGTGATGTCGATGTGCACGCGTTACGCGGCGTTTCGCTGACAATTCGCGAGGGCGAGTTTGTCGCCATCATGGGCGCGTCTGGTTCCGGCAAATCAACCACCATGAACATTATTGGCTGTCTGGATCGCCCGACTCGGGGCACATACCTGCTCGACGGAAACGATGTCTCCGGCATGTCCAAGGACGAGCGGGCCGACATTCGCTGCCAGAAGTTGGGTTTTGTTTTCCAGGGATTTAATCTGCTCTCGCGCACGTCGGCGCTGGAAAACGTTGAGCTGCCAATGCTCTATCTTGGAGTTGAATCAACTGAGCGTCACCGCCGTGCGATGGAAGCGCTGGCCGCGGTCGGCCTTACCGGGCGAGAACAAAACCATCCGAATCAACTGTCCGGCGGACAGCAACAAAGAGTCGCGGTGGCTCGCGCCCTGGTGAATGATCCGGCGTTAATACTCGCCGATGAACCGACCGGTAACCTCGACTCGCGCACCTCCGTCGAAGTGATGGAGATCTTTCAACGCCTGAATCGCGAGCGCGGCATCACGCTCGTGCTGGTCACGCATGAACCCGACATCGCTCAATATGCGCAGCGCGTCGTTGTCTTCAAAGACGGCAAGATTAAGAAGGACTATCAAATTGACGAACAGCGGGACGCGGCGGAAGAGTTGCGAAACCTGCCGGCGGTGTTGGACGACGAGGATGAGGCATAAGGTATCAACCTGGAATACTTGCAGTTAGGAAGGGTGGTTTACCCCCGCTGAATGAATGCCGCTCATCTTGGGCGGGGGCAAGCCACCCTTCCTGACTGCAACTTGGGCTTGTTGACTTGGCCTGGGCAGGTTGAGATGGATTGAGGGGCTGGTTGAAATCATGAACCTGTTAATGATCATTCGCGTCGCCTTTCGCGCTCTGGTGCGGAACAAGATGCGCGCGGCCCTGACAATGCTGGGCATCATCATTGGCGTCTCTGCCGTGATCGCCATGGTAAGCATTGGCCAGGGAGCTCAGGCTTCGGTGCAGGCGCAAATCCAAAGCATCGGCACGAACCTCTTGTTCGTGAGTGCGGGTGCACAAAACACCGGAGGCGTTCGCAGCGGCACGGGCGATAGCGGAACCAACACTCTGACTGCGGAAGACCTGGACGCAATCCGGCGCGAAGTGCCCAGCGTTTCCATGGTGACGCCCACCGTCAATGCGAGATCTCAACTCGTGTTCGGCAACATGAACTGGAATACCTCAGTGCAAGGCGTTAATGAACAGTATCCCGATGTCCGGAAGTGGACGATTCAGAGCGGCGAGTTTTTTACCGACGCTGATGTGCGCACCGCGGCCCGCGTGATCGTAATTGGCCAGACCATCGCTGACAATCTATTTTCCGGAGTGGATCCGGTGGGTCAGACAGTCCGCGTGATGAATTTGCCGTTTCGCGTAACCGGTGTAATGACCCGCAAAGGACAGGACCAGCAAGGACGTGATCAGGACGACGTTTCCTTCGCTCCGTACACGACCGTGCAAAAGAAAATACTGGGCAGCCCGCGCCTGCAGGTCGCTTACGTCTCCGCCGTTTCGCAGGATGCCACTTACACGGCGCAGCAACAGATTTCGGATTTACTACGACAGCGGCACAAACTGACCCCCAACGAACCGAACGATTTCACGGTGCGCAACATGACCGACGTCGCCGAAGCGGCCAATGAAACCAACAGCACCATGACGATTCTGCTGGCATGTATTGCCGGCGTTTCACTGCTGGTAGGCGGCATCGGGATCATGAACATTATGCTGGTTTCGGTGACCGAGCGGACGCGCGAGATTGGAATTCGCATGGCCATCGGCGCGCGCTCATCGGCGGTTCGCAGTCAGTTCCTGATTGAATCAATCGTGCTCAGCTTGACGGGCGGTTTCCTGGGGATTGTGCTCGGGATTGTCGTTTCGCTGCTGATACCAGCGCTGCTGGGTTGGCCCACCCTGATTTCCACCATAGCGATTGTGGGTTCGGTGATCTTCTCTGCGGCAGTGGGAATTTTCTTTGGCTACTACCCCGCGCGCAAAGCCGCGGCCCTCGATCCCATCGAAGCGCTCCGTTACGAGTAGGCTCGTGGCAAGCATTATGTCAGAACCGCCTGCGGTAGCGGGCGGTTGATCCCCGGGGCTCAAGCCGATTCGGCAGATCAACCGCCCGCTACCGCAGGCGGTTCTGACAGGCGCAGTGCTAGAACAACTCGGCCAGTGCTTCTTCCACGGAACGCACGCCGACGGCGCGCACGCCGAGTAGTCGCTCCAGCCCGTTTGTATTCGACGCTGGCATAATTATCTTCTTGAAACCGAGGGCCTGCGCCTCCCGCGCGCGCACCGTGGCCTGCGTCGCGCCCCGCACTTCACCGGTCAAACCCACTTCGCCAAAGACAGCTGTGTGCCGATCGATAACCGCATTGCGGAAACTTGAAGCGATGGCGGCCACTACCCCCAGATCGACTGCGGGTTCATCGACCTCCATACCGCCCGCGATATTCACAAAGACATCATCGCCGAGAAGTTGAAACCCCGCGCGCTTCTCCAGCATGGCAATCAAAAGCGCGACGCGTCCCTGATCCACGCCCTGCGTCATGCGTTTTCCTGTTCCATATTTAGTGCTGGACACGAGTGCCTGAATTTCCACCAGCATCGGCCTGGTCCCTTCCATGCAAGCGGTAACCACTGAGCCGGCGACATCCACCGGACGTTCCTGCAGAAACATTTGCGAAGGATTTGCAACCGCGATCAGGCCTGCGCCGGTCATTTCAAACACGCCTACTTCGTTGGCGGCCCCAAAACGGTTCTTGGTAGCGCGCACGATACGGTGGTTGTGGTGTCGCTCACCTTCGAAATAGAGAACGGTGTCCACGATGTGTTCCAGTGCTCGCGGGCCCGCGATCGATCCGTCTTTCGTGACGTGGCCGATCAGAAACACCGGGATCCCCCGGTTCTTTGCGAGCGATAAGAACTGCGCTGCCACCTCCCTGATTTGCGAGATTGAACCGGCGGCCGATTCAATGTTCGATGAGAACGTAGTTTGAATGGAATCAACGACGACTGCGCCTGGGCTAATCCGATCAATCTCAGCAAAGATGCTTTCCAGGTGCGTTTCCGGCAGCAGGAAAAGGTTCGGCGCCGAAACGTTCAACCGTTCACCGCGCAGCTTAATCTGGCGCTCAGATTCTTCACCGGAAACGTAAAGGACCTTTCGCGTGCCGGTACTGAGCTTGTCCGCAACTTGTAAAAGCAGCGTGCTCTTGCCGATTCCAGGATCGCCGCCAATCAACACCAGAGTTCCCGGGACAATCCCGCCGCCCAGCACGCGGTCAAACTCCGCGACGCCCGAGGGGATACGCACATCGTCCTGCGATTCGATCGCGTTGAAGGCAACTGCTGCCACTTCCTGCCGGCGAAAGACACTGCGGGTAACGCCTTTTCGAGAGGCGGGCGCGCGCTCTTCGACGAGCGAATTCCACTCACCGCACTCTGGGCATTTCCCCACCCACTTGCGCGACTGGTGCCCGCAGCCTTGGCAGATGAAAGTCGTTTCAGAAGTTTTCAAGAGATTCCTGCATGGGTGGCCCAGGCGTGAGCCGTCCCTTCTTTGGAGTGCGCTGACCTGTCAGCGCTTTACCCGTCTGCGACCTGTCGCAGACTTCTTTAGCAAAGGAATCCGGCGACAGGTCGCCGGAGAACAAAGCGGTGACAGGTCACCGCACTCCAAATCACAGCAGCGCTTTTACGTTTTCGGTGGGCCGGCCCAGAACAGCGCGGTCGCCACGCTCGACGATTGGACGTTGAATCAAATCCGGATGCTCGATCATCAGCGCAATCAGCTCGCTGTCGCTCAGTTCTTTCTTACCCAGACCAAGCTCGCGATAAATTGGTTCGCTGGTGCGCAGAATGTCCCGCGGCTTTAGCTTCATCTTCCTCAACAACTCAGCAAGCTGCTTCTTGCTCAGCGGCTCGAGATAATAGTTGACCTTGCTAAAGTCCACGCCGCTCTCGCGCAGAAACCGATCCATCTCGCGACACTTGGTGCAGGTTGGTTTTTCGTAAACTGTGATTTGGTCAGGCATGGGTAGAATTTTGGAACGTTCGTTTTTAGGGCTTTGGTCTTTGGTCTTTGGTCTTTGGTCTTTGCAGAAGTGCTGACGAAAAAGGAAATCCAAAAGCCAAAGACCTAAGACCAAAGACCATCCTAAGGGAATATCCCTCTTACACTGGTCGCTTCCGCAACGCGGTCCACCGCCAGAATGTACGCTCCCGTCCGCATATCAGTCTGGTACTTCTCGCTCGTTTCGTGCACTGACTTGAATGCCGTCCGCATCGTTTGCTCCAGCGTGTCGTTGATCTGGTTCTCCGACCAGAAGAAGGAATACTGGTCCTGCACCCATTCATAGTAACTGACAGTAACGCCGCCGGCGTTTGCCAGGATGTCCGGAATCAGAAACACGCCTTCGTCCGCGAACACCCGATCGGCGCCCGGTGTAGTTGGCCCATTAGCGAGTTCTGCAATAATTTTCGCTTTCACACGACCTACGTTGGCCAGCGTGATTGCATTCTCCAACGCCGACGGCAACAGAATGTCACAGTCAACTCCGATGATGTCTTCGGGCGAAATCTCTTTCGTCCCAGGCAATCCGGCGAGCGATGAAGTGTCGGCCTTGTGCTTCAAAGCCGCCGGCACGTCGATTCCCTTTTCCGCGTAAAGTCCGGCCTTCGAATCGCACGCGGCGACGACCAGCGCGCCATCGGCAGCTACCAGACGCGCGATGTTGGCTCCGGCATTTCCGAACCCGTGTACCGCGACTCGCGCGCCTTTCAAGCTCATTCCCTTTACGGCGCAGGCTTCGCGTAAAGCATACAAACAGCCACGCGCCGTCGCCTCGCTGCGACCCAATGAACCGCCCAGTGAGACTGGCTTGCCCGTAACCACACCCAATTCAGTGTGCCCCCGCACCATGGAAATTGTGTCCATGATCCAAGCCATAGTCTGTTCGTCGGTGTAAACGTCGGGCGCCGGTATGTCGCGGTCCGGGCCGATGATGGGTGCAATTTCAAAAGCATAGCGGCGCGTCAAACGCTCCAGCTCGTTACGAGACATGCTCTTCGGGTCACAAATTACCCCGCCTTTGCCGCCGCCATACGGGATACCCACGGTGGCGCATTTCCAGGTCATCCACGAAGCGAGGGCTTTCACTTCATCAAGGGTCACATTCGGGTGATAACGAATTCCGCCCTTCGCGGGGCCACGCGCAATGTTGTGCTGTACGCGGTAGCCTTCAAAGACCTTCACTTCCCCGCCGTCCATCTTCACGGGGATGGAAACGATCAGTTGCCGCTTGGGACTTTGCAGCACGTTCCGCAGCGACTGGTCCAGGTCGAGATAATCCGCGGCCCGGGTAAATTGCTGTTTGGCTATTTCAAAGGGATTCAGCTCTTCTTGTACGGCAGGACTGCTAGACATGCATTTTTCTCCAGACCAGGGGATGCCAGAGCGGTGCAATCCTAACAGTCTGGGTTTGAAGTTCCAAGTTTGAACATGAAGTTAGTACCACCTGCGATAGCGGGTGGGTAATGCACTAACGTGCGGTTCGCGAGAACCAAAAGAACCCACCCGCTGAATTTTCCATATCCTATTTTCCCTATGTCATTTTCCAGTTAGTAATCGGAGACTGAAGACGATCGTTGCCTTGGGAATTTCTGACTAGTTCGGCAATGAGAAATGAGATTTGGAAAATGACATATGGAAAATGATCCGGTTCCTCTTGAAACCTGGAACTTGTAACCCGTACCGGAGTCTAAGTATGCGAGAAATCTCCTGCGACCCGCATGGCACCGGCAAAAGGGAGGCTCGGAATGTTTAATAACTTAATTGAATCGCAATCGCACAAGAAGGACTTCAAACGGCGGGGATCATTTGTTCTGGTTACCCTGGCCGGCTATGCATTGTTCTTTGCCTTTGCCGGCGTACTGAGCATTTATGCGTACGACGCGCAGCTTGAGAACCAGCAGCAGGATCTTACGGTGTTGAGTTGGGTGCCACCGGTCGCGCCGCCACCACCCGACCAAATGCGCGCGCCGAAAACCACTTTGCGGCCAACTGGCAACAACAATGGGCCAGAGCGCCCACCACGACTTCGGGAGCTTTATGAAGACCCTGCTAATCCTCATAACGCGCCCGAAAAGATCAGCACCACGGCTGAGCGCATTCCGCCGGCTCAACCCGGTGCGATTAGAGATCCCAATGCTTTTGATCCGGACTCCAGCGGTCCGTCAACTGGTCCGATTGGCGGGTCGCGACTCGGTTCTGGAGAAGGTGCTCCGGTGGTTGGCGATATCGGAGAGGCGCCACCGATCAGGGTCAAAGAAACTCCAGTCGCTCCCAGGGTGGTCAACAAACCAATCCTGAACGGCTATGCAATCAGTTTGCCAAAGCCGCCTTATCCGCTCCTCGCGAGGAACATCAATGTTCAGGGAACGGTTAGCGTGCAGGTGTTGTTGAACGAAGCCGGGAAAGTTGTTTCGGCGAAGGCGGTTTCCGGCCATCCGATTCTGGTCCCGGCCGCGGTCAACGCTGCATACCAGGCCCGCTTTTCTCCGACCCTGCTCGGCGGCCAGCCGGTGAGGGTATCGGGGGTGATCACCTACAACTTCCGTTTGAACTAAAAGAGCGAAACAGTTTCTTCGATAGAACCCACAGCAGCCTTCCGAGCAAAAGAGGTACGCGGCCATTCGCAGGTCGCGTACCTCTCCCGCCGAAGTCAGAACCACCTGCGGTAGCGGGTGGTTTAACTTTCCCAATCGATCAAGTTGACCCGCTACGATCAA
>JAWVFI010000183.1:0-29133 GCA_033856235.1 Blastocatellia bacterium | reverse complement strand
AAATTGGGTATGTGATATTCAGCGGCAACATCGAACAAGTCATTGGACCGGAGCGCGAGTCAGCGGACTTCTCATCGACAACTTGCGCCTATCGAGGTTGCATGCGCGCCCGGTCAATTCCAACGTTATGTCGCTCTCACCAATCATGAAGCAGCCCCGAATCAAAGCGCAGATTACATTTCTTCCGGCGTCTGATGGTGGTCGCGAAACCTTGCCAACAGACTTCTCGGACGGTAAATATCGACCGCACGTTGTTGTTGGCAATCCGAATCAACGGAAGGCGGTGTTTGTTAACAACGTCGCGCAGGAAACCTACTTGGGTGTCGCGTTCGTCGCTGGGCCTTCCAATGTTGTCGCTAGCGAATCGTTTCTCGCGCAGCTTGCTTTGATGTATTGGCCAAACGTATCGTACGACTCGCTCGTTCCTGGCACGACCTTTACTCTTCGCGAAGGTCCGCACATCGTCGGCTTTGGTACCGTGCAGACCCTGCCAACTAACGGCGCGACATAACAAATCGTTGGACGCGAGCGGCGGGGGCGTGTTTCGTAACTTGATTGGTCCGGCGATGCTTGAATGAATTCGCGCCGCCGCGTCAACTCAACCGTTATGCCGTGACTGTTCTTTTAGAGCCGTTCTCGGCTGACCTTTTGTTCATTAACGAATAAGGAAGGATGAGCCATGGGCTTCTTCAGCAAGAAACAGAACCAGCCTAAGAAAACGAGTGATCCATTCTTTACTGACACGCGCGGTACCATTACGCGCTGGTATACGAACGGTGTTGCAATGGGTGCCTCTCACATGTTTATTGTCGAGGGAGCAAACCTGATAACCGATGATCCCGCGAGTGATAACCAGCCAGTCTATTTGATGGCGGGACAGCAGCTTGATATGAAAAAGCTGGGTATTAAAAGCAGCGCTGATATAGTCGACTATTACGACCTACGACTTCCTCTAGAACCACAGTTGTCCAGAGGAATCATGAAGACCGCCAAACTCATAACAGACATACAGTGGAACGACTGGAGGCCTGAATAAAACTGGCATCACCGAACTATGGCAGCGTCCTTCGTTTACAGGGCGACATAACAAATCGTTGGACGCGAGCGGCGGGAGCGTGTTTCTCAACTTGATTCGTCCGGCGATGCTTGAATGAAATCGCGCCGCCGCGTCAACTCAACCGTTATGCGCTCAATGCGTGGTGACCATCCCACTATGAAATACTGGCTGCTCATAGCGATCGTCTTACTTGGCAACCAAGTTGGCGCAGCCCAAAGTCGGAATTCGCGCTTGCCTCACGTCGCCGACGGATATTCCTTATTCAGTTGGCGAGTCGGGAACAATTGGTATTTCTCTTTGATGGATGAAACCCGCGGGCCAATAACCTTCGACGAACTCAGATCTCCGAAGGTTCGCGTGAGTGGACTTGCCGCGCTCACAAGGCAACTGCGACGCCTCCCCAAAGGCCAAGAAGTCATTTGGGTATCCGAACGGTTTCCACGTTTGTCATTGCCTCCTGATCATATGTACCGTCAAATAAACGCTTACAGTGCTCGTATTGGTATCAAACTTATTCGGGCAATAACATAATCGTCGCGCATAACAAATCGTTGGACGCGAGCGGCGGGGGCGTGTTTCGCAACTTGATTCGTCCGGCGATGCTTGATTGAATTCGCGCCGCCGCGTCAACTCCACCGTTATGTGCTTCGTGTCGGGAAACCCGGAACTTCTATCTGGCGCCAGTTGTCTAATTCCCCATGTTGCGATCCATTTGGGCGTTCATCACGCGCGTCATGCGCAGTCATCTAGGGCATGTGCTGCTCGCGGTTAGTTGGTCTTTCATTCTGTTCGTATGCGTTCGGCTTCCGCTGAATCAGCCCCAGTTTGTTGACTGCGTTCCAACGAACGACGAGGTTTACTCAATCGTTGAAATCCTTCGGGTGTATCCCATATGGATTATAGCCATCGCCATCGGGCATTTTCCTTCGATGTTCTTAACTGGGATGGTCACGAGACTCCTCCAACGGATCTTTGCCCTTTCGTGCTCGCCATCAGCGAAAGTGGAGGTGCCGCTGTTCTTTATTTTCAGTGCTATTCAATGGCTCATAGTGGGGTATGTCATTGAATCGCTTGTTCGACGGCTGCGCTTATTCAAACGACGCACATAACAACTCATTGCACCGGAGCGCGGGACAGCGTGCTTCTCAAACTTGTTCGTGAGATTGTTGCTTGAATGTTAATCGCCCGCGCCCGGTGAATTCGAGCGTTGGGCGTCAGTTTTCACTGCTCTCAACACCTATGAAACGCATTGCTATCTTTCTAGTTCTGGTACTCGCAGCCTCGGCTGTTGCGCAAGGCCCGCAGCGTTACATGTCTTGGGACGGTTTCGTTCAACGAGGCAAGGTCAAAGTTCGTGCCGGTGGTAGCACGTGGTCTGTTAACGGGCAACCTGTTTCACACACAGTGGAAATTTATGAATCTACGGACATGGCGCGATACATCTTTACGCGTCTGAGGGGCAAGGTGCGTCCAGCTTCGGACATTGCGCCCAATGCAGGATCTATCGACTTCAAAATAACGACGCGCATCTCCGGGACGCGTATCGCCTGGGTGTGCGGCGAAGACCTTCGCTACGTCGAAGCGAAATCTTACGTAGCAGCCCTTGCGCTTTTGGCTAGCTGGGGTCCACTCCACTGCGGCTGACGCCCAACAAATCGTTGGACGCGAGCGGCGGGAGCGTGTTTCGTAACTAACCTGGTGCGGCGGAGGGTGCTTTGACTCGCGCCGCCGCGTCAACTCAACCGTTCGGCGTCACTGGTTGAAATCACAGTGAGAATTCTGACTTGCATCTTCATCATCTGCGCCGCATTCGGGCACCTCTCTGCGAAAGACTGGCGGGGCTTAACGCCGCTTCACTCAACGCGCTCCGACGTGGATCGCCTGCTTGATACACCAACCAACAAGAATAATGCGGACGCTGCGGTTTACCGGACGGAGACTGAAGAGGTGCTTGTCAGATATTCGACCGGCTCTTGCATCGAAAAGTGGAACGTGCCTCGCGATATTGTTCTTTTCATTCAGGTGTTTCCCAAGAAACGTCCGAGGTTATCCGATCTCAAAGTGAATATCAGTAAGTACAAGATCGTCAGAGATCCCGAGGTTCTCGATTACTCAGATTATGAAGACGACGAGGACGGCTTCGGATTGAACGTGAACACTCTAGAAGGTTTGGTACACATCTTCACATATTATCCGACCATCAAAGAGGACAAGTTGCGTTGTTCCTCGCCGTGATGCCGAACAAGGCAGGAGGGGAAATCACTACCTGCGGCGTGCTAATGGCAGATAATCGTGCCGAATGAAAAACGCCACGCGCGCTGGGTACGCCCGGTAGCAACGCACCAACATTACAATGCCGCAGCAGAAGCTCAGCGTCGCATTCGCGGATTGATCCTTGTGTTATTATTCCTGACACTACTGACCCGGAGGAAACTGAATTGTTTGGATCAATAACCGTTTTTCGTGCTCTGTTCGGAACTCTGTTGTGGATGCTTGTCTTGCAAACCCCGTTTGGGAACTGGGTCGATACCACCGCTCTAGCCGTTCTGAATGGCGATCTTTACACGATTGAAAAAAGTGGCGTCCTGAAACGCACCAACCTTTCTACCGGGAAGGTCGTACCGGTCGGCAAGGCTGATTTCGAGAGTACCCACATTATGGTCGCTGGTTCGGGCAGCCTGTTCACAATCGATCCCCGCGGGAACTTGAACCGCATCAACCCTGGGGATGGCACTTGGAAGCACGTCGGTAAGGCGGGCGATTGGGCCAACTCCACAGCCTTCGCTATGCTCGGTGACCAACTCTACACCGTCGAGTCGGGCGGCGAACTATATAGCACCAACACTGCCACCGGAGTCTGGAAACAGGTCGGAGGGCGCGATTTTGTCCGTTCGAAATTTTTTCTGACGGCCGGCGACCAGCTCTATTCCATCGAGCATGATGGGGACCTTCACTCGATCGACAAGGCAACCGGAGCATGGAAGCAGATTGGGGGCTCAGGCGATTGGCTCAATACCAGACTAGCCACCTCGCTCAACGGGAAGATCTATACAATCGAGTCGGGCAGTCCGGGCACTCTCTACGAGACGGACCCGCAAACGGGCGCCTGGAAGCAGATCGGCAAAAAGATGGATTTCAGAACAAAGTATCTGTTCCCGGCCGGCAGTTCACTCTACAGTATCGAGTTCGACGGCAAGATGTTCCGGGTCGATCCGGTGACGGGCGCCCAGGTCGCCATTGAAATATCAAGGCTTTTTTTCGCGCGTCGTTAGAGGCAAGCGTACAATCCTCTTCACAACTTGCCTCCTGGGCTGCCGTGTGGCCGTGGTCTTTTTCGACCGCCAAGGTCAAGTTTTCCCCTGTCTTTTATCATTCTTTGCCTCAGCCATCGTTTAACCTCGGCGTTATGCGGCTCCTCATAGCGCAAACGAATTCGCTGAAACTCACATCCGAACTGATTGGCCAAGCGCTCGTCTATCCGTGGTCGGCAAACGCGCGGGCCCTCACGTGCGCGAAACTGTTGTATCCGCGGCGTTCGATGCTTTCGGCAATTCGCACTGCGGCGAAATCGCTTGGCCTTATCGTGGGTATTGCCTTAATGTCATGTCGTCGAACAAATCGTTAGATGCGAGCGGAACCTAACTCTGTGGCCCAATGTACCAAATGCGGCGAATTGAGCCGGCGATGGTTGAATGAAGTCGCGCCGCCGCGTCAACTCCCCCGTTCGGCGTCGCCTCTAAATGTTATGGCTCCTGTAATCGGAACGATCTTAATTCTCCTGGTTGTCTTGGGTTGTCCCGTCGCGATTGCCCAGACCAAATCACCCTCGCAAGTCGTAATTACTATTAAACGGCAAACTGCCCTTGGCTGTACTCCTGATTACTCGGCTGAAATCTACGCTGATGGAACGGTCGTGTATCACGGCGAAGCGTGCGTTAAGATTACGGGCGAGAAGCGACACAAAATCGCGCTTGACCGAGTCGCGCAACTAGTAAAGGCCTTCGAACAGGCAAAGTATTTCTCATTGAAGGACAGTTATGAATTTGACGACCGTGGAATGAGTATGACTGATGGCGCTCGGACAACCACATCGATTTCCTTGAATGGGAAATACAAGAAGGTCGTTGATTATCTAGATCCGCCTAAGCAACTTGTCGCGCTAGAGGATCTGATTGATAAACTCGCGGGCCTCTACGAATACATTGGCCCACTCTGATTCATCAAGCCCGACTGAATCGTTGGACCGGAGCGGCGATTGCGCGTTTGGCGTCATCATTAGTCCGGCGTGGCTTGAATGAATTCGCGCCGCCGCGTCAACTCCACCGTTCGACGTGAGCGGCGGGGGTACGTCTTACTATCATGAGACAGGTCTCGATATTGCTGCTGGCTAGTGGCTTGCTGTTTCTCTCAAATGCCATTAGCCCAAACCATGTTTCGGCTCAAAACATCTCAGCCGTTCCGGTGGACGTTGAAATCCCGTTGGTTCCAACTGCAGTTAGAGCCAACGGCAAGATGCATCTGTTGTATGAAGTGCATTTGACCAATTTTCGCGCGATGAGCCTCGAGCTAACCCGACTTGAAGTTCTCAAGGATGAGCCGAATGCTCTTCTATTAGCCAGTTATAAGGACGCGGAACTTGCTAGTCGAATCGCACGCCCCGGCGCGCCCTCAGATCTGGCTGACAAGCGAATCATTGGCGGCGGAATGCGGGCCGTAGTCTTTCTGCAAATCACATTTGATAAGGACGTGGACGTGCCGCTTGCTTTACGTCATCGCCTTTTCTTTAAGTCAGAGAGCCCCAGCGACAAAGATAGGGTAGTTGAAGGTGTGCAGGTTGTGGTTCGCCGGAACCCTCCGGTTGTCGGTGCCCCACTGCGCGGCGACGGATGGATAGCGTTAAGTGCCTTGTCTAACACCAACAGTCATCGCCGCACGATGGTTGTCGTTAACGGCAAGGCACGGATCGCCCAACGCTTCGCTACCGATTGGACGAGAATCGGAACCGACGGATTAGCCTTTCGCGGAGACCCCTCTAAAAACGCGAACTGGTCTGCTTACGGAGCGGAAGTTCTCGCCGTCGCTAATGCTACGGTCGTTGATGTCAAGGACGGCATACCGGAGAATGATCCGACTTCTGACAAGAAAGCGGTGCCTATTACGCTTGAAACCGTTGCTGGTAACTACATCATTCTCGATTTAGGCAATGGCTACTTTGCCTTCTACGCGCACCTGCAACCGAAAAGTATTCGCGTCAAGGTTGGCGATAGAGTACGGCGCGGTCAGGTTCTAGCTCTGCTCGGTAACTCAGGACAAGCGGACGCCCCGCATTTACACTTTCACATTACTGACGGCAATTCGCCTCTGGGAGCGGAAGGTGTGCCGTATGTCATCGAGTCGTTTGAGATGCAAGGTATCCTGCCGTCGAAAGCGTTGCTGATAGAGGGGGGTTGGAAGCCGCAGCCCACCGCCACAAAAGATAAACGCCGGCTGGAAATACCAATAGAAAATGCCGTCGTCCGTTTTCCCTGAACGTGCAGCCCCACAAACCGTTGCAGGTCAGCGCGGGATTCGCTTTTCTCAACTGGCTTGACCGCGCTGTTGCGGGCCACCGCCCGCGCCACCTGAACTCAACCGTTAGATACGGTTTGGGTAATGATCACGAAACCATGAAGACATCACCTTTACTGATCTTGGTGCTCTTCGCATTTTCGGCGTTGAACGGATGTTCGCATAAGACTAACAGCACGCCGCCGCCAGCTTCTGTTCACGAGGGTTCCGAATCTCGGGATGTCACAGGGCCGCGCTTCACGACAATTCGAGTTAATGTTCGAACAGAGCGCATTGAACTTTTCCTGCGGGACGATGCGGGAAGCACATTCAAGCGCTTCGACCGGCTGAAGTCCTGGCTCGCGAGCAGAAATGAGCGGTTGCGCTTCGCCATGAACGCCGGAATGTTCGAGCCCGACCTTTCGCCCGTCGGCTTGTTAGTGCAGAACGGTCAGCAGGTCTCGCCTCTCAACCTCTCTGATGGCACCGGCAACTTCTTCCTGAAGCCGAATGGCGTATTCTTCGTCGCCGAGTCTGGGCCGAGGATTGTCGAATCGAGTGAGTATCCGGCTCTCGCTCAAGGCGTGCGTCTGGCAACCCAATCGGGCCCTTTGCTTGTTCGGAATGGTGCTCTTCATCCGGCGATCAATGCAGCATCAACTTCACGGTTGCTGCGCAATGGCGTCGGCGTCTCAGGCGACACGATCATGTTCGTGATCAGCGAGCAGCCAGTCAATTTCTACGAGATCGCTATATACTTTCGCGACGAATTGCATTGCCCGGACGCTTTGTATCTGGACGGAGTTGTCTCCAGCCTGTACTCGATCGACCTGCAACGGAACGACTCCAGAGCGGACCTGGGCCCCATTGTCGGAGTCATTCAGTGACAGCGTCGTCTAACAACTCGGCGTGATTCGTGTCACTTTGTGGGATTTCGTGTAGTTTGGTGAATCGTGCCCAACGAATCGCGGTGATACGATTCACGAAGTCACGAAGAACACTAAAGCAGGAAATGGGGAGTTTTTGTGCAGGCATCAGAGATCGACAGCGTATGAAATTTCTAATAACTCTTAGCTTAATAATCACTCTGCTCCTCTCTCCTATCGCGCGTGCAGAAAATAAATGTGCACGTCCAGATGCCTCAACCAACATCAGAGAGCTATCCGACAACAAGGCCCCCTCAGGGTTCTACCTCGAAATCAAAAGATCGTACATCCGTGCATATCCAGGCTGGCAGCAGAACACGATTATCTTATTAAGATCCAGAGGCTTTAAGGCCTTCAACGGCGATCCGAGGGATCAGGAGATGGGTGCCGACCAAATATTGACAGTGAAATCACTGAAGCAAAGCTCGAAGCCCAGATTAGCTATTAGCTCAGTCTATGTCGGCCCATATCCCTCTGGAAAAGTAGCCGAAAAGATGATCCCCAAACTTCTGGCGGCGCTTAAGCCTCTGATTGTTAAGGAAAAGAAAAACGATGAACTCAACAACCGATACTTGTTTTTGGTGGGTGTAGTGAGAGTAGGATAAATTGAACTGCTTTTCGTAGGAGTTTTCATGAAACACTTAATCGCGATTGTGGTTACAGCGCTTTTCACCTGGCCCCTAAGTGCCACGCATGCCCGGTGCTACGTCGTGACACCCGCGGAAGCATTCGCCGGCGCAGAAGCCGTCTTCGTCGGTAAAGTGATCAGCGTTAGCGATCCGACATTCCCGGTGGCAGGACGGGCGCCGCAGGTCTTTAATCTTGTGCGGCCGATCAAAGTCCGCTTCGCTGCGGAGCGTGTTTACCGGGGGAAAATACTTCGACAGATCGAGGTAGAGACCAGGACCGGAGGCCTTGAGTGGGGATACGATTTTAAAGTTGGGAAGAGATACCTGGTTTACGCTCAAGCGGCGAGAGATAACCAACACGGACTGGTAGTGAATGGCTGCGGACCCTCCCGGCTTCTGAATGAGGCCACCGAGGATTTGAAACTGCTGGAGGGCTGGACATCGGCGTCTGGCCATCCAATCGTTTCCACGGACGGCATGGCCGCGGACGTTGCCGGTACCTGGACCGGGAGATCAATCTGTGTCGGTAATCGTCCAGCCTGCAAGAACGAAGAAGTGGTCTATCGCTTCGTCCCCGTGCCCGGCAAAAGCGATCTGGTGACCCTGTACGCCGACAAGATCCTGGATGGGAAACGTGTCCCCATGGGCAAGCTGGATTTTGTTTATGATAAAGAGAAGGGAACGCTGTCGTGTGATTTCAAGAGAGGTCAAACACATGGACTGTGGAGTTACCAATTGTCCGGAGACAACCTCCAGGGGACCCTTGTAATTTTCCCTGACAAAAATGTCGGGCGAACTGTGCAAGCGCACCGGACCACGGAAGATCGAGTGCCCAAAGCCCCGCCGCTTACTGAATACGAGGCGCGTAACGATCACGAGGCACTCCCGAGCCGAGACGCAGTGCAGAACTAGAATTGCGGGCCTGTGATGCAGTGCGGCGCCAGCCAGCACCGCGCTTGGATTGGAGCTACGGAGGTGGACGCCAATCGTGCTTAATCAACTACTCAGGGCCATCCTCGTCCTCGGGGCAGTGGTATTGCCTGTTTGGTTTGTAATCCGAATTGCGGCCCACATCCTAAAGAAAAGGGGAACTGCGCGAACGACGATCAGATCGGAAATCATCTACACCTCTCTGGTTGTTTACTTAACAATGGTAGCGGGGATAACAGTCGTCCCAATTCCCATGACCAACTCCAGAAATCCCACGTCTGACTACGTCAACCTCGTTCCGGGAGTGAATTCATTTCAATGCCTTTCTACGGCCGCTGCGGGCAAACCCACCAGGATGACGTTTTGTCTTGAAAACATCGTCGGGAACTTAGTGTTAATGCTTCCGCTGGGGTTTTTATTGCCACTTGCTTCCCACTGGCTGCGCTCACTGAAAAGAATACTTGTCATTGCACTTTGTTTTTCTCTAAGCATTGAGATTATTCAATTCCTGTCCCGGTTCTTTGGTAGCTATCGGACTGTGGACGCGGACGACGTTCTCTTGAACGTGTTAGGCGCGGGCCTGGGTTTTGGTATTTGGTATCTGAGCGTCAGATCTCTTCATTTAAGACTTGCATAATTGAGCACGAAACGGTAAGGAAAGGCAAAGGCATTGCGGGAGGCCTCTTATGCGGCGGGTGCGCTATCGAGTCGCGACAAGTTTGGACGGCTACATCGCCGATCCCCAGGGCGAAGCGGACTGGATCATCATGGATCCGGAGATCGACTTCCAGGGCCTGTTCGATCAATTCGACACATTCCTCGTGGGACGGCGGACCTTTGAGATGATGGCCGCGCAAGGCCGCGGTGTGACCCCCGGCGTGAAGACTTATGTGTTTTCGCGGACGTTGCGACAGCAGGATCACCCAGGCGTGACGATCGTGGCGGAGAAGGCGGCGGAAACAGTCGCGGCCCTGTGCGCCGGGCCGGGCAAGGACATCTGGCTCTTCGGCGGTGGCGCTCTCTTTGGCAATCTTTTGAATGCCGGCGTAGTTGATACGGTGGAGGTGGTCATCATCCCAGTCCTTCTGGGAGGTGGAATTCCACTGGTACCACCCCCGGCGCCGCGAACAAAACTGCAGCTCACTAATCACAAAGTATACAAGACAGGAATCGTCTCCCTCGAGTATGCAATTCAGCCGCTGGCCTCATGACCGTCACCGTAAACTGAAGCATAAAGATGAAGAGGATTGATAAACCTGAAGCTGGCGAGTTTGCACCTGAAACAATCATGTACATCGGGTTGTTGCCTGACGACGGGCTGGTCTTGAAACATCTGGCGGAGAACCTGCAGACGACGACCGACTTCATCCTCGCCTTACCGGCAGAGAAGCTTAGCTATCGCTACGAGGAAGGGAAGTGGACGATCAAGGAGGTGCTCGTGCACATGATTGATGACGAGCGCATCTATGCCTATCGGGCTTTGCGTTTTGCGCGGAATGACAAAACGGAGTTGCCTGGCTTTGAGCAGGATGACTACGCCTTCTACTCAGGCGCGAACCGGCGTGATATCAAAGACATCCTGAACGAGTTCGCCACCGTCCGTCATTCCACCATCAGCATGTTCGAGGGATTTGATGAACAGGCATTAATGAGAGCAGGGATCGCAAACGGCAATATCATGAGTGTGCGGGCGGCCGCGTATCACATCGCCGGCCACGAGATGCGGCATATAAACATCATCAAGGAGCGCTATCTTTAGCCTCGCTGAGCTTTCCGCGACCAAGCAAACTAAAGTTTGTACTCTATGCACCTGTAAGGCGAAGGCTCAACGCGCCGTTCCAGGCGTTCAGAGTACAAGCTTTAGCTTGCGCCTTCGTCTTGATTGCACGTCCTCTCGCTTTTTGGCGGGAGAACACGTCGAGGGGTAAGCTATGGAACAAACGATATCGCGAAAACCGGCTGCTGGTGACGATCATGTCTGACACAAAACTGATTCGCTGTTCACGCTGCGGCGCTACAAACCGCATCAGTTCGGAGAAGATACAGGGCGGCCATCAACCCGTATGTGGAAAATGCAAAGAGCCTCTGGCGTCGCCGGCGAAACCGGTTACGGTCACGGACACGACGTTCGCCGCTGACGTAGAGCGCTCGCCGTTGCCAGTGCTCGTCGATATGTGGGCCCCATGGTGCGGGCCATGTCGCATGATCGCGCCGATCCTGGAAGAGTTAGCCGGTGAGATGAGCGGACGCGTGTTGATAGCAAAGCTCAACATCGACGAGAACCCGGGAACCGCATCCCGTTTCGGCGTCCGCAGTATTCCCACTCTACTAGTGTTAAAGGCCGGGCGCGAGGTTGATCGCATCGTGGGCGCCGTGCCCCGGCAGGAGATCGTGCGGAGACTGGGACCGCATTTGTGAGTTGCAACGCCTGGCAAAAGACGCGGATTCAAGTTTCAAGTGCAACAAGGGTGATCGGTCGGGATCGAAGGTCGCGCAAACTTTCTACGAATACTGGCAGCAGATCAGCACCGACCCGCTCTCAAACGACTTTCGCCCGTGGAACGAAGAACATACGCCTGTGCCCAAGCTAAAAGCCCGCGCCGGCATCCAACCGATCTTCAGTCCCCGGGCAAAGCTGGATGTGCTGGATAAGTACTACACCAAACTGATGGACGATGCGAAGTACGGTGTTTTTCTGACTGCGGCTTTCGGCGTCAACCCGTTCTTCCAGGAGATTTTCGAGAAGGACAAACCTTATCTGCGGTACCTGCTGCTGGAAACGGGCGGAAAGAATCTGCAGGTCATCAAGAGAAACCTTAACAACCAGATCGCGATCGGCAGCTTCCTGGGCGATCGTGGAGTGGTCGAGAATTGGTTGAAGAGCCAGTACCGCGATGAAGTACTTTCCGGAGAGAATGATCACGTCAAGTACATTCACACGAAGTACATGCTAATCGATCCTCTCAGCGACAACCCGATAGTCATCACGGGCTCGGCGAATTTCAGCAATGCCTCGACGCTTAACAACGACGAGAACATGCTGGTGATTCGCGGAAACACGCGGGTCGCCGACATCTATCTGGGTGAGTTCATGAGATTGTTCACGCATTTTCGCGCTCGCGGCCTGGCCCCCGCCGCGAAGACGAAAGAACAACAAGCAAAATTCCTTTTCCTTTGTCCGGACGACTCATGGCTCGAGCCGTTCTACAACACCAAGTCGTCAAAGATGAAAGAGAGGCTGCTGTTTAGTTAGTTTGTCGGGGCGGCCCTCCGTGGCCGCCCCCTCCGTCTGGGTTCATGAACGTTTAAGGAAACGAAAGGGGTGGCCACGGATGGCCACCCCTACAACTTCTATCGCGCTGAGGCGGCCCGACTTTGTCGCTCAGGACTGTCGTCCGTGTTTGCTTTTACCTCTGCGCTCTGGGCTCGGGCGGAGGGCTGCCCTTCGATGCTCGCAATCTCCCCGGTTTCCATCAGTTGCTTCAAGCGTCGCAAGTCTTCTTCGATCATCTGACCCGGTTCGCGGCCAAAAAGTTTGGCGAGCAGCGCGCTGACTTTTCCACCGGGCACGTTGTAGTTGAGCACGACTCGCAGCAGCGTGCCTCGTTCCCCGGGCGCAGGTTGAAAATGCACTGAGCCGGCATTCGTAACTTCGCCATCCAACGATCGCCAGGCGATAAACTCATCCGGCTTTTCATTGTAGATTTCGGCGTCCCATTCCAGCGTCGATCCTACCGGGCCCTTGGCCTTCCAATGCGAGCGCTTCAGGGAAATGTTAGTTACGGATTCCAGATGGGTCATGATGCGCGGCAGGTTTTCGAACTCTCGCCAATAGCGATAAAGCTCTTCGGGCGATTTGTCGATAATGATTGACTTCTCAATGTGAATATCGCGAGCCACTTCGATTTCATCCAAGCCAGTCGTCGCAGTGTTCACGCCCAGCGCCTGATAGGCGTGGCAGTAACCAGTTCCTCCCCGGTGCGCTAGCGCCGCGCCGACTAACACACTGAGCCATCCCAAAGTTGATCGACGACTGAGGCCAAAGACCGCCAGCGCTCCTCCGGCAACCAGAGAGGCAACCCGTTCCAAGTCCCCGACGTTGGTGCCGTGATTCCTTTTGGGATTAATGGGCTGCTCGCGATTTATTACCTCTGAATTAACACTCATGTTTCTTTCCTCCTGAATTATTCGCACTTGTAAGCTTCCGGTACAGACCACGACACAAGTGTCTCTTCCGGGGACGCGGCCTGGTTAAGATGTCTTTAGCTTTCGCAGTCCGCTATGAAATGTAAGCAACACTGATGCCGGGGTGGCGACCGCTGCGCGGGATTTGGAGGCCGCCGCGACTTGGGGTAAAATCCCACTGCATTCGCCCCTGTAGGTTTTCCAACCTCCTCGCCAGAGAGGGGCAGCTTCTCATGTCTATGGCTACGAAATCGTCGACTAAGAGACCCTCCGCAATCCCACAGAATCGTTTGCTGGCAGCGCTTCCGCCGGTAGAGTATCAACGGCTGCTGGCCCTAATGCAGCCCGTTTCCTTTGCCCTCGGCCAGGTGGTTTATGAATTCGGTGGCCAACTGGAGTCCGTTTATTTCCCCACGGACTCAATCGTCTCGCTGCTCTACACAATGGAAAACGGCACCAGCGCCGAGATGGGCCTGACGGGCAATGACGGAGTGGTGGGTATTGCGCTCTTTATGGGAGGCGGCACGATGCCCAACCGGGCCGTGGTGCAGAGCGCGGGCGGCGCCCTCCGCATGAGTGTCAAAGACTTGAATGCCGAGTTTGTGCGGGGCGGAGAATTCCAGCGCCTGCTGCTGCGCTATACACAGGCATTGATTACTCAGATTTCACAAACCGCAGTCTGCAATCGACTACATTCGGTGGAGCAACAACTCTGTCGCTGGCTTTTATTAAGCCATGATCGTATCAACACCGATGAATTGATTATGACCCAGGAGTTGATAGCCGACATGTTAGGTGTGCGCCGCGAAGGTGTAACCCTGGCCGCCGGCCGCCTGCAGGGAGCCGGAGCCATCAAGTACGTCCGTGGCCGTATCAAGATCCTCGATCGCCAGAAACTGGAAGATACCGTCTGCGAGTGTTACGAGGTGGTGAAAACCGAGTTCGATCGGTTGCTGGGCTAGGCCCTCAATATCTCCAGCTGGCTTTGTACAAGAAGTCCGATTTCGTGTTCGTTGTGCACTTCGCGTGCTTTCGTGAATCGTATCCCGCCGATTCGTCAGCGCACGATTCACGAAACTACAGGAAAGAGGGAAGCACCGACTTCATCAATGGTGCGTGCATCGCGCAATCCGCCAGCGAACATTCGAAAACCCTGAAATATCACAGGAACCCTGGTCAGTCAGCAATCTAGCGCACATATACAGACCGAAACGCCTGCCCGAGGGTCGCTTAACTGCTGACTCGGGGCTAGTTCGCTGCTATATGTGTGACGCCGAACGGACGTTCCGGGTACAAAGGTCTATAAGTGTTCTCGCGCCGAATGGATTCAGATCCAGCTGACTTCGCTTGTATGAACAGCAACTGAAGAGTTCGCCGCAGTTTGAAGAAAGAATCTTAATGCCTTAGACCCTGTGTGCCGCCCCTCAAGCACGCCCCGCCCGCGTTGTTCTTTTTTCCAGTACCCAACCCGATCACTTAGAAAAAGGAACTCCTATGAATTGTCGCAATAAGTATTATTTCGCAGGTCTTCTTATGATCGCCGCGCTCTTTGTCGCTGGCTGGTCCCGCACAGCTTCAGCCCAAACCGTGCCCCCACTGGGCGCGGCGCAGAGTTTTGCTGTTCTCGGTGGCACCGCAATTACAGCTACCGGTTCAGCCGTCATTTCGGGAAATGTGGGAGTCAGCCCCGGAAGTGCAGTCACTGGATTTCCTCCGGCAATAGTACAGAACGGACAAATTTACAGCGGGGTAGGATCTCTCGCGGGTCCGGCGAAGACCAGCGCCCGAACCGCCTACGACAATCTCAAAGGCCAGGCCTGTCCGCCTGCGAACGATTTGACCGGCAAGATTCTGGGCCAGACGCCGGGTTTTCTTTCGCTCAATCCTGGAGTCTATTGTTTTGATACGTCGGCGCAATTGAACGCCACCCTAACACTTAACGATGGCGGCGATCCCAACGCGATTTTCATTTTCCAGATTGGAACCACGCTAACCACGGCCAGTAGCTCGCAGGTGATAATGAGTGGTGGCGGGCGGGGGACCAACGTCTATTGGCAGGTCGGGACGTCGGCCACCATTGGCACCTCAACCGTCTTCCGCGGACACATCATTGCGGACACGAGCGTGACGCTGACCACCAGTGCCAGCACGACCGGCCGGGTGTTCGCGCTGGATGGCGCAGCGACGATTGATTCGACCCAAGTCGCCGCTCTGCCAACCACGATTCAGTTCAGCGCCGCCAACTACAATGCGAACGAAGGGTGTGACGCTGCCCTCATAACTGTGACGCGCACCGGAGACACCAGCGGCGTCGCGACTGTGGATTATTTGACCGGGGATGGCAGTGGCCTGCAGCGCACCGATTACACTTTGGCCGCGGGACGGGTCACATTTAATGCCGGCGTTCTTAGCAAGACGTTCATCCTGCTGGGCACCAAAGACGCCTACAACAATGAAGGCATGGAGGCTTTCAATCTTACGCTCAGCAATCCCATCGGCGCCGCACTTGGTGGTCAATCGACAGCCACTTCCAGTATCGCCGACGATGGCAGCGTGTTGGCAAACTCGCAACCCATAGACGACGCGGGCACCTTTGTTTGCCAGCACTATCATGACTTTCTTGCGCGCACCGGAGACGCCGGCGGCGCTGCCTTTTGGACCGACCAGATCACTCAGTGTGGGAATGATCAGAACTGCATCAATGCCCGGCGCGTAGGGGTGTCGAATGCCTTCTTCTATGAACAGGAGTTTCAGCAGACCGGCTCGTATGTTTACCGGCTCTATCGGGCCGCATACGGTGATAACCAGCCTTCGCCAAACTCCGACCCGAACCTAACGGAAGCCCGGAAGATGCCTCGTTACGTGACGTTTATGAGAGATCGGGCGCAAGTCGTTGGCGGTAGCGAGCTGGCCAACACCCAGCAGAGCCTGGCCAATGCTTTCGTATTGAGACCGGAGTTTGTGGCGAAGTATCCGGCAGCGCTCTCGACCGGAACGCAGTTTGTAAACGCTGTGCTGCTGACGATTCAGAATGCCACCGGGGCTGACCTGTCATCGCAGAGTGCCGCTTTGATTACCCACTTCAACAACGGCGGTCGAGGCCTGGTGATGTTCCATCTGGGGAATGATTACTGGAACGGCTGCAACCGTTTGCCGGGCAGTCCGGCGACGCCGTGTGTACCAGCCGGTTTTGGAGCGGCGATAGACAACCGGCCATTCATCGACGCCGAGTACAACCGGGCGTTTGTATACACCCAATACGCCGGGTACCTCCGGCGCGACGCGGAAATCGACGGCTTCCTCTTCTGGCTGGGCCAGGTTGAAAGCGCGCCCTTACGCAGCACCACCAAACAGAACGCCATGGTGTGCTCCTTCATAACTTCGACTGAATACCAGCAGCGCTTCAGTTCCATCGTGACTCATTCGAATGCCGAATGTGCGCCTTGATTTCAGAGTTTCTCTGGTAATGAAAAGGCCCCGAATAGTCGGGGCTTTTTCACATTGTGATCCCCGAGGTGTTCCCTGAGTCTCGCGCTAGGCCAGTTGCCGGCGCGACGACTTCGGGGCTAGCCCCACCGCACATTTATATGTGTGACGGCGCACCGACAGGCGATCAAATCTGTTCTATTCTCCCGAAGATCCAGATAGACATCCCCCGCAACAGGAGGCAACCGATGCCATCGGACCACCGACCCCGAATTCTCTGCGTCGACGACAATGACGACTCGCGCGTGATGTTAATCGCGCTGATGCGACTTTCGATGATTGAAGCTAAAGCAGTAGGAACTGCCGCCCAGGCGCTGTCTCTAATGCAGGAAGAATGCTTCGATCTGGTTTTGTTGGATGCCCGTTTGCCGGATCTGGACGGGTTTGAATTGTGCCGCCGGATGCGCATCTTTGACCCCCACACTCCGATTCTTTTTTTCTCCGGCGCGGCCTATGAGGCGGATAAGAAGAGAGGAATTGAAGCCGGAGCCAATGCTTATGTGATCAAGCCCGATATCGCCGGGTTGGTCGGAAGCGTCAGACGATTCCTTGTCGCTGAGGATCGAACCGGAGCACGGGAGACTCCCGCGCGGGCGAATCTAAAACTGTGCCACCACTAGCCTTTCAATTAACTCCGGCTTTACGGGTATAATAGTGCACACCCCATGAGTTACGAATAGCTAGTTCAGAAGATACCTCCCAGGCAAACTGGGCATTCACTATTGGAGACAAAGCATGAAAAAATTTCTCGTCGTAATGTTAATGTTCGCCGTCCTGGGACTTGCGCTGCCGAGCGCGTCCGGTCAAACGCGCCGGCGTCGCCAACGTCATTCTCGTAGCTTCTGGCAGAAGCACAGAGACAAATTGACCGTGGCCGGAACTGCCGCGGCGGGTGCGGGCATTGGCGGACTCGCTGGTGGCAAGAAAGGCGCCCTAATCGGAACCGGTGTGGGCGCGGGCAGTGGTGCTCTTTACACCTACAAAATTCGCAAGCGCCGCCATCGCCGCCGCTACTAATAGTCGGAACCGCCTGCAGTAGCGGGCGGGCCACTTTATTACCGAACATTCGGCTTTGCCGGGCCCGCCCGCTACCGCAGGCGGGTCTGACAAGAGGACAACTCTATGTCCGATGAACCGGTGGTGCTGAAGGTTTTTAACAGCGAGATTGATGCTGCGATGGCTCAGGAAGTGCTGCAGCAGGCTGGGTTGAATTCCTTCGTGTTCAAGGACGACGGCGGCGGCATGGAGCCTCACCTGCAACGCACCAATGGCGTTCGTTTGCTGGTTACTCGAGCCGACGCAGAGCAAGCTCAACAGGTACTTAGCACGTTGACTTCAAACTGAGCACGGACCAGGCGTTCCGATTGATAGCCCCGGTCGCCCGAGGTTTTCAGAGTTCGAAACAGACAAAGGGCCACGATCCCGCAAAGGATCGTCGCCCTCGTTTTGTTTTGTCAGGCTACGCGGTTAGCCTTTGTGGCCATTCATGTTGCCCATCTTCATCTTCATGTGACGACGATGCCGGCGATGTTTCCGATGCCGGTTGCGACGGTGCATCCCGCTCATATTTCTATTGCTCATGTTCATGTTCGACTGCATTGTCATACTGCTATTGCTATTCTGACCAAAGACAAGGCTGCCGAAACACAGCAAGGCCAGTGTTGCGATAGTAAGCATTCTCTTGTTCATTCTTTTCTCCTTTCGCTAGACCGCAAGTCCTTTATGCGCTCCCACGATAGCAGGCCAAAACGCTTGACGCATACCCGCTCGGGGTCGCCCTGAAGTCGTTGCGTGGAATTCCTGTCCCGCCCGGCGCTCGTGTTGGTAGCGGAGCGGCGGACGGTCAGGCAATAAAGACCCCGTTTACGCGATGTCCACTTTATCTCCCTCGTCCAGAACAAACGTAATCATCAGGTTTACCTGATACTCAACGATGCTGTTTCCTTCGATCTTGATTTGCTGCTCTTTCACCCAGGCACTGCGCACGTTGCGCAGGGTCCCAGTGGCGCGGCTGACCCCGCTTTGAATTGCGTCTTCAAAACTCTTGGTGGATGTAGAACTGATTTCTGTGATGCGGGCAATCGACATGTTGTGTGTTCTCCAGTAACTATGGACCGAAGTCCGTTAAGATTTTTAAGAGGGAAACGAAGGGGAGCAGGAATTCTACGTAAAAGACTTCACAATTGTATGGCGAGGAATCGGAGCCGCGCGAAAACCAGAGCCCCCGCCGCGCGACGTCGAGTAAACAGATAACCCTTATGAAATAACACCCAGAAAATTGTACACGCGCGCGTTGAACTGAGAGTCCTGCGTTACTGTGAGGTAAACTGGTGTGCAAACTAGTGGCAGGCCCCGGCCGTTGTCGGTCTTGAAATGGGCTGAGAAGTGAGCTTTGATGCCAAGGTGCCTGGTGAAGTTTCGGATAATCGAAGTTTCAAATCCGTGGCAGTGGTGATAGGCGACACTTGACGTCTAACCGTTTCGATGGTTTCTCCTGGCAAACCGTTAGAAACGGTTCGAGAGACATTCGACGCCAGATCACCGCACTGAAGTGCGGTGCTAATGAGACTCTCCCAAGAACACTGGGATGGCATGCACTTCGCGACGCTGCCTCAGCGCATACTTCAGCGTTTTCACCGTGATCCCGCCCTCGCCCGACCAGAACCCAAACACTATCTCGGCCAGGTCCACCATATGACGGTTCCTGATCGCACTTGCAGTCTTGCGCTTAGGCAGTTGTAGCTCAACAATGCGGTCGATTTCTTCGAGTGAGGACTGGACCCACTGTGGCTGTTTGAAACGCGTGTAGGGGACCACCGCCCAGCAGATTTCACTTTGCTCCAACAACCATTCCGTCGCCCACTGATCAATCCCGCGCCCGGTTCCTACCAGCCACGTTCTGCCTTGAGAAGCCAACGAAGAGAGGTGCCGCTCAAACAATGCGCGCGCCGTATCGCGATCAACGTCGCGCGATCCGGTAATCATGATGGCGCCCTTGATAGTGATAGAATTCGCCATCAGATGATCGCTCCGTCATTTATTCCGTTTACCTTGTCCTTGCCATAGTGAGGGCACAAATACTCCTTGCCTGTTCAGCGTAAATAGGTAGCCGCTAGAGAGAGGTGAGCCGAGCGGCTCGAACTCAAAACCGGCTTAACAAAAGCCCCCCGCGCTGGTCAAGTCCTCGGTGGGAATACTCCCTGCAAAGCAATGATGAAGTTGACAGCGAGGAAACGGACTCGAGCTTTGCTCTGCCCCGGATCTGTCGACGGCGGGTACTCTGAGGTGAGCATCGTAGCCACGCCGGGGAGACCTCTGTCCGAGTCCCACATGTGGGTCAGGCTATTGACGGTCTCGATAAGCGTTCGCAGAGAAGCACCGGCATTCTCGAAGTCACCCCTGCTTAACCCAGCCCGATATTCACCCACGCGGGCGGCAGCATTTTCGAGGGCGCCGGCCACTTCTACTTGAAATTCGATCATCTGCCGAGTCTGCTCGTGCGACTCCCTTAGCAGCGTAACTACTTTTTTCAGTTGCGGCAGCGCATTGGGATCTTGATTCAGCTCTTCAATGGTTTGAACCAGACCCTTGAGAGAGGCCCCCGCATCACCATACTCACCCTCAATTGATTTCTTTTGGTATTCACGAGCCTGAAGCGCCGCGGTGAGGATGCGGTTGACGATTTCGGCCTGTGAGTTGATCAACTGCGCCGTTTGATTCTGGGATTCACCGAGGTTTTCTGCAAGTCGTTGGAGAGGAGTCAGCGAGCGTTCAGTTAACTCAAGGCGCCCCAGTGATTCTCCAGTCGCTGGAGCGCTCTGTTTGGGTGCTTTCTTTCTTTTTGCTTTCTTTTGGGGTATTTCCGGCTCGACACTCGGCATCTCAGCAGGCCTATATTTATCGGATTTGAGCAAGCCTTCCCATCGTATTTGCTCGCCAAGTTGGAATTGTGATCCCCAATTACTGTAATTACTGTCGGCGTGCAAAGGCGCACGCCCGCTAAGGTCGGGAAGAGCAAACGTAGACCGACCATCACCGCCGTAGCAAGTGCCGAGCAGCGAAAACAGAGCAGTGTTCTGGCTGATCGGAAGAAGCTGCCCCTGACAAGTGGCCCAGCCCGTGGGAGCAAAGTTTCCAAAGAATACGCGAATCTCGGCGACGAATGGATACATGTTTAAAAGATTCCTCCTGAGAATGGCAATGTATTCATCCATATTGTGGGAATATTCCCTGTAGCGCTATGCAGTAATTGAGAATCAGGAACCCGCTACTTGGTTCGGTTGAAGGCTCAGGGCTCACGGCATTTACACTTTCCCCGAGGACAAGCGGATCAGTATGTATTGGTATCGCACCGCGCAAATCAGGTAATGCGAAGGTCGTCTGGCCATTGCCTCCGTAGGTAGTGCCCAGTAAAGAAAAGAGCGCCTGGTTCTGGTTGATCCGGAGAAGCTGCCCGTTGCAGGATGCCCATCCGCTGGGGGCAAAATCAAAGGCAAATAATCGCCCTTCGCCAAGAAACGGTTCGGCTCCGCCTCCGCTATCGGGCGAGGGATAAAACCCAAATAGCGAGATGATGAAGTTCAGGGCCAAATAGCCGGGCGCTGGAGTTTCTGGCTTCTGCGACTGGCTTGAGGCCCAGTCTTTCCAACCGATGAGACCTGTCTCGCCGAGCTGATTATTACGTGTCTTATGCACGGGGCTTCGCCCTTGCAAATTTGGCAGCCTGAAGGACAACTCACCATCACCACCATAAGTGGTGCCGATTAGGTTGAAAAGGGAATCGTTTTCACTGATTGCCATTTCCTGACCGTTACATAACTCCCAACCCGCCGGTGGGAAGTTTCCGGCAAAGATTCTGATTTCACCAACGTAGGTATGTTCCATTTAACTCTCTCCTGTATTAGCAAGATTCTCTTGGTTATCCCCAATCCTCCGGAGCGGGGATCCCTCGCAACATTCTGACCTAACTTCTGAGACGTTGAGACACTTTACGGAAGGGTAAAGTTTGGCGGCTTGTCTGCGGATTTAATTTGAGCCGAGCAGGACTCGAACCTGCGACCCACTGGTTAAAAGCCAGTTGCTCTACCGACTGAGCTATCGGCCCACATGGAATTCGGTGAGAGGCATTCTACCGAGTGGAAAGTCCAAAGTCCAAAGTCCCGAGGAAACCAGCCGCAGATTAACGCGGATCCTCGCAGATAAGCACAAACAAATAATTGACGAAGCACGTTCGGCTGTTTTTAATTGTTCCTCTCAGTTTCTTATCCGCGAGTATCCGCGTTCATCTGCGGCAAAAACTCTAATCCTCCAGCCATCGTCCGACGGCGGAGTCTTTGACAACAATGGTCTGGGAACGTTCCGGGCCGGTAGACACCAATCCGATCTCCACTCCTATCTTTTCGGAAAGGAAATCAACATACCGGCGGGCGTTGGCAGGGAGGGAACTCATCTCCGTGGTCCCAACCGTTGACGTCTGCCATCCCGGCAACGTTTCGTAGACGGGTTCAACGCGCCGCAAATCCTGTGCTACCGCGGGGAGCGATTCGCATAGACTCCCATCCAGCTTGTAGGCCACACAGACTTTTATTTCCTGAAGCGCATCGAGCACGTCCAACTTGGTCAGGGCTACCGAAGTGAAGCCGTTGATTTCCGCGGCATAACGCGTGGCGAAAGCGTCAAACCAGCCGCAACGGCGCGGCCGGCCGGTAGATGCGCCATACTCGCGGCCTCGTTCGCGAATCAGTTGGCCCATCTCGGCTTCGCCTTCCAACATCTCGGTTGGGAACGGGCCCTCACCGACGCGCGTCGTATAAGTCCGCACAATTCCCAACACACCATTCAGCCGGTTTGGCGCCAGCCCCGTCCCGATAATGGCCCCGCCCGCCACTGTATTCGAAGAAGTGACGAAGGGATATGTCCCATGGTCCACATCCAACAAGGTCGCTTGCGCGCCCTCCAGCAGGATCGATTTTCCTTCTCCTGCTGCGACATTCAGAAAATGGGTCGTATCACCAATAAACGCGCCCAGGCGTTCGGTCAGACGTGACATCTCATCGAAGATTTCGTCGGCATTCAAAGGCTCGCCGCCGTAGGCCTGGATAATCCTGTTTGCGTCCTCTAGATTCCGTTCGATGCGTGAGCGCAAAACATCGGGCACCAATGCGTCAGCCGTGCGAATGCCTCGACGGCCGGCTTTGTCTTCATACGCCGGTCCAATGCCACGTAACGTTGTTCCAACTTTTTCGTTACCCAGTCTTTCTTCGCTGGTGTGATCCAAAGCGCGATGGTAGGGAAGTATAAGATGGGCTCGGGAACTGATCTTGACGCGCTCCGGAGTTACCTCGATGCCTTGTTCAGTTAAGCGGTCGGCTTCGACGAAAAACGCTTTGGGATCGATGACCATGCCGTTGCCCAACACGCAGGTCTTGCCGCGGTGGACAATTCCGGAGGGCAACAAATGCAGCACAAATGATTTGTCCCCGACCTGTACCGAATGACCGGCGTTGTGTCCGCCCTGGTAACGGGCCACGATGTCGAAGCGCTCGGCCAGGAGATCGACGATCTTGCCTTTGCCTTCATCGCCCCACTGGGCCCCGATGACTACGATGATTTTGGACATGGGAGAAGAGCCGTGAACCGTGAATAGTAAACCGTGAACAGTAAACCGTGAACTGTAAACAGTAAACCGTGAACAGTAAACAGTAGATTTCGTTTCTGTTTACGGTTTACTGTTCACTGTTTACGGCATTTCAGACGCAGAACAGGCGCGGACTAACACCAGGAAAATCCGCGCCTGAAATCTAAGAACGGAAGGTTATGCAGTGGCGGCGCCGCTAACGTGCTTATCGATCATGCGGGCAATGGCTTCTTTCGAAGTCGCTCCTACCACACGCTCTTCTTCCTTCCCGCCTTTGAACAAAATCAGCGTGGGAATGCCCTTGATGCCGTAGCGCTGTGACACCGATGGATTGTCATCGACGTTCAGCTTCACGACCCGAGCACTGCCAGCATATTTCTCGGCGACGGCATCGACGGTAGGTGCGAGCATGCGACACGGCGCACACCACGCGGCCCAAAAATCTACCAGCACGGGCCGATCTGACTGTAGGACGTCCGTTTCGAAATTGCTGTCACTGACCTCTTTTACATGCTCGCTCATAACTTATCTCCTCGTTCTTTCCAGGGACGCCACGTTCAGATCGTGCCCACGTCCGGACCTTGATCGCTACCAACTGCAACTAGAGCCGCGAAGTTTCCTCGTAAAGCTCCAGATATCGTTTGGCCGCGGCAGACCACGAATTGTCCACCGCCATGCCATTCCGCTGAATCTGCCGCCAGATTTCGGGTTGACTATAAAAGTAAAGCGCTTCGCGTAATTTTTCAAGCATAGCCGGGGCCGCATAGGGGCCGAATTTAAACCCGGTTCCAGTTCCGGAAACAGCGTTGAACTGTTCCACTGTGTCGTCCAGCCCGCCCGTGGCCCGAACCACGGGGACTGTGCCGTAGCGCATGCTGTACATCTGGTTCAGTCCGCACGGCTCGTAAAGGGACGGCATCAGGAAAATATCAGCGCCGGCCTCGATTTGATGCGCCAGTGGCTCACCGGCATAACCTTTGTAAATGCCGACGCGACGGGGCGCGCTATCGCGCCAAGACTGAAGGAAATCTTCATATTCGCCGGCGCCCAGGGCAATGAAGAAAGCGCCAGTTGCCAGAATTGAACCGGCGGCCTGCTTGATCAGATCGTAGCCCTTCTGTGAAACTAGCCGCGAAATGATGGCGATAATTGGACGTTCCGGTTCGGGCGGCAGTCCAAAACGATGCAAGAGATCCAGCTTGCACTTCAGTTTCCCGCTGAGGTCGGCGGCGTTGAAATGGGCCGCAATATGTGAATCAATCTCCGGATTCCAAACTTCATAATCAACCCCGTTGGTGATTCCTGCCAGCCGGTCCCGGCGGGCCCGCAGAATCCACTCCAATCCGTTGCCGTTTTCCGCAGTTTGAATCTCCTGTGCATATCGTTTACTGACCGTGGAAAGCGCGTCGGCCGCAACCAGGCCCGCTTTCAGCGCAGACGCAGTATTCTTGAAAGTAAACGCCTCGCGCTCATTCCGCTCTCCGAAATCCATCCACCAGAGATCGCTGGGATCAAAAGTGCCCTGGTAGGCAAGGTTATGAATCGAAAAGACGGTGCGCGTGTGTTTGTAATAATCGTCGAAGCCGCGCCGCGCCCGTAGTTCAACGGCGGCAAATCCACCGGGCCAGTCATTGCAGTGAATAATTTCAGGAGCTGTCCCCAGGCGTTTGCACAGCGCCAGGGCTGCGCGGCAGAAGAAAGCAAACCGTTCGTGATCGTCGCGATAACCGTAGATCGCCGGGCGGCCAAAGTAGGATGGCGCTTCGATCAGATATGCAGGCGCGCCGGCGCTATCGCTGCGCCAGACACTCACCAGGGGTTTCTTTCCCCGCCATTCAACTTCCAGATTGTCAATGAACTTTTCGCGCAACAAAGCGCGATCAACCAGATCGTAGAGAGGCAGGATCAGGACTGCTTCAGCGCCCTCAGAATTCAGGGCCTTAGGCAAAGCGCCCGCTACATCCCCGAGGCCGCCGGCTTTTGCGAAGGGAACAGCTTCTGAGGAGAGTAGCGCTACACGCATGGGTCGATGGACGATGGACGGCAGACCACGGACGATGACGTGACGAATGCCCTATCGTCCATGGTCCGTCGTCTATAGTCCAGATTAGGTTTGCATTGAGGCCAGAAATTCAGCGTTGGACTTGGATTTCTCCAGGCGCTCGAGCACCACTTCCATTTGTTCGACCGGCGAAAGAGGATTGAGCACGCGTCGCATTACCCAGACGCGGTTCAGGTCTTCCTTGCTCATCAGAAGCTCTTCCTTGCGCGTGCCGGAGCGCTGCAAGTCGATAGCCGGGAACAAGCGCTTGTCACTCAAGCGGCGATCAAGATGGATTTCGCAGTTGCCGGTGCCTTTGAACTCTTCAAAGATTACGTCGTCCATGCGCGAGCCGGTATCGATCAAGGCGGTGGCGATAATCGTCAGCGAGCCGCCTTCTTCAATATTTCGCGCGGCGCCGAAGAAACGTTTGGGGCGTTGCAGTGCGTTGGAGTCGATACCACCGGAGAGGATCTTGCCGCTGGGAGGCACGACCGCGTTGTGGGCCCTGGCCAAACGAGTAATTGAATCCAGCAAGATGACTACGTCGCGTTTGTGTTCCACCAGGCGTTTGGCTTTTTCGATGACCATGTCCGCCACCTGCACGTGTCGTGTCGGAGGTTCATCAAAGGTTGACGAGATTACTTCGCCGTTAACCGAACGCTGCATGTCGGTGACTTCTTCCGGCCGCTCGTCGATCAGCAGAACGATCAAGGTAGTTTCCGGATGGTTCTGGGTAATCGAGTTGGCGATCGTTTGCAGCAGCATCGTTTTGCCGGTGCGCGGCGGCGCGACAATCAAACCGCGCTGGCCTTTACCGATGGGGGTGACGAGGTCGATTACTCGCGCGGACAGATTTTCCTGCGTAGTCTCGCATTTCAACATTTCGTCGGGGTAAAGCGGCGTCAGGTTGTCAAAGAAGACTTTTTCGCGCGCCTGATCGGGGGACTCGAAATTAATCGCCTCGACCTTGATCAGGGCAAAGTAACGCTCGCCCTCTTTTGGTGGGCGAATCTGGCCGCTGACGGTGTCGCCAGTCCGGAGGTCGAACTTGCGAATCTGCGAAGGCGAAACATAGATATCGTCTGGCCCGGGTAAGTAGTTGTATTCCGGCGCTCGGAGGAAGCCGAAGCCGTCCGGCAATGTTTCCAGCACGCCTTCCGAAAAGATCAATCCGCTCTTCTCAGTCTGGGCGGCCAGCACTTTGAAGATCAGCTCCTGCTTTCGCATGCCGGTAGCGCCGGGAACGTCCATGCCTTTCGCGATGGCCGTGAGCTTGGAAATCGACATTTCCTTAAGGTCGCCCAGATTGAGCATTTCGCCTTCTTTGAAGTCCTTGGGCGAGACCTTTTCCGGGGCTTCAGCCGTGGCGATATTGGCGCCGCCGTCTTCGCCATTGGAGTCATTGCCGGCGCTACTGGCGCGGGCGCGTGGTGTGCGTTGTGACATGTCTTTTTCTCTATGCGGCGGGTTGAGAACTGCCGCGGTTAGTTTCCGGTGGTAATTAAGTGTGCTGTCTTAGTTGGATGATTGCAGGGGCCGATGATTAAAAGGAAATTCGTCCCGTTGGTGGCACACAGCTGATCGTGTGGAAAACTCTTCACCGCCGGTGGCCAATCAGGCTGACCGACGGAAAATTCTTAAGGCTTCGTTAGGGGTATCTCCGCCGGGTTCGATGCAACGTGTTGCCATCGCGTGGCCCCAGGCCACGTGCTTAACCAAAGGGTCGAAAGGGGACAAATACCTACCTGGAGTTGAATCGAGTGCGCAAACTGAATCTGCGTTTCCAGCGAGTTAATTGCTTGAATCGAGTCCCGTCAATGCTTTTTCAATAGCGCGCCAAATTTCCTCGCGTCCGGCCCTGGTCACAGCGGAGTATGCTATGACCTGTTCCGTCTTGAGCACGCGGCGCGCGCGCTCTATGCTCTTTCGCAATTCATTGTTCGAGAGCTTGTCGGATTTCGTGGCAACGATTATTTGTGGTTTCCGATGGTGCTGGAGCCACTCGTGAAGTTGCAAATCCAGTTTTGTGGGTTCGTGACGCGAATCTACGATATGAATTGATAACACAAGCTGCTCACGATTGGCAAGGTAGCTGGTTGCCATCTCGCTCCAACTTGCCGTGATCTCCTTCGGTGCCCGGGCATAGCCATAGCCAGGGAGATCCACGAAGCGAAACTTATTATTAATGGCGAAGAAGTTCAGCGACTGAGTTCTGCCGGGCGTGGAGGAAGTTCGCGCGAGGCCTCGCACACCCAGCAGAGAATTAATCAGCCTTGATTTGCCGACATTGGACCGGCCCAGAAATGACACTTCAGGTTGAGCATCGACGGGCCATCCCAGTTCGTCAAACGAACTCTTGACGAACTCTGTGCTGACGACTCTCATCGCGGTTTTTCAGCCGGCATTACGTATTTCCCGCAGAGCGCGTCGGCTGCCTTATGCTTCCGCCGCCATCGCAGCTTTCGCCGTTCGCTCTTGCCAGATCTTTACCATCATCGCTACGCGTTGACGGATGTTGGCGAGCTTTTCCTCGACGTCGGGGATTCCCGTAACCAGCTTTTCCAGGTGTGCCAGATAGTCGGGATTACCTGAAGTTGCTCGTAGCGCGGGCAGAAACGGCTCGACCTTGGCGTAAACGAAAAGATGTTCGCCGTTCGCGTCATTGAACATTTGAGCATCAATAGCTCCGTTGTTGACGAGCGAGGCGGCCATATCCCAATAGGACACGACCATCCGGTAATGACCGCTGTGCTCGCTGGTCATCACTTCGAGAAAGTCTTCAGCTTTCTCGGGGTTAAACGTGAAGAACCAGGTGCGGGCGTCCCTCATGACTTTTTCGCGGCGCAGGTCATAGAGTTTCAGAATCAAATCAGCGTCTTCGTGCTTTCCCATAATTTCTCCTTTGATGAATGGGCGGGTGCCAGGGGGATCAGAAATCTGCCGGGCGAGCGCCAGTTAAACGCGAGGCAATAGTGACCAGGCCCAAAAAGGGATTACCCTTCAGCGCCTGGCCAATTTGAGGGCCCGCAAGCAGCCCAAGTCTATGAAAGGCTTGCGGCCTATTGTTCCGCAGTTGTTTGAATGCCCTGTGACGGCGGCTCAGTAGTCCAGATGGGCGGCGCTTTCTCAGTCACCTCAGTGAGGGGCTGATCAACCGGACAAGCGTCTTCCAGTGCCAGAGCCAGAACTTCGTCAATAGTTTCAACCAGATTGATGGTTAGCGCGTTCCGCACTTCTTCCGGAACGTCGGGCAAATCCTTTTCGTTCTCTTTGGGCAGAATAATCGTGTCAATGCCAAACCGATGGGCGGCGAGCAGCTTTTCCTTAACGCCGCCGATGGGCAATACGCGTCCGCGCAACGTGATTTCGCCGGTCATGGCGACGTTGTTCCGTACCGGCACGCGCGCCAGGGCAGAAGCCATGGCGGTGGCCAGGGTGATTCCTGCTGACGGCCCGTCCTTTGGAATCGCGCCTTCCGGGATATGGATGTGCAGGTCGCGCTTGCGAATAAAGTCTAAACTCATGCCCAGGCGTTCCGAGCGAGCTTTGATACAGGTCAGCGCTGCTTGAGCGGATTCCTGCATGACGTCGCCCAGTTTGCCGGTCAGTTGGACGCCACCGCGACCCTTGGTCAGCGTGGCCTCTATTTGTAATACCTCTCCACCGACCTCAGTCCAGGCCAATCCAGTAGC
>JAWVFI010000182.1:0-7341 GCA_033856235.1 Blastocatellia bacterium | reverse complement strand
CAGATCGCGCGGCTTGTCTTCTTCCGGACTTAGTGTGACCGAGTAAAAGAAGATGTCGGTTCCTACCCGGTCTTTCAGTTTTTCCTGCACCTCTACCAGGTGGTGCGTAATCACCGGGCAGATGTCTTTGCAGCGCGTGAACATGAACTGAATAACCACGCGCCGGTCTTTGACCAGATCATCATAGAATCGGACCTTCTTACTGTCCTGGGTAACCAATTCAATGTTCGGCAAATGACGACGTTGAATTAATTCGCGCGGTGAAATGTCCTTGAAGTTGTAGTTGTGAGTGCTGGCCGGGGTGGCCTCCTGTGCGATCAGCCTGTTCGCTCCCAAAGCGGCGGTTGTCGCTCCAGCAGCCACCAGTAAATTTCTTCTCGTCATCTTTTTCATGAATCTTCTCCTTTCTTTTGGCTGCTGAGTTAGGGATTCTGGTTGTTGTCGGTCACACCAGCTTGCATCTGGAAGAGCAACATCATGGCGTGATCCTCATGGACTGTGTTGTGACAGTGGAGAGGATAGTCGCCCTGAAAATCGCGGAAGCGAAAGAAGACCTTAATATCTTCATCGCCCTGCAAACGGGTCACGTCCTTGCGGCTGACTTCGACGTTGGGAACGTTCGGACGAGAAGTGCTCATTCCGCCTCCGCCTCCGCCAAAGGCGCAATCGCCGTGGTTACGATCGTCGCCGTAAGTGGAGCCGCTATAGCTACCGTAACGACCGCCATTACCGGATCTACTCAGGATCTGGTGTTCTTCGAAGTGTACGTGAATTGGGTGTTGCCAGTCGTTCCGCGGGTTTTGAAAGATCCAGTTCTCGGCGCTGTTCTGCGTTACCGTGAAGCGGAGCTCATTGCAACTGGCGAACCTGTTATTGATCACCCACTGACCGTTGTTGCGATCAAACTTAAACGTGCGCGTGATGCGCGGCGTGATAATGCTCGGCAGTTGATAGAACGTGGGATGAGTTGCCGGGTCCACGCTGGCGTCTGTGACCGCCGACCCGATGCGGAACTCGACGCATGACATGCCCTGCCCGGCGGCCGAGAGATTGCAACTCGGTCCCTGACCGTCGTCCTGTTCCAGACGATTCTCAAGCCGCACTTTGGTGTGACTGCCAATCAGATTCTTGACCTGATTGAAGTCAATAAGGATGTCGTAGCGTTCCCCAACGCTGACCCTGAAGCTGGTGACCTGCACCGGCTGAGGCAGAAGGTTGCCGTCATTACCAATTACCCAGAACGGAATGACCGTGCTCGGGCTCAACGGATCCGTGAGGAAGAACTCGTAGAAGCGCGAGGGTCCGCCGTTCAGCACGCGGAATCGATAACGCCGTTTGCTAACATTGAAGTACGGCTGGATGATGCCGTTGGCCAGAATCACATCGCCGAGCAGCCCCTTGAAATTGAAAGTGTCGAAGCACAGCTTACCAGTGCTCGGATCGAGGAGCTTGTCCGTGATCGCAATCGGAACGTCGTATTGCGGATAACTGGGCAGCCGGAAACCCGTCGTCTCATTACCGGTGTCGAACTGATTGAAGATCAGGTGAAAGCCTGCGAGCCCTTTGTAGGCATTTTCGGCCGTATGATCAATTCGATGATCGTGATACCACATGGTGCTTAACGATTCGTTGATGTCACCGTTGGGTTGGTTAGTCGACGCAAATCCCGCCTGCTGTCCGGTGAAGTAATAATCGTAATACTGACCACGGAAAAACCAACGGCAGGGGCCGCCATCACTTTCCGGGGCCGAGTGGAAATTATGCAGGTGCGTGGACATCTCCGGGACGCCAAAGCCGCCGTTCTGACTTTGGATTGGCAATTCGTTGAAGCGGCGAATCACCCATGGTTCCTGATAGCGGCTGACGACCGTCGGAGCGGGAAATACAGCGACGTCACCCGAAGAGGATCCCCCCTGATTGTATCCCCAGATGAGCTGGGCGGGAATGTTTGTGTCCGAAGTGATCCTGAAATTCGGGTTCGCCCTAATCCGTTGGACAAAATACTTCTGCGGCGGATATTGATTGAAGAATTGAAAAGAATCAGAGCCCGGCCGCAAGCTGCCATTGTATTGGCCGCGACCTTCGTATGGCAGGCCCGTTGCCGGATTGATGGAGTTATTTGGAAACAGTTGCGGCGGCAAGCCAAATTGTAATCCGGGATCCGACAGCGAACGTGCGGGTAACTCCGGCGCGATCGGCATAGGATCGACAAAGATCTGGGCCGGCTGAGGACTGCACCCGACATCGCAGTTATTTGAATAACAGCCCCGGCCACCCCAACTGTAGCTGCTGAGGGTTTGCGCATGCGTCAAGCCGCCCTTCGGAATGAGCACCCCCGCAGCCGTCATCATTCCCATCTTGATCAAGTCTCTTCTGGTAAAGCCTTCCTTCACCAGTTCCAACCTATTGTCGAGCGCTCGTTGCGTCTCGCGCTCAAGCCCTCTGTTTCGCTTAGATATGTGCGCCATTTTGGGTTCCCTCCTCCAGCCGTAGGTGTGCGTCCTTCAGGACGTCCTGAAGCACTGTTCTTGAAAGACTAAATCTGCGACCCCTTGTTGAAACTCAGCTTAGAACTTTTAGCAGTATGAATGGCGAGATGCGGCGCACTCTATTCCCACTAGCGGAAGCTGTCAAGACTTTTTTTGGGGAGGAGTGCTCGAAAAGATTTGATTCATGGCGGCGTGAATTCTGCATAAGGCTGACCCCAACTTTGTTCTCCGTCGCCTCTGCTCTGCTTATACGAAGGTCCTGGCACAGGTCATGCACTTACCGCCAAAGCCGGCCTGGTGTGCTCAACGTCAGGCCGAGCGCGGTGTAATGCATCGGCATTATGCCCCTGGAGGCCCAACCTACCGCCGTCACCGGCCAATCCTGCGGAGACACTCTATGAAAACGAAAATAAAAGCTCTCGGAATAATTCTATTTAGCTTCGCTATTGTTGCTGGCTCCCCTGCCGTCGGGCGCGCATCGCTCCAGGCCCAGGATGCCACCGAGAAGAAAGCCAAAGAGACTTCGCTAAAACCCGCTGCCGAGAAAGTCTCAGAAAAGCCAGAGCAAAAGCCACAACCAACTCCGGAGACTCCGGCGAAAAAGAACCTGTCCTTCTCTTACAATGGCGAGATCGCGAACTATGTAGTTTCCGAGTCTCACTCATTCTTCGGCGACAGTTCAAGATTCTGGCTGGAGACAAGTCTGCGGCTGGACGCAACGGTTCGTTATAAACACTTCACTGCGGGCGTTAGCGGCATCGGCGTCAAAACCACTGGACAGGACTCTTTTGGCACCGGCACAGTTCTGGCCGGATCACCCCCGGGCACAAACCCGCGTGGCACATTCCCCAGTTTCTATCTCGATCAGGCTTATGTCCAACTCGACCGCATCGGCGGCCTCCCGCTCAAGGCCACGCTAGGCAGACAACACATCACCATTGGCTCGCAATTTCTTATCGGCGATGGAGTTTATGACGGGTTTTCGACAAAGACGCAGCAAGGCGTCTTTCACAGCCCGCGCAAGGGCTTCGACGCGCTGCGAGTCGAGTGGGATGTGAAGAAGACGCACTTCGATTCTTTCATCTACCGAGTCGATCCCACGTGGGACGGCGGCGGCAGACGCGACGGACTTCTGATGGGGCTCGACATCTCGCGCACCTTCGCGGAGACCAAAGGGACTTATGCTGCCGGACTCTTCTATCGCTCATCGCGCTCGAATTTGGATAACGACATGGCGGTCTTTGACGTAAGCGGTGAACAACCCCTGGACCTAATCAAAGGCTTATATGTGAGTGGTGAGTTCGCTTGGGAGTTCGGCGGCAGATGCCGTAACGCCGCTTACTGCACGATCATCGGGCAGAAGATGAACGAGCAATCGTGGCACGCCGAGGTGGGCTATGAAGCGAAGACCCGGCCCTTCCGTCCTTTCGCCGAGGCGGGCTACGTTTTCTACTCGAAAGATTTCACGCCGATCGCAACCGGCTTTTCCGACTGGGGCAAGTGGTATCTGGGAAACCAGATCGATTGGATCATCTTCGGGACGAACACAAAGATCGTCCGTGCGCAGGCGGGCGTGTGGCCAACTTCAACCATCAAGATTCGCGCGCTCTTTCACAACACGCGGCAAGTTGAGAACACCGGCACGAGCGCGGGCGGCAGCCTCTCTAACGAGGTGAGTTTCATTGGCGAGTGGTATCCGCGAGAGAACCTCTGGTTTAACGTGAGCCTGGGCCATTCCAGACCGGGACCAGCGCTGGCGGCCTCGGGGCTTGGCAACCCTTTCGCGTTTCTCAATACGGGAGCGGCGCCGCTGGGAACAAGGAATTCATTTGACGTGGTGATCGCAACGAGCTGGCGCTTCTAAGAAACTGTCTGCAAGCAGGAAGTCCGTGAATGAGAAAGAAAATACTAATTTCAGCAGCTTTAGCGTTGTGTGGCTTCACGGCTATCTGGCAGTTTTTGTTAGCTCCACGTTTGACGCCACGCATTCCTTCAGGCTGGAGCTGGAAGACCGACTACATCGGCTTTCAGACTTATCCCGATCCTCAAACTGGGCAGATACCGGAGAAAGATGTCTCAACCATTTACAGTCAAGGCATCAGTATTGTTCCCAACTCAGAGCGGCCCGGCTCGGTGGAACTTAACAGCGACTACATCATAAGTGACATCACTACCGGGAAGATAAGTTGGGAGTATGAATTATCTGCCCCGGTTAATCCTCAAACCGGGGAGCATCTCAAGCCTGAGTATCGGGGTGACTATTTTGTGTTTCCCCGCAATGTTGAAAAGAAAACTTACCGCCTGCGGTTTAATTATCTCAAAGGTGTTCCGCTCGCCTTTCAAAAAGAGGTTGCCGTTGAAGGCCTCAACACTTATCTCTTCGCCTATCGCGGACGCGGCGAATACACAGAGTCTTATGCCGGAACAGAGAAGTATGAGGGAACAAAAGTAAAATCAGGGCAGGAAATCAAATGTGGCGACGACCAGTATTTCTTTAAGATTTGGGTTGAGCCGTTGACGGGGGCGACAATCAAAATCGAAGAAGGCTGCCATTCGAGTGACTACGTTTATGACATTGCCACCGGCGCCCCGCTTCAGGCGATTTCCCGTTGGGACGGAGTCACTGCCGGCGATGATGTCTTCAATCAAGTGCAAAGTGCCGGAGTGGAACGCGCCCGGCTGCTCTGGATTAATCGTTACTTTCCGTCAATATTCTTACTAACGGCACTGTTGTGTTTCGTAGGCGCCTGGCTCCCGGTGAGGTTTCCAAAAATCAAGGTGCCCCAACTGCGATCTTCTCTCGCAGCGAAGTGGATAATCCTTCAAGTTGTCGGACTTGGGATCGTTTTGTGTTTGGCCGGCATTTATCAATATCGAACTATCCGCGAGACGGCGCACCGAAATATTAAGGATTCGGGATATGCCGTCAGCCAGGCGATCAAAGAGATCCTGGCTGAAGACCCGCAGTTATTCAAGTCTGAGACGCTCCAATCCGGGATGATCCGCTTGACGGGAAAGATTGCTCATATCAAGCACGTTACCCTGACGGACAGTTCGCGCCAGGCTATCGTAAAAATAAACAGCGATGCTGGTTCGGTGAACCTGCCGATAGACGCCAACACTCTAAACGAATTGTTTCAGGAGGGTGGCGATCGAAGCTCCACCTATACAACCAGCGAAGGGAACTTCCTGCGGTCGAGCTACGCGATTGACGGACGCTACGACGCCACCCGCAAGAGCAACATCGCCGGCGTGCTGACGATGGATTTCGGTCTCTCGAACGTGGAGCAGAACGGCCGCTCGGCTTTGATCCGAACCATGCAGGTTTTGGCCGTCTTCCTGTTTCTGTTCTGGCTGCTTCAGTATGTCTTCGTGCGGCGCGGTTTTCTGCGTTGGCTGCAGCTGCTGACCTCTGCCGCCGAACGTTTTGGTAAGGGTGATTTCTCCGCGCGGGCTCACATTCCAACCGTCGACGAACTCGGCCAACTTGGAACGGCTTTCAATCAGATGGCGACCGAGGTCGAACACTCCGATTCAGCTCTAAAGGTGGAAATTGTTGAGCGCTCGCAGGTAGAAACCAGGTTGCGGCGGGCAACGAACGTGCTCGACGCGATGCAGGACGCCGTCTTCATGTTCGATCCCCAAACACTGCGCTACGCTTACGTCAACGAGGGCGCGACCCGGCAGACAGGTTATAGCAAAGATGAATTGCTCATGATGACACCTGTTGATATTAAGCCAGGGTTCGACCAAACGAGCTATCGCGACCTCATCGCGCCGGTTATTGCCGGAACGGTTGACGCTCTCACATTTACCAGCGTCCACCGCAACAAGAACGGCCAGGACGTTCCGGTCGAGATTATCCTTCAATACGTTGCGGCGGAAAACGGCCAACATGTTGTCGTATCAATGGTGCGCGATATCACCGAGCGCATCAGAGGCGCGGAGGAACTTCGCCTAAGCCGGGAGCAATACGAACTGGCGGTGGAAGGTTCTAACGACGGTCTGTGGGATTGGAACATGTTGACCAACGATGTCTATTTTTCGCCCCGCTGGAAAAGCATGATCGGCTATGAGGACCACGAATTGGCGGACTGTTTCGCGTCCTGGGAGAGTGCTCTTCACCCGGACGATCATGCGCGCGCAATGGCCACGATTGAAGCCTACGTCGACGGCCGTACATCTCAGTATGCACTCGAGCATCGCCTGCGGCACAAGGACGGAACCTACACCTGGATTCTGGCCCGCGGCGCCATGCTGCGCGACGCGAACGGAAAGCCTTACCGCATGTCCGGTTCACACACGGATATCAACGAGCGCAAGCGCGCCGAGCGGGCGCTGCAGGAGAGCGAGGCCCGTTACCGCTTGCTGGTCGAAACTTCGCCGGCAATCATCTATCACGTTGAGGCCAGTCCCCCTTATTCACCCCTTTATATCAGCGCAAATGTTCTCTCGCTCGGTTATTCCGTCGACGACTGGTACACCATACCGGATCTGTGGGTCGGTGCCCTGCATCCGGACGATCGCGAACGGGTGCTGCAAGAGACCGCGAACGCCATGGCTACCGGAGCTGCGACCGAATCCGAGTACCGGTTCATTGCCAGGGACGGTTCGATAGTCTGGTTACACGACCGGGGACACGTGGGCATTGATGCAGCCGGCAAACGTACCTGGCAGGGTGTTATGTTGGACATTACCGAGCGCAAGCGGGCGGAAACGGAACGCGAGGTGATCGCTGAAATAGTCCGGAGCGTTATCACGACAGCTAATCTTGATGAGTTGTTTAAGCTCGCTCACCAGGCAATCGGCAAGATTCTTCCCGCCGAGAGTTGCTTCATCGCTCTTCATAACC
>JAWVFI010000181.1:0-11517 GCA_033856235.1 Blastocatellia bacterium | reverse complement strand
GCGCTCGCTCCGGCCCGCCGTGAATGTTTGGGTGTTGCTGCACATCGTTGACCAATCCGGTGCTGGTCAGCGTCGCTTCGCGCACCGCCAACTTGGGCACGCCTCCGGAGGAAACGTTGAGTTGGAATATTCGTCCCTGCATGATGCAGCAGTCTTACCGAAAAACTCAGTCCAATGCAACGCCTCTCGTCAGGTTCGCTCAGCTCAAAGGCTTTTGCAGTCGACAAGCACCGGCTGCGCCGTCTGATGTGCGGAAGGGCTCTGCCCTTCCGGCAACTCGGCGACTACATGGGCTGCGCCCCAGATCTGGGGCGCAGCCCCGATTACAGCGAGACACGCTGCCGGAAAGGCGGAGCCTTTCCGCACATCAGGCGGCGGAGCCGCGTTGCAGAAATCTTCGGAAAACCTCTGCCACAGAGCGCGTCAACATCAAAACTGGTTATTGACTTACCTTCGCGCTTAGCTTAAAAGCTACTTCTCCCTGTTCGTAATTCATCGTCGTCCCTGTTCTTCTAAAGCACACCAATATGATGATTCCAAGGATCTCCCTGCGCGCCAAACTCTTCGCGGCGATTGTGATCGCTGTCTGCGCCGCCGCGACCAACGCGCAAACGAAACTTGCACGCGACCCGGCGCAACCGGTCGACGAGGATTACACGCGGAAGATTCGCGAGTACACGACCGAACCCTTCTTCAACTCGCCGCTGACTGATTATCTGCCCGCCTCATCGACTGTGCCCAATCCGCGGACCGTCTTGGGCGATGTTGCCGGTGCGCCCGGCAAATTGCCGTATGCCGCAGAGGTTTACCGGTACATGCGGGCGCTGGAAAAGGCCAGCCCGCGCGTAAAAGTCTTCTCCATCGGGACGACCGAAGAAGGCCGCGAAATGATTGCCGTGGCAGTCGCTTCTGAGAGTTTGCTGGCGAAGCTCGATGAGAACCGCGCGCGTCTGGCCAAGCTCGCCGATCCGCGTCTGATTAAGATGGATGATTCGGAAGCCGAGCGACTGGCGGCTGCTTCATTTCCGATTTACTACATCACCGGCGCCATACACTCTCCGGAAACCGGCTCGCCCACCGCACTGATGGAGCTCGCCTATCGCCTGGCGGTCGATGACAGTCCATACATCAAAGGAATCCGCGACACGATGGTCACCTTGATCACTCCGGTGGTCGAAGTCGATGGCCGCGATCGCATGGTGGATATCTACAACTGGCACCTGGCCCATCCGGGGCAAAACATTCCGCCCCTGGTTTACTGGGGCCACTACGTCGCCCATGACAACAATCGCGACGCGATGGGTTTGTCGCTGAAACTAACGCGCAACGTGCTGAATACGTTTACGGGATGGAAGGCACAAGTGCTTCATGACCTGCACGAATCGGTGCCCTACCTTTACGACAATACGATCGGAGATGGTCCATACAATGCCTGGCTGGATCCGATCCTGACCGACGAGTGGCAATTGATTGGCTGGAACAACGTTTCCGAGATGACCAAGTTCGGTATGCCCGGCGTCTTTGCGCACGGCACTTTCGATACCTGGTCGCCCGGCTATCTGATGTTCATTGCGGCGACGCACAACGGCATCAGCCGCCTTTATGAGACTTTTGGCAATGCCGGCGCCGACACTGTGACGCGCACCATCTCGCCCGATGAGTATTCACGAACCTGGTATCGCCAAAACCCGCCGCTGCCGCGCGCCCGCTGGTCGCAACGCAACAACAACAACTACCAGCAAACTGCTTTGCTGATCTCGCTGAACTATTTCAGCCAGAACCGCGGCCTCTTTCTGAAGAACTTTTACCTGAAGAGCAAACGCTCAGTGGAAAAGCCAAAGAACGAGGGACCCGCAGCCTACGTCTTTCCGGGTGATGACCGGCGTCCCGGCGGTCAGGCCGAACTGCTGCGGCTCCTGCAGGCGCAGGGTTGTGAAGTTCATCGCGCGACCTCCCCGTTCACAGTAACAGTCCGAAAGAAGCAATCCAGTCGCGACGATGCAAAGTCAGAACCGGGAGCGGTAGCGACTGGGTCGCCCACCGCAGCACCGACGCCGACGCCGGGCGGCTCGGCAGAAAAGAAAGAATCCGTCACAACGCGCACCTTCCCCGCCGGCAGTTACATCGTCCGCATGGACCAGCCGTACAGCCGCATTGCCGATGCCCTGCTCGATTACCAGTATTGGAGCCCGCGCGATCCGCAGCAGGAAGTTTACGACGATACAGGATGGACGTTTGGCGAGTTGGGTAACGTGCAAGTGGTGCGCGTGACTGACATCAAAGTGCTGGACGCGGCGATGGACAAGGTCAACGGCGAGGTGCGTTCGCCCGGCGGGATTACCGGTGCGGGACCAATCCTGCTGGTTAATCACAACGCCGACAACAACCTGATCACAGTGCGTTACGGGTTGAAAAATGCCGCAGTCGAAGTTGCTGAAGAACCGTTCAGCGCCGCCGGACGTTCGTTCAACCGCGGATCCTTCATCATCAGAAACTCGCCCAGTGAGACTGCGCGCTTGTTGTCGGAACTCGGCGTGCAGGGTTACGCCGTCGCCGTCGCTCCCGCGGTCAAAACGCATGCGAGCAAAACTCCGCGAGTGGCGCTGCTGCATACCTGGATTGATACGCAGGATGAGGGCTGGTGGCGGGTGGCCTTCGATCAGATGAGGGTTCCTTTCACATACATCAGCACGCAGGACGTTGCCGCCGATCCTGATCTGAACAAAAAGTACGACGTGATTGTGTTTGGGCCAGTGGGCCGAGACGCGCGTTCCGTAATCAACGGCATGCCCATGTACGGCAATCCTCTGCCATGGAGGACCACGCCGTTGACGCCAAACATCGGGAGGATCGATTCCACCGACGACATGCGTCCGGGCCTGGGCTGGTCCGGGCTTACCAACCTGCAAAACTTTGCCAGGCGTGGCGGACTGTTAATTGGCTCGATGGATACTGCCGATCTGGCGGTCGCGTTTGGCTTCACGCCGGGTGTGGCGATTGCCCGCTCGCAAAGACTAAAAGCGATCGGCGCCGTGGTCCGCGCGAAGTTTGTCGATACCACCAGCCCGATTGGTTATGGCTATGACGACGGCCTTTCCATCTATTGTTTCAACGGCCCGATCTTCAACCTGACAAATATCGCAGGGGGCAGCGGCGGCCGCCGGCGTCGTGATGAACGCGTCACCGGACGTGGAACCGTTGATGATCCGGACACGGTCCAGGGCCGTCCTCCGGTGGAAGCACCGACGCCCATGAGCGCGGAAACCTGGGAAGCCGTGCCCTTAAGCGAAGAAGAGCAACGACGAAGCGGCGCCTACATCATTCCCCCGGAAGCGCGCCCTCGAGTGGTGCTCCGTTACGCGGACGCGCGCGAGCTTCTGGTTTCCGGCTTGTTGGATGGCGGCGACGAGATCGCCCAACATCCGGCCGTCATCGATTCTCCTTTGGGCCAGGGCCACATCGTGCTCTTCTCCAACAACCCCATGTGGCGCGGCCAGACCGCCGGCAGTTACTCGCTGGTCTTCAACGCGATTATGAATTTCGATAATTTGAATGCGGGGCGGAAGCTGGATGAGAAATGAGCTGGAACTGTAGAAGGCGATGCTCACAATTACGACGTCGAAATCAGGGAAGCATTAGATGGGCTCGGGTATTGTCCAGGTAGAAAGTGTGAATCGCCACTGAGTGTTTTCTCAACAAGTCCTCAATCGCCTTGGTGGGACAATTACCTGTGCGTAGCCAAATGAACTTCGGCGGGCTGCCATACAAAAGGCTTCGCTGCTGGAAGTCTGAATCTTTGGAAACAATAACAAAGCCGTTTTGTAGAGCGTATTCCCAGATGGCCGAGTCTCCTGCATCGCGCAGGCCAACTTCTCTGACGTGAACGCAATCGGCATAAATATCAGAAAGCGCCAGCCGTAGTCGAGGAGAAAGATTTTGGTCAAACAGCAGTTTCATACTGAGGCAGAGTGGCGAGCTTACGTTCGCGGTCTGCAGCAAAAGCCAAACACGCTTTGATATCTTCGGCCGTTAGATCGGGAAACTCTGCCAGGATCTCTTCCTCCGTCATGCCCCCTGCGAGATATTCCAGAACATCTGTGACAGTCATGCGCGTTCCCCTAATGCACGGCTTTCCGCTGCGCTTGCCCGGCTCGATAGTGATGATCTTCATGTAGTCCATAGGGTGAATGATAACAAAGACGGACGTCAACGCGAACCCCCGCCCGACAGGGAAATTCACAATATTGGCATCGTTGAAATCGGAATGCGTTGCCCTGCGTTTCTGATTCCCCTTACACTGATCACCGCTTCAGGCCCGCAGACGACTAATTCAGTCCACTTCGTCACATAGCCATTGCCCTATCCCGCCCGGCCCGTATTATCCCCAACGTCGTAACAGGTCTGGCAGTAAAGCCTGGGGGTTCGAACCCTGTGCATCAGGCCAACCGTAATTATCGGGATTAGGCGGCCCCACAAAGGCATCCGGTCTTCGGCCTTGGTCCTTTCATCCACTTAGGAGGAAAAGCAATGTTTAGAAAACCCTTTATCATTTGGGTCACGTTATTCGCTTGCGCCATAGCCTTGGGCGTCCGCAACGGCGAGAGCGCCGGATGGTCGTCAATAGATTCAGGTCCCGGCAAGATCCCGATCAGCAGCGCTTCAGAAGAAGCGAAGAAGGAATTCGCCTTTGGCCAGAGCCTGCAGGACAAGTTGTTGATTCAGGATTCGATTCAGCATTTCGATCGGGCCATCGCCCTCGATCCCAACTTTGCGCTCGCCGAATTGAATCGCGCTGCCACCAGCCCGACGGCGAAAGAGTTCTTTGCTCATCTGAATAAGGCCGTTGCCCTGTCGGAGAAAGCTTCTCCCGGAGAGCGTTTGCTAATTCTGGCCACCGAAGCCGGCGCCAACGGCAATCCCACCAGACAGAAAGAGTATCTCGATCAACTGGTGGCTGATTACCCCAACGACGAGCGCGCGCAGTTCAATCTGGGCGGCTACCATTTTGGGCAACAGGAATTTCCCCAGGCCATCGAGCATTACAAGAAGGCGACAGAACTGAACCCCGGCTTCTCAAACGCTTTCAACCTGCTCGGCTATGCTTACCGGCAAAACGAAGAGTACGGCAATGCGGAACAGGCGTTTAAGAAATATATTGCCCTGATCCCGAAGGATCCGAATCCCTACGATTCCTATGCGGAACTGCTTTTGAAGATGGGCCGCTTCGACGAATCCATCAGGCAATATCAGAAGGCCCTCGCGGTCGAACCGAATTTCATCAATTCGCACTTCGGCATCGCCGCCAACCTCATGTACCAGGGCAAAGCGGCCCTGGCAATTGCCGAACTGCAAAAGATTACGATGAAAGCGCGCAGCGATGCTGAGCGGCGCACCGCTCTCTTCGGCAAGACCGTTGTTTACGCCGACAGCGGTGATTTGGCGAAAGCCCTGGTGGAAGTGGACCAGCAATACGCGCTCGGTGAAAAGACTGGCGACGTCCCAGCGCGCGCCGGCGATCTTCAATTGAAGGGAAACATCCTGCTGGAAATGGGCAAGTACGCGGAAGCAGCAGAGAGCTTCTCCCGGGCGTTGAAGATGACGGAAGAATCAAATCTTTCGGATCAGATAAAGAACAACACCAGGCGCTTCGATCATTACAACCGCGCGCGCGTGGCCCTGGGCCAGAAAGACATGGCCACGGCGAAGTCCGAAGCGATGGAATTCTGGAAAGCAGCGGAGGCGTCGGGCAATCCGGGTCAGATCAAGTTAGCGCACGAGCTAGCCGGCATGATCGCGCTCGAGGCGAAGGATTCCGCCCAGGCGATCGAGCAATTGCAACAGGCAAACCTGCAGAATCCATACAACCTGTATCGCCTTTGCGTTGCCTATCGTGACAAAGGCGACACGGCCCAGGCGGCAAAGTTCTGCCAAAAGGCCGGCGCCGTAAACTCGCTGCCGCAGATCAATCTGGCGCTGGTTCGGGCTAAAGCAGGGAAAGCGATGGCTAAGTCGAAGGGTTGATGTCACAAGGTTTAGCGGAGTAACTTCGCAGGTTAAGAAAATAGGCAAGTTGGCGCATGAGAGAAAAGGCCGGCAGGAGAATTTTCCCTTCCGGCCTTTTTCTCGTCACGCTGGTCGCAAGCTAGATGCTGCTCAGCGTCCTATCTCTCTCGGAAGTACTTCTGTCGTGCAACTGGCCGTGCGGCTAACCTCGGGAGGCAACCCTGCAATCTCCACGGTGGCAACAATTCGTTGTCCTTCCAACCCAACTGTATCGACTTCAATTCTTAAGTGGCCCTGCCCCTTCCTAATCCTGCCCGCCGACAATGACCATTGATATTTCAACCCCCTAAAAAAATATTTGTCTCCGCTCATTTCCAGATCAAAGGTCGCTCGCTCTCCTTCTTTGACTCCCTCAGAACAAACGACGCCAATACGAGGAGACGGCGCATCGCAAGTGTTGCAAAGTTCAACCTCCATGGTGATGGAGTTCGACGACGAAGCACCATGTTTGTCTCGCACCTTCACCGTGACCGAGTAAGTACCCGGAGGCACTCTGGTGAAATCCCACAGCACATTCTGCCCTCGGCCCTTTATCCGACCCCCATTGACGGAGTAGTCGTAACGAAGCCGATCACCATCGGAGTCATGAGCTGCAACGGACACTGGGATGATTAGACCGACATGCGAGCATGTGCCCCCAGGAACAAAAGGGCAAAGGTCGATTGTCCGGGTAGGAATTTCGATCGACCTAATCACTGGTGGCTGATTAGCGGTGCCAGGCTTCCTGGCCGCAGATTGGCCTGACGTGAGCGCTGGAAACGAGAGTAGTAACGCGATAGCAATGAGGTAGCTTATGGGAGCACTCCTCTTCCGGCCTTCAAACGTAGAGATCGTCAGCGGTATGCCATTCATGCGCTACATTCCTCATGATTAGCGCGTGGTCAAACTCGATGCTCTGCGGCGGGAACTTCGCTTCATCGAGAAAATAGCTTGAATAGATTTTGTTGGTTTGCAGCGGTTCGACGTGCCATTCTTTGGTTTCCAACTGTAATCCGTCCAAACGATCGGCATCGCTCGTAACTGAATAACCCAGCGAGCCGCCTTCAAAAAAGGACGAGGCTGCGGCGACTGTGGGGAAGATCGAAGATGACGGCAAAGCGGGCGCTGTCGCTCCCTCAATTTCTACCACCACCGATGAATCCTCGGACTTCATGGCGAAGCTTATCTCGGTACCGGTGTCAGTGATGTTGAATGAGGCCTGATGGTGCTCACCGGGAAAGACCCGTCCGCCCAAGAGTCGGTTGAGATGAGAACTGCTGTCCCGTCGCGAGATAAAGACTCCCTCGCGTGTTGCATCGCCCTCGTCCCAGAGCACGGCCACACGGTGCGCCGCGTTTTCGCTGTTGAGCCCGATCATCTCCGGCATCAATTTAGGACGAATGTGTTCGAGACGGATCAGGCAGATGCCGGCAACCGCAAAACCGTCGTAGAGCTTGGGCCTGAAGCGCGCGGGGATTTGCCGCTGCATAACTTCAGGGTCGATACGAAAATTCGCCAGGATACGCCGGCGAATGATGCCCTGAATGGTTGGTAGTTTCATATTGGGAAAAGACCGCGGTCACTTTTCCGGCAGCAGGCTGGCCAACATCTCGAAAGTATCGTGGACCGCACTGTAGGAAGTCTTCAACTGATTATCAGTCCCCTTCCGGGCGTCGGTGTTGAATCGGGCCAGGGCTTTACTAAACTTTCTCATTTCAGCCCTGAATTCAGCTCGCTTATCCTTGCTCGTACCGCGCGGGATGCCGAGGTTAATGATGGCGTTGCCGCGCTTCACCAACAGCCGCGACTTGGCCCTAATTTGCTTGAAGTCATTATTCGGCAAAGCCTCATGTTGCAGCGGATGGAGCACGTCGTGAAAGGCTTCATACTGCTTGACGCTGAAGCCGTGTTGCGGGGCGGCGCTGACGGATCCGGCAGAAAACAGCAGGGATGCCATCATCAGAAGCGCTATGAGAGTCGGACTAAGCATGAGACGGAATTGCTTCAACATATTTCCTCCGAGGTCGGATTCACAAAAAGGCGAGTCTCTTAGATCTTGCGACGGGTTCATGCCGCCTGTAAAAAGCGTTCTATTTCGTGAGGCAGATCGAGGAACATAAAGAATGCAGCAGGATAGAGATAATCTTCGCCTTCATTGTCGACGATCCGAACGTAATCCGATTTTGCCGCGTTCTCGTCTGGCAGGACCGGATAAATCATTCGTGGAGTGAGCAAGTCGGAATCTTCGCTCCGGATGCAGACCGCAAATTTACAAGCCATGTTTTCAAGTTTAGACATCGCTTCTAATCAAGGTAACGCTTGATCCTCATTGCCAATGCCGTGAGCCTCGAACCAATGTAGTTCAGCGAAACGAATCGTACCATCATTGAGCCGCACATTGGCAACTCGATCGTGAAAGCTAGCAACGTCCCCAAGACAGGCCTTGATTCGTGTCAATTCGTGAATTTCGTGAGATTCGTGAATAGTGGGCTGAAGAATTGAAAGCATACGATTCACTAAATACACGAACTACACTAAAGAACACGAAAATCGGAGTTTTCTATTTTGACCCACGTTTATCTCCATGCAACCACGTTCCGTGACAGCGAAAGCTGATTAAGTATGCTAACGGAATGTCTATGTCATTCCACATAATGCGAAGCGAACGAACCCACCCGCTAATGCGGCTGGTACTGACCCGCAACGAACGCAACTGGAAAAGACGCACGGAACGATTATAATCCAGAGACAGCGTCGGACCTTGACTTGATAGTCCCACGAAAAAACTTCCTCAATGGAGATCTTTCATGCCGACTGTATGGGCCTGACTGAAGCCTTACGTTGAAATTGGTTCAAATCATGACTGAAAAAAGCATCCAGGAAACGTACGCGCCGCACCTGAAGTGTTTTGGCTGCGGCCCGGAGAATGAAAAGGGTTTGCACATTCGCAGCTTTCCCCAGGGTGACGAAGTCGTGGCTGACTTCGAACCGGAGACTTTCCAGGAAGCTTTTCCGGGTGTACTCAGCGGCGGCATCATCGGCACGCTGCTGGATTGTCACTGTAACTGGACCGCCGCATACGCCCTGATGAAGCTGGCCGGCGCCGATCATCCGCCCTGCACGGTCACCGCCGACTATCACATCAAACTATTTCGACCGACACCTACCGATCGCCCGGTCCACCTGGTTGCCCGCGTAGTCGAAGCCAAAGAAGATCGCGCTGTGGTCGAAGGCGAGCTAATCGCTCATGACAAGGTGTGTGCCACCTGTCGCGGCACATTCGTTGCCGTGAAACCCGGTCATCCCGCCTATCATCGCTGGTAGTAGGACAGGCATTCCCTTTTTCCCCGAACCTCACATGACGATCCGACGTTGATAAGGACAGGCACGAATGCCTGTCCTACCGTGCAACCCACAGACGTCTGCTGAGGGCTGCTCCCGTGTAGGCCAATCGCTCTGCCATTACTCTAGAGCCTGAGTTGGCCTAACGAACCGTCGGTAAACGATGCTGACACAAATCAAACTGGAACTTTGGAAACTGGTGCGTTCGAAAAGTTTTGCCCTTTCGTTCGCGGCTCTGTTCGGGTTCGTGTTGCTGATGCTCTGGGGCTTTTATTCCTACGCCCAGCGCAAAACCAGCGGCTTGGCAGCCGAGCAATTCAAATACACCTACGAATCCAAAAGCTATTTCAACGGACTGACGTTCACGCTCTATTCATTAATTTTTGCGTTCAGTCTTTTGATTCCCATCTTCGTGGCCATGAACGCCGGAGGCCAGATTGCGGGCGAGCGGCGGGCAGGTACTTTGCGCATGATGTGCATCCGCCCGGTGTCGCGCGTGTCGATCGTGCTCGCAAAATTCTTCGTCGTCGCCGTTCATGCCTATTTGTTGATGGTCTTCTTCATTGGTCTCAATCTATTGATTGGATTGCTATTCGTTGGCTGGGGCGATCTGGAATTGTATCCGGGGGCGCTGAATTTGGTAGACGAGCCGGGCCGAATCCTCCGTGATGAAGCGCTCTGGCGTTTTGTTTACGCCAGCTTCTCAGGAACCTGGGCCCTGCTGGTGGTGGCCGCGATCGCCATCCTGTTCTCCGTGCTGTTTGAGAATCCGGTGACGGCAGTGGCCGCAACCCTGGCTCTTTACCTGATGCTCTATATTGTCGGCCGCATTGAATTCTTCGCCACCCTGCGGCCGTACTTCTTTACGACCGACATGGATTTTTGGCGCGACGTCCTGAAGCCTGCGATTCCCTGGCAAAACCTCTATCACTACGCCGGCACCTGCGGCGCATATATCTTTGGTCTGTTACTAACGGCGGTCTTGGTTTTTGAACGGAAAGACATAACGAGTTGAAATGTGGCTCAAGTTCTTACTCGGAATCTGCTTCGCGCTAATGCTCGCGGGCGCGCTCCTAATCGAACCGGCGCGGCCGCGGTCTGTGCTCGGCGCGCGCGATCGTAACGGCGCTACCTTGCGCCTCATGACCTGGAACATTGGCTACGGCGACTTGGAAGCAGATACGCGCGCGCACACCCAGGATCTGCCGGCGGTGGCCCAGGTGATTCTGAGTAACGATCCCGACGCCGTAGCCTTGCAGGAATTGACCGGGCAGGACCAGTTGGACTTACTGCTGCGCCAATTGAAACACCGTTACCGGGGCTCGGTAAGCAGCCGGGGAAGCGCCGACCGCGTCGCGGCGGTATTGGTCAAGGACCGCAGTGCGCAGTTCAACGACGTCAGCGCCGGAGATCGGTTTGCTGCCGCCGCCACTTTTCACCTGCAGGAAAAACTTCCCCAAATTGTTTTTGTCAGCGCGCATGCCGATGCCTTTAATGCTTCGCGGCGCCGGACGTTTGCCGCTGATGTAGTTGACTGGGCGCGCAGCCGCGGCCGGGACCAGATTGCCTTTGTCGCGGGAGATTTCAATCTTGAAGTCAGCGTCAGGAACAGGTCGAACCTTTTTACTGACGATGCGAAGAACGACAGCGAATCATACGGGTATCTGCTGAAGTACTTTCGCGACCTGGGACGCGAGGCGGGCGAGACTTCCGTTAACGATCGACGCATTGATTACGTTTTTGGTCCCCAAGAGGCGGTTGCATTACGGAAAGCAGAGGTCTTGCGCGGTACGGCGATTGGACGCATGGATCACTGGCCCCTGCTGATTGAGATTGGGTTGTGAAGCGGTCAGAACCGCCTGCGGTAGCGGGCGGTTGATCGCTAAAATCTTCCGCTGAGTGACAAAGGTAGATCAACCGCCCGCTACCGCAGGCGGTTCTGACTATGATTCTACAAGCCGAACAATTGACGAAAAGATACGGCCGCCGTCTGGTGGTTGACAGCCTTTCCTTGTCGGTCGCGCCCGGCGAAATCTTCGGGTTCCTGGGCCAGAACGGCGCGGGAAAATCAACGACCATTCGCATGGCGCTGGGATTGGTGCGGCCCACTCGCGGCCGCGTCAGTTTGTTTGG
>JAWVFI010000180.1:0-13426 GCA_033856235.1 Blastocatellia bacterium | reverse complement strand
CGCCGTTGGCTACGGCTGTGGTTACATCAGCAATATTACGGACCTGGCCCGTCAGGTTGCTGGCCATCGAGTTCACGTTATCGGTCAAGTCTTTCCACGTTCCGGCGACGCCGCGCACATCGGCCTGCCCGCCGAGTTTTCCTTCCGTACCCACTTCGCGGGCCACGCGCGTAACTTCCGAAGCGAACGAGTTCAACTGGTCCACCATCGTGTTGATAGTGTTCTTCAGTTCCAGAATCTCGCCCTTCACGTCCACCGTGATCTTCTTGGAAAGGTCGCCGTTCGCGACCGCGGTTGTTACTTCCGCGATGTTGCGCACCTGACTGGTCAAGTTACTAGCCATGGAGTTAACGCTGTCGGTCAGGTCTTTCCAGGTCCCGGCCACGCCTTTAACCCGGGCCTCGCCGCCGAGTTTTCCTTCGGTACCGACTTCGCGCGCGACGCGGGTAACTTCCGAAGCAAACGAGCTCAACTGGTCCACCATGGAGTTCACGATCTTCACAGTGCGCAGGAATTCGCCCTTCAACGGCCGCTCGTCAACCTGCAGCGTCATGCGCTCGGAAAGGTCGCCGTTGGCAACGGCGCCAATCACGCGGGCCATCTCGCTGGTTGGGCGGGCCATGTCGTCAATCAGCAGGTTGGTGGAATCGATCAGGCGCAGCCAGGAACCCGAAGCGGCGGGAACGGCGGCGCGATGCATGATTTTTCCTTCTCTGCCGACGACGCGGCTGACGCGCTCCACTTCCTTCGCGGTTTTATCGCTCAGCTCGATAATGTCGTTGAAGGTGTCGGCAATCTTGCCGGCCTCGCCCGTCCACTCGCCCGGCAGGCGGACTGAGAAATCGCCCTTTTTGAAGGCCACGAGCGCTTTCAGTAAGAGCTTGGTATTCAGGGAATCTTTCGCAAGGGTTTGAGTTGGCATTGTTTCCTTCCAGGCTTCCTAAAATCTGATGAGCGCGAGAGACACGTCCACAACAGCAGGCGCTTCCGGGCGCACTTTTGAGTCAACGCAAGAAGAACTCAACCCAGTCGGGGAACTGGGTCGCATCGGGGGAGTTAAATTGGGGGGAAGCAGAAACGTCTAATTCAAAGGCATTTCGGCTATTCGATATTTATACTCAGCTTGCAAAAATATGTAAACCCTTTTCTGCCAAAGATCTGTCTCGACTCCCGGCAGAGGCGGGCCCAGGGCTCCGATCGCATCCCGGGACGTCGCCGGTTGTGTGGTTACTGCGCGTTGGAAACCTCCCAGCCGTTTCACCCCACCTGTCCCTTTATGACTCCCGCAGCAGCGGACCTGCGGCGCTTTCACACCGCCGCCCCAACGAGCGGGTGGGCAAATCCTTAGCATTCGGCTGACCTACTGCTGCGAATCAGGGTAGACGGTGAAAACCAGAGCGGCCTCTCGATTGCGATTAGCAATCAGCGCTATGTCCCGAGATCTCTTGATCGGGGTACCTGCACCGGCCGAGAGCCCACTGCCGGCTAAATGTCTTAACCTGAAGTTATGTTTTGACCCAGTGGGAGGGGTCGGGGCGAGGGCTTAGCCGACTGACCCCGTTATACAAAACGCGCGGCCATCCAGGCCGGGCGTTGGATGCATTGTTAATCGGTGGCCGCAAGCCCTCCCCTTGGTCCCCTCACCGTGGAAGGGAATCAGAACCGATCCGCGAACTTGAATTTAAGACATCATCGACGGGGGCCGCAATACCGCGCGACAAACTACTCAAACTATGAAACTCATTCATAAACTCGTGATTGGCTACCTGGTTATTTCTTCGTTCAGCGCGCTCAGCGCCTATATCGCTATTCGATCGCTTCAGAGCGTGGAGCGCACGTTCGACAACCTCACCAAGGATGTCATGCCGGAAATCGGATTGCTCAAGGACATGGAAAGTGCGACGTTGCGGATCGTGTCGTCGACCTACGAAATCATTTCTCTCAAAACGGAGAAACCTGCAGATGTTGAGGCACAGATTAAGGATGAGGAAAACGAGATCCGAGATGCAACCGAACGGTATTGGCATTCCCTCGCAGCATATGACGAGATGGCGCGGCGAAAGCCGGATTATTCTTCATCCTCCGAGGCCCGGTTTATTAGCAGCTTGCGTACCGCGGGGAAAGATCTAATCGAGACCAGCGCCGTACTGATCGTCGCGGAAAAGGGCGGTGCGCGCGGGACCACAATGGCCGAACGCCGTACTGCCTCGGAGAAGGCCCAGGAAAATTCCACGGCGGCAGTTGAGGCCGCGCTGAGCCACGAACTTCACCACTTGTCCGAAGCGAACGATGTCCGGGCATCAATCGCCGCTGCCACTAAAAACACACTGCTCGTCGACGGCGTCACTTTGGCGCTGGGTCTGCTGATTGGCAGTTTGACCGCCTGGTCAATTGCCCGCCGCGTGAAGCGACTGCATGCCGGAACGGTGCGAGTGAGCGAGGGAAATTTTGACGTTAATGTCACAGATTCTTCCAGTGATGAACTGGGAACGCTGGCCAACTCTTTTAATCTGATGACCGCGGAGCTGGCTCAAACCAACGGGTCGCTGCGCAAAGAGATTGAGGATCGGGAGCAGGTTGAGGAGGCGCTGCGCGCAAGTGAGGAGAGCTATCGCGACCTGTTTGAGAATGCCCAGGACGCGATCTATGTTCACGACCTTGACGGCAAATACCTCTCGGCAAACCGGGCGGCGGAAAAACTCGCCGGCTTCTCTCGCGGCGATATCCTGGGGAAAAACTTTGCGGACTTCATGGCGCCTGAAAGCGTGCAACTGATTCGCGCGAACCTGAAGAAGAAGCTGGAAGGCAAAGGCCCAACCACTTACGAAATCGAAGTACAGGCCAACGATGGCCGCCGCGTGCCAGTTGAGCTCAGCAGCCGCCTGATTTATGAGAAGGGCATTCCTGTGGCCGTTCAGGGGATGGCGCGTGACATCACCGAGCGCCGGCGATCAGAAGCTCAGCGTCAAGTAATCGCCGAGATCGTCCAGGGAGTGATAACCACAGCCAATTTGGATGACTTATTCAAACTCGCCCACCACGAAATCGCAAAAGTCCTTCCGGCGGAGAATTGCTTCATCGCTTTACATGACCAGGCCACGAACCTTCTTAATTATGAGTATTGGGTTGATGCGTTCGATCCCGTCCCGGCCCCGCACCCTATCGATACCGGTCTCAGCAGCTACATGTTGCGCACTGGTCAGCCACTGATGCTAATCGATGGGATTAACAGCGAGATGTACCAAAAGGGCAAGGTGGAACTAAGCGGGACAGATTCTCCCTCATGGCTGGGTGTCCCACTGCGCACGAGGACACGCACGATAGGTGTCCTGGTGGTGCAGTCCTACGACAAGGAGCTTGCTTATAGCCCGAGCGATTTGGAGTTCATGACGGTGGTGGGAAACCAACTGGGTCTTGCGATTCAGCGCAAGCAGATCGAGTTAGAACTCAAGACGAACGAGATGCAGCTTACGGCTGCCCAGCAAATTGCCCACATCGGAAGTTGGGAGTGGGACGCAATCCAGAAAAAACTGTGCTGGTCCGCGGAGCTATTCCACATTTTCGGCCTCCCGGCGCGAGAGGCGGGACCCACGGTCGAAGAATTCTTCGCGCAGGTCCATTCGGCGGATGTGGGACTGGTGGCCGGCGCCATAAAACACGCGCTCGGGAGCGGCACCATACCGGGATTCGACTTTCGCATTATGCGGCCCGACAAGACGATACGCGTGCTGCAGGTCACGGGCGAGGTGATCGCCGACGAAACGGGCCGGGTCATCCGCATGTGGGGAACCACTCAGGACATTACTGGGCGCCAGCGCGCCGACAAGGAGCGCGAAGTAATTTCCGAAGTTATTCAGAGCGTTAACTTGACCTCGAACCTCGATGAGTTGCTCCACCAGGTTCATCGTTCGCTGAAGGGAATCCTTTATGCCGAGAACTGCTGCGTAGTTCTATATAACAAGCAAACTGGCCTGTTCGAAGCGCCCCTCTTTGTTGATTCGATCGAAGCAAATCCGTTCCCCATCGCCCCGAAAAAGAACTGCACCGCCAAAGTGTTCCGGAGTGGCGAGCCGTTGCTGATGAATAAATCGATCTATGAAGGCTTGCTGGCCAGCGGAGAAGTCGAATTGATTGGCAGACCAGCGCCTTCATTCCTGGCAGTGCCTCTGATGACGCCGGCTGAAACGATTGGGGTCATCGTTGTGCAGCATTACGAAGACGAGAATGTTTACAGTCAACGGGATGTGCAATTCCTTTCGGCGGTGGCGACCCAACTGGCGCTGGCCCTGGAACGGCAGCGAGCCAACGATGCAGTAATTGAGAGCGAACGCCGTTTTCGCGATCTCTTCTACGACGCCCCGGTTGGCTACCATGAATTGGATATTGAGGGGCGTATTACCTGTGTCAACACGACCGAGCTATTGATGCTCGGCTATTCCTCTGAAGAGATGATCGGGCACCATGTCTGGGACTTTATCGAAGACTCCGAGTTGGCCCGCGCTACATTTGCGGAAAAGCTGGCGGGAAAAAAACCGCTGCGAAACATCGAGCGTACGTTCCGGTGTAAAGATGGAACTCTGCTGCCGGTCCAGCTGGACGATCAAATGCTCAATGATCCGAACGGGCAACTGATCGGAATCCGCGCCACCATGCAGGACATCCGAGAGCGCAAACGCACTGAGGAAGCGCTGCGGGAGAGCGAGGAGCGTTTTCGAGACCTCTTCGAAAATGCCAGCGACGTAATTTATACGGCGGACCCCAGCGGCAATTTCACTTCCCTGAACAAAAGCGGCGAACGAATGATGGGTTATACGCACGAAGAGGCCCTCACTCTGAACTTCTCGCAGGTGGTCGCGCCGGAGGGGATTGAACTGGCCCGGCAGATGATTGAGTTCAAGCAGTCAACTTCGGCCTCGACCGTTTATGAATTGGAGATGGTCCAAAAAAATGGCGAACCGCTTTCAGTGGAAGTAAGCTCGCGCGCCATTTTCAAAAACGGAAAAGCCATTGGCATCCAGGGCATTGGCCGCGATATCAGCCAGCGGAAGCAAGTCGAAGCCGAATTGAAGCTGGCGCGCGATATGGCGCTGGAATCCGTCCGCCTCAAATCTGAGTTTCTGGCCAACATGTCGCACGAGATTCGCACCCCGATGAACGGCGTCATCGGTATGACCGGATTGCTCCTGGAGACCGAATTGTCGCCCGCGCAAAGAGAATATACCCAGATGATCAACGCCAGTGCCGAATCGCTCATGACCGTCATCAACGACATTCTGGACTTTTCCAAGATTGAAGCCGGCAAATTACGATTTGAAAAACTGGATTTCGATCTTCTCGCTGCGGTAGAAAGCCCGGTCGCTCTCCTGGCCGAGCGGGCCCAGGCTAAGAGCATTGAGATCGCTTCCCTAATTGAAAGCGATGTGCCGCTCGCCTTGCGCGGCGACAGCGGACGCTTACGGCAAATCATTACCAACCTGATCGGCAACGCGGTGAAGTTCACCGAAGTGGGCGATGTCCTGCTGCGCGTGGCCAAAGTTAGTGAGAGCGACACGCACGCGATTCTGCGCTTCACTATTGCCGACACCGGCGTGGGTATCAGCCCCGAAGCGCAAAGGAGGCTCTTCCAGGCTTTTGTTCAGGCCGACGGCTCGACTACGCGGCGCTACGGCGGAACGGGGTTGGGGCTGGCCATTTCCAAACAGTTAGTGGAACTGATGGGAGGAGAAATCGGCGTGATGAGCCAGGCTGGCGCCGGCTCAACCTTCTGGTTTACCGCGCGCTTTGAAAAGCAACTGGTCGCACACCTGCTGGTGACGCCGACCAGGTTACAAATGGAAGGAGTGCGGGTCTTGATCGTAGATGACAACGAAACGAACCGTCGAGTCCTGCAACACCAGATCGCGTCCCGAGGAATGCAGTCCACTTGTGCAGAGAGCGGGGCGGCGGCGCTGATGGCGCTGCGAAGTGAAGCCGGCGCCGGGCGGTCATATGGTTTGGCCATCCTCGACATGCAGATGCCTGATATGGATGGCGTAATGCTGGCCAAGGAAATCAAGAATGACCCTGCCATTAGCTCGACGCGATTGCTGATGCTGACCTCGATCGGTCAGCAGGAAAGTTGCGAAGCATTAAGGCGAGCGGGGATCGAGCTCTGTTTGAGTAAGCCGGTCAAACAGTCGCTTCTCTTCGAAGCGCTGGCCCTGATCCTGGCCAGTGAAATCGATGCCGACCCCCTGGGTGTGAGCGCTCCCCGCGACGACGCACAACAAGTGGCAAAGCCTTCTGCCCCGATGACGGATGAGGGGTCAGCACAACAGATTCGGATTCTGGTGGCCGACGATAATCCAGTGAATCAGAAGGTGGCGCTCAACCAGTTACAGAATTTGGGCTATGCCGCTGACATAGTAAAAAACGGGCGCGAGGCGCTTGCTGCTCTGGCCAGAGTCCCATACCCAATCGTCCTGATGGATTGCCAGATGCCGGAACTGGATGGCTATGAAGCAACCGCGGAAATCCGGCGGCGTGAGGAAGGTTTGAGTCATGGCACCATAGTCATCGCCATGACGGCGCACGCGCTGGCCGGCGAGCGCGAAAAATGTTTAGCCGCGGGCATGGACGATTATCTAAGTAAGCCGGTCAAATTAGATGTTCTTTGCCGCATGTTGGAACAATGGCTTAAGCCGACAGCCGGGGCATTACATTGCGAGCCGACGGATCAGCCGCAATCAGGGATTGAGACTGCCAAACTGGAGGCGGTGGACCTTTCGGTGCTGGCTGGTCTGAGGGAGATCCAACAACCGGGCAAACCGGATCTCGTCACGGAACTGATTGACCTATTTATGGCGGACTCCGCGATCCAACTCAGAATTCTGCGGCAGGCCGTAGCACAGGGAGACACGAAAGAAGTGCGGCGACTGGCGCATCTACTTAAAGGCAGCAGCGCAAATATTGGAGCCGGGCCATTGGCCGATCTCTATGAATCATTTGAAAAGACAGAAATGAAGAATGGTGATGGCGTCGCCTTAATGGCGAAACTCGACCAGGAAGTCGAAGGAGTGAACCGAGCCCTGCAAGCCGAACGGCGGCCAGCCGGAGAACAAAGCCAATGAAGATCCTAATCGCGGAAGACAATGCTGTTTCACGCCGCATCCTGGAGGCGACCCTCGTCAATTGGGGCTATGACGTAACAGTCACTCTCGACGGCGCCGAAGCTTGGGAAGTGCTGCAAGGCGACGATGCCCCGGGGTTGGCGATTCTCGACATCATGATGCCGCAAATGGACGGACTGGAGATTTGCCGGAAAGTGCGCCAGTTGTCCCGCGCCATACCGCCTTACCTCATTCTGCTGAGCGCGATGAGCGCTAAGGACCAGGTGGTCGAGGGCATCAGTGCCGGAGCAAATGACTATCTAACGAAGCCGTTTCATCGAGAGGAACTAAGAGTCAGAGTGGGCGTCGGCGTGCAGATGCTGGCGCTGCAGCAAACCCTGGCTGAACGCGTGCAGCAGCTGGAAGCCGCGCTCTCGCAGGTCAAAGAGCTGCAGGGAATTCTTCCCATCTGTTCCTACTGCAAAATGATTCGCGATGACCAGAACTACTGGCAGAAAGTGGAGAGCTACATTTCCGATCACACGGACGTGCAATTCAGCCACGGCATTTGTCCCGATTGTTATGCGGTAGTGCTTCGCGAGTTTGAAGCAAACGGCACGCGCGAGGCACCCGCCCTGCCAGCCCCGCAACTGGGATGATTATTCGTTGGACGGTTGACAGAACGAGATCCGAAGGTCTGGGATGACAGCGTCGCAGCGGGGGCGCAGGTATTTTTGCCCAAGCCCTTCACACCGCGTTAGGTCCAGATGATGCTCCGCATGCTGACCAGCAAGACTGCGTAACTAACCAGTGATACACTCCAGCCTGCTTCACAGCCCCACACTCAGGTTGTGAACTGCCCCCGATTTGGGTAGCATCGCGCCCATGAGTGCAACTATCGAAACCATGAGCGGCGAAGAGATCGTCGAACTGTGCCGCCGGCACACGCTTTTTGAATGGTCCGCGCAGGCGGCAGTGGATCCTATTCCCGTCGCGGGATCCAAAGGCATCTATTTCTGGACGCCGGAAGGAAAGCGCTACATAGACTTCAACAGTCAGTTGATGTGCGTAAACATCGGCCACGGCGACGAGCGGGTGATTCGCGCCATTCAGGAACAGGCTGCAACGCTCGCCTATGCAAATCCGTTCATGGCCACCGAGGTCCGCGCGCGCTTGAGCGTGAAGCTGGCGGAGATCACGCCGGGGGACATCGACGCGTTTTTCTTTACGAACGGTGGCGCCGAAGCCAATGAGAATGCCATCCGAATTGCGCGGATGTTTAGTGGCCGCCATAAGATTGGCGCCCGTTATCGCTCCTACCACGGCGGCACCGCCGGCGCCCTGACGCTGACTGGCGATCCCCGCCGGTGGGCGGCGGAACCCGGCATCCCGGGCGTCTTTCGCATCCCAGACTTCTACCATGGCATTCAAAAAGGTTCCGACACGACGGAAGAAGTGCTGGCGCGGACCGAAGAAATTCTGGAGCTGGAAGGCGCCAAGACTGTGGCCGCCATCATCGTTGAGCCGGTGGTTGGCACCAACGGCGTTCTGATTCCACCTGACGGCTACATGCAGGGATTGCGAGCGCTGTGCGACAAGTACGGCATTCTCCTGATTGCCGACGAAGTAATGGCAGGCTTTGGACGCACCGGCGAATGGTTCTCGGTGGATCACTGGAAGGTGGTGCCCGATTTGATCTCGATGGCCAAGGGTTTGACCAGTGCCTATGTGCAACTAGGCGCGGTGGGTATGCGACGACAAATCGCCGATCACTTTGAGAAGAATGTTTTCTATGGTGGCCTCACTTACAACAGCCATCCGCTGGCCTGTGCGGCGGCCCTCGCAACCATTGCCGTGTATGAAGAAGATCAGCTCATTGAGAATGCCCGGCGCATGGGCGGCGTGATGCGCGACTTGCTCGAGGATCTCCAGCGCCGGCATCCGTCGGTGGGCGCAACGCGGAATATAGGGCTCTTCGGAATTGTCGAAGTAGTGCGAAATCCTGAAACTCGCGAGCCGATGGCGCCCTTCAACGGCACATCGCCGGAGATGCAGGAGTTGGGCAAGTTCTTTAGGCAGGAAGGCCTCTATACGTTCGTGCGCTGGAACACGTTCTTCACGAACCCGCCGCTGTCGATCACTGAAGCCGAAATGCGTGAAGCGTTTGCGATTATCGACAAGGCTTTGGAGATCACGGATCGGGCTGTGACGTAGGCGAGCGGGAAGAGCTAGCCGCAGATTTACGCGGATAGCCGCGGATCAGATCCTGAAACCAGGAAGCATGCGATGGGCAGTTTCAGCTGCGTAAATGGAACTGCTTCCTATCTCAACGGCAGAAGAGTCATGAAGCGCTCTCTAAATACAGGCTTACTCGTTTCACTCGTCGTTCTTATTCTCATCGGCGCGTCTGGCTATTTTGTTTGGCGTAAGCTTGATCAAGGTATTGAAGAGTTGAATCAGGCTAAAGCGTCGCGTCACACAACAGCCACCGTCATGCGTAAGGAGTACGTCAAGTTTGATCAGCTTAATCATTCTTATGTAAGCGATTTGGGTGATGTTATTGAAATGTCTCCGGGTACCGAACGTTGGCGGGTCTACTACCGGATCAAGAATTTCGATCAAGTGCCGGAACCGAAGCGAAGCGAGTTGACTGCTTCCGAACAAGTGCGCATCGCCAAGTACGGCGATCGGTTTTACCATTGGGTCCTGAAGGAAAAGAGATTTTTCAGTCCCTGGAAGCAGGTGACACGATAGGGATAGTCTATAGATACATGGGTGATGAGAAAGAGATCATCAACATCGACACACATTCCAACAATGGCTTGCAGCGAACGCGGCGATAGCGGGTAATTCCTTTTCCCACAGCTGACTCCAACATACCGCAACTTGGCCAGCTCTATCGCCACTATGCTATCTTGTCACTTCCCAAATGCCCGCGTAGCTCAGTGGATTAGAGCGCTCGCCTCCGGAGCGAGAGGTCGCAGGTTCGACCCCTGCCGCGGGTACCATTAACGGATGACAGCAGTCAGAGGTTGGAAATCGGATGAAGAATCAGTTGCGGGCCTGTGCAGATCGAACTGAACTGAGAACTTTCCAGCCCACACATCCCAATGTCTTGATCTCTCCGCGCCTATCCGCGTAAATCCGCGGCTAATTACCGTGCCTGAAAATTATTTTGAGCAAATCGTCAGCCTCCTGCAGATGGAAGCGCGAGCCATCGACGACGCCGTGAACCGTTTGCAGCGCGATCAGGTTGAGCGGGTCATCGAGATTTTGACTAATTGCAAAGGCAAAGTTGTCCTTCTGGGTGTGGGCAAATCCGGCATCATCGCGCAAAAAATCGCCGCCACCATGACCAGCAGCGGTACGGCGTCCATTTACCTGCATCCTTCTGACGCTCTTCACGGCGGGCTGGGAATTGTTACGCCCGAGGATGTGGTCATCGCTTTGAGTAACAGTGGCGAAACTGACGAACTAATTCAGATGCTGCCTTATCTTAAAAGACGACAGGTGCCAATTATTGCCCTGGTCGGCAATGTCAATTCGACGCTGGCCGGGCGCGCGGACGCGTTGCTTGATGCGTCGGTGGACCAGGAAGCTTGTCCGTTGAATCTGGCCCCGACTACCAGCACCACCGTAGCGCTGGCAATCGGCGATGCGTTGGCAATGACACTGATGCAAGCGAAGGGTTTGACGTCTGCTGACTTCGCGCTAAATCATCCGGCGGGGCAATTGGGAAAGCGTCTTACCTTGCGCGTGGCAGATTTGATGCACAGCGGCGCTGGGAACCCGACAGTCTCGATCAACGCGCCGTGGCTGGAAGTCATTTCGGCGATCAGCAACTTTGGTCTCGGCGCAGTCAACGTAATTGATGACGCCGGCCATCTGGCGGGAATAGTAACCGATGGCGACCTGCGGCGTTCGCTGCAGAAAGCAAACTACGCCGACCTTCCGAATATCAAATGCGAGGAACTGATGACGCGCGGTCCGGTGGTGGTCACACCTGACATGCTGGCTTTCGACGCGTTGCGCTTGATGGAGGATCGCCCATCGCAGATTTCGGTGTTGCCGGTGGTTGATGGCGAGCAAGCCTGTGTCGGCCTGATTCGAGTGCACGACATTGTGCGCAGCGGGCTGTAATGACCTCAATCGTGGGTTAGTGATAGAAGGATTAGTTAGTTGCAAAAGCCCGATTCATCGGGCTTTCCCGAAGGGTTACTAGACCAGCGCCTTGAGCGCTGGTTGTGTTGCGGGCCGCGGCCCTTAGCGCGCTTCAGCGTGCTTACCATTCTATTTCTTAGCCACCGGCTGAAGCCTCGGTTGAAAGCGCGCTGAAGCGGGCTAACGATTCATGGCCTGATCGAACCGGCCGTCAAACGGCCGGTCTAGCAACCCTTCGGGAAAGCCGCGTGAACGCGGCTCATGAAGGCGATTCATTCGACTCTTTGGAGCTGAAAAAGTGGAGTCTGCGATATGTCCAGGTATTCAAAACTTCTAACCAGCCTGACGCTTTTTCTGTTTATCTCGTCCGCCCACGCGCAGGAGTCTAGTGGGCGCCGCCGGCAAGTCAGTAACTCCCCCACGGCAGAAGCTACGGTCGCAATCACTCAGCAGTTCGCCAACGCATTTCTTGACGCCATCTTTGATAACTTGAAAGAACCCACAGTCTCACTCAGCAGTTCCGGGCCACAGTATGGCTGCGGCAACGCTGCGAGCTTGAAACGTGAAGTTGGTGGGGTCAGGACGGCCGTGCAATTCGAGAATGGCCGCATCGTCACCCCGCTCGCTTTTTCCGGCTCTTACTATTCTTCTCTCCTGGGATGTATTCAATTCGAAGGCTGGGCCAACGCGACGATCAATCTGGAGTTTGACCGCAGTCGCCAAGCCCTGGTGGGCCGCGTGAAGATTGAGGACGTTCATCTGACCAACGTTCCGGTACTGCTCAGCGGACAGTTGCTGGGCTTAGCTCAGAACGCCATCGACGCTCGCTATAATCCTTTTACCGTTTTGACGCTGGAGCAGGTTTCGGCGCGGGCTCCGATTGCTCCAGCGGGAGGCGCCTTGCGTTTGCGAGCTAAAGAAATTCAACCGCAAATCACTTCCGGCTCGCTGCAGCTTCGTTTGATCTACGAGTTCGTCTTGTAGGGGCTAATTGTCAGAACCGCCTGCGGTAGCGGGCGGTTGAACTAACTCATTAAGCAAGTTGCCTTGAGAGTTCAACCGCCCGCTACCGCAGGCGGTTCTGACTTTTACATATCCACGATGTCCCAGGCGTTACGGTTTCGCAGCAGACTGGACATCAACGCCGCGTGCAGGATGTGACCGCTGCGTTCAGCCTTCACGCGTCCCAACAGCGGCATCCCCAACAATGCCAGATCACCGATGATGTCCAGGATTTTGTGCCGCACAAATTCATCGGTAAAGCGCAGCCCTGTGTCGTTCAGCATTCCGTCCTTGGTGAGCACAATCGCATTATCCAGTGAGCCGCCGCGAATCAGGTTCGCACGCCGCAGGGCCTCGATCTCTTCGGTGAAGCCAAACGTTCGCGCGGAGGCAATGTCACGACCAAACGCGCCGTTGCTAATGGTAAAGCAACGATGCTGCACCCCGATCAACGGATGGGGAAAGTCGATCAGACAATCGATTTCATAATTCTCGGCCGGCTCGACTGAAATCCGGCGATTGCCCTTTTCCACGCTGACCTTTTCCCGCACCAGCAAGGCCCGACGGGCCGGTTGCTGCTCGATAGTCCCTGCCTGATCGATCATATCCGTGAAGTGTTCGGCGGATCCGTCCATGATCGGGACTTCCAGATTATCGACTTCGACGAAGGCGTTATCAATGCCCGCCCCGCGCAACGCCGCCAGCAGATGCTCGACGGTCGAAAGCATCACGCCCGTGCGCATCAACGTGGTCGCGTAACTGCAATGCGCCACTGATTCGACCGTCGCCGGAATTTCAAACCCGCCCAGATCGGTGCGGCGAAAAACATATCCAGTATCAGGCGGCGCGGGCAGCAGTCGCACCTGTACGGGCACTGCCGTATGCAGGCCAGTGCCCTTCGTCTCAACCGGGGCGCCGAGAGTTGTTTGTTTGATCAAATTGAGTTTCGGCCTCTGGTTCGTTGATATGAATTCCGAGCATCTTTCTCTTTAAGCAATGAACGTGCCTGCACGCGCTCCCTCCAAAAACCACATTCCTGGCAATTGCTGTGGCGCTCGCGCAACGATTACGTGCTCGCCCGCCGCAGAAATGCAACAACCCTGTAGGGGCGGCACTCCGTGGCTGCCCCCTTCATTCTCACAAACTCAACGTCAACGAAGGGGGCGGCCACGGAG
>JAWVFI010000179.1:0-18761 GCA_033856235.1 Blastocatellia bacterium | reverse complement strand
TTTTTGTCATTTTGTTTTTTCGAAGGCGTGCAATGCCTGTTCCATGCGGGCGATGCCTTCCGAAAGTTTCGCTTCAGCTGCGCAAAATGAAACGCGCAGGAAGCCTTCGCTTTGCGTGCCAAAGGCGCTACCCGGAACTGTTACCACGCCCGCTTCTAACATTGCTTCCGCCACTTCCATCGACGATCCGAAGCTACTGACATCCACCATCGTATAAAAAGCTCCGTCCGGAGTGACCGCAGGCAGGCCGGCTTCGTCGCGCAAAGCCATCAGCAGATGATCTCGGCGCCGATGAAAAATGCTGCGGTGCTGCTGGCGCGCAGTTTCCGCGTCCGCGGTCCAAGCCGCGAGCGCCGCCTTCTGCGAAATCGTTGAAGCCGCCGTGGTCACGTATCCGTGCAACACCAAAGCGCTGTTGACGATGTCCGCGTCGCCGCAAATCCAGCCCAGCCGCCAACCAGTCATGCTCATCGATTTTGAAAGACCACTGATAACGATCGAGCGCGGATAGAATTCCGAGATCGAGGCCGGCCGGTCATCCGTGTAATACAATTCGCGATAGATTTCGTCGCTGATAATGCAGGCGTTCGATCCGCTTTCAACGACGGCTTGCGCCATCCCCTGCAAATCCTCAGTGGTCAGAGCTCTCCCCGTGGGATTGGAAGGACTGGTACAAATCACGACTTTCGTTTGCGGACTAATCCGCCGTTTGAAGTCTGCAAGATCGAAACTGAAATCATCCCGCGCTGGCAATTCATAGAACACTGAGCGCCCGCCCGCCATCGATACAATCGTCGGGTAGGCAACAAACCCAGGATTAGGCATCAATACCTCGTCGCCTGGCCCAACCAGGGTCATCAAAGCCAGATATAACCCCTCCTGTGAGCCCGCCGTGATTAGCACCTGCTCGAGCGACAAATTCAAGTGCGGATAATCCGCGGCCACACGTTCGCGGAGCGCGGGCAGGCCGGACTGCAAAGTGTAGCCATTGCGCTCTTCGTTGATGACGCGGATCGCAGCCTGGCGAATTACCTCCGGCGTCGGCAGATCAGGTTCCCCCAAACCGAGACTGATGCAATCCGGCCCCGCCCGATCCGAGATCTGGCGAATCACGCTCTTCTCAATTCCGCGCAGGAATGCTGGTGGTTGGAATTGTTTCAAGAATTAGTTCCCAATACACCCAATTAAAGCAGATGACGCGTGACTATGCGTCTCTACCTTAGATAACCTGAATGCCGTGGGTAGTAATCAGAATATCAATCTGCTGAAGAGATTCTTTGAGGTGTTCTTTGAACTCTTTCAAGAACTTCTTTGCCGCTTTGTCGTTTGTCGCTACGACTTCGACCTTTATGATCTCGTCAATGTACTCAACGCCGCCGTACTTCCATCTTCCCTGATATGGCGCTGATAGCGGGCTCACCGTTACGCCACCGAAGGTCTCAGCGAGTTCGTCCCAAATTCTAACTATCTTCTCCGACTCAATCGCCTCGCCATTGTTGTATTTCAAAGGCAAGTAGATCTCGTATTTTCTCATAAAGCCAGGGAGGGTTTTGGCATGGGGATCTTACTTGTGTCCAGTTTTTTGAAAGGGATGCGTTTGCGTTTGAGAATCTTAAGATGTTCCTCGCGCACTCCATATCTCTTCTGCGGGAGGCAAACAACAGACAGGCCCTCTTTGACGAGCATGAGCAGGGCATCGGTCCGGTAAGTCTCTGGAATTTGAATGTAGATCATGGAAACCTCGTTTCCAAAATAGGTACGTAATCGTGCCGTGTCAAGGCGATCTGCTTATCGCAAGTAATCTTCCAGTTGCACAGATTTTTGCGTCCGTTCGTCGCGATACTTAACGATCACCGCGGCATATATCGACAAGCCCCACTCCCGCCCTCGTTCGCTTTGCACCGCCCGCGAGCCGGGCACCACCACCGCGCCGGCAGGAATCTCCAACTGGCCCTCAGTAGTCCGGCGATAGATCGTTTCGCGCGCCAGATCGTAAACCGGAGTTGATCCAGTCAGAATCGTTCCCGCCGCCAGCACCGCGCGCTCGCGCACAATTGTTCCTTCGTACACGCCGCAACCGCCACCCACCAGCACGTCGTCTTCGATCACTACCGGCACCGCGCCCACCGGTTCCAGCACGCCGCCAATTTGCGCGGCGGCGGAAAGATGGACCCGCTTGCCGATTTGCGCGCACGAGCCCACCAGGGCGTGACTGTCGATCATCGTTCCTTCGTCCACATAGGCGCCGGCGTTCACGTACATCGGCGGCATACATACGACGCCGGGCGCGATGTAGGCGCCGTCACGTATGCTCGAGCCACCGGGAACGATGCGCACGTTGTCGGCAATCGTAATCGGATGCAACGGGTAAGTGTCCTTATCAAAGAAGCGCAGGCCGGAGCCGGACATTTCAGTCAGCGTGCCCATGCGAAAGCCGAGCAGGATCCCCCGCTTCACCCAGCTATTCACCCGCCAGGCGCCGTCACTTGTTTTTTCCGCCGCTCGAATCTCGCCACGGTTAAGCGCCGACTTGAAATCATCGAAAAGCGATCTGTCCGCGGCTGTAAATGCGGGGTCTTGCCGGTTTGCCAGCTCTTCGATTTGTTCACGCAGCATGCGGCGTTCCTTTTAGTAAGCCCAGTTCAGTGATCACTTCGCGAATCCGCTCGCGGCTCTTTTCCTGAATTGGCACGAGGGGGAGCCGGAAATTCTCTTCCAGCAAGCCCATCATGGCCATCGCGGCTTTCACCGGGCCGGGGCTTGATTCGATGAAGTTTGCCTCCATGAGCGGCAGCAAACGGAAGTGTAGCCCGCGCGCTTCATTCCACTTTCCCGCCAAAGCCAGATCGACCAGGCGCGACATGAGTTCCGGCGCCTCATTCGAAGCCACCGAGATCAGTCCATCGCCGCCGAGTGCAATCAACGGCAAGGTAACCGCGTCATCGCCCGATAAGACCCGAAAATCTGCCGGACGCAAACGCAGGATTTCCATGATCTGAGAGAGATTGCCCGAGGCCTCTTTCACTGCCACGATGTTTTCCACGTCATGCGCCAGGCGCAATGTAGTTTCCGCCGAAATGTTTGAAGAGGTACGCCCCGGTACGTTGTAAATCACAACCGGCAAACCCCTCACGGATTCGGCCACCGCGCGAAAATGTGCGTAGAGTCCCTCCTGAGTCGGCTTGTTGTAGAACGGAGCCACAACCAGGACCGCATCGGCGCCGAGTTCGCGGGCGCGTTCGGAATACTGGCAAGCTGCCGCGGTCGAATTGCTGCCAGTGCCGGCAATTACCTTTCCGCGACCGCGCGCTAGTTCGATCGTAAGTTGGATTACGCGCTCATCTTCGCCTTCAGTCATGGTCGCGCTCTCGCCGGTGGTGCCGCAGGGCACGAGCAACCGCACGCCGTTGTTCAACTGATAATCGATCAGGGCCCGCATGCGAACTCCATCGACCTCACCGCTGGCGGTGAACGGAGTCACCAGCGCTGTCGCGCAGCCACGCAGCCAATCAACCTTCATAGTCATTTAAAAATATCCTTTGAGAGAGTTCCCCTCGCTGTTTAGCGCCGGGCTACTGCCCGCCGGTTTCGCCTCCTTCAAAAGGCGGGCGGTAGCCCGCCTCTAAACGGTGGAGGCGCCGTTCGTTTTCAGTATCTCGTCGATCACTTCCGAGAACTCATACGTTCCTTTACGCCCGGCGATCCAGCGGGCGGCAAGCAGCGCGCCGGCGGCGAATCCCCGGCGTGACCGTGCCATGTGCGTCAAGGTGATTTGGTCCACTGCAGAATCAAAGCCTACGCGATGCGTTCCGGGAATGCTGCCGGCGCGGGTGGATGAAACCGGAATCTCCCGGCCCTTCATCGCTCGGGCCAATAATTCGCTCAAGTGCAGCGCCGTTCCCGACGGTGCGTCGCGTTTGCGTTTGTGATGGGCTTCTTCGATAAACGGATCATACCCTTCGATGTTGGCCAACAACGACGCGGCATGGGCCGCGATGCGGTAGAAGACATTCACGCCGATCGAGAAGTTAGCTCCGAACACGAGTGCCCCCTGGTGCTCACTTACCAGGCGGCGAACGTCAGCTTCATGTGCCTGCCAACCCGTAGTTCCCTCCACTAAAGGCACGCCGGCACGAACACAAGCTTCCACATGGGCCACGACCGCGCCGGCTACGGAGAAATCAATCGCCACCTGGTGGCCGGTCAAACGTTGGGCAAGTTGCGATACGTCAGCCGAGTTCTCAGAAGTGATTATGGCCCCGACTTCATCGCCCGCTTCGCGAGCCAGGTCCGCAACCATTTGCCCCATGGCGCCGTTTCCGATTAAAGCGATTTTCACCAGGTATTCGTAAGCTCCTTAACGAGTTTCACGTAAAGCTCAACCGCGCTCACCAATTCACTCTTAGAAACTTTCTCGTGGCTTGTATGCGCATTCAGGATTGAACCTGGTCCAATTAATAAAGGCGCGCCCCAGTTCGACAGGTAGGGAATGTCAGTCGTAAAACGCACAACGCACTGCTTTAATCCTTCGACCGAGCGCAAACGAACCGGATTGTGCTCGGAAGTGTATTCCAAGGTGGCCCGTCCGGCTACCGCATCCGCGAGAATCTTCTTCACCTGCGTCTTGTCAGTCGCCAGCCGCAGTAGCAAATCAGCGCTGGCGTGTGCGGGAATGACGTTCGCCCGCGTTCCGCCGTCAATTATTCCTATGTTGCAGGTTGTTTCGCCAAACAATTCATCGGCCGGCCAGACGCAGGCGCGAATGCTGGCCAGCACATCCAGCAGTTTCTCAACCGCCGACTCGCCCTGTTCCGGATATGCGGAATGCGCGGCCCGGCCTTCGGTTTTCAGCAATACACGCAAGGCACCCTTCGTGCCGATAGCCAAACGATTGTCAGTCGGTTCGCCGTTTATCAGGAAACGACTTTCCTTCGCGAGCGGATGATCATTAGCGGCCCGTGCGCCCAGGCTGGCCTGCTCTTCATCGACCGTGAACAGTAAACCAATTTCATTCAAACCTGCGGCGCGCACTTTTTCTGCGGCGAAGATCTGGGCCGCGATAATTCCCTTGGCGTCGCAAGCGCCGCGGCCGTGAATGAAGTCGGCGTCCTCGCTGGAGGCGATGTAAGGCGGCACGGTATCAGTGTGTGTCGAGAGCACTACCCGGGGCGGCGCGCCGGTGGTGGCGATGACGTTTTGCCGCTCGCCGGCGACGCTTTGCGTTTCGACAATATAGCCAAGGCCTTCGAGGTGATGGCAGAGAAACTGCGTCGCAGCCCCTTCATCGCCGCTGACTGATGGGATGTCAATCAGTTTTCTTGTCAGTTCAAATAAATCCATTGATGCTCAGAGTAGGACAGATATTCTTGTCTGTCCCTTGTCGCGGTCCATTGCACAGAACTCCGATTTCGTGTTCTTTAGTGCTCTTCGTTCCTTTCGTGAATCGTATCACTGCGATTCGTAAGCGCACGGTTAACGAAATACACGAAAATCACGGAGTGACACGAATCGACGCCTGTCTCAGACATTGTCACTTGTTTGCTTCGAATTTCCAGGTACTCTTGGACAGGAAGGAATGCCTGTCCTACGCCTCTTCGAAGAAGGCCTTATGCAAACGTGACACCGCTTGGCCTACGAATTGTTCGTCGATCGCGAAGGTCAGGTTCACGCTCGACGCCCCCTGAGAAATCAGGCTGACGTTAATATCACTGATGGTGTTGAAAACGCGCGCCGCGATTCCCGGCGTGCCGCTCAGGCCCGCTCCTACCACGCAGATGATTGCCCGGTCTCCCTCGACGCGCACCGCGCCTAACTGCCGCAACTCTTTAAGCAATGCTGTGGGAGGCGCCGTATCAACTGAAAGCGAAACGCTGACCTCTGACGTGGTAACGACGTCCACCACCGTGCGATGTTTGTCGAAAACTTCAAACAGCGCGCGCAGAAAACCGTAGGCGCCCAACATGCGGGCTGATGTTATTTGGATCGTGGTGACGCCGGTCTTGTGGGCGATCGCTTTGACGCCGCCGGCTGCCGCTTCGCTCTCGGCGCGCACGAGGGTACCCGGCTCGTCGGGCGCGCGTGAGTTGCAAATGCGCACCGGAATGTTGCCCTCCACCGCCGGCTGAATCGTTTTCGGGTGCAGGACCCTGGCGCCGAAGTAAGCCAGCTCAGCCGCCTCTGCATACGACAGCGCCGGAACCGACGTTGCCTCCGGCACTACCTTAGGATCGGCGTTCAGGACACCATTAACGTCGGTCCAGATTTGAATCTCACTAGCGGTCAGCGCTGCGCCAATCAATGCCGCTGAATAATCTGAGCCTCCACGTCCCAGCGTGGTGGTGCAGCCACTCCAGTGGGCCGCGATGAAGCCTCCCAAAACCGGAGTAAAGCCCTCCGCCAGCAACGGAGTGATCAGCGACTTCGTGCGTTGGAACGTGTTCTCCAGCTCCGGCGTGGCGGCTCCGAAGTCGTGGTCAGTGATGATGCACTGACGAGCATCCAGGTGCTGCGCTGAGATACCGCGTTCCTTCAGCACCCAGGCCAGCAAAGTGCTGGAAAGGTCCTCGCCGACGGCCAGCGCCTCATCCTTCAATTTGATTTCCCAAGCGTCGAATTCTGATAGCACTTGAAAAAGTTTACTCAGCCTTGCCCGGTTTGTTTGGACCACTGCGAGGAAGGAATTCAAGGCGTCATCGGGCAACAAGCTACGCGCCACGTCGACGTGCCGAGCGAATTGTCGTTCGATCAACTCCAATCCGTTTTCGCGGTTGCCTGCCGATTCCACGAATTGTACCAGGGCGTCGGTCATGCCGCTCATCGCCGACACGACTATGACCGGTCGCAGCTCCTGTCGCTCTTTCACAATCTGTGCGACTCGCAAAAAAGCCGGCGCGTCTTCGACAGACGTGCCGCCGAATTTCATTACGATTGGACCAGGGGACAACTCAATGCCTCGGATGGAAGTGGAGTCGAAAGCTTGAGAGTCTAACGAGTGATCGGCGAAGACTCAACTGGAGAGCAACTGGAATCGGAGAGAAATTGTAGGGGCGTCCCTCCGTGGGCGCCGACTTCCAGCACTCTTAAGGGCCATAATACGAAGGGGGCGCCCACGGAGGGACGCCACTACAACCATTCCTCTGAAGAATGTCTTAGTACTTCACCCGCACTCGATACGCCAGCCGCGCCTCGCCGTCTTTCGCTACCGGCACTTTGAAACGCGCCGCGAATGCTGCGGTCTTCTCCGCTTCAAAAGTTGAGGAAAGCATTTCCCAGTCGCCGCCGATCGGTTCGTTGACGATAACGGTGACCGGCACGTCTTTATGATTACGGATTTTGATCTCGTAGCCGTACTCGTAAAGGTTCGGCGCCAGGACCTTATAGTCGGTCTGCTTTCGCTCAGCCACGATGTCGAAAGCGTCGCCCACCTTGACGCGCACGTCTTCGTCCTTGGGCGTGTGGTCGATGCGGTCCTCACCAATGAACTGCTGGCCGCCCTTGTCGTCCTTTTTATAGAGACGGACTGTCCCAGCGGGTAACGGCATGCCCAGCTTGTTTTGTTGCGCGTTCCGAAACTGCACATACACGCCAACCTTTTCCTTAATTGCCTGGCCCGGATTGTTGTAACCGGCATTGTAATAATAGCGCTGGCCATTCACCTCAAATGCTTTGCTCAATACAAAGTCGCTCGCTTCCAGCAACGAAACCTGCTTCGTCTCCTGTTCGCGGATAGTCGTCGGCCGCTGCAGCGTGTAAAGGTGATATTCAAAGAATCCCTGCTCTTCAAATTGCGAGACGCTGTCCATCGCCTTGTTGGCGAAGCCGCCCCGCGCAGCCATTTGCTCCTGCACTCTATTCACGTTTCCGGCGACCAGTTGCAGCCGCGCGTCTTCAAAGCTGGCGCCGCTGGTGTTGGTTAAAGTCACCCAACCTTGCAAGTCGCCTTTAGTGTCGTCGTTGTTCACCACGAGGACGTAGTCGGCTACCCAGTTCATTCCCGCAGTCAGATAACTCGCTTCGATCGTCTGCGATGTTGCGCCCCGGTTCTCCAGCTCCCAAACCAGGGTTGGACTGGCAACCAGGTTTCGCGGCAGATCGGGGAACCGGGTCTCTACAATGTTCGTGGGATTGATGACGATCTGCCCGTTGATGCGCCACACCTGACCGCCATTGTTCGATAGCAGAGTCGCCAGTACGGGCTCCAGAATTTCAGTGTTGTCGCGGAACCGGCGCATCACGAGCGTGACTTCCTTGCCGACGTATTTGTCGAGCAATTTCCCCGGATTTAGCAGATCGTACTGATAATTCTGTTCCAGAATGCGCAGCGAATCAACGGCGATCAGCGAAGCCAGGTGGACTGTCTCCGGCCTAATCTGCGCCGTTACATCCGCGAAGCGCAGCGACACGGTACCGACCGGTAAAGTTAACTTGCGGGTCTCGCGCACCAAACCGATATTTGAATTGTAGATTGTGATGTTAACCGATTGGCGGTCGCGCGCTGTCGTAGTCAGCGCCGCCGTTTGCCCATCTGCCAGCCCGGTTGATAAGGCCCCGAGCGCGAGAATGATAATTAATTTAGATACCCGTGACATATTACAAAACCTCCCCGACGATTTCCCCTTACAATGCGACAACGAGCTCAGCATCGCAAGCAAGGAAAGAACGCGCCGTTTACTGTAACTTGCATCTGCAGACAAAGAGCGGGGGCAAGCCACCCTTCCCAACTGCAAGTTTTCGATCAGGCTCAACTGAAGAAACTCGCAGTTAGGAAGGGTGGCTTGCCCCCGCTCTTTTTTCCCGAAACTACATTCCAGCCATCTGCGGACTTACGTACCGGATAAACGTCAGTTCACTAAGCGCCCCAAGCTTATCAATCGACAGTCGCCCAATGACCATCTTCGAAGTCTTTGGATCAAGCACGACTTCAAAACCAAGGGCCTTCAGCTTCGCCAGATTCTCGACCGATTTATCGGTCAGCCAAATCTGGATTTCCGCCTTGCCGTCGTGAATGAACTTGTTCTCGTCCACACCCGGTTTTGTATTTTTCTCTTTCAGTCGATCGATAACCGCCAGGATCGCAGGATGGAACTTCATCAATGCGTCGTGACGCTTCTGTTCTTCCGGCGAAACCACGGGCATGGCTTCGTCTGCATCTATGACCATCGCGTTCCCGGCAACGCCCGAGCCACTGCCGCCGGCATTTCGACCATTGACTGGCAGACGCGCCCTCTGCACTTTCGGCGGAGGCGCACTTGGGTTAATTGCTGCTGCCCTTGATGTCACATTCACCGTTTGCCCCACCGAATATAGGGACGTAACGGTCCGTTGCGTCGGGAAGCTGCTGAACTGCTCAGTCCGCACGTCGCCAAAAACGCCCGCCCGGCTCACACCCTCAGGCATTTCAATCGGCACATCAATGCGGCGCGGTTTGCCGCCATCCGTAACGATCATCTCTTCGACCGCTACGAATGAAGTGAACTGCGTCATCAGGCGGTAATCCAGTCCCAGCTGCGTAATGGTTTCCTGCACGTCACCCTTCATCGTTCCCCGCTGCGCGCCCTGGTAATCCTCGCTCATTAGATCATCAATCCGCGTGCGCGCCCATAACGTTGCCAGCACGTCGTTGGCCGGTTGCGACTCAGGCAAGTCCACGGCGATCTCGCGGACGAAGTCCTGGCCGCCCATTTTGCCTTTCAGTCGGATCACACCCTTGCCACCCGCGGTGTACCGGCCCGATAGAATCACCGGCTTCGCACTGAACAGATCCGGAATGCGTTGCGGGTAAACATCCGTTACCGGCAATCCATTCCAGTCAACGGTCACATCGGTCAGCAAAGGGTTGCGCACTCGCTCGTGAAAACGTTTGGCGGCTGCGGAGCCATCATCGTTAAGCGCCACATATTCAACTTCGCCGCGACCCTCCTCGGCCATCTTGTCCAGGAGGAAACGATTCACTGAACTCCCGATGCCGAATCCAAAGACCCGCGCGTTAGGGTGCTTTTGAACTTCGGCGATGATCTCCATGTCATTCCCAACGTACCCGTCGGTCATGAAACACACGATGCGTACGTGGCCCTGGGCATCCGAAGGATCGAGGGCTGCTTTGATCGCTTTCATCATCTCGGTGCCGCCACCGCCTTGGCGCGTTTCCAGAAATTGCTGCGCCTTTTGCAGGTTCTCTTTCGTAGCCGGCACCGGCTGGTCAAACAGCACCTGAGTGTCGCCGGCAAACGTGATCAGATTAAAAGTGTCATGCGGATAGAGCCCATCCATCGCCAGCTTCATCGACTCTTTGGCTTTCTCAATGGGAAAACCGCTCATTGAGCCGGAGGTGTCGAGGACGAAAATCAGTTCTTTGGGCGTCACGTCGGCGGGCGCAATCCGATCCGGTGGCTGCAGGATCATCGTAAAGAATCCGCCGCGGTCCGTTCGGTTCGTCAGGATAGCGTCTTCAATTTTGCGACCCGCAACGTCGTACTTGAGGATGAAGTCTTTGTTCGGAATGGTCGACAGGTCCTTAAGCTGCACGTGCGCGCGCTGGCCCAATGGCCGATCAACTTCCACCTCGTGAGACTTGGAAGCAATCGCGTCGATGGGCACGCCGGCGTTGAGTGATACGTCGATAGAAATGTCGTGGCCGGCGCGCATGCCCTCCGGCGCGGGACGCGGCGTGATGCGCGAAGCGTCAGGCACGCGATCCGTATCGGATGCGAAGCCATTGCCGTTGCCCTTGCCATTTCCATTTCCATTGTCAGGTGCGACTGACCCGGGCACGTATCTCGGGCCAACAACCATTGGAAAGACGAACTCATAAGAACCGTCTTCGTATTTCAAGGTTTCCACGTAGCTGAGCGTAATCTTGATTTGCTCGCCGGGCATTATGTTCGCCACCGACTGCGTGAAAATATTGGCGCGCTCCTGGTCCAACAGGCTGGCCACCTGGCCATTTGTTTTCGCCGCTTCATAAACAGCCTGAGCTTGTTCTCGTCGCAGGATTCGCCCGCGGACGGTCCGATCGCCGACCAGCATCGTCATGTCATCGACCGCTGCGTTCTGTGGGAGGGGAAAAGTGTAAACCGCTTCAATCTTCTCCTTGAACGGATTCGAAAACTCCTGCGTCACCGTTACCCGGGTAAGGAATCCGCTGATCTCGGCCTTCACATCCGTATGTTTCAGCGGACAGAGCCCCTGGAGCTTGCCGGAGGAATCCACGATTTGTAGCGCCCCCTGCGTTTCGGCGCTGGCGGCCGCGGCTACTACGGGAGTGCGCCTGAAGGCTGCAATCCATGTCAAAGCGATTACCACGGCGACTATGGCGAACAGCGAGGTCGAGCGGGAAAGGATTGTGCGATGCATAGAATTCTCCTGGTTGAGATCACTGTCTCAGAAATCGGCCGGATGTCCCGCTTTGTGTTCAGCTAAAGGGCTTAGACGTCTACTGAGGTCCGTTGTTCCCTTTTGTTGGCGGCCAAGCGAGTTCCATCCTTGCTCAGGATTAGAACGTGGAAAATGGGAGACCTTGCAAATGACTGTCACATTGATGCGCTCGAAGCGGCTGGCGATGGCCGCAGCCTTCAATAGATGCTGAAGTTGTATTCCAACTGCACGTACACCGAAACCGGCCGGCCATTTCTCGTAGCCGGCCGGAAGCGAATTCGCCGGGCCGCCGCAATCGCATTTTCAGTTAGGCCCATCGGCAGCGGGTGAATCGCGCGAATATTTGTAACCTCACCCGAGAGAGAAAACACCACTCGCAGTATCGCGGTGCCGGTGACTTGATTGCGTCGCGCTTCTTCGGTGTAGAGGGCTTCCGGTTTCGAAATGACTATTGCCCGCTGTGTCACCTCGTCCTTTGTGTAAATGCGATTCGGCTCGTCCGGATAGTTGCCATTAGACCCTCCCGGCCCGCCGCTTCCAGGCTTGTTCCGATCCCCGCCGGTGTTTCCGTCTGCTCCGGGACCGAGACCGTTGCCGTTCCCATTGCCAACACCCAACCCGCTTCCCCCGCCGATACCGTCACCTTCACCTGGCCCTTTCGAAGGCAGCCCCGCGTGCGAAAGGGGATCGCCATACGCAGTCAGGGGAAGATGCCGCCATAAATCAGGATCGAGATCGACACCCGCCATGGGAAGTGCCGCACTGGGAACCGGCGGATTGATGGGCGCAGGAATTTCTGATGGTTGCGGCACGCTGCCGTACGCCGCTGGGATTGGACTGTGAGCGCCGCCGCCGCCGCCGCCGCGAGATCGCTGAGACTCGGAATTAGATCCCTCCCCTGTTCCTTCGCGCAAGCCCACGCGGCCATTGGATCCAACCCCGACACCGGATGAATCAGGATGGGCGTCGGCGCTGGGAATGAGGAAAGAAACAATGTCGCCTGACTCTTCAGTATTGTCATTCGCCGGAGGGAAATAAACCGCGGCGCGATCCAGTATCAGAACCATCAGGACCACGCAAAGGACCAGGCAGATAGAGGTGACACCAGCAGTGCGCACGTAGGGAGCGGAGAAGACCTGCTTCACTTTACCCACGCCGGCGATGAAGGCATGGCGGCACACACCGAGCGGATCGCGTCTAAAGGCGGGCCATGCCTGCTGCAAGCGTTGAGAGACATCTCGCGCCTCGATTGCCAGCCGGCCAGGCAGGCCAACGCTATCAACCATTGTCACGCTGAATTCCCTCCGGCCGGGAGCGGCAGGGTTTATCCCCTGTTGGTGGCTGAGCGGTCGGCCGTCATTCGGACAGAAGCAAAGATCGCCATCGAACGTTTCCTTGCAGAAATCGCACCGTTTCATAACGACCTCCATGTTTGGCGGTGGGCGGGGAGACTAAGGGAGACGTGCGACTGGCGCGTTCGCTACAGGCGAGGACAACGCTGGTGCTGTTCCGCCTTGGGATTCGCTCTAAAGAAAGTTCCTAATGCTTATTACCGCGAGGGCGAAGAAAGATACGGTGTGATCAAAAATATTGTGATGGAATGCGTTGCACAAAAGTCCACGGCAATTCGAAGCAAAGAAGTGACAACGCCCAAGACGGCGTTGCTTCCTGGGATTCGTGTCATTTCGTGGGATTCTTGTACTTCGTGAATCGTGCGCTGAGGAATCGCAGTGATACGATTCACGAAAGCACACCAGAACACTAAAGAACACGAAATTGTAGTTTTTGTACAAACCAGTCTGATAGCGATTCGGCAGGCACGATTCACGAAAAGACGAGTCCCAAGAAGTAACGCGAATCAAAGCCGGTCTTTAGATATGGCCACTTGTTTGTGCAACACGGTGCTGTAGTTGAGTTGATACTTAGGAATTGACGCATCGATAAACAAAACGTAGCCTTGCGCCCATGGCCACGACTCAGCCCCTCGGCGATTCATCTCCGGAGCCACGGAAACCAGCAGCAGATCACGAAATTGAAAGCCGGCATCAGACGACTTGCTGTATCGTCGGCGCCGGACCGGGTGGCGTGATGCTGGCGCGGATCCTCGCGCGGCAGGGCATTGATGTAACTCTGCTGGAAGCCCACGAGGATTTCGATCGCGATTTTCGCGGCGACACGATCCATCCATCGGTTCTGGAAATTCTTGATCAACTCGGCCTCGCAGATCGCCTGCTGACTTTGCGCCACAGCAAGATTCACACCGGCACTTTCGTAACACCCGACGGTCCGGTGACCATCGCTGATTTCAAACGGCTGCATACGAAGTTCCCTTACATTGCCCTCCTGCCCCAGGTGCAGTTCCTTGAGTTCATCGCCGCGGAAGCAAAGCAGTATCCGAGTTTTCATCTGATCATGGGAGCGAGCGTTCGGGAATTGATCGAAGAGAAAGGCGCAGTGAAAGGCGTCCGCTACCACCGCCGCGACGGTTGGCATGAGGTCCGCGCGGTGCTTACTGTCGGCGCCGATGGCCGTTCCTCACGCGTGCGGCGGTTGGCCGGGTTTGAACCCGTTAAGTCTTCGCCACCCATGGACATTCTCTGGTTTCGCATCCCGCGGCAGCCCGACGATCCGGAAGGGGTGCTGGGCCATTTCGGCCGAGGTCACGCACTGGTCATGCTCGATCGTCTGGATCAATGGCAGGTCGCATACCTCATCCTCAAAGGGAGCTACCGTGAAATCCAGGCAGCCGGTCTGGAGTCGTTGCGCCGTTCAATCGCCGAGCTGATGACGGAATTTCCTGAGCGCGCCGAGTATGTGCAGGACTGGAAACAGATTGCGATCCTTTCAGTGGAATCCAGTCGCGTACCGCGCTGGTATCGTCCCGGTTTGCTGGTCATTGGCGACGCCGCGCATGTGATGTCGCCAGTGGGCGGCGTGGGAATCAACTATGCGGTGCAGGATGCGGTGGTGGCCGCAAATGTTCTCAGCGGCTCACTGAAAGAAAAGCGCGTAACGATCGCCGAGCTCGTTGAAGTACAACGCCGCCGCGAATGGCCCACGAAGGTCATTCAGGGAATCCAGAGTTTGATTCAGCGGCGCTTGATCGCCGCCGCATTGCATTCGTCGAGCGCCCTGCGAGTCCCCTGGTTCGTGCGGCTCATGTTGCGCATTCCCATGCTGCGGGATCTGCCCGCACGTATCCTCGCCTTTGGCGTTCGCCGCGTTCGTCTGGAAGTAGGACTTGAAAGTAAGTAACGCAAACTGTTAGTTTGCGACTTCATGGCAGTGGCCCTGCCGTCAGGGAGGGCTCCCGCGCGACCTACCAGGGTCGTTGGAGGATATCGGCAAACGCAAACTGAAGTTTGCATTACCCCAGAGCCCAAAACATGGACCAAGACCGCCGCCAGGCCAAACGGATTCGCGTCAACTTTCCCGCACGCTGGGAAGGATTGATGGAGCAGAACGAGGCATCCATCTCTGATATCAGCGTCACCGGCTGCATGGTCCTCTCCGGCGGCGATGTTACCGAGGGAGAGTTGATCCGGCTGGAGATTCAATTCCCCAGCGGCGAATGGGCCTTTCAATGGGGCGAGGTCGCCTACCCCGTGCCCGAGATGGGCTTCGCGTTGCGGTTTACGGAACTAACCGCCGCGGAGAAAGATAGACTGCAGAAGTTGATCGACAGCGTGCCGGGGGATTAGAGGCTAGAGACTAGGGACTAGAGGCTAGGGACTGGTGGGTGGATGCAGGGACAATTCCGCTTTCGAGGCTGTCGCTTCCGATTCACCAGATTTTAGTCGAAGGCTCACTCCGGCTTTCTAGTCTCTAGTCTCTAGTCTCTAGTCTCTCCCCCGTTTGACACCACTGTTTTCCTTACGCTAACGTACTTCGCTCACAGTTCCTGATCGCCAACCATACGTCCCGTTCGTCTAGTGGCCCAGGACACCGCCCTTTCACGGCGGCGACACGGGTTCGACTCCCGTACGGGACGCCAATTCTTTCAATCACTTACAAGACATCACCATTTCACCGCGGATCCAGAAAGGTCCACGGATCCAGAAAGATCCACTAATCAAATCACTACGAATACTTGGAAGAAGGATCTTCACAACCTTGTTCTCCATATTCCGCTTCCCATCGGTTCAGCTTCGACGTACCTGTCCATCGTGGCCCTAAGATCAGAACAAAGAAGCAGTTATAGACTGGCTTGGGGCGATGTCGATTCCATTCTTGAAATCGAACATTCCTAATCTCACTGTTACGACGACTTTCACGATGGCGGTCACCGTCAACTAGCCCCTCCTCTTGCTCTTCAACCGCAAATTAACCGTGCATTTACCACTCGCTCTGTAAGCTGCCGATTAACTCAGAGCCAACGTGCCGCAGGTACCTCTGAGGGCAGCCATTCCGGTGGGGGAAATTCGGAACCTGGCTGAGGCAGAACGCCCCGGACGCTTTAATGAGTGAGAAGCGTCCGGCGCGGGCAGACTTAAAGAAAGAGGAGTAAGAAGATGAATACAATATTGAGAACAAGAGAACCGCATGACTGGTGGAATACGGTTGCCCTCGGCGTAGTGGCGCTGATTGTTGCCTTCTTTATGAGCTGGTTTACCGCGTGCTCGTCCGTTTCGCCGGGCGCGGCTAAAACAAATAAAGCTGCGATGCCTCCGGATGCAAGCTCGGCTGTGACTAAAACAGAGAGCGTCCCGACATCGTTGGCGAACGCCGGCGAATACGGCGAGAACGTCTACGACTATGCGAAGGCGAACGACTGGAAGAATGCCGACGTCAAACTCCTGGCGCTTCGTGACGCCGTCAAAAACGTGCGTACCGAAGTGAAGAACCAAAGCGCGGCGGTCGACCGTCTCGACGCGAATGTCGTCACGCTGGATCGCGCGGTCACAGCGAAAGATCGTCCGGCGACAATGCGAGAGGCCAATCAAGTGACGGTGAACGTGGCCGATATGACCACAGCTTACAAGCTGAGCATACCGGTCGAGGTAACCAAGCTTGATTACTACGGTCGTGAGTTGGAGGTTTGGGCACAGGCGCAAGACGCCAACAAATTGCAGGCGACTGGTCGTGAGATGAGACGCACGTGGGACAGCTTACGCTCGGCAATTGAAACGCACAGCGCGGCACAAGCGAAGAAGTTCGACGCTTTGGTAGCGCGCGTCGAATCAGCTAAGACACCTGCCGATTACGCTCGAGTGGCAACGCCGGTGCTTAACGAAGTGGACAATCTGGAAAACCTTTTCCACTGAAGCAGGAGTAGGCCAGTTGACGGCGCGTCTACGATCGCATCTGCGATTGATGACGCGCCGCTTAACTGTAAGCCTTGACTGATAGAAGCGGTTGCGCAACGCTAGCCGACAGACGAGTTCGAGATCTCATGTCTAGAGAATCAAACAGGCCGGTTAGGCAAGAGTTGATGCTGGGATTGATATATCCAGCCGTCCTCGGCACGATTCTGTATCAACTGTTTTTCACTATCGCTCATGTGTTAAGGGAACAATATCCGCTTAGTGCAATCGTCTGGATTAAATGGACGTTGGTTGTCATTTCGATTGGATTCTATGTCTGTGACTATCTCTATATCGTTTTTACTAAAGGGTATTACTGGTGGTCTTTCGTGTGCGATATTGTATTTCTGCTTGCTTTCTACGCAACCGTAATATCAATAGACGTAGATAACCCCCGCAGCCTGCCGCACAATAAAGTCATTCTCTTCTGTTACTTTATTTTTCTTTTGGTCTACCTGGTGTGGGATGGTCATGAGTTTCTGACCTTGCCGCGTGGTAAAGAAAGAGATTTCTATCGCGCAGTGGTGTTCTGGGAGTTGCCCTGGCTGGTCGTAATCGGTGTCTTTGAGATTATAGCTTTGGCGTGGAACAACCACCTTATGATCAGCATCCTGACAATTGTCATTCTGTCGATAGTAACTATTTGGTTTGGATTTCTGGTTAGCCGGATGCGGAAGTTCAGTTGAAGAGCGTTCAGAGTTCAACCTTTAGGTTGCTGATTAAAGCATAAGCTAAAGCTTGAACTCTAAACCGACTCGGGAACAGGTTATGCGCATTTTATTGGTCGAAGACGAGGCGCGCATGGCCCAGGCGATCAAGCGTGGCTTGCGCGGAGCTGCTTACGCTGTCGATGTGGCGCGCGATGGCGAAGACGCGCTCTATCAGGCTTCGATTAACGATTATGATGCCGTTATTCTCGACGTAATGATCCCCAAGCGCGACGGTTTTGAGGTCTGCCGCGAACTGCGCGCGAAGGGGTCGCGCATTCCTGTCCTAATGCTAACTGCGCGCGATGCCGTGGAGGATCGCATCGGTGGCCTCGACACCGGCGCCGACGATTATCTGACGAAGCCTTTCGAGTTCGGTGAACTTCTCGCGCGGCTGCGCGCACTGCTGCGGCGCGGTCAGGAGTTGCGCCCAACGATTATCACAGTCGGCGATCTTGAGATAGACACGCGTGGGCAGCGAGTCACACGAAAGGGACAACCAATCGAGCTCACTACCAAAGAGTACACGCTGCTTGAGTACCTCGCGCGCAATGCGGGCAAAGTTGTCGGGCGCGAAGAAATCTCCGAGCACGTCTGGGACGATACGTTTGACCCCTTCTCGAAACTGATAGAGGTTTACATTAATCGGTTGCGGCGAAAGGTTGACGAGCCTTTCGGCACGCCGCTCATCCATACCAGGCGTGGCGCGGGCTACGAGTTGCGCGTTCCATCTGAAGATGGGAGCGAAGATGTTTAGCTCAGTACGCGCACGGCTGACTCTCTGGTACACGGGCATACTCGCGATCGCTCTCGTTGCTTTTGCACTTGCCGGTTACTTTTTCCTCTCATACACACTCAACCGTCGCACAGACGATGCTCTGGGAGAGATGGCTAACGCCTTCGCAGCCACGCTAGCAAATGAAGAGGCCGACAGTCATCAGGGCGAAGCAAAGGCTACTCGGGGCGAGGATGTGAAGAGCACTCCCGATGAAGCGGTAAAGGAAGCGGTCACCCAAAACCAATTTAGGGATTACCAAGTTGTTTTGTACACGGACGCGCGTCGCGAGGTTGCCGCCAGCGCTGTACCTCAGAATAGAAAAGAGCCTGGCCGGGCACGCCAGACAATGAGCTTGATAGGGGCCGCAAAGATTTCAGGAGTGCTGGACGCGGTCGCTCGCACTCCGGTACCGGCGCTTTACTTTGCCACTCTGTCGGACGGCGACAACGATTACCGCGTGGCCGGACGCCGGGTGCAGGCACAGGGAAGTCCATACACACTCATCGTGCTGCGCTCGCTTCATGACCAGGAAGATTTGCTCGAAAGGGCGAGCTACGCGCTCTTCGTCGCAGTGCCGCTTGCGCTCTTGCTGGCTTCGAT
>JAWVFI010000178.1:0-3484 GCA_033856235.1 Blastocatellia bacterium | reverse complement strand
TTTCTCGCCACCCTGATCAATTACATCGATCGGCTGACGATCTCGGTCCTGGCGCCCGTTATCACTCGCGACCTGGGTCTCAGCAATACTGAGTTTGGCGGCATCATTACCTGGTTTCTACTGGCTTACACAATTAGCCAAAGCCTTTCGGGAAAGCTTTACGATCGCGTCGGTACTAAACGAGGGTTCGTCTGTTCGATTGTCCTGTGGTCGATTGCGGCGATGGCGCATGCCTTCGCGCGTGGTCTCGCCAGTCTCAGTGTCCTGCGTTTCGTGCTGGGTCTCGGTGAGGCAGGAAACTGGCCGGGCGCTGCCAAAACAGTGGCCGAATGGTTTCCGATTCGCGAGCGCGCCTTTGGAATGGCCATCTTCAATAGTGGCGCGGCAATCGGTTCCGTGGTTGCACCGCCCCTGATCGTTTGGCTCAGTCTGGCGTATGGATGGCAAACGACATTCCTGGTGACGGGATCACTTGGGTTCGCCTGGTTGGGGTTGTGGCTTTTCTTCTATCAGACACCGGATCGTCATAAATGGCTGGGGGAAGAGGAGCGCCAGCTGATCCGCGAGGGACAGAGGACCGAGGGTGAGTCAGGCGCTCTCGAAGTTGAGCCATCCCTGTCGCTTGGTTGGAGAGAGCTGCTGCGCTACCGGCAGGTCTGGGCGATCATCATGGCGCGGTTTTTAACCGATCCGGTCTGGTGGCTCTACATCAGTTGGCTGCCTAAATATCTCGCTGACGCGCGCGGCTTCTCTCTGGTTAAGATCGGCCTGTTCGCTTGGGTTCCCTATGTTGCCGCCGACGCGGGCAGTCTCTCGGGTGGCTGGTTGTCCGGTTACTTAATCGCCCGGGGCTGGAGCGTGGATCGATCACGCAAGCTAGTAATTCTCATCGCGGCCCTCTTGATGCCGGCCGGAATCTTTGCGGCCTTTGCCAAGGACGCGATGGTTGCGCTGGGTTTAATCGGCGTAGTGCTTTTCGGATTTCAGGTTTGGATTAATAACGTGCAGACCCTGCCGAGCGATTTCTTCCCGGACCGGGCGGTCGCCTCAGTCGCGGGCCTGGGCGGGACCGGTGCTGGTATTGGCTCAATGATTTTTATTTTTGGCACGGGATGGGTCGTGGACCACTCTTCGTACGTGCCGGTCCTGGTCGTCGCGGGTTTACTCCCCGTCTTGGGCACGCTGGTACTGTTTGCGTTTTCCGGTCCGATCAAGCGCGTAACATTGAAGCAGGCCCTGGGGCTCGGGACTTTGTAACGCAAACTTCAGTTTGCGCGTACGTGAACTCATTCAATCATCGCAAACTAAAGTTTGCGTTACAGAGGAAACAGACTGTGGGTGATTCTTTTGACTTGAACGGCAAGGTGGCGCTCGTGACCGGCGCCTCATCGGGAATTGGCCGCGCCACGGCAGAGGCCCTTGCCGCGAATGGTGCTCGAGTCGCCATCAATTTCCATCGCAACGAAGCGGGAGCGGAAGCGGCACGCGCGAAAATAGTGGCGGCCGGCGGCAACGCGATCATCGTCCAGGCTAACGTCACCCGGGCCAGCGAGGTCCGGTCGCTGGTCGAACAAACTGTCGCTGCATTCGGACCAATCGACATACTTGTTAACAACGCCGGATCGTTGGTTGAGCGCTTGAGGATTCTCGAACTGACCGAAGAGCGCTGGGACAAAGTCATCGATCTGAATCTGAAGAGCGCGTTTCTTTGTTGCCAGGCAGTGGCCGGTTCGATGATGGAGCGCAGGACGGGCGCAATCATAAACGTTTCTTCGATCGCCGGGCGCAATGGCGGCGCGCTGGGATCGATCCATTACTCGGCGGCCAAGGGTGGCGCGATCACATTTACCAAGGGCCTTGCCAAGGAGTTGGGGCCTTTCGGAGTGCGCGTCAACGCCGTCTCTCCAGGAGTAATTGATACTCCTTACCATGAACACTTCTCGTCGCCAGAGATGATGAAGGCGTACGCAGGCATGATTCCGTTAGGTCGCGTCGGCACGCCGGCTGAAGTTGGCAAAGTCATTTGCTTTTTGGCTTCGGAGTCCGCCAGCTACCTCGTCGGCGAGACCATCGAGATCAACGGCGGCATGTTCATGGACTGATCTCAGGAGCCTATGTCGAGTTTGGCAAACAGATCGGATGAAATCCCCAGGGCTCTGCCCTCTGATGTGCGGAAAGGCTCTGCCTTTCCGATTCGATTCAATGAAAAGTTAAGGAGGCTGCGCCTCCAAATACTGAGAAGTAGCCTCATTAGAGATCGAGGAGCAACCCGGTAAGGCGAAGCCTTACCGCACATCCGGGGGCAGAGCCCGACAACATTCGCAGGGTGCCCAGTTGGGAAGATGATTATTCGGTATCACGCAAACAAATATTGGCTTAGCGTGTTGGTTCTGGCGCTGGCCTCAAGTCTCTTCTCCAACGTGCCGTCGCGCGCCCAGGATGCACGCGAGTTGGAGCAGGAACGCGGCGCGAGCAGGAAACTTAAAGGCGAGCACCCGCTGATCGAACTAATGCGGACGCGCAAGTCGGCGCTGCGGCCGGAGTTGATGGGCGTCCATCCGCGGGTGTACGTGACGGACAAAGAGCTCGCTGAATTGCGTCTACGCGCTCGCAGCTCGCATCGGGAACTTTGGCAGCGCGCGATCAGCCATATCCGCGCACTTGACACCGATCCGCCGCCGCCGCCGGCACAACAGCGCCGCCAACAGAACGATGTCGGCCTGGCTATTGCCGAAGCGGCTTTCGCCTACAAGATCGAAGGCGACCAGAAATACCTGGATGCCGCGCGCAAGTACATGGACGCGGCCGTCAGCTACGACATCTGGGGCTATGCCAGCAACAAGCCGAATGTAGATTTGGCCGCGGGCCATCTGCTGTACGGGTTGGGCTGGGGTTATGATTTGCTGTATCACGATCTCAGCGAAGCGGAGCGCAGCCGTTATCGCGAGAAATTGATCAAGCAGGCGCGCCTGCTGGCTGATTATTTCAAGCCAAAGCCCGGTCGCACTTTCGCCTACAGCCAGAACCACACGTTCATTCCCCTCGCCGGCCTGGGTGTCGCAGCCTACGCGTTGTACGACGAGACTCCCGAGGCGCCCGCCTGGGCCAGCTTAACGCGGGCGATCTACGATCGAGTGTTGGAGACCTATTCGCAGGACGGTTACTACTACGAGGGCTTTGAATACTGGATCTTTTCGACGCCGTGGCTGGTCCACTATCTCGATGCTCATGCACACGCCACGGGCGGAGATCTTTATGAACGACCCGGCTTTCGCCTCATGCACCAGTACGTCGCGCATTCGATGCTGCCGAGTGGGAAATATGTATTTGATTTTGGCGATATCTTCGAAGGACCACTGACGCGCGCCGGCAAAGGGGAAGAGTATCCGCGCACACATCCTCAGGGTCACTTCAATACGAACTACAATCTGCTTTACCGCCTGGCGCAACGTTTCCAGAGCGGCGAGGCGCAGGGCGTGGCTGA
>JAWVFI010000177.1:0-14806 GCA_033856235.1 Blastocatellia bacterium | reverse complement strand
AACGGCATCTTGCCGCCCTTGATGAACGAGCTGATCAGCACGCGATCCATCGGCCAATTGAGCGCGCCCAGGCGTTCGGAATTATGACAAGCAACGCAGGTCATCGCGCGACCTACAACTGTCTCGCTGAACGCGCCGCCGAAACGTTGGCGGCGATCCTCCGCACTCGACGCGCTGAGTCCTGGGCCAAATCTGCCCGCGTCCAGATACTTACCGAAACGGGCTGGACCATAAGTTAAAAATCGACGGTTGACGGCCAGTAGCGCCGCCTCCTCTGCGGCGCTGACGCTTCCGCGCTCAGGGAAAATTGGTAACACGCCGCTCTTGTGACACAGCGCGCAATTATCGTCACCTTCTCCGAGCTCCCAGCGTCCTTTGATAGTGATCGAACCGTTGCGGCGGTAAGTCCGGAAGAAATCCCTGAAGTAGACATTTGATGTTCCCTCTGCGCCGGCAACGGTTGAAACGACGGACACATTGCGGGTCAGCGGGCGGGCGCCGGGATCCGTGATGCCAAACTGCACCCATTTTTCCGGCACGCCCAGTTGTACATTCCCGGGGACGACGATCAGGAGCCGGCGGAAACTATCATCATTGTCGGGAGTCCCCAGATGCCGCGAGCGGTAACTGAAAAAGACGAGTTGGTCATCCGGCGATCTCTTTGCATTCAGCAGTCGCAAAAAAGACTTCGCCTGGTCCAGGGTTTCATAGCGGCTGACCGCGCGAAGAAAGTGCTGGTCGAGTAGGAATTCAGGAATCTGTGAGTATTGACCCGTCTCGGCAAAGTATTCAGCGTTGGGAACCAGGAACCCGAGATCATGATCGTCCTGGCGATCGATGGATAACAGGGCGACATAATCGAGAAACCTCTGATAGCGGCTGCTAATAGCTACATCCTCAGCCAGCCGGCAGCGACGAACCGAGTCGCCGATCCGATCCAGAGTCTGCTCATAAGCGGCCTGCGCTGCTTCGTGCTCGAAAGCGCCGCGCGCTGCTATCACCAGCGCATTTACATTGGTTGTCACCCAGACATCGGGTTTTGCCTTGATCCGCGCGCACGGCAAAGCGTGAGCGCTGATCGCGCTCAACAGCAACCACAACAGAATTGTCCCGCGCCGGAAGATCATCCACTTTTCCCTGGGCGATGGCTAGGTGACCCGCGCCATCGCAAACGCCATGTTGCCCGTCGTTCGATATTCTAACTCTTCACCCAGCGCGTTGTTCAGGATTTCTCTCAATTCCGTTTTGCTGCGCGGAAGAACAAACTCACGGGTCGCGTAGAGGGCCTTCAGATAATGATCGCCGATGAAGCGCCGGTTTGATACCAGGCTGGTTAAATACAGCCGTCCGTTGGTCGGGAGCAGCGCTCTGAGTCTCGGGATCAATCCGTTCGCATCTTCGTACTGGTGCAGCACATTCATGCATAACACGGTGTCGAAGCAGCCGGCGCGAAAGGGCAAATCACTTAGGTCAGCTTGCAGCAGCAGAATATGTTTGGGAACGGCGCCCGCAAGCTCAATCAATCTTTGTCGCGCTCGCCTCAGCATCGCGAGCGATTGATCAAAGGCGACGATTAGCCGAGTGCCCTCCAGATAGGCAGGCGCCGTAAAGAGCATTGAGCCACAACCCGCATCCAGAAATCTCCCCGACGCGGATGAGCAAACCGCTTCGCGCGCAAAACTAAAATAATCCTGCGGTGAAGTTCCCCACATGACGGAATTATACAAACGAGTGCCGACCACAGCGTCGTAAACTGCCGAACGTCGGTCGTAATGATGGCGTGCGCTACGAGTAAGCACGGAGTAAATGCTGTCTTCCAGACCATGCGCTTCGCGGTTTTCCGCGAGCACTTCCTTAAGACTGTTCGGAACTTCCATTCCTGGCATTTGCGCTGGATGGGCTAACGATTTGGCTGGAGTTGTCTGGTGGTATGTTCGGTAACGCTGCGTGGTTGCACTATCTCGCCGGTAACAGCGGACAACGCCGCACTGCTGACTGCGTCAGTGGCAGCCGGAGCCAGCTCCAGCGGCAGGGGCTGCGCGGTTATTCCGGTCGCTGGTGCGGCGCCTTGTTCCATAAGGATTGCATAGAGGATGCGCGCGATTGCGGCCAGCACGACCATTGTCAAAGTCGAGTACAACCCGGCCATCATCCCCGCGCCGAGGGCTTCATAGAAAATATCAATGACGGCCATAACTCCGATACCAGCCGGGATTATGGCGATGCCTTGCAGGATGCCTTTGGTCTTTGGAGAAAGACTCTTTGATCTCCGTTGTTCGATAACGGCGCTGCCGGTGGTCACAGATTTCCTGGCGGCCTCCAGGGGCAGGCCGCATTTCGCGCAGAACCGGATGTCATCCGAAAACTGCCGCTTGCCACATTTGGGACAGAACATAAGATGAACTCCCGGGGGTGGGGATCGGTAGCGGGTCAGTTTGAAATCTCATTAGCACCTGACTTCGGTCAGGTGTTTGTTGACGAGCCTCGATACTTAACCGTTTCCAACGGTTTCACCCAGTAAACCGTTAAAACGGTTCGATCGATCTCTGCCACACCCGGCACCGGACTGAAGTGCGGTGCTAATGAGATTTCCAAAAACTCACCCACAACCGAAATCTAGTCTTAGATGAGCCATCAGCTAGGCAGTCCATTCTCAAGATCGCCAGCGCCGGACTCAAGATGGTTACGCCGGGAAATTGCTTGAAGTTTCAAAAGCCTGAGGTGCACCGTGGCTCAATTAGAATGAACCGGCTCACAAGTTTCCGACACTGAACGTATCGCCTTGTCGAATATCGCCGGTCTCGAAGCCTTTGCGGAACCAGCGGATGCGCTGTTCGGAGCTGCCGTGGGTGAAAGAATCCGGCACCACATATCCCTGGGCTTCCCGTTGCAAACGATCGTCGCCGACTGCGCTTGCCGCTCCCAAGGCTTCTTCAATGTCACCGGCTTCCAGCAAGCCTTTCTTCTCGGCGTAATGGGCCCAAACGCCGGCAAGAAAGTCGGCCTGAAGCTCCAGTCGCACTGAAAGTTGGTTTGCCTCCGCTTCGCTTATGCGACCGCGCGCAGCGTCAACCTTGTTCATAGTCCCGAGCAGGCGTTGGACGTGATGGCCCACTTCGTGAGCAATGACATAGGCCTCGGCAAAATCACCGGGCGCGCGAAAGCGTGTCTGCAATTCGTGGAAGAAGGCGAAATCGAGATAGAGCTTCGCGTCGCCGGGACAATAGAAAGGCCCCACCGATGTGCCCGCGCGTCCGCATGCTGAATCCACTCGATCGGTGAAGAGCACCAGGGTTGGTTTCTGGTACTGGCGGCCGGATTGCCGGAAGAGATCGGTCCAAACATCCTCCGTGCTGGCCAGCACCGTCCGCACAAACTCCTTTAGCTCCTCTTCCTGGGGGTTAGTGGGTCGCGATGTTTGAGTGCCGGGAGCCTCCTGGTTCGGCAATTGTTCCAGCAACTGCCGGGGATCGGCCCCAAACAGTAACGCGATGATGAGGATGACAATGCCGCCCAACCCTCCACCAATCGCCATGCCGCCACGTGACATTCCGCGACGATCTTCGATGTTGTCGCTCTGACGCTCACCCCTCCAGCGCATGCTCGTTCCTCCCGAGGTTTCTGAACTTTCGGGGATTATCGCATGCGAGTGGCTGGGATGTAACTCAGTAACTCGGCTTTTAGGCGTTAAGCCCGAGGTGGCCCGAACGTCACATGCCAGTGCAGATGCTTTGAATCCTGATAGTTCCCCAGGTTGGTCAGCACGCGACAGGCCCCATGCTTCTCTACGATATCCGCCGCAACTTGACGCAGGATCGCAAGCAACTCCAGCAGGAGATTGTCATCCGCTTTTTCCAGGGTCAGCAGCGATGCAATATGAAGTTTAGGAATTACAACCACGTGGACCGGATAGAAAGGCCGCGTGTGATGGAACGCCAGGACGTTATCCGTTTCGGCAACCTTCACGATTGGGGTGCGCCCGCTTAACACTTCCTCGCAGTAGAAGTCATCCGTCATACAGAGGCCGCTATTCCAGGGGATAGCCGAAGAGCGTATTGATCAAATAGAAGGCGACCGTACCGCCGCCAATAACCGCACACGTCGCCACAGTTCGCCACAGCGCATCCGCCCCGGTGAACTTCCAAATCGCGAGCAGGCACGCGACTACGGCGACCAACACACACAGGCTTGTGGTCCAGAAGGAAACGGCCCTAACCAGGCGAGGACTCAGGAATCCCCGTTTAGTCGGACCGCGTTTAGGGCCTGGCCGATCATTTTCCATGCTGTTACCAGGTTGGAGGTCAATTGGGAAGCAGGCGAGATAGCACTCTAAAGGGATCTCGCCCAGAGCTCAAGAAAACGCCTTACTTTTGCGGAATCGCTCCGGCGGCGGGCCAATCGGTATTTCCGACGCGCTTAAGATTCATCTCGAAAAAGCGCACTGGCTCCTTGCCAGGTACGATGCGGTCGCCAACCTCGCGGAGCGTGCCGTCTTTGATGGTGGCGGTATATCGAATAGTCATGGGCCCCGCTGCAATCTCCCACACATAACCGTCGGCAGTGGGTTTGATGACAAAGTCACCGACCTGTCCCTGGGCGTGGGAGTGCAGCGTGTAAACCTGCGTGGCCGGATCGTAGAAGATAACGCCAAAAGCATTGAAGCCAACGCTGCCATCGGCGTTGTACCCGCGGCCTTCAACCACCTTAATTGAGCCGTCCAGGAAAGGTCCGATGCGCTCTGTTTGGGTGATGTTATGTTTTTCCCCCGAGGGCAGGATCGTCCAGGCAGGGCCGCGCCACACTCCATCCATGGCGGCGAGCTTCACCAGCGCTTCACGTTGCGCCGCGATCACGCTGGCGGGATCTGGCCGTCGTTGTTGTGCAGAAACACTGAAAGAGATTGCCAGGGACAGCAGCAATGCTGACGTCATCAGTCGAACTAAAGTCATATTAATCGTCCTTCCCGTTATGAGTAGGTAGAGCGGGTCTACTTTTCGTAGACATAATAGACGACACCGGCGTAGTCGTCGGTTAACAGAAACCCATTCACGCCAAAACTCAAGATGTCCACGGGACGGCCATAGGTTTTTCCCGCATGAAGAAAGCCGTTGATGAAATCTTCAGGTTTGGATGAAGGTTTCATAGGATCCTGCACAGTGGGTTCGCTATTTCCGCGCAGCCGTACTACGCGGTAGCCGCGATTCAGGTTCTTCTTCGTCGAGCCGTGCAGCGCCACCAGAAAATAATCGCGCAGCGGGCCGCCATATCCGGACTTACTTACCGGACCCATATCGAGACCATTGAAGTACTCCAATCCCAATGGGGAACTGTGCGCGTCGAACGCAGCGAAGGCCGGCGGCACCTGGCGGCAATTCAACTTCTTGTTTCCGGCATTGAATTTTACATCCGGAAAGCGGCCGGGTCCGGATTGGTAGCAATAGGGCCAACCGTAGTTTCCACCATCTTTGAGTGCATACATGGTGTCGGCGGGTTTGTGATCGCCGAGGTGATCCGATCCCATGTTCGTGGCGAACAAACCGCCATTTACCCAGCTCAGGCCAACAGCGTTGCGCAGGCCGCGGGCGAAACGCTTTTGGTTTTTCCCGTCCGGATCCATTTCCAGAATGCTGGCGCGCACATCTTCCGCTTCTTCACAGGCGTTGCAACTGCTTCCCACCGCCACATAGATCTTGCCGTTATCGCCGATGGCGATGGTCCGCGTCAGATGCCAGCCACCGTACTTGTAGCTCAAGCCATAGTCGGGAAAGCTGGCCAACACCTCGGGTGGGCCAGCGGGTTGGTTGTCGCCGGGGTTGTACCGGTAACGCAGCAGGTGCTGGGTTAATGCGAGGTAGAGCCAGTAAACGCCGCGCGCGTCGCTGTAGAAGGCAATGCTGTTGGGGTTCCGCAGACCCGTCAGGTAAGGAGTGATCTTGCGGAAGCTCTTCGATGACTGATCGAAATCATCGAGAATGTAAACAACCCCTTTCGTATTGTCAGCCAGGTTGTACATGTCGGTGACAAAGATTCGTCCATCCGGACTCTGCGCCATAAAGCGCACGCGCATCAGTCCCTGGGCGGCGATGCTGATGCCAAGACCCTCCGGCAGGTTGAGATCAAACGAGCGATCATTCACCGACCTGGCAACCGGAGACTTGCCCGCCGCCAGCGTGATGCGATGCGGCACAAGTTTTAGAGCCGGGGCCGGCCGCGTGGAACCGTGGCGTTGAGCATTCACCTGAACGGGTCGGCATAGGGCGCTACCAGAAATTAGCGCCAGGAGCAAAATCATGGTTATAGCTAGGCGAAACATAAGATTTGATCGCGGAGCCCGAATTTAGATCAAATGGAAAAGCGGGGGCAAGCCCGCCTTCCTGACTGCAAGTGTTTCCAGTTGAACCACAACGCAGGATTTACTGTCCGCCCTCGATGTCCAAGTCTCGCGCTGGAAGACATCTCCATCAACTTGCAGTCAGGAAGGTGGGCTTGCCCCCGCTGTTTAAGATTCATTTCTTGCGATTCAAAATTGCGGACGCAGTTATCTCTCTCGATCCGCGATTAGCATAGCGGTAGGCGATTTGCCGTCGATTCAATCGTTGGATTACCACGTTTCCCATGTTCGTACAGGTATCGACGCCCCGTGTTATCTCCTCCCGGAATCGGGTGGTCCAGGAGTTTCGGCTGACTGGCCTCCATTTTCCACCGCAATTGAGAGAGGGGATACTCGATTAGATATTTGTTGCCTTTCACGGTGAGCCGCATGGTCCAGGTCTCGTCCGTATCGCTCTGATAGCCTTTGCCCTCCCAGGTGCCATTGAGCCAGGATTGGTTTCGGGACCTGGTTTGCGGAAAAGTTGTCGTTCCACTAAGCATGAGCACCAAAAGCAGTGCTGATATTCTGAGCAACAGGGTAATCCCTTCTTCACTGAACACTTGCGGATCGTCCGCATACTGTAGGGGCGGCACTCCTTGGCCGTCCCCTTCGTTTCATGTCTTCGTCCGTCGTTTTACGAAGGGGGTGGCCACGGAGTGCCACCCCTACAGGGGCCTGTAATTATGACGCGAACAGTTATGCATTAACCCTCTTGAGTAGTTAGAGCACTCGCTTCTCCGGTGGCTTCAGTCGCGGGGCTGCCGCCCGTCATCTGAAGTGCGATGATGATCCGCCGGCCTTCTTCCCGTAACTTGGGCAAGCGCAGAGCGAAAACGACGGCGCCCACAATGCAAACTGCGCCACCCAGCAAAACAGTCCGAGGGGCACCCAGACTATGTGCCAGCGAGCCGGCGACCAAGGCGCCGATCGGGGCCATGCCCATAAACATCATCGAATAGACGGCCATAACGCGCCCGCGCAAGTGATCGGGCACCATCGCTTGGATCAGAGTGTTTGAAGCGGCCATTTCGACCATCATCGTGAAACCGACCGGCATCAGCAGCGCCGCTGAAAGCCAGAACGAATGCGAGAACGAGAACAGGATGAGGCTGGCGCCGAAACCGGCAGTTGCCACCGCCACCCAACGGCCCAGTCCCCGCACTTTGTTACGCACTGCCAGGCTCAAGGCGCCGAGAAGCGCTCCCACACCCGAGGCGCCCATTAACATTCCCAGTCCACTCGCGCCGCCGTGCAAGATCTGATCGGCAAAGATTGGCATTAACACCGCGTACGGTGTTCCGAACAGACTGACGGCGCCAAGCAGTAGAAGTAAGGCTCGCACCGGCCCGGTGCGCCAGACAAAACGAAATCCCTCGACAATGTCCGTCAATGGTGACCCGGGCAGCCGTACTTTCCGATGTGGAGAAATGCTCATCATCATGAAAGCACCGATCACGGCGACGTAGCTAACGCCATTGAGCAGGAAACACCAGCCCTCGCCGATAGTTGCCACCAGAATGCCCGCGATCGCCGGGCCGACTATGCGCGCGCCGTTGACCAGGGAAGAGTTGAGCGCGATGGCGTTCATCAAATCTTCCTTGCCAACCATGTCAACTACAAACGCTGAAGCTGCCGGAACATAAAACGCGTAAGTAATTCCCAACAGGGAGGCGAGCACAAAAAGGTGCCAGACCTGAATTCGATGAGTCAGAGTCAGCCCCGCAAGAACGAACGCCAACAACATCGCGGCTATCTGCGTGATGATGATTATTCGGTGACGGCTGCTTCGATCGGCGACCGTTCCTCCGATCGGGGCCAGTAGAAAGACCGGGATCAGGGAAGCGAATCCAACCAAGCCCAGCAACACAGCCGAACCCGTTAGCCTGTAAATCAGCCAACTTTGGGCCACCGACTGCATCCACGTACCCGACAGGGAAATAAGTTGCCCGCCAAAGAAGAGTTGATAATTACGGTGTCGGAGTGCGCGCACCGGCGCGGACAATCTGGAATCGGCCAATTCATTCCCCCGGTTGAATGTCTTTCTTGATGCCTCACCATTATTTCATGAAGACATCGAAGAACTAAACACCCCGGTCTTATGTCTTCAGAGGCTGCTTCACATCCCGCTATCGGCAAACTGGCGTAGTTGCATTATCCAGTTTAGGATTGCGCCATGACCAACACTAATTCTAAACAGGCTGGAGCCATCGCCCGTTTTCGGACTTTGCATGAGTCAGGATGTTTCCTGCTACCGAACCCTTGGGACGTAGGAACCGCACTGTATCTGCAGCACCTTGGGTTCTCAGCCCTGGCGACGACATCGTCAGGCTACGCCTTTGCCCGTGGTTTGCCGGATACGGTTTCCGCATTGCAGCTCGACGATGTCATCACCCACTTTCGCGATATCGCGATCGCGACATCCCTGCCGGTTAACGCGGATTTCCAAAGCGGCTACGCGCACGATCCAGAAGGCGTGGCGGCTAATGTCGCGCGGTGCATTGAGACGGGAATTGCCGGGCTCTCGATCGAAGACGCGACCGGCAATGACGCCATGCCACTTTACGAACCGAAGCTGGCGATCGAGCGAATTCGAGCAGCCCGGACGGCGATTGACGCAGCGAGCAACCAGGTCGTTCTTACCGCGCGTTGCGAAGCCTGGTTGACAGGTGAAGCCGATCCATTACACGTTGCTCTTGATCGATTAGTTGCGTTCGCGGACGCCGGCGCGGATTGTCTTTACGCTCCCGGCGTTTCTGACCCGGCGGAAATCGCTACGATCGTGCGTGCCGTGTCGCCTAAGCCGGTTAATATTTTGATCTCCCGGCCGAACCCGGAGCTCACGATGTCACGTCTCGCGGACCTCGGGGTGCGGCGCGTTTCCGTAGGCTCAGCGCTGGCGCGAGTAGCATGGGGGGCCTTCATGCGCGCGGCGCGAAACCTTGCCGAAGAGGATTCGTTCGATGCTTTCACTGATGCTGCGCCGTTTACAGAACTAAACGATCTCTTCCGAAAAAGAGGCTAATGAGAGGGTTCGCGAGGCGCGCCTGGCTAACGAGCCAGTCGTTATCTGGTGAGGATCGGCAGGTATTCCTTCCACGCTCCCACCGCTGAACCGTACTGTTTGCACATCACCCTGGTGATCTGGCTGATATGACTGAGGTCGTGCACAGTCCAAGTCGCCAGAAGCTGCGCCAGGGTTACTTCGCCAAGATCCGGATGCTGTCCCCGCTTTGCCAACTGTTCAGTTGTTATGCGCAAATTGGTTAACTCTTCCAGGTTTTGCTGGCGCAATAGCGCGAACCGGTCGAGCAAAATTGAGAGAGTTTTCCCTTCCGACAATTTGAACTGAGCGAAACGATCAAAGGGATCGAAGGCGCGCGTCACGCCATGTTCCAGAATGATCTTCGCGCGCGGGATCCAATCGTTTTCCTCGCCCTGTATTAGATGTCCAACGATGTCGTACGGACTCCAGGTGTCAGGCCCTTCGTTCGGCCGCACCCAATCATCCGGAAGGTCCCTCAGGAGTTCGTTAACAACGATTGGGGTCCGACGTAGAATCGCTAAGGCTTGATCTAATTGAAACTCCATTCTTCTCACTCTCTCCAGTTTTGGCGAGATTGTACCCGACAGATTTGTTAATGAGAACAAACTTAAAACCCTTATGCGTCAGTTTTGAAATCTCATTAGCACCTGACTTCAGTCAGGTGTTCATAGTCGCGCTTCGCTGCTTAACCGTTTCAACGGTTTCTTCAAGGCAAACCGTTAAAACCGTTCGCGGGATCCTCTACCACATAAGGCACCGCACTGAAGTGCGGTGCCAATGAGATTTTCAAACTGACCCAGCACCAAACATTGGCACGGGTTCAGATTCGGATCCCGCGTGACGTTTGCCTTAAGCGGGGGGCGGTTAATGTTTTTGAATTATATGGAGATTCATCCGCGAGTTCCGCTGACCCCCGGTGAGTACACGATCATCGGGGACTCGCTCCAGGACATTGCGACCTTCAGCATCTTGTAGGGGTGGGTCTTCCGTGGCCACCCCCTTCGTCTGCACTCGCGACAATCAAAAGAACCACGAAGGGGGCGGCCACGGAGTGCCGCCTACAGAGTTCGCCGCAACCTTTGGTTAAGATAATGCTGCCACAACATCCTGGCGGCGACGGCGCGGAACGGTCGCCACTCCTCAGCAATCCGCAAAAGCTCTTCCGCATCAGGGCGCGTCGGTAGTTGTTTGAGTTTCGTCACCGTGGTGACCAGGGCGACATCGCCCGATGGCCAAATATCCGGCCGCCGCAACGCCATCAGCAAATAGATATCGGCACTCCAGGTGCCCACGCCCTTCAAACGCATCAACTCCGAGCGTGCTTCCAGATCGCCCATCTTCCGCAAGGCTGCGAGATCAAAATCCCGATTTACAATTGAATGCGACAACAGCACGCAGTAAGCAGCCTTCTGCCGGGTAACACCCAACGAGCGCAGATAGCTCTCGCCGAGTTCGACAATGGACTCCGGAGTGAAGGGCTTAATGTTGTTCGTCAACCGGCGGTACATTGAGGCTGCCGAGGAAAGCGAAACCTGCTGTTCCAGAATGATTCGAATTAGGGTCGCAAAGTTAGGCCGGCGGCCCCACAGCGGAGGTGGGCCTTCATGTTTCAGCAGGACCGCGAGCTGTGGGTCGGCCTTTGCCAGATGCTCAGCAGCGAGGGATATGTCCTGGAGCGTAAGAGCTCTGCTGGGAAACGTTCGGGAATTGGTGCGCGCGATTTCGCCGGTCGCTTGCTTCATCGGGTTTAGCGAAAGTCGTTAATCCTTTGGGGGCGGTGTGGATTCGTATTCCTTTGGGGAGTTAAGGAGCTTTGCTACGGTCTCGGCAATTTCGGAGGGCTTGGCCAGAACATGCATCTTCCTCCACTCGCCGGTGGCCTCATTCCCAATGATGAGAATTGAGCTGTGATCGTTCTTTTCTGTGACATATCCGCCCAGTTTGTACAGCACCCAATCTACGTTTTTCTTGTCCCCAGTCAGGAAATACCAGCCGGGCTTCGCCTTAAAACGTTCAGCATATTTCTTGACCGTCTGCGGCTTATCGGTCTCCGGATCGACGCTAATTGAGATCATGGTCACGTCCTTGCCGACGTGATCGCCCATGGCCGTCTGTACTTTTGCCAGGTTCGCCGTCATGGCTGGGCAAACACCGGTGCAGCTGGTGAAGAAAAAGTTGATGAGGACGACTCGGCCTTTGAGCATATCGTCATAGAAGTGCACCGGCTTATTGTCCTGCGTGTAGAGGATCAGATTGGGAAAATAGTTGGCGGCCGCCGAAGATGTAGTCGCGCGGCTCTGAGTTGCCGCCTTTTCTGCGGCGGGTTCAGCCGGCTTTTGCTGCGCCTGCACGGAAACAGATAGCAGCATCGCTAACGCTAAGAGAGTTGATCTAAACATAGGCGATGTCCTTGCGAGAGTCGTGGTATGCGGATTCATTTTGCCATGACAATGCCAAATTGTTCACGCAGGGCAAGCTCGTACTCTTCCGCAGTAGTCAAAGTTCGCTCCTGTCGTTCGTGTCCAAAGGTGGACGTGATCAGCCGCATCTCGCTAAGTGTTAGGCGTCCTTCGCTCGTTGTGCGGGTGCAAATGCGCTTCTGGGTGAAATGCGATTCCGGCGAAGTCGCCTGATACACGCACATCGCCTCGTAGTCAGCATAATTGTAAGGCTGCAAAGTGAAACGGTATTGAGGCTCCCAGGCGGCGCTGTGGTCTCTTTGCATTAGAATGCAATAGTTTTCCATCGGAACAATTTTATAGCTTCGTTCACCCTGCGATTGTTCTCCCGCGAAATCAAGCAACAGCGGTTCGCGGAAGGAATCGCCAAAGCCGACATCTGCGAGCCAGGGCTGATCCAGCGTCACCATTAGCGTCATGTGCGCGAACTCAGGCGTGAATTCGCCTTGTGCCTTCGCCACTTCGGCGGACAGCATCTCAACTTCGAATCCCAGCGCGCGCAAGAGGGCGGCAAAGAGCCCGTTCAATTCATAACAGAACCCGCCGCGCCGGCGGAGGACAACCTTTTCAAATAAGGCTTCGTCTTCGAGGACAATCGGCTCGTTGGAATAGATGCTGAGGTTCTCGAAAGGGACGGACTGTAAGTGGGCGAGTTGCAGCGCTCGCAAGGTTGCAGCGCTCGGTTCCCGGGAACCGTGGTAATTGATCCGTTGGAGGTAGGCGTCGATGTTCACGCGGCGATTATCTTTCGCGATGGGTCGCTTCTCTGCCGGTACGCGAAGCAGCAAGGGCCACCCGCGCGAGGCTGAGTCGCCAAATCCCGCTTCCGAGTTTCCGTTTAGGCCATTGCTAATCTGCGAGAGTGGCCGGGTCCTTATACAAAGCGGCGCCGGCGAGCGTCGCAATGATTGAGGTGATCAAATGGAAGGCGCCCACCTTAATCCAAAGCGCGTGCGAAAAGAACCCCAGGGGAATGAATTGCGCTGGCCCCGTTACCGAGAATGCAATCCAGCCAATGACCCCAGCAATCGCAGCCGTCTTCGGCCCGGGCCGGCAATGCGGACGAAGCAGCACATAGAAAAGAATGCTGATAAAGCCGCGACCAAGTTCGAAGAGAGCAAAGTAAGCAAGGTGCGCGCTGTTATGTGCCGGGTTGGTGATCCCCAACGTGTCATAAATAGCTTTCCAATCGGCGGTGACCACTTTTTCGTGGAAGAAACCGTCCGTGAAGAAACAGATAATCGCGGCCACGATAGCGCCGATGATAAGTCGACTCCAGTTGATTCTGAACATATTTTGCCTCCGTCAAATGTCGCACTGGTTTGAGTGCGCGTCAGTTTATCTCTCTTCTATACAAGGCCCTTGGCGCTTTTAAGAAAATCCAGCAAATACACGGGGTGATTCAGACAGTTAGTTGGAGACTCGCCTACAAGAGAGCGATGACGAACCGCAAGGTTACCTGCCACTGCCGTTATGTTGTATGTAAGAAAAGAAAACCAGAGGTAGTGATGTCTTCACGATTAACGGCGTCAGCTCGGGCGCAGAGGATATTGTATCTGCGGGCCAGGGCACAAGGCCGGGCCCGGTGTTATTCGTTGAATTGAAGGTCGCGAGTCCCCGTCCCGATTAGCGGCTGCTCGTCGGAGGTTGAAACATGGCGCTCGCGAGCTGTATCTGCGTACTGCAACTTGTAAAGCCGCCAATACAGGCCGCGCATGGCCAGCAAGTCCTGATGCGATCCCTGTTCCCGAATTTCGCCATGATGCATCACCACGATCCGATCCGCCCGCTGAATCGTTGAGAGACGATGGGCCACCAGCAGCGAGGTGCGCTGGCGCATCACGCGGTCGATGGCTTGTTGAATCAGTTGCTCGGTTTCAGTATCGATCGAGCTGGTGGCCTCGTCCAGTATCAGCAGCGCTGGATCAAACGCCAGAGCCCGAGCGAAGGAAATTAGCTGCTTCTGTCCCACCGACAAGCCGGCGCCGCGCTCTCTTACTTCGGATTGATAAGCCTCAGGCAAGCGCTTGATGAAGCGGTCGGCGCGCACTTCGGTGGCTGCCCACTCCACGCGCTCGGTAGAGATATCGGTGCGCCCCAAACGAATATTGCCTTCAACGGTGCCACTGAACAGAAAAACGTCCTGTAAGACCACTGCGAAATTTTCGCGCAGCGCTTGCAAGTCCCAATCGCGCACATCAACGCCATCCAGCAAGATCCTGCCCTGCTGCACATCGTAGAACCGCATCAACAAGTTCGTGATCGTAGTTTTGCCGGAACCTGTATGACCGACGAGGGCAACGGATTGGCCTGACTCGACCGCGAAGGAAACGTCTTTCAGCACCCAGTCCTCGTCCTTGTAAGCGAACCAGACGTTCTCAAACTCGATACGGCCTTCGGCTCGTCCCTTCTTCAAAGGGTTGGCGCGGCTAGTAATGGCAATCGGCAAGTCCAGCGTCTTGAAAATTCGATGCGAGGCAACGACAGCCGCTTGCAGCACATTGTATTTATCTGAGATATCGCGGATGGGCTGAAACAGGGACTGGGAATATTGGATAAAAGCCACCAGCGCACCAAGCGATAGTACAGTGTGCTCGGGCGTGTTTTGCATCACGCGCCAGCCGCCATACCAAATCACCAGAGCTATCCCGGTGGCCCCAATGAGATCAACCACCGAAAAGAACACGGCATAATAGAAGATGGTTTCGACGTTGGCGTTTCGATGGTCGTCGTTGATTCGCTCAAAGCGGCCAACCGCTTTTGTTTCCGCATTGAATATCTGCACGGTCTGAGCGCCGGAAAAATGCTCCTGCAGGAAAGCATTCAGGCGGGCTATGCGGGTGCGTACCATGTCATAACCGCGGCGCGCGCCTTTGCGAAACCAGGTGGTGGCCGCAAAGAGCATGGGCACGGTCAGCAACGTAATCAGCG
>JAWVFI010000176.1:0-4585 GCA_033856235.1 Blastocatellia bacterium | reverse complement strand
ATCTCAGCCAGCGGAACGGCGCGCAGGCGGCGGCCCAATTTAAAACCATTTTGGATCATCGCGGCTGGTATCCCTTATCGCCTTTGTATCCGCTCGCCCAACTTGGATTGGCAAGGGCCGCGGTCATCGAAGGCGATAATGCCAAAGCGCGCCAAGCCTATCAGGATTTCTTTGTGACGTGGAAGGAGGCCGACCCGGACATTCAGTTATTGGTCGAAGCCAGGCGCGAGTATGCGGAATTGAAATAAACGCCCTTGACGGGATTCCGACGACGGTAGCGCAGTATTCAACACCAAGCCGCTCGAGGCCCCGGGCGTCCCTCCAGAGGCGCCGGAGCAGATTGCGATGGGATATTTGGCCTAGGTTAGTCGCTTTGAATCGGCCCACTCGCTGGCAGTGTGCTCAGTCCGAGCCAATCTGAAGCGACCCCACGCCCGCTTTGGATTGGCTCGGTTCCCAGATGCTTCAATACAAGGAAGAATCACCGGGCCTGATCTCCACGGCCCTTTATACGGCCGCCCAGTGCGCAGCGATTGTCGGAGAACTAAGGTCGCTTCCAAACTGGGTCCCCGCCCTTGTCCGTGAAGCGCAGGATGCGGACAACTACGAGATCTTTAGACGTTCCGAAGTGCGTTCAGCCAGCACCATCGTTGGTCCCGGGTCGGAAAGGATTTATCAAGACTTCGACGCGCGAATGAACGCCACCTTGAAGCCCCTGATCAAACACCACTGGCAGATCCATCTCACCAAACACTCCGGAACACATATTCTCAGATACGGGCCAGGCGATCATTACGTGTCCCACCTGGACACCGGGCCGGGTTTCGAAGATCGCTACCTCAGTATCGTGTGTTATCTGAACGATGACTATGTCGGCGGCCGCACATCGTTTCCCGGGCTCGATTACGCCGTGCTCCCCCAAGCCGGCAAAGCAATAGTGTTCCCTTCCAACTTTCTACATGGCAGCGAGCCGCTGATAGAAGGTGAGAAGTTCGTCGTAGTGTCGTGGGTGAACGGCCCGACTCCAGTCAAGTGGATTTAAGCGGGTGAAGCGGAAAAGTACGCCTCGCCATAGAATTCTCGGGCTTCGCTGATTTGTTTCAGGATCTCCGCGAGTATCGAGCCGGCGGCGCCGGTGGCCGTTGGGTTCCAGATGTCATGCATCTGATCGTCGCGAAAATAATTTCGCTTGGTCCAGCGCTCGTCGCCATAGGCGTAATGAATAATCGGGGCCTTCACTTTATGGTCAGGCCAGTAATTATGATCGACCAGATGGGTGATCTGTAACTTCAGGCCCAGCTTCACCACCGACAATCCAAAGGCATACATAAGATCTTCCCAGCGGCGCGGCATAAACGCATCGATCGCTTCCAGCCAGGTCGCACCTAGTTCCTGGGACAGGACGGTTGGTACCACATGGGGAACGCAACAGCGCAGTCCCTCCTTCTCTCGATCCAGCGCCGCGCGTTGAATTCCCAACCGGCCCAAGGCCTCGCTGACGAAATCGCGATCGTAGTTCACAAAGGAACTGAACTCACCAGAGAGCACCTCGGGAAACCGCACCGGGCCGGTGAAGATCATATCGGAATCGCAAAGCACGATTAAGGTGTCCCGGCCGGGCAGGATTTTTCCCGCGTGAATGAGCGAGCCGGCTGTGTTCCGGCAGGCATAATCATCACCACTTCCGTGAAAGCGATAACCAGGCGCGAGGTGCACGGCGCAACCCGCCTTGGCTAATTCATGAAAGCTGGGATGCAGTTCCCCGCCCAATTCATGAACCAGGATCAGGGGCTGGTGTTTCAGACGTGTGACGCAAGAGTAGTAGAAGAGTTTGCACTGCCACGCGGTGTAGGCGTTGTTCTCCGCCGAAACAACTATCTGGTGTTTGCCAGTCATTGCTCAGTCTTGAAAACCTGCGCGTTCAAGCCGGTTAACTTTCAATTTCCACAATCACCTGGACGTTGGACTTGACACTCAGTTGTCCGGCGGTAATAGGAGTTACTGATCGTTTGCGCATGTCTGTGCCGGAGAACGAATCGTATTCCATCTTCGGTTCGTTGGCTACGGTGGCGCTCTCGCTTTCCTCGATCACCCGGAGGACGCGTCCGCCGAGGGCCTGGGCGATCGAGCGGGCCTTGTTCATAGCCTGCTGCGTGGCATCTGCCAGCGCTTGCCCGCGCGCGGGGCTTGTCTGCCGTAGAACAAAGGACACGCTGTCCACACTGTTCGCGCCGGCAGTGGAAGCAGCGTCGATGATCGCTCCCACATTCTTGAGATCAGTAGCGGTCACGATCACACTGTTACGTGCGTTATAGCCAATTATCTTAGGCAGACTGTTTTCGCGATAATCGTACTGCGGCTGCAATGCGTAATCGCTGGTCTTAATTTCAACGTTTGATCCGCCATTGGTTTTGATCGCATTTGTGACTGCTTCGCTCTTGCGCGCATTTTCCTGCTGGGCCGTGATTGCCTGTGCGCTCTGAGTTACGACGGACAGTACCAGCACGGCCGCGTCGGGTTCGACGCGCGTCACGGCCTCACCGGCTACTGTGACCTTAGTGGTGTGATTCGATTTGCGTCCGCACCCGGCCAACAGAAACAGCGAGAGACATGCGGCCATTAGTAAGATGAAGCTGATTCTCGAACTGGATAGATTGGGATAGCGCATCGGCGAACCTCCTGAAGTAGTTAGGTAGACTTAGACATCAGCGAGTTGTCATTGGTTCCGCAGGACTTCGGACCTGCCCGGATCGCTGAAGAGAATGTGCTCTGCTTGGAAGAACGGGCCGACCGTCAAACGCTTGCGACTCCGCAGTGTTGTGTTTCGCGTTTGTTGAGCATGTTCAGAGTACTGACTTTAGTCGGGCCTTTATCGACCATCCAAAAGCCCGACTAAAAGTCGGTACTCTAAACATCGCTGGCGGACTCTAGCTTTCCTGGATATACCTGTGATAAGCTAATCCGCGTATGAAGAGATTGACGCAGGAGGAGTTTCTAGGCCTGATTCGCGACGATTGCGAGACGGAGGGGTCGCAGAAAGCCCTGGCGGCCAAGTTGGCTGTTTCTGAAGCGTATTTAAGCGATGTGCTAAGAGGGCGTCGGTCGGCGGGGAACAAGATCCTGTCCCGCTACAATCTGCGCGCGGTCACGAGCTACGTGCCCACGGAAGAGGAGGAGAAAGAGAAATGAAAGACGCAACGCATATCGCTGTATTGCTGGACCGTTCCGGATCCATGGGGGCCGTAAAGGACGAAACGATTAGTGGGTTCAACTACTTTTTGAAAGAGCAGAAAGCCGCCGGTGACAACGCTTCCTTTACGCTCGTGCAGTTCGACAGTGAAAGTACTGACGTGGTGCACGAGGCACGGCCCGTTCGGGACGTGCCGGATCTCAACCAGGATACGTATCAACCGCGCGGCAGCACTCCGTTACTTGATGCGCTGGGCTCAACAATTAACAGCACCGGAAAGACTCTGGCAGCTATTCCGGAGCCAAACCGGCCCGACAAAGTTGTCTTCGTGGTCATGACTGATGGTGAGGAAAACGCCAGCCATAAATTTACCAAGACCCAGGTAAAGGAAATGATCGTTCACCAAACGGAGAGGTACAACTGGCAGTTTATTTTTCTGGGAGCGAACCAGGATGCATTTGCCGAAGCCGGTGCGGTCGGGATTACCATGGCCCAGGCCGCGAACTACGCACCGCTGCATACGGAAATGGCTTTCGCCGGCACCTCAGCCAATGTTGCCAACTATCGTCGTACCGGAAGGGTGTTGAGCCTCAAGTATTCAGACGAACAGCGCGACCGGATGGTACATGGGGACGCCGGCGAGGACGAGAAAGCGTAACGTCTTTCCCAATTAGAAGCAGAATGGCCTCGCCGGACCGGGCGAGGCCATTTTGTTTGTGCGGTTCCTGTAGTTCCTCGCTTAGCGAATCATCATGATTACTTTCCGTTCGCGACCGCCGTCGAACTCGCACAGAAAGATTCCCTGCCAGCGGCCCAACAGAAGTTTTCCATCACTGAAAGGAATAGTCACAGTCGAGCCGACCAGGCTGGCCTTGATGTGCGCGTCGGAATTTTCTTCGCCGTGGTGAAAGCCCATGCCATGTTGCGGAATCAGAGTCCGCAACGCGTGCAGCATGTCGCGCGGCACATCGGGATCGGCATTCTCGTTTACCGTCAGGCCCGCCGTCGTGTGCTGTACGTAAAGCACAACGATGCCTTCCTCTTTGCCGGATTCAGTTAATTGTTGCTGGACTTTATCAGTGAACTCGACCAGCTCTTCGCGCTGGTGTGAACGAACTTTAAGGACGTGCATGATGGGATTCAGGATTGAGGGTGTGCCCCCGGCTCTGCCGCTTGATGTGCGGAAGGGCTTCGCCCTTCCGATAGTTCTTAAGTAGATTGTGGGCTTCGCCCCTCCTCACCTGGGGCGCAGCCCCTAAGCAATTAAGTCTCGTCGCCGGAAGGGCGTAGCCCTTCCGCACATCAGGCGGCAGAGCCGTGAGAAGAGGTCCTAATCTTTTTCGGAGGGACGGCGGCGCAACAGCGCCCAGCCAGTAGGCAAAACGGCCGCGGCCA
>JAWVFI010000175.1:0-8964 GCA_033856235.1 Blastocatellia bacterium | reverse complement strand
ATTCAAAGTAGCTATCACTGCCTGCATGCGTAAACTGCTCGCCATTATCAACGTCATGGTCCGTGATGGCGCCCGCTGGAATACCCCAGTTTTAGCTTGACATAGAACACAGTTGCTTCACGGACTGGGCCTTTAGCTCCTGATAACCCCAGCGATGAATCGCTGGGTTATTTTCAGGCGTCCGCTAACACGGACGAAGGGAACGCAACTTTTTTGTGCAAAGCCATCAAAGGAGCATCGCCATGATTGAATTGGAGCAAAGTCTGACGAAGAGGTTGAAGGAATTACGAGTGCGCGTGGATGCTCCCGACGGCGATACGCTATTTCTCCGGAATGTGCCCGCCAACGAAGAGCGCTTCAATAAGTCCCGGACCAACTTGCTCATTAAGCGGCCCCACGCCGGCCAGCCATTCATCGTGTGTGTTGACGAAGACCTTGAATACACAGGGACCGATAGCGCCCTGATTCACGCGTTCACTGCGGCGCACCGCCAACAGGGATGGCGCGTCATCTATCTTGCTGGTGGATCATCTGCGGATTGCCAGCAGGTGATTGAGAATGCCCTTGGCGTCGTCGGCTTTGATGGGAACGAGCCGGTAATGGAACCCGTGGTTGCGACGACAGCGCCCGGGGCCGATGAGGCGCGTTTGCTGGCAAGTTTTGCAACGGATATTTCGGACTTGGCAGGCGACGGAGCGGTGGAACCCACGGTAGGTCGTGACGAGAAGATTGACGAAGTCGTCACGTCTCTCTCGCAATGGAAACCGCGGCTGGCGGTGATCCTCGGCGCTTCCGGCGTGGGCAAGACGAATTTGCTTTACGCCGTAGCGCGAAAACTGTCACAGCGTGAAAGTCCGCTGCGCCTGCTCGCAGTTGATTTGGGAGTACTGATGGCAGGCACCCTTTTCGACTCAGAACGCGAGAACCTCCTGGCAGGCGTGCTTAAAGAAGCCCTGTTGGCTGAGCCGCCGGTCGTGCTGGCACTGGAGCATTTGGAGCTCGCCGTCGTTGGCGTGCCGCGCGGACAATGGTTGCTGGCACAAGCTCTGGATCAGGGATTGAAAATGATCGGGACTCTGCTGAATGCGTCGTTACTCGAACTTACTCCGCTCGCCAGAAGGATGCAGCTGGTGGAACTGTCGGAACCCTGGCCCGAAGAGATCGACGTGGTGTTGCTATCGCATAGAGACCAAATTGCGCAACACCATCAAGTCCGGATCGATGACGCGATCGTCCGGGCGGCGAATGAGAATGCGCGGTGGTTGTCGGGCGCCATGCCGGCGACGGCGATCACCCTGCTGGACATCGCCGCCGCCAAAGCGGCCGGAGCAGGAAAGCATGAAGTCACCGTTTCGGATATCTACCTAAGCTGCTCCATGTTTCCGCAGGAGATGGGTGCGGAAGAGCCCCGCGCTTAGGTTGGGGAGAGCATGGAAGTTTCAAAGCGCCAAAGGCGCGAAATCTAATAGCCTGGGCCCACGGCCCAGGTTTGATTCGCCATGAATTCATAAGCGCTGCAGGCGCGAAATAACGTCCAGGGTGGCTTTCTTCCGCGCCTTCAGCGCTTGCTGGGCAAAACACTCAGCTTCTTCTCCGGGGGCGTCGCCCCAGGCTTTTTATTTCGGGCCGTTGGCCCTCAGACATGCCTCAACAACTGCTTTCGCGGTAAGTAGCATGTAGGGGTCGTAAACCCTCATCTTTACTTGATTCTGCCAATTCACTAAACTCCCCTCCGATTCGCGAGGGCGCTTTCATCGATCTCAGCACTTGCTGCCTCTCTCCGGTATAAAGCAATCGTGTCAGAACCGCCTGCGGTAGCGGGCGGTTGAAGTTGCTGGCTGACTTGATCGATGATGCGGCATCAACCGCCCGCTACCGCCGGCGGTTCTGACAGGAGTCGTTAATGCTTTTCAGGATACTCAGGATTGCGTTAGAGGCCGGCAGTTTGCGCGTCGAGGCGCAGGAATGCGCCTCTGACCCGTGCGGCACTCTCATCGGATTCAAATCGCAAAGTATGTTTGGCGCATATCTTCTGAAGGATGACGACCTCCAAGGCCTTCGCGCCGCCGCAGAACACTTCGTCGATCGCAAGACAAAGAACCAGCACAAGCAACTCTCCCGGGTCCTCTTACAGCAAGTAAAAATTCCCTTTGTCAGCGGCGGCTACACCAGCAGTGGCCGGTTGATGCAGGGCATCGCTGCCTTGCTCGGCAAAGCCGAAGAGCAAACCGATCGCAATCTCTACATCATAGGTACGGAGGAAGAGTTGTTTGATGAGCTCTGGCAAAATGCGTCCCCCAACGGGCGCTCCGAGCCGGCTGCCCGGGCGCGCGTCAAGATCGCTGGTCATCTGGAAGAGGTTTTTTTGACTGAAGAGGCGGCCGCCGCTAATCGCCTCCTTGAATTGCTACCTGTCGGCGAGGTGCCGGCGGATCTGGTTGCCACCTATGTGGGTGAGTCGGCGGAAGCCCAGCTGGTTAGAAAACTGATCATGTTGGCGGCGACGCGAACTGAGGAGCCGGTGCTGATTCTGGGAGACACAGGCACCGGCAAAGAAGTAGTGGCGCGGGCCATCCACAACTACAGCGCGCGGCGGGAGCACCAATTCGTGCCCGTGAACTGTGCGGCCATCCCCCGCGAGTTATTAGAGACCGAACTGTTCGGAGCGACGGGCGGAGTCGCCACCGGCGTAACGTCGCGCGCGGGGCTGTGGGAGCTGACGGGAAAAGGAACACTGTTTCTCGACGAGATCGGAGACCTCGCGCCTGACCATCAGGTCAAGATTCTGCGCGCTTTGCAGGAGAGACGAATCAGGCGATTGGGCGAGAGCCGGGAAAGAGAGGTAGGCGCGCGAATCGTGGCGGCCACCAATCGCGATCTCTTTTCCCTGGTCCAGGCCGGACGTTTCCGCGAGGACCTGTATTACCGGCTACACCATTTTCGTATCCCCACTCCGACGCTGCACGGACACTCGCCAGACATAGCGCTGCTGACTTCCTTTCTTTGGAAAAAGATTACGGGCGACCCAGGCGAAGAGCTCCCGGCGGAAATCCGATCGCGGCTTGAATCCTACCGCTGGCTCGGAAACGTTAGGGAACTGGGGGCGGTGTTGGCGAATCTGCACGCCCTGTTTGGAAAAGGTAATCTGACGGTGGCGCATCTGGATGCGGTTTACCAGCCGCCACAGGCTGCTCACGATGCGGAACTGTTTCAAAAGGGAGATGAAGAACGGTTAAGGAATATTGCCAGAAATCATGAAACGAATGATTTGAAGCAGGAGAACCGTCTGATCGGAACATGGAAGGGAACGGGAATGGACGTGGAAGTTCCTGGTCAATTCGAGCTTGAGCAAAAGCATACTTACAAATTGAAACTCGACCTCAATCGCGAGGAAGGTCGCATCTCCGGCACCATGCGCGTCTACGTGCATGAGCGAAAGAACGCAAACACCGCGCGCATTGAGTTAATAAGCATCTCTGAGAGTTACTTCACCTTTCAATATCTGCTTACCAATCCCAACTCTTCTCACTACGGCGTGATGATGCTGCAGATGCTGGGCATCGGCAATCAAATGAAGGGCTTCTTCCTAACCAAGAAGATCTTCGAATCTAAAATCGGGATTGGGTCGCTGCATTTCAAGAAGGCCTAGGCCAGGGTGGAGCAGGAGGCAGGGGCAGGAGGCAGGGACAGTCGGCAGGAGCAGGGCGAAGAGTAAAGAGCCAAGCGCAAGGAGCAAAGAGCTAAGAGCCAAGAGCTAAGGGCAAAGCGCGGAGAGCAAGCAGCTCGTTGCTCCTTGCACTTTGCCCTTCGCCTTTCCGAAAGCGGGATTGACTAATCCCAAAAATGAAACGGGTTATGTCCGCAGAGTGCGTAGATTCGAGAGCCCGCCTGTTAACAGTTTTACAATCCCAACAAAATTGAGGCGTTAACGAAACCTCGCGGCGTGCTGGGTCGAGAATTGTCATTGGCACGCGGTTTGACTTGCTCGAGACTGGAGCGCCACCTCTGCAGACTCGTCCGAAGTATTGGGTGAAGTGTGTTTGGGGGTTGGCTCTTTTGATAATTGCGCTGAGCCGGAACCGATTCGCGGCGCCGACGTTTAAAGAAATGTCTCAATTTTCCATTTGTCATTTCCCATTTTCAGTTGGTCATTGAGACGGGCGCTGACGCTCGACGTTCGCCAGCGGGGTTCAGAGTACCAACTTTAGTCGGGTTCTTCTGGTCGATAAAAGCCCGACTGAAGTCGGTACTCTAAACGCTGACCTCTCAATGAGAAATGACAAATGGAAAATGGGTTCGGTCATAGGCATTAGTTATGGACATTAAGCGGCCGGCAAAATCGAAGGTAAAGAAACGGGCCCGGATGGGGCTGATGATTGGCGCGGGATTGCTGGCGATCGGCGCGGTCACGTTTGGCCTGGCGCGTTTGAAGCCGGCATCGCCGACACTTGAACGCTCGACAGCGGTCATTGGCACGGTCAAGCGCGGGCAGATGGTGCGTGAAGTGCGCGGCATTGGAACGCTCGTGCCGCAGCTCACTCGTTGGGTCCCGGCTCCGGCCGATGGTCGAGTGGAAAGAATCCTGGTCCAGCCCGGTGTCGAAGTGGGGGCCGGCACGGTGATCTTTGAACTTTCAAATCCCCTGGTCGAACAGCAGGCGATGGATGCGGAGTTTCAGTTAAAGGCCGCCCAGGACGACAAGGAGAACCTGCGAGTCAAGCTGCAAAGCGACGGCCTGACCCAGCAATCTAACATCGCGACCATCAAGGCCGAATACAGTCAGGCCAAGATGCAGTTGGACACCGACGAGACGCTGGGCAAACAGGGCCTGGTGCCTTTGATTATTTTGCGAGTCGCGCGCGTGCGCGTGCAGGATCTGGCTGACCGCTTGAAAGTTGAGCAGGCGCGGCTGGCGATGGGTGGTCAGGCGACTAAAGCCCAGATCAATGCTGCCGATTCGCGCATTCAACAGTTGCGCGCCCTCGCTAAATTGAAACGCGAACAATCCAATGCCTTGAGGGTGACGGCCGGCACCAACGGCGTGTTGCAGCAAGTGTCAGTGCAGGTCGGGCAACAGGTGACGCCGGGCTTCAACATGGCGCGCGTGGCCGATCCCGCGTCGCTGAAAGCGGAGTTGAGGATTGCCGAGACGCAGATCAAAGACGTGCGCGTCGGCCAGAAGGTGGCCGTGGATACGCGAAATGGAATTATCGAAGGCCGCGTCTCGCGCATCGACCCGGCCGCTCGCGAAGGAACTTTTGTGGTAGATGCCGAACTGACCGGACCATTTCCTGGTAGCGCTCGCCCCGATCTGAGTGTTGACGGAACGATCGAGCTGGAGCGCCTCCCTGACGTTTTGAACGTGGGCCGGCCCGCTTTTGGGCAGGGCCAGGACACTGTCAAGCTCTTCAAATTGAGCCCCGACGGCCAGGAAGCAGATCGCGTAACGGTGAAGCTAGGTCGCAGCTCAGTCAGCACCATAGAGATTGTGAGCGGACTGAACGAGGGCGACCAGGTGATCCTTTCGGACACTTCTGCTTTAGACAATTACGAGCACATACGCGTGCGTTAGTTGTAAAGACAATCCCCAGACTGTCTCGCCCTTTGGAGTGCGCTGACCTGTCAGCGCTTTACCCGGACGCGACCTGTCGCGTCAAACGTTTTCGTTTTGTAAATGCGGCGTCAAGCCGCCGCAGAGCAAAGCGGCGACAGGTCGCCGCACTCCAAAAAAGACTTAGGACAACCCAAGGAGATTACTGATGAGTTCACCGGCACCCCTGATCCATCTCGCTGATGTGAAAAAGGTCTTTTACACCGACGAAGTGGAAACGCATGCGCTTTCCGGGATTCACCTGGACATTAAGAAGGGCGAGTACCTTTCGATTGCCGGTCCCTCGGGATGCGGCAAGTCAACTCTGCTGTCGATCCTCGGATTGCTCGATACGCCCACTGACGGCGAGTACGTGCTGAACGATCACGCGGTCGAGAACCTTTCGCTCTCCGAACGCGCGCGGATACGCAACCGCGAGGTCGGCTTCATCTTTCAAAGCTTCAATCTCATCGGCGACCTGACGGTGTTTGAGAACGTGGAGTTGCCTCTGACTTATCGCGGCATGAACTCGGCGGAAAGAAAGAAGCGGGCCACTGATGCTCTGGAGCGGGTGGGCATGGCCCATCGCGCCAAACATTTGCCCAGTCAGCTTTCCGGCGGTCAGCAACAGCGCGTGGCTGTGGCCCGCGCGGTTGGCGGCCAGCCCAGCATCCTGCTGGCCGACGAGCCGACGGGAAATTTGGATTCAACCAATGGCGAGTCGGTGATGGAACTGATGCGGGAACTGCATCGCGGCGGCGCAACCATCTGCATGGTGACGCACGATCCGCGTTATGCGCAGCACGCCGATCGCATCGTCCACCTCTTTGACGGACTGATTGTGGAAGAAGAAGCGGGCGCCAATCGCCGCGAAATCGAAGACGCCAAGCGGGAGTTGAAGGAAAGCGGATTCGGAGAAATCGCATGATCAGGATGCGTAATGTCGAAAAGTCTTTCCCCCAGGGCCCGACCCGCGCCTATGTCCTGCGCCGGATCGATCTCGACATCGAGGCGGGCGAGTTCGTTTCGATTATGGGGCCTTCGGGAGCAGGGAAGTCCACGCTGCTGCACATTCTGGGGATGCACGATCAGTCCTGGAACGGGGAATACTTTTTCGACGAGGTGGAAATTCATAAGTTGGATCCGAAAAAGCGGGCCCAGTTGCGAAACAAAAACATCGGCTTCGTCTTTCAGAGCTATCACCTGCTGGACGACCAGACGGTTTTTGAAAACCTGGAATTGCCTCTTTCCTACCGCGACGTAAGCAGGAAAGATCGGCAATCCATCGTTTGCGACACGCTCGATCGGTTTCAGATAGTCGGCAAGAAAGACCTTTTCCCCAGCCAGCTTTCGGGGGGCCAGCAGCAACTAGTCGGAATTGCGCGGGCCGTAGTGGCCAAGCCGCGAATCATTCTCGCGGACGAGCCAACCGGAAACCTGCATTCGGATCAGGGAAAAGAAATCATGGAGTTGTTCAAGAAGTTGAACGACGAAGGCACGACGATCGTGCAAGTCACGCACTCGGAAGTTAACGCCGCTTACGGCAACCGCATTGTGCGTTTGGAAGATGGCTGGATTGCGAATGAGGCTGGTAATTAGCAGGGCGAAAAGAAAGCGGGATTTTCCATATGTCATTTTCCATTTGTCAGCCGGTCATTTGAGACCGGGCATCAGAGGCAGCAGGTCCTTAAATGGAAAATGAAAAATGACAAATGACATATGGAAAATCTCGTTCGCCCTACCGGCGGGAGCAGTGAACGTGCAGGAGCCGAGATGAATCTAGCGATGGTAAACAGCAGCGTACAGAATAACGTACCCCTCCTCCCGGCCCGCATGCCACGGACTCTGATTGCCGACGATCAGCCGGACATAGCCGCGGCCCTGCATCTGCTTTTGCGTCAGGCCGGATACGAAACTGAGGCGGTGACGACGCCAGCGGCGGTGCTGGAGGCGATCAAGGAGCGTGATTTCGATCTATTGCTGATGGATCTGAATTACGCGCGCGATACGACCTCGGGCCAGGAAGGTCTCGACCTCATCACCAGCATTAGGAATCTAGACAGCACGCTGCCGGTCGTAGTCTTAACTGGTTGGGGAACGGTTGAGCTGGCGGTGGAAGCGATGCAACGCGGCGTTCACGACTTTGTGCAGAAGCCCTGGGACAACCACAGCCTGCTGAAGATCCTGGGAAACCAGATCGAGTTGGGCCGGATGCGGCGCCTGCAGACCGATATCGATCAGCAGCGTCATAAGGTCAGCACAAAACTTCAGGAAGAACTGGCGGAAGCACGCGAGATTCAGATGGCCCTGCTGCCGCAACTTCTGCCCGAGTTTTCCGGCATCGATGTTGCGGTGGCCTGGGAACCGGCGCAGACGGTCAGCGGCGATTACTTCGATCTCCTGCGACTCGGTGATCATCACGCCGGCTTCTGTGTAGCCGATGTTGCGGGAAAAGGCATGTCGGCGGCGTTGTTGATGTCAAATGTGCAGGCTGTGCTCAAGTCGTTCGCCTCCGAAACTATGGCGCCCAACGAATTGTGCGCGCGCGTGAACCGGGTAGTCTGCGAAAACATCGTTGCCAACAGATTCATCAGTTGCTTTTACGCACTACTCGACATTCGCAGCCAGAAACTTGTTTACACCAACGCCGGCCACTATCCGCCGATGCTGCTGCGCAAAGGGGAATGCCTGCGCTTAACGGAAGGCGGCGCCGTCTTGGGAGTTCTTCCTGACGGCGCTTACGAGCAGAACGAAATTGAACTGCGAAGCGGCGACTGCCTTTTGCTTTTTACCGACGGAGTGACCGAAGCCTGTGATTCCAGCGGCGAGGAATTTGGCGAAGCCCGTTTGCAGGAATTCCTATGCAGTTCCGGCCGGCAAACGGCGGCTGAGTTGCGCGATCGGATCATGAGCGCTGTCGAGGAATTCAGCGATGGCCGGCTTTACGACGATGCGACTTTGATGATTGTGAAAGTGGGCCAGGGCTAGGGCGGAAAGAAAGCGGGATTTTCCATATGTCATTTTCCGTTTGTCAGCCGGTCATTTAAGAGCGGGGTGCGAACACATACGGCCCGGCCTTGAATCGAAAATGCGAAATGACAAATGGAAAATGGAAAATCTCCCTAGCTCTTCTAACGGGAACAGGAATTAATCGAATTTGAGGAGGACTGTGATGGACTCACTGCTGCGCGACCTGAGATTCTCGGCTCGCTCTCTGCTGAAGCATCCGGGCTTTACCGCCATTGCGGTCCTCACCCTCGCCATCGGGATCGGCGCCAATACGACGATTTTCAGCACTGTCGATGCGCTGATCCTTCATCCCTTTTCATTCCCCAAACAGGAGCGCTTGTTGGTCGTCTGGGAACAAAACCGGG
>JAWVFI010000174.1:0-10312 GCA_033856235.1 Blastocatellia bacterium | reverse complement strand
GCCATCGAGGCCGCGCGTCTCCCAAGGTGTGAAGGAACGCGCAAGCCCACCCCTAACCCCTCCAGAGGGCTGGGAATAGAAGATCAAGAACTTGAAATTAGGGTACTGGCCGGTTGGATTGACGGTATCGTTCTTTCGCTAGCGGCACTCTAAACGCCGGTTATCAGAGTAAGGATGTGCCGCTCAGGGCGCGCAAAGGCGAGGGACAAAAAGGGGGCGCCCACGGAGGGACGCCCCTACAATTTCAATACGCTCCGCGTTTATGGTCGCGCAAAATTTCCGGAGAAGTCCTTCTTCAAGACCGGCGGATTTTGCCGCGTGGGATTGCCCTGCGCCGTTACGTTGCCATTGGAGTTGCGATCGAAAACGTAACTATCGCGGGCGCGCACCACCACGCTGGGCTGGTTGACCTTCACCTGAATGTGACGGCGGTCGCCGGTTTGCGGCGGCGACTTAGGATAGTAGCCCAGGCTGTACTGGCGCCGCAGTTCCTCAGCCACCATGCTGAAAGCTGAAGCCAAATTCTGATTGTCGGCATTGTAGAGCCGCGCTCCGGTAACGCGCGCCAGATCGTTCAAGTAAGCGTCCGCACGTTCGTAATCGGCACTACTGCTGCCGACCCCGCCGCCTCCGCCACCACGCCGGCCGCCGCCAGGATAACCGCCGCCGTTGGGGTAACCGCCGCCATTCGGATAGCTGCCACCGTTCCGGTTGTTGCCACTGGTGCCGTTGACTATGTCGCCCAGGATATTCACGATATCGCCGACTACATCATCGGAATCCTGGCGGCGTCTTTGATTGCGACGCTGCTGCCGCGGCCATGAATTTCCGCCATTCATTTCGGCAAATGTATCGTACTGCACCGGATAGATCAGCGCGTCGAGTTCTTCCGCGTCGCGCACATTGCTTTCGTAGCTCGCCTGCCGGCTATTGGTATCCACTCCGTCGGTGAAGAGAACGACGGCTTTCCGTCCTTCAATGTGATTCAGATATTGGTTAATTACCAGATCGACGGCGTCGTACAGGCGCGTGCCGTTGCCGGCCTCAGTGCGCCGAACAGCGTTGCGCAGCAGGTTGCGATCGTTGGTAGGTTGCGCCAGAACGTCGATGCTTTCGTCGAACGCGACCACCATCACGCGATCGTCGGGCCGCAACTGATCGATGAAAGCAATTGCCGCCTCCTGAATGTCATAGAGTTTCTGCTTGGTGGATCCGCTCGTGTCGATTACGAGAGCGACAGTGAACGGCTTCTCGACCGAAGCGAAATACGCTACCTGTTGCTCCACGCCTTCTTCCCACAAACGAAAATCTTCCTTGCGCAGGTTGGGGATATATTTTCCATCGCGATCCATAACGCTGACCGGAATACTCACCAGGGTGGTATTCACACGGATAACGTCGCCGGCCTCCACTTCCTCCGGTTCGTTGGACTGCGGCGCTGCCGGCGTCGTCGGGCGCGTGCCGCCGTTATTGGCGCCGCCGAGGATCGGAGCCCGTCGCGGGTCAAGCGTGGAGGTCTGAGGCGCGGTCGATGTTCCGCTACCGCCACCCACGCGCCGGGGCCGTGTTTGCGCCTGCAAGGTCGTCACCGAAAGCACGGAAACAGACAAGAACATCAAAAATGCAGCGATTTTTCTCATTAATAGCTAGCTCCGTTAGAATCTTTCAAACCAGGGAGAGGTTTGTTAGAGGGCGGCCGGCGCAGCAAAATATTGCGCGTAACGGACTTTGATGCGCTGAGCTTAAAAGAGATGCTTGGCCAGCACCAGCCACGCTGAAATAAAGGAGAGAGTGAACGCTGGCAGACTACTCCAACCGCGTCTTTGACGCAATCCTCATTAAGGTTGGGGGGGGGAGAGCTAGTTCGAGCCACTACTCAAGCTCTTCACTGGGAGCGCTGGCGTCCCGCTCGCCGTCATAACGCAAGCAAAATACAAAAACTCCGGCATCACGGAGTAATCATCACAAACTTGGATTGGTTGTGTTCCAAACAAGAACTAATCAACCTCTTCTGGATAGGATGCGGGCGGGACGCCCGCGCTCCCAGTGAAGAGCTTGAGGGTGGAGATTGAGCGGCCCTTGGGTTCGCGGGTTACTCTTCACTTGAACTATTGATCGCGTTCCAGATGAATGGGAACGTGCCCCACGTTTGCCCGCGGTGTTGCGGACGAAAGCCGAAAAGGATTACGAGGCCCTTTCCAACTGTGACCTCGGCCAGGGCAATCTTGTCCTTAAGCCGATCCTCGCCGAGCAGCCAGCCGGACCGCAGCACGTCCTCTTTAGCATAACTGGCGATGACATGGACTTGATTGACGTCAGTGGCTTCGAACGCAGAGCTGTTGATGAAATAGGCGTCAATCTCTTTTGCCATCCCGCGCGCCATGGGATGGGAAGTGTCCACCTGCAGCCGCAGAATCGATCCGGGACAATAGAATTGGGACGACCGCAGACCTTCCAACACATTGCGCAACGGCAACTTGAATTGCTTCATTACCAGACCGCACGAGCCATCAAAACAAATCAACGTGCCGCCTTTGGCAACAAACGTCTGCAGGGCTTCTAACCCAGTTGGAGTTATGCCTCCCAGCGCTTCCTCGGCTTCCTCGTCGGCGGCGGCACGGATTCGTTCCGACGGCAATACCATTACATCGAATCGTTTTTCCAGATCCGGCAGTCCCGCGTTCCGCACAGTTTTGAAGGGCACGTTAAAGGTGTCAAAGACGTAACGCGTCCAGCCTTCGTCCATGTTACCGCGAGCTCCCTGATAGATGGCGATCCGCACGCCGGGCCTGACCGGATTAGCAATTGGCGACTTGTCGCCGGCGGCGAGTGGCAAGCCGACGTCGCGGCGCACGTCGTTTTCAGAAGTAATTAAAGTCAGCCTTCGTTCGGAAACGGGCTCGCGGATAGACATCACTGCCAGGCTCTCCACCCCCATTTGCATCGGCAAGGTCCAGCCGGCGACATCGTAAGGCCGCTCTGCTTCGCCCGTCGCCGTGATGCGGTTGGGATAGACCTGCGGCTCAAAGAGCGCGAGCACGTTGCGGCGGTAAGGTTGATTAAGAAAGATTATGTAACTGCCGGCGGGGACTTCCTGAAGGGTTGAAGATGGCGTCACTCCAATACCTCCGGGGATACTAGTCACCATGCCTCGGGTAATTGCGCGCACCCGTTGAATGACCTGTGCGCCGAGCGTCGCGTGTAGTTCTCGTTCCAAACGAAAGACTTCGACACCCTGCTCGACCAGCGCGCCAATCATCTTCGCAATATTTTCATCCCGGCTCTGACCGGCGTAAATTACATAAGCGACCGGTTCACCGGTAGCTGCGGCCGCGGTGATGTTTGCTTTCCCGAGTTCATAGAAGTTCCGCAGGTAACGATCGCGATACTTCGCCACTAACGACAGGACCGCGCGCGAGGCCGTCAGCTCCATCCCCATGATGTCCCCCGGACGCCAGGTGCCACCCGGCCACGGATCGGGGAAGTTGGTTTGCGATGAAGTTGGTAACGCGGTCGGCATCCCGCGCGAAGAGGATTTGGAGAGTTGATCGCGGGTGACAGTGGTGGGCGACATTACTCTCGCGCTGGCTGCTTCAGTGAGAATGCCAACCGAGTTGTGAAAATAGGGGGCCGTGCGAAAGCCGCCGTGCCACCAGGTGTCATACAACGCGTTGGTGATCACGCCCTTGTAGCCTGCCGCTTGCAAGTCAGCCGCAATCTTGTGGCCCATCAGGCCCACTTCGCGCAGCAGCAGGGGCGCGACATGTGGATTCGGCGGATCGAAAAAAGGCGGCACGAAGAAGCGCGAACCGCCAGGCCCCTGTTGGTGGATGTCATAGACGACCTGGGGAAACCACTCTTTCCAGAACAGGCGTGTGAGTTGCTGCGTTTCTTTCAGGTTCAGCATGAACCAGTCACGATTGTCGTCATGTCCGGCGTAGTAGTGATAAAGCTCTGGTGGCTCGCTTCCATCTTTTGACGTACCCAGCGTTTGGCGATACCAGTTCGCCACAATGTCCACGCCGTCAGGATTGGCCGCCGGCACCAGGATCAGGATCGTGTTATGCAGGATCTCAACTGTCTCCGGATCCGTTTTCGTAGCCAGCTCGTAGGCCAGCTGCATAGACATTTGCGAGGCGACAATCTCAGTGGAATGAATGGAACAGGAAATAACGACGACTGCTTTGCCCTGGGCGATCAGCCGATCACGTTCAGCGTCGCTGCCGATACGGCGCGGGTCGGCCAGACGGGCCTGTATGTCTTTGTACTTTGCCAGATCGCGTATATTCTCTGGCGCGCTGATAAAGGCCGCGATCAACGGTCGTTGCAGTGTCGTCTGGCCAAGGGTTTGCACGAGGACGCGATCGCTGCTCCGATCAAGGCGACCGAAGTAATCCGTAATTTGCCGCCAGTCGGCGATGGTGCGGTCGTCGCCGGGAGAAAAACCCAGTATGGAGCGAGGTGACGGGACAGTGTCTGAGCGTTGTGGCTGACCTTGGGCCAACGGCGCAGACAGTAGTAGCAACAGCAGGACCAGAGGCCACGCCAAAGCGAAGCGACCGCCGCTGGCCCGCTTAGATAATTGATTCGTTTGAATTCGGTTGCCGCGAGTTAGGCGGCAAAGGTGGTGGCGCATTCCCCAGTCCCTTCCACAGGTACCAGAAGTGATAGAGCAATCAACTACAGAAACGATTAGAGAGGTAAAGTCTAACACAAGCGATCGTCCCCGCTTGGCAGGGCGTCTGTTTTTCTGGTGGTCCATGTTTGTCGCCGGTTTGCTGCTCCTGATTTTTGCGCCGCCTGTGCTGTTGGTGGCGGGCCTCGCAAACCGTCGTGATTGGGTTTATCCATGGGCCCTGTTTGGTGCGCGAAACTGGCTGCGCCTGAGCGGCATGAAGATCAAGGTCCAGGGTCTGGAGCACCTCGATCCGAAACAGACTTATGTATTCATTTGTAATCACCGCTCGTATCTGGATACGGCCACGATGTTTCAATACACCGGGCGCCGCATCGGTCTGATCGCTAAGAAGGAACTGCTGAAGGTGCCCCTGCTTGGTTATGGGATGGGATATGTGAACGTGATGGCCATCGATCGCTCAAACCGCGAGCGCGCCGTGCAAACTATGCAGGCGGCCACCAAACGAATTCAGTCGGGAGTTTCCTTTGCTGTTTTCGCCGAGGGCACGAGAGCGCAGCCGGGACAGATGTTGCCCTTCAAGAAAGGCGCTTTCTATATGGCGCGCGATGCGGGCGTGCCAATTGTGCCCGTAGCTATCAGGAATACCGATGTGCTGATGGGAAAAGGTTCAGGAGAAGCCCGGCCGGGCACGATTGAAGTCGTAATCCTGCCGCCAGTGGAAACGAAGGGCGTTACGAGCGACAAGGAAGTCCAGACGCTAATCGAGCAAGTGCAGCGAGCGATTGCGGACGAGCTCGGGGTGAAAGAGCTCGCCACGCGCAAGTGAATAGGAATGACCAAGAGGACAGGCACGAATGCCTGTCCTACCTGCCTAGGGTGTGCGCTTTGGTGTAGGCGACGGAGTTGCTTTCGGTTCCGGGGCTTCGCCTTCCATGTCGATGACCCGCAACTTCCCGCTGGCCCGCTGGTAGTCGGTGTACTTGACGCGAATCCTGATGCGCAGGACATCTCCGTTGTCGAAGACAATTTCCTCATCAGCGTAGGAATAAGTGGGGAACCAATACTTGCCGTCGATTTGCTCGCGATAAGTCTCAACCACCGGAAACTTGTTCTTCTTCGTTTCGGGAACGCCCTTGCCTTTGGACTTCACAATCTGCAAATCGTGATCGTCGATCCACACGCGACCCAGGAAAAGCCGCTGCTTGGTCTTCTTGGCATCGGGCATGACCTTTGGCGAAACGTCAAAAACATACAAGTCCAGCTCGTCAATTCGCTCTTTGCCGACGTACTTGAAATCATAGAAATCCACCTGGGTTGAGCCGACTGCGAAAGGATTGATGCCTCCCAAATCTTCGATGTCTTCCTGCGTCACACCTTCGAACGAGGCGATAGGGAAGTAGTCGATCTTTTCAAAACGGTTGCCGGTATCGTCAAAGGTGAAGTGGGATACGCGATGATATTCGCCAATGACTTGACCGCCCATCCCCAGCTCCTGGATCAAGGCATCGCGCTTGAAGGCATACTCGAGCAACGCTTTCCGGAACTGTGTTTCCTTAGCAGTAAAGCTCTGGACGATCCGGTCGCTCTCCGACTGGCTTATGGTGCCGGTGGGACCCGCCACCGTTTGCGCACTCGACGTTCCGGGCAAAAAGCAGCCCGCCAGCAGACCCACCACGAACAACAGAACCACTCTGAAACTTGTCTTCATATTCACCTTCCGCGGAATCGTATCTGATCAATCGAGCAGCAGGGTCTCTGATGCCACCGGGCCCTGGTATGTTGCCATTTGGCTGCCTAAGCACGTGCCAATACGGGCAAAAACAAGGTGCCGTGCGATAACGCAGATTTCTCTTGCAAGACTCTATGCAACTGGAGTAAGGTACGCGCGCATTAGAAATTAGGAACTCGAACGTCCGTCGCAAAGTGGGTCCCGCGATCGGATTGCCATAAGAGTTTCGGTTCGCAGTCAACAACGAGGGCTGCGACTCTCAGGCCTTTGAAAACTTAAATCAGCAGTTTGCTGTGATCCTCACATCGGTTAGCGGGAGAAGAAATTCCCCGTTTACAGTCCTGGCAGCAGGTCAGCCCGGTCGCGTACCGCTCTGTACTTTCTGCTGATGGGACCGACACCGCGTCAAGCTTTGTGGGAGGCTTGTGTGGAGTTGATTCTAGCCGATGACAAGCGCAGCGGCCGAACAACGCTCTATCTGGGCAGAGCAACGGCCGCTGCGCTTATCGACCTAACTTGTGAGCGGCGGTATAAGTTTTACAGAGTAACTTTTCTGATTTACTCGCCCTGGCAACCATCGGCAAATCTCGCACTGAGCCGCATGGAATATGGCGCGGGCGCTGGCTCTCATCGCTAGCGTCCGCACGAATCAAAAACAACCAAATCTCTAAGTCAAGCCGGTGAATCTGATTTCTCTTAGTCTACAAACTCCACGTCGATGCGATGGGGAATGATTCCGCGCTCAAATCCTTCCTGTAGCAGGCGCTGAACAGCCTCGCGTCCGCGGGCGGTGTAATCCAGCGTTAGATCGTTGACCCACATGGCGACGAACCGATCAGCCAGGGCGGGATTCATGTCGCGGGCAAACTGCATCGCATACTGCAATGCGTCTTCACGATGATCCAATGAGTAGCTAATGCTTTCGCGGAGCAATTTGGAGACCTCGCGCATAGCACTCTCGCCAAGATCGCGCCGAATCGCGTTGCCCCCCATGGGTAACGGCAATCCCGTTCTTTCAAACCACCATTCACCCAGATCCAGGACCTTTTGCAGTCCTTTGTCCTGATAAAAGAGCTGGCCTTCATGGATCAGGAGACCCGCGTCGCACTGCCCCTCCTGCACCGCTTCAATGATTTGATCGAAGGGTACGACCTTGTACTGGAAGTCAGGATTGAAGATGCGCAGCGCCAGAAAAGCACTGGTCAGCGTGCCCGGAACCGCGATGGTGACGCCCGCCAGGTCTTCCGGTGCGAGCGGTTCACGGGAAACCACGATGGGCCCGTAATTGTCGCCAATCGAAGCGCCATGCGGGAGCAAGGCATACTTTTCGGCGACATAGGCATAAGCGTGAAAACTGATGGCAGTGACGTCGTAGGTGCCCTTCGTCGCTTCTTCGTTCAAGGTTTGGATGTCTTTAAGGACATGAGTGAATTCAATGCCGCCGGTTTCCAGCTTGTTGGTTGCGAGGGCGTAGAACATGAATGCGTCGTCCGAATCCGGTGAATGGGCGACCGATATTGTTTTAGTTGCGGTAATTGTCATTGCATTAATTTAAAGAAACGAGTCTTAGTGCCTTCCGCTCGGTTTACTTGTAACGTAGGTCCTTAAACTTAGAATTGACCTTGTCGCCAATTTTCACATCTTCATCACGGGATTCATGCAGGAGATAAATCGGGGACTCGGCGGTAGAGCGTATCTCGCTCGATGGCTTCAAAGCCGGCCTCGGCGATTAGGCCAACCAATTCTTCGCGCGTCATGCGCACCTCGTTGTTAGCCTCCACTGAGTAACTTTCAGTCAGCTCGCCTCCTTGGGTGATGGTCCCGTCGATGTCGTTCGCGCCGTAATGCAGCGCCACCTGGGCCAGCTGTTTACCCAACATTACCCAATAGGCTTTGATGTGCGCAAAGTTGTCCAGCATCAGCCGCGAGACCGCAATGGTCTTCAGCGAATCAATCCCTGAGGGCCCGGGCAAATGCGCGAGTTGGGTTTTTTCCGGATAAAAAGCCAGGGGAATGAAACACTGGAAACCGCCGGATTTATCCTGTTGCTCGCGCAGGCGCGCAAAATGGTCCACGCGATCCTCGACCGATTCAATGTGGCCGTAGAGCATCGTGGCATTGGTCTTTAAGCCGGCGGCGTGCACTTTGCCGGCCAGCTCCAACCAGCGATCAGCTTCACATTTATGAGCGCAAATCATTGAGCGTGTGGGTTCGCGAAAGATTTCCGCCCCGCCGCCTGGGCACGAACCCAGGCCCGCTTCTATTAGTTTCTCGAGTACGTCTTCGTCCGCCATCTTGTAGAAGCGGGCGAAGTGATCGAGCTCGACCATGGTGAATGCTTTCAGGTGAAGCTGGGGATACTGGCCGCGCAGTGCCGCCAGTAAATCAGTGAAATAGCTAAAAGGCAGTTTGGTGTTTAGCCCACCGGTGATATGCAATTCGGTCGCGCCTTCGTTCACCGCTTCACCTGCCACGCGCAACGAATCCTGAATGTTATGGGTGTAGGCGTCGGGCTGGCGCGGCGTGCGGTAAAACCCACAAAACTTGCAGTCAACGTAACAGATGTTGGTGGGATTCAGGTGGCGATTAACATTGAAATAGGTAGCCCGCCCGTGACGGCGGCGGCGGACGGAATCAGCCAGTTTGCCGAGAGCGTTCAGATCCTCAGTGGCGAAGAGAGCTACGCCGTCTGCAAAGGAGAGACGTTCGCCCGCTTCGACCTTGACCGCGATATGGTTGAGTTGTTCGTCATGCGATAAAAACATAAGTCGATCGAGTTACCTCAGTGATTCAGTAGAGTAGCTGCGCCGAAACTCGCGAACAGGATTACGCTCACAAAGGCGTTGGTCGTAAAAAATGCTGCATTCAGCCTGCTTAAATCATCCGCGCGCACCAGGGTGTGCTGGTAAATCAGCAACGCCCCCGTGGCGACAACTCCGGTAATTGCAAGCGGGCCGAGTTTCGTTACAAAGTATAGCGCAATCAACGCCGCAAATGCCCCCGCGTGCAGCGCCCGCGCGACCCACAGCGAACGCGCGACCCCCAGCCGCGCCGGAATGGAATGCAGACCCTCGCGGCGATCAATCTCCCAATCCTGGCAGGCATAGAGCACATCGAAACCCGCCGTCCATAGCAGGACCACGAGTGAGATTAATAACGGCTCAACGCTATCCAGCGTGCCGCGCACTGCAATCCATGCCCCGGTGGGCGCAATTGAAAGACACCAACCCAGCACAAGGTGCGAGAGCGTGGTCCAGCGTTTGGTGTACGAATACAACATCAGGCTCGCCAGGGCTACCGGCGACAGGATTAGAGTCAGGCGATTCAACATTCCCGCCGCCAGCAGAAAGATCGCGGCGGAGACAAAGATAAACGCCCACACGAAACCAACCGTCAAGGCGCCACTGGGAAGCGCGCGCATTTTCGTGCGCGGATTGCGTGCGTCGTACTCTCGATCGGCGACGCGGTTAAAGGCCATCGCCGTGGACCGCGCGCCGACCATTGCGAGCGCAATCCAGAAGAGTTGCGATCCGGCAGGAACCCCACGTGCTGCCAGCACGGCGCCCAGAAACGCAAATGGCAGCGCAAACAGCGTGTGCTCGATCTTGATCATCTCAAGCGTGGTGCGAATGTTTTTGATAAGCATTTGTCAGAACCCAGTTCGACAAACTTCAGTTTGTCGAAACTCGGAAAGGCTGTGACGGGCGACAAACTGAAGTTTGTCGGACAACCTCTTCAGTAGCGGGCGCTTGATCTTTAGCCCCAGTTACATCCAATAGATCTTCAACCGCTCGCTACCCCAGCGGTTCTGACCCTTTCCAGCGCGAGGCATTCGAATGCGGAATGCCAAACTGGTCCAGGATGCGGAAGCACAGGTGATCGACTAGAGCTTCGATCGTCTGTGGTCGATGATAGAAGCCCGGGCTCGCCGGCAGAATGTTGGC
>JAWVFI010000173.1:0-28268 GCA_033856235.1 Blastocatellia bacterium | reverse complement strand
GGTTTTGGCGGATTCGGCGGTGGCGGCGGTTTTGGAGGTGGAGGCGCGGGTGGAAGCTGGTAAACTAAGGCTTACGCGAGCAAAACATGGCTAAGTCAATTATTCAGGATGCGCTGAATCATCTGCTTGATGATTTGAAGGCTACGCATGGCGACAACCTTGCCTGCGTTGTCTTGTACGGTTCGCTGGCGGCCGGCGACAACATCGAGTTGCGCTCTGATTACAATCTGCTGATTTCGCTGCACCGAATTACGCCTGAGGACCTGCGCCTGGCCCAGGCGCCCATGCGCCAATGGCAACGCCTGGGTCACCCGTTGCCGGTTTACTTTACCGCAGAGGAACTTCAGGACGCGGCAGACGTTTTTCCGATCGAGTTCCTGCACATGCAGAAGGCGCGCAAAGTCTTGTACGGGCGTGACCCGTTTGAAACGTTGCAACTATCAACGGCGCACCTACGTCATCAGGCGGAGTACGAACTGCGTAGCAAGCTCATCCAGTTACGCCAACTGTATATCCCGGCTTCGACCTCAGCGGACAAGCTGGCAGCGCTGATGAGCGACAGTCTGGCGAGTTTTGCCGCCTTGTTTCGCGCAGTGCTCTTACTCAAAGGACAGGAACCGCCGGCGGCCAAGCCGGATATAGTACGGGCGACGGTTACCTTGCTGGGTTTGGACGCGCAACCGTTCGATCAAATATTCGCGTTGCGGGCTGGCGCCGAAAACAGTTTGACAGAGCGGCAAGCGAACGAACTCTTTGCCAACTACATGGCGCAGATCGAAATCGTCACCGAGGTGGTCGATGAAATGGAAAGAGCGTAGGGCAAACTGTTAGTTGCGAGTTGTCAGTTTGACGGTGCTTCTAATTCAGGTTCCAGACGCAAACTAACAGTTTGCGTTACATCACAGACTCAAAGGTCTGTGCTACTTGGGGGGGATAAAATGAGAAGGAAAGTTTCAGTGCTAGGGTTGCTGCTGTTCCTGTCGCTTTTCGCCGGCGGCTGCGGCTACAACACGCTGCAATCAAAGCAACAGAACGTTAAGGCCAGGTGGTCGAACATCGAGAACCAACTGCAGCGGCGCGCCGATCTGATTAACAACCTGATCGAAACCGCAAAGCTGGCGGGCGTGCAAGAGCAGGAAGTGTTTGGCACGATTGCCAAAGCGCGTTCGCAACTGCTGAATGCCACCAGCGCCCAGCCGGCTGCTGAAAGTGGCGACAAGACACCGGAGCAAAAGCAGGCGGTAATCGACGCTTCGAACAGTTTTGGCGGAACGATTGGCCGCTTGCTGGTGTTGCAGGAACAGTACCCGCAGTTACGATCGAATGAGAACTTTATGAAAGCGCAGGATGAAGTCGTGGGCACCGAGAACCGCATCGCGACCGCGCGCAAGGACTACAACGAGGCCGTCCAGGATTACAACACGACGCGCGGCAACTTTCCGACGGTGATTTCGGCCAAGCTTTTCGGCTTTCCGCCGGAGCCCTACTTCAAGGCCGAAGAGGGAGCGAAAGCGGTTCCGAAGATCGATTCCAACTCCTTGCGACAAAATCAGGGAAACAACAACGCCGGAAAGTAGCAATATTGAGTAGCGGCGAAGATGGTTGGCAGGACCAGGGACGCCACGCCACGCTTGGCGAGATAAAAAAGGGCCAGCTGAGGGAGCTGGCCTTTTTTAGCGCCTGTAGGACCGAACTCTAGTTAGGCAACGTCGCATCGATCAATTTAGCGAATTGTTTGTTAATTCCCACTAATTCTTTACTGGATTCATCTGCCGTTATGCCGACAAATACAACCAGCTGGCCCTTTTTGAAAACAACCTGTGCGTCCGCAAACTCGCGAGAATATCCTAAATCAAAGTCGTCGAGCTTCTTGTATCTCTTGTCTCGGCGCACGTAATCGTGCAGCGCGCTTTCGGCTTCGGCCTGCGAGTGATGGGGTACGATCGCAACTCTGACGCGCTTGTCACCCGAGGAGAGAGCGGATATCAAGACGTGCTCGCCCTTGTAGACCGGCTCGCCGCGCGAATATTTCCATTCCGGCATATTTTCTTTTGCGGCCGTTTCAATCAAGTCTGAGAGTTGTGATAGGTCGACCTTGCGTTCCTGGCCGGCTGGCGTTACGGCTCCGGCGATCAACAGGACCACAGGAATCACCACTAAACACTTCATTTGCTTCATTATTGATTTGAGAAGTGTTGGGGCCTAACTGGGAGCTAGAAGCCTCGCGAGCTGCACATGTCGCAATGGTCGCAGGGTTTTTCACCCGGCTCCATCGAACACTTCTTTTCGTTCTCAAAGAATTCAACCAACTCCGACACGGTGGCCTCTTCTACGCCGAACCGTTCCTGGCTGGCATGCGTCGCTGGAATGTAAACGCCGGAGAGCCAGGGTGAATGGGTCGGTGGCGTGAATTCAGAAAACTTACCTGCCGGTTCTTGTGCGGCGCTCCGGGCTCTGGGTTGGGCGCGTTCCTGACGAGGCGCTGGTGAAGGCCCGGCGGGAAACGAATCCGCCGGCCGCGCCGAGTTTACGAAGTCATGAAAACGGGCCCGTGGTGCTTCTTCAGATTGCGGGGGTTCTGGTCCAGTCATCTTTGATTCGACTCGATCCAGTTTTCTTTGCAAATCCGTTAGCACGGAGCGGATCTCAGCGAGTTCTGCGCGGGGCGGGGCCGGGTTGTTTGCCCGTTGGGCGGGCGCGGATGGCGTTCCGGCCACACGTCGCGCCACGCGCTCAGCTATCAATCGGGCCTGATCAGTTTCGGTCGCCATATTTTTGTAAGAACCGCCTGCGGTAGCGGGCGGTTGATCTTCAAACATGCGCTAATCCCGATCTTTAACCGCCCGCTACCGCAGGCGGTCCGACATTGGGGACAGAGGAATGTCTGTCCTACTCGTCTTCCAACAAATCGATGTAATCGATGACGCCAATTATGGCTGAATCGATGGCCGCGCCGGGCTTGCCGGTGGCAGCGGTCGAAGCACTCCAGCCTTCCTGCACAATCAAGACTTTGTCACCCACGCCGGCATCGACCGCATTGAGTGCCAGGATAGTCGAGCCCGTCTCCTCGCCCTGCGGAGTGATTTGCTGGCACAGCATCACGCTGGCGTTTTCATAACGCACGTTCTTTTGCGTGGCGACAACGTTGCCGAGAACCTTTGCGAGAAGCATAGGGTTGTTAGTTGTTAGTTGTTAGTTGTTAGTTGTTAGTTGTTAGTTGTTAGTTGTTAGTTGTTAGTTGTTAGTTGTTAGTTGTTAGTTGTTAGTTATCAGTTTGTTGTAGTGGAACTGGTCAACGGACGGAGCGCGAATAACAACGACCACTGACTACTAGCAACTGACAACCAACTACTAACCATTAGTAACGTGCTTGTCTGAATCCACGATTCCGACGATGGTGCAATCCGTGGGAGTGTCGTCGCGCTTGAAGGGGAAACTCGCCTCTTTGCCGCGGCACCAGAAGACCAACTCGTTGATGCCGGCCCCGACAGAATCGACTGCCACCATCGGGTGTCCCTGTGGCTCCAGATCCTTATTCAACGACTGGACCACAAGCAGCTTCCGGCCTTCCAGGGATTCGTTCTTAATGGTAGCCACCACCGTGCCGATGACGCGTGCGAGTTGCATTAGTTGTCAGAACCACCTGCGGTGCGGGTGGTTGATCGCGTTCATTTCGAACTATCGAATTGGTGAGTTAAACCACCAGCTACCGCGGGTGGTTCTGACCCGTTCACGGTTTACGGCGTTCCCGGTACATCCACCGTATCGATCACGCCGACGACGGCCGCGTCCACCGGCGCATCTTTCATTCCCTGGGCCAGTCGCGCGCTGGATCCGGCGACGACCAGGACACGCTCGTGAAAGCCGGCCCCCACTGTATCAACCGCCACCACATAACCAGTGGTATCGCTGCCGTCGAGGTTCAGCGGCCGCACAATGAGCAGCTTCTTGCCTAACAGTCGCTCGTCCTTTTGGGTGGAAACGACAGTCCCGACAATGCGTGCGATGATCATGCCTAGCTACCGTTACCGATGGGCAGGGCCTCGTCAACGCTGCCATGTGGACGCGGGATCACGTGGACACTGACCAACTCGCCAACCCGTCGTGCCGCTGCCGCGCCGGCATCGGTAGCGGCCTTTACCGCCGCCACATCGCCGCGCACAATGGCGGTCACAAATCCGGCGCCGATTTTCTCATAGCCAATCAGCGTGACATTAGCAGCCTTGACCATCGCGTCGGCCGCTTCGATCATTGCCACCAAACCTTTGGTTTCAACCATTCCGAGTGCTTCTTGCATTCATCTCTCCTTAGTAAATGGTAAATAGTAAATCGTGAATAGTAAGTGGCGGACCATCTCTACGCGGTCTTTCGATTCACCATTTACCATTCACCATTTACGATTCATTTACTATTTACCGCTTCCGCTAACAACTCCACCAGCTCTTCTCGTGTGAGCGCTATCTTACCTGACCCGTTCGCCGAAGGGTATGCCCGCCGCGCAGGCCGGTCGCCGGTGGCGCACGTTACGCCAGTATCATGCAGGTATCCGCACGCCTGGCAGCGCGCGCCTTCACCCAGATAGCCGGCCGCTTCGCGCACGTTGATTAGTTTCTCAATCGCTGCGGCCGGCAGGTTCTTTGACCCGCCCAGCACTCGCGAAAGGATCGCGATCTTCGCCGTGTGCTCAAGCGTCTCCAGCCGGTCGAACGCCTGCCACAGGTCAGCGCCGTAGGCCACAGCGCCGTGGTTCGCCATCAGCAGCGCGTTGTGATGCTTCAACAACGGGCGCATGGCCTTACTCAATTCATCGGTGGAGGGAGTTCCGTACTCAGCTAGCGGAACACAGCCCAACGTCAGGATAACTTCGGAAAGAATCGGCTGGTCGATGGCCAGCCCGGCCACTGCGAAAGCGGTGCCGTTCGGTGGATGAGCGTGGCAGACCGCTTTCACATCCGGCCGGTCGCGATAGATCAGCAAGTGCATTTCCAACTCGCTGGAGGCGCGCCGGTCATTTAGGGCCTTACCTTCCAAATCCGTTATGGCCAGCGAGTCTTCGGTCATCCGGCCTTTGCACGTCATGGTCGGCGTGGCCACGACGCGCCCGTCGTCCAACCGCGCACTGATGTTGCCGTCCGAAGAAACGACGTAGCTGCGCTCATACATCAATTGTCCGATGCGCACTATGTCACGTCGTGCGGTTTGTTCATCTATCGAACTCATTTGTTTCGCTACAGCTGGCGTTCCTTCACCGTTTCGGAGTTATCGCGGGATCGCGCTTCCGGGCGCGCGTTCGTCACGCGACCTGCCTGGGGCTGGGCCAGATAGTAAGACAGCGATTCCAACGACGTGGTCAGGTCAACCGTTTTCACTTTCACATCCAGCCGCGAATCCAAAGGCACGGGCGCGAAATTCAGAATCGCCTTAACTCCGGCAGCCATGATTTGATTCAGAACTCGTTGCGCGGCGCGGGCGGGGACCGCGATCACCGCCACGTCGATTCCGGCTTCACGGACTACGCGGGCAATATTCTTGACGTCGTGAACTCTGACCGCGTCATGCCCGATGACCTGACCGATCTTTTCCCGATCGTTATCGAAGATCGCCACCACACTGAAGTTTGACTTCGCAAACCCGTTGTAGTTGGCCAGCGCCGTTCCCAGTCTTCCCGCGCCGATAATGCCGACCCGCCGCGGTTTGTCCAGCCCCAGAATATTGGTCAGGTGCCGCCGCAGATCTTCAACGAAATAACCAACGCCGCGAACCCCAAACTCGCCGAAGTAGCCCAGGTCTTTTCTGATTTGCGCCGAATTCAGATTGAATTGCTCCGCCAGGGCCTTTGAAGAGATGGTCTTAATCCCCGCCGCCGCGAGAAGGTTCAGGCAACGCAGGTAGACGCTCAGACGGTTAGTCGTCAGCTCAGAAATCTTTTCCGACTTCATGCTATCTATTCCGACGCCAAGTATAGCCCCAATGCGCAATCAGCGGAAATCTGGCTTGATCCAACATAGGGCGACACGACTGGATTGTGAAGGAAAGAGCGGGGACGAGCCCACCTTCCTGACTGCAGGTGTTCCCGGTTGAACCCGCTGCAAGTCTCGCAGTGGAATTCAACACACAATTACTTGCAGTCAGGAAGGCGGGCTTGCCTCCGCTGCTTTGGGAATTTAAATCAGCTTCTGGCAAGGATGGCGGCAACTTCGTATAATGGTCCACACTCCCCGCGACGACTTCACATGCAACGACGAAACCATCCGGAACCCAAACGTACGCTGATCCTTTGGTGCGCCCTGCTGATAACAGTGTGCGGCGCTATTGTTACCAAAGGACAGTCGCCGTATCCAACCGAACGTCCACGCCGGGTGCTGCCCGCCGACACCCAGCCCGAAGACGTTATCCGCATCGACACGAATCTGGTTTCAGTTGATGTGACAGCGCTCGATGCAGCGGGACGTCCGGTGCGAACCCTGCGTCAGGAAGATTTCAAAGTTTACGAGGACGGCCTTGAGCGGCCCATCGCCCTGTTCAATCTGGAACGGCGAGAAGATTCACTCCGGCCGGTGGCGGTGGCCTTCCTACTGGATTTATCCGGCAGCATGTCGGTGGAGGAAATGGATCGCTTACAACACGCGATGCGTGAATTCTCGAACCAGCTGGCGCACCATCCCTCAACGTTTGCGTTAATGACCTTCGGGATGAACGTTAAGACGCTGCAGACATTCACCAGTGACCGGCAGAAACTCGAACGCGCTTTCGATCGCCTCTCCCGCGAACCCAACGGACTTTCAACGCACACTTACGACGCGGTGGATGATGCTGTTCGCCTGCTTGAGCGAAAGGCGCCGCGGACGCTGGACCATCAGAGTTTGAAGCGCGCGGTGGTGATAATAACCGATGGCTTTCCGGTGGGTGACACAGTTTCTGCTGAGACTGTGATTGAAAGGGCCAATGCGGCCAACGTTAGTGTCTTTGTAGTTACTATGCCCTCGTATTCGCGCGCCTTGGCCGCGACCAATGGGGGGCCATTGCCGACTCCGCTGGACATCAGTGGCCTCGCAGAAAAAACCGGTGGCTTGAGTGTTTACGCGGACGCCCAGGATCTGGGCCCGCTGTTCCGCTCGCTGGCAGCAGAAGTTACTTCGGCTTATCTGATTGGGTTCTATCCCCGCGAACAAAACCGCGGAGATGGAAAGTTTCACACGGTCCGTATCGAAGCGCCGGGCGGGCTGGTGGTGCGGCAAAGCCGGCCGGGTTACCAGGCGGGAAATAAACGATAGCGAATCAAGGCAAAGGTGCGGTCAATCTAACCCCTCCCAGAGCCAGACGAATCGCCGGGCCCTAGAAATCGTCCTCTTCGTCGTCGTCAAGATCTTCCTCTTCGACGATATCCAACTCCACGGGGTCGAGTCCCACGACCTCCAGGTCAGTCCCGCAGTCTTCACATGAAATCGTATCGCCTTTGTCCGCATCCGTATCGACGTGGACGTCGGCATCACATTCAGGGCACGTTCCGGTCGGCACTTTCTCTACCTCCAGCGCAATTTTGTTTGAGCAGTAAACCGTCCCTGAGGACGAAACGCTTTTCCAGTCTTTTCTGATCGCGAGCCAACAATCTAACCGCGCGCGCGCAAATTTGCAACCTCGTTTTTTGCACGTTCTGCCAAATCAATCCGTCGATGATAAAGAGGCATTGCGCGACAAGCTGCTGGAGCTTTTCTCAGCCAGCGGCGTGACGCCGGAAATCTCACTAGTGCATCAAGGCCAGGCTTCTACCTAATCGCGGCTCGCCGCCGCACAGTGCGGAAAGGCTCAGCCTTTCCGCTCAGCGCATTACCTCTTCCGAGGCTATGCCTCAGCCGGAGGCATAGCCTCCCCCATTCTAAACTCGTAACGGTAAGGCAAGCCTTACCGCACTGTGCGGCGGCAAGCCGCGACTTCCCCCGTCTGCCGTCCGCCGTCTGCCGTCCGCCGTCTGCCCCTGCTTCCTGCCGTCTGCCCCTGCCGTCTGCCATCTGTCCTCTGCCCCTGCTTCCTGCCTCCTGCTCCTGCCGTCTGCCTTCCGGCCTCTGTGGTTACCCACAGTTCACACCGCGTACCCGGCGCAAACCCGCACAGAGGCCTACCTGACCCGATGCTGATACCGCCCGCGTCGCGCGCCTTCTGACCAGCCGCGATAATGCGCGCCATGGCGAAGCAGACATTCAAAGAGCGGGAACTAAGAAAGCCGCTGGCGATCCTCGCTGGGTGGGCAGCAATCTTTCTGGTGCTGGCGGCGCCAGTTCTTTACCGCCGCTTCCCGCTGGCGCTGACGGCGCCGGAGTCACACGCCGCCGGTATCAAAAGCGCAAGCAGGTCTGCGTCCGCCACCAAGCGGTCGCTCGCTCGCGAAACCGCTTCGGCCTTCTGGTCAGACAGTGATCACGATGGCCTTCCTGACGGAGCTGAATTGAGATCGTTTCAGGATCGCGACAGCTTCCGGCGCTGGTTCACGGCCATCGCTGAACTGCAGTTCTATCGCCTCAGCGAACAATGGAATCCCGAGCAACGCGACTGCGCCGGCCTGGTCCGCTTTGCCTGGCGCGAAGCCCTGCGCCCGCACGATGGCCTCTGGTTTCGCCGGATGGGTCCGGAGTACGAACCAGTGGCGGTGGACGTGGCGGAGTTTGATCTCAACCAGAACCCTTTGGGTGAAAAGCTCTTTCGCACCGACTTTGGAACCTTCAAACGCGAGGACGTGGCGGCCGGCCGCTTTGCGGAATTCGCGGACGCTCGCTCGCTCAAATCCTTTAACACAACTTTTGTCAGCCGCGACCGGCGCCAGGCCCAGCCGGGCGACCTGCTCTTTTTTTATCAGCCCTGGGTGCGGAAGCAGCCTTATCACGTGATGATCTTCCTGGGCCCGGCACATACGGCTGCGAATGGCGCCGAGGATTGGGTCGTTTACCACACCGGCTCATCACCTGTTGATAACGGCGCCGTAAAGAAGGTGGAACTCTCAATCCTGGAGCACCATCCCGATCCACGCTGGCGTCCGGTGGAAAGCAATCGAAATTTTTTGGGGTTCTATCGCCTGAAGATTCTTGAGTGAGATACGAAGAAGGAGACCGACTGTGTCAGTAGCCATTCAACGCGTTGGCAGGCTCTTGCCCGTCGCGCCGATCTATTTGCTCGCAATTGCCGTGGTCCTGGGATTCAACCTGCTGCGCTTCCGCGCGTCCCAACCCGCCGTAGTCGCGACCGAACAAGTGCCCGCAGTATTTACCGGCCGGCCATTCTTCTCGCTCTCCACGAATCGAACTTTTGGGCCGGACGAGCGCGCGCGCGTGTGGGCCAGCTACCAGTCGGTTGACCATCTCGACTTTCGTGTCTATCGCGTCAAAGACCCGGTAAAGTTTTTCAAGCAACTGGACGATCCGCACCAGATGGGCAACGACGATAAGAACGAAGTCTCCGGCAGTTACTCACATACGCCTTCAATGCTGGAACGCACTCGCTTGCTCAAAGACCTGGTTGTTTCGACTGTCAAAAACTACGTCCGCTCGCAAATCAAGCGCGAGTATCGCGCCGCCTTCAATCATGCTTTTCGGCCTCAGCATGAACCGGGCAGGACGCCGCTGAATATGGCCGACTATGCGCGTGTACCGCTGCTGAACCCGGACCAGATGGTCAGCTCGTGGCGCGAACCACTGGCGCCGCTCGCCCAGTATGACCGGCGGATGATTTCTTTGGGCCGCCGCGAGCCTGGGGTTTACCTGGTGGAAGCCGTAAATGGCACGCTGCGCGCCTACTCGATCGCAGTGGTTACCGAACTCGCCATGGTAGAGAAGACCAGCCGTGATGGTGAGATTCTGATTTATGTCGTCAACCGCAAGACCGGCGCGCCCCAGCCCCAGGCGCGAATCGATTTCGTCAGCGGAAACAAGACGCTGGACGGTGGCGTTACCGACGCGAATGGCGTCCTGAAGAAAACTCTGCGGCCTGCCAAGTCGCCAACCGCGACGCCTGCGGAGGATGTCGATCCCGAAGCGGAAACACCCAACTATCTGATCATGGCGCGCGCCGGACAAAATTTTGCCATCTCAGATCTTGACTCATTCTATTTCTCGAATGTCAGCGACGAGGACTCTGAGTACGACTCCAGCATCACTGGCTATCTCTACACCGACCGACCGGTCTATCGACCGGCACAGCATGTTTACTTCAAAGGAATCCTGCGCCGCTGGACCAAGTCAGGCTATCAGATGCTCGAGCAAAAGAGCGTGAACGTGACCGTCGAGGATCCCAACAACGGGAAGATTTTCGAAAAGGAATTGCCGATGTCGGCGCGCGGATCTTTCAACGGCGAGCTGGATCTCCCGGAATGGTCACCGCTGGGGAGCTATCAAGTCCGCGCCGTTGCGGGAAAGGTGAAAACCAGCGACTACTTCCAGGTCGAAGAATACAAAAAGCCGGAGTTCAAAGTTAAGGTTACCGGCCCGCAACAGTTTGCGGCCGTCGGCGAGAAGGTAAAGTTCACAGTGGATGCGCGGTACTTTTTCGGCGCGCCCGTCACTAAAGCCGACGTTCACTACTACATCACGCGCTCGCGCTACTACCACTGGTGGTGGGGAGAAAGCGACGGCGACGATGCTGGCGACGAAACAGAGAGTGGGGATGACGAGGACGATTACGAAGGCTCCTACTATTCAGGTGGCGACGTAGTGACGGAAGGCGATGGTGTGCTGGACGCGGCCGGACGGATGACGGTTGAGTTTGAAGTGCCGAAACCTGACGATAAAGATCAATGGGACCACTCGTACCGTCTCAGCGCCGAGGTCACTGATTCCTCGCGGCGTGAAATGCAGGGCAGCGCCGGCTTTGTCGGCACGCGGGGCAAGACCATCGCCGACGCGCGCCCCGAAAGTTATCTCTACTACCAGGGCGATACAGCAAAGATTCGCGTGCGCACTGCGGATTACGCCGGACACCCGGTTTCGGAACCGGTAACTCTGAAGTTCACCGAACAGAAATGGGAACGGGTGGAGAAAGAGGAAGAGTACAACGGCTATAAGTACAAGACATACGACTACGTTTCGCACCAGCGCGAACTCGCGACGACCTCGGTGAACACCAATGCGCAGGGCGAGGCTGTCTATGATTACCTGGTTCCCTCGCCCGGCTACATCTTTGTCACGGCCATCGTTCATGAAAACGGCCGGGAGATCGTCAATCACGGCGGTTCGTTCTGGGCCCCGGAACGCACCGGCGCCTGGTCGGATTTTTCTTTCCGCTATGAGGACGAGAACGGTATCAAGCTGATTCCCGACAAGAAGTCGTATCAACCCGGCGATACGGCCCACGTCCTGGCAATCCTGCCCAAAGACCAGACCCACTTGCTGGTAACGACCGAACTGGTGAATGTCATGACGGCGCGCCAGATCGATGCGCCCGGACGCAGTATCGTGATCGATGTTCCCATAACTTCAAACTGCGAACCCAACGTCTATCTGGGCGTGGCCTTCGTTCAGAACAACGATATGTACAACGAGAGCAAGCTGATCTCAGTGCCCGCGAGGGATCGCATGCTGAAGCTCGACATCATCGCCGACAAGCCGGAATACAAGCCGCGCGAGACTGCGTCCTACACGATCGTCGCCCGCAATGCCGACGGGTCGCCGGCGCCGGGCGCAGAAGTGAGTTTGGGAGTTGTCGATGAGGCAATTTACAGCGTCCAGCCGGAGAGCGCCGGCAACATCAAGAGCGAGTTCTACGGCCGGCGCTACAACCAGGTGGAAACGACCCTCGCGATTCGCTTTTCGTTCACCGGTTACTCCGGCGACCAGCCCATGCAGCTGGCGCAGAACAAGCCGGCGTATCAACTGGCCGACTTCAAAAACGACAGCCCGCTGGCTGAACCAACAATCCGGCGCGAATTCAAAGACACCGCCTTCTGGCGGCCGGAAGTAGTAACGGGTAATGACGGCAAGGCCAACATCAAAGTCAAACTCCCCGACAACCTGACCACGTGGCGTGCCACCGCGCGGGCGATTACGAGCGACACGCACGTCGGCTCGGCCGTGCAGAAAGTCATCTCGCGCAAGGACGTGATCATGCGGCTGGAGATGCCGCGCTTTTTGACCCAGGGCGACAACGTCACCATCTCCGGCGTCGTCCACAACTTCCTGAAGACCGAGAAGGCAACGCGCATTTCCCTGGAACTGAACGGCGCGGAGCTGCTCAGTCCCGCCACTGAAACGGTGACGATTGCGCCCAACGGCGAGCATCGCGTGGATTGGCGGGTGAGCGCGAAACAGGTGGGCCAGCTTCGGCTCTTAGCGAAGGCCCTCACCGATACTGAGTCCGACGCTGTTGAACTGACGATGGAGATCGTGCCGCACGGACTGAAACAAAACGCGGGCACGGTCGCTACCATGACGCAGAACGATGGCGAGCAGACTCTGTCACTCGATTTACCGGCGAATCCGGACGCTCACGCGCGCGCGTTGCGCATTGAGGCCTCGCCATCGATCGCCGGCACTCTGTTCGGCGCGCTGGATTACCTGACCAGCTTCCCGTACGGCTGTACCGAACAAACGATGTCCAGCTTTCTGCCGAATGTGATCGTGTCGCAAGCGTTGAAAGACGTCCCGACCGCGAAGATTCGCGCCACTAACGATTTGCCTAAGAAAGTGCAGCGCGGTCTGGATCGACTCTACAGCTACCAGCACGAAGACGGTGGCTGGGGTTGGTGGAAAGACGATAAGACAGATCCATTCATGACCGCCTATGTGGTGGACGGTCTGACCCTGGCGCGCCACGCCGGTTTTCCGGTCGAAGAATGGCGGCTGACTCGCGGTCGCACCAAACTGGTCGCGATCATCGAGGCCAATAAGGGCGATGACGGAAACCCCATCGATCCGGAAACTCGCGCGTACATGATTTACGCTGTGTTGGTCAGCGGCAGTTCCGACGCGAAATATCTGGAACAGCTCTATGCCAACCACGAAAAACTTCAGCCATATGGCCGGGCTTTGCTGGCGCTGGCACTGAAGCAGCGCGGTGACGTTCGCGCCGGACAGATCGCGGCAGAGATTGAAAGCTCAGCGCGCGTTAATGAATACGATGCACATTGGGAAACCCACCGGTTGAATCACTATGGCCGGCCTATGGTGCTGGACACGGAAACAACCGCGCTCTCGCTAAAGGCCCTGTCGCGCATCACGCCGAAGAGTCCGTTGTTGCCGCAGGCCGCCCGCTGGTTAGTAAACAACCGCCGCAACGGTTACTACTGGATCTCGACGAAAGAGACGGCCTTCGCCCTTTTCGGTCTCAGTGATTATCTGAAAGTCAGCCAGGAGCTGGCGCCGGATTACACTTTCGAGGTCTACCTGAACGGCGAGCAGTTGATGGTCCAGCATGTCGGCCCGTCAGACGCAGCCGGCGCGAAGAGTTTCGTCATTAAGCGCAAGGCCCTGGAAGTCGCCGACCGAAATTCCATTCGCATCGTGAAGCACGGGCGCGGCGTTCTCTACCTGGCGGCCGGTCTGGAGTATTTCACGGCCGACGAAGAGATTCAGGCGGCGGGTTCGGCGACGTTGAAATTGACGCGCGAATACTTCCGTTTGAAGGTCTCTGAAGATGACAAGGGCAAGAAGCGTTGGGCCATCGAGCCGCTCAGTGGCGAACTGCGCTCGGGCGATTTGATAGTTTCCCGACTCCATATCGAAGGCGGGCGCGCGCAGTATCTGATGATTGAAGATCCAATTCCCGCCGGCTGCGAACAGGTGTCGCGACTGGATGGGCTGGGCCTTAACTATGAAGACCACGACTGGACCGATTGGTACAGCGCGCGGGAGTTTCGCGACAACCGTACTGTGTATTTTCTGAATTACTTTGACGGCAGCGCCACCTTCAAGTATGCGATGCGCGTCGAGGTCCCGGGCGAGTTTCGGGTAGCGCCCGCGCGCGTCGAACTGATGTACGAGCCTACCGTGCAGGCGAATACCGCCAACGGCCGGGTCACTATCCTGGACAAAAAGTAACCCTCGACGTTTAGGAGCGGGCTACCGACCGCTCGGTCGGGCAGTAGCCCGACTCTAAACACACCGCAAAGTGTGGCAGACAGACTGAGGTAAATATGTTGAAACCGACTATTCAAACAATGCTTGCAGCCGCGAAACGACTCTGGCAGCAGCCCGGCATGCTCGCAGTATTCGCCACGCTCTACGCCGTGCTCCTGGCCATGTTGTATGCGTTTGCCATGGTAAGTGAAGCCACGTTCGCGCAGGTCTTGCTAACGTTGTTGCTGATGCTCGCGGCGTCGCTGGAGTTCATGATGTTGCAAGCGGCGATTATTGATAACGCCCAGAATGGAGCGATCAACTGGCCGCGGATCCTGCGCAACTCTCTCAGGCTGGCGAAGGTGACTTTGCCGGTAATCATATTCAGCGTCGCCTTGTTCCTGGGGTTGAATCGCTGGGAGTCAGGCTTCGCCGCCCCGTCGGCTTCGCCGCAGGGTCTTCATTTGCCGGCACTACTGTTCTCGACTTTGCGGTGGCTCTTGTTCGGCATCACTCTGCCGTTAGCTACCATTCATCTCTGGCTTCACACCACGGGCCAAATCGGTGGAGAGAAAACATCGATCCTGCGGCGCGGCCGGACAGTGCTTTCGAGTGCGTTCACGCCCGCGTCGGTTTTCACTTACACGATCGGCCTCGTGCTTTTCGCCCTTGTTCCCTACGCAATCCTCTTCCTGCAGTTACCGCTCAAGGGCGCCCGGACGGATTTTCCGATCTTAATTGGCCGGCTGGTGCTCGTTTTCCTTACGACTTTGTGTGGATGGGTCCTGACGGTAACCGCCAGCGCGCAAAACGTTGTGGCGACCGACACAGTTGATGGCGAAGATGCAGCGGTTAAATTCAAGGGGCAGGTGCACCGCCGCTCGCAGTTCGTGTGAAAGCGGATCGTCCCTGGACTTGTAGGGGTGGCACTCCGTGGCCACCCCCGTCGTACAACGACGTCGAGATTCAGGTAAACGAAGGGGGCGGCCATGGACTGCCGCCCCTACAGTATGCGGACGATCCCCGAAGCAACCGAAGAACGGACTTGATTATGTCGTCACGAACCGAGAGGCTGGAGTGGAACCCCTACCTGCAACTGCTGGTACTGGCCAGTGTCTGCTGCGCGATCTTGTTCGCTACAGTTTCCCAGCGCTCAATCCGGTGGTCGAGCTCCAGCTCGAGCGCAAGTGCGCCTACTTCCGAAGATCTGGTTGACACTGCACTGCAGAAGGCCGCCACCAGCGCGCTGGGCGAACGCGAAGGCGCCATCATCGTGATCGATCCACAGAGCGGACGCATCCGGGCGGTCGTCAATCCCGAAATGGCGTTTGGTGAAGCATTCGCGCCCGGCTCGACCATCAAACCATTCACCGCGCTGGCAGCGCTGCGAGCAGGATTGATTGACAAGCGATCGCGCACGGTTTGCCACGAACACTACGAGCACGAGAGTTTCGCAACCGTCTGCTCGCATCCCACTGAACTGCCGGCGCTCGATACCACCGACGCGTTGGCTTACTCCTGTAATTACTATTTCGGCAAACTGGGCGAAAGAATGAGCGAAGAACAGTTTCGTCCCACCCTCGCTTCGTTTGGATTCGGCCGGAAGACTGGGACTAACATCGCCAACGAGTCTGCAGGAAAACTCGGTGCGGGTAAGTGGAGTTCCCAGGCAGCACTCGGCGAAGGCCAATATGCACAGGTAACGCCGGCACAGTTGTTGGCGGCTTATGTCGCGCTCGCTAACGGCGGGCGGTTGCTGGCGCCGCTAGACCAGAAAGCGGAAAACTTCCAACCCCGCGTAAACGCTACTCTGCAGATCAATGCGGACCAGCGGGAACTGATCCTCGCGGGAATGCGAGGCGCCGTTCTTTTTGGCACTGCGAAAAGATCAGGACTAGCGTCGCTCCCGTTTTCTGTTTTCGGCAAGACCGGGACTTCAACTCCATACAAAGGCTTTCGCACTCAGGGCTGGTTTGTCGGGCTGGCTGCAAACAATGAAGACCCGACTGTTTCCGGAGACGGCGTTCGCCTGGCCGTGCTGATTTTCTTGAAGCGTTCGCATGGCGCCGACGCCGCTGCCTTATCGCTGCCCATCTTTGAAGAGTTTGGAAAAACTTTGAGTGCAGGGACCAACAGAACTGGGGATGGGGAGAAAGGGAGTAAAGATTTTGCACCCGGGTCAATGACCGCCTCAACACGCTCAACCGCCCCGTCTTCCCATCTCGCCGTCTCCCTTACTCCCAGTCTCCCCGACGGCGCCAGAGTTCGCGTTCATCTGGTTCGCGAGGACCGGACGGTGGAAATTCCATTCGAGGATTACGTGCTGGGCGTAGTCGCCACGGAAGGCAGCGTGGAGGACGAACCGGAAGCGCTTAGGGCGCTCGCAATTGCCGCTCGTACTTATGCGATCAAAAACTCCGGCCGTCACCAGCATGAGGGGTTCGATTTTTGCAGCACGACCCACTGCCAGAGATTTCAATTGGCCGACAATGATTCACCACGCATGATCGACGCCGTTAGAGCAACCGCCGGCGAAGTCCTGCTCGACAATCGCGGTCAGGTTGTCGAGTCGTACTTCGGCGCATCTTGCGGCGGGGCGACGGCCAACCTCGGAACTCTCTGGGGCGGCAAAACTCCATCACACTTGCGCGGCGTGCCCGACGAATATTGCGCGATGATGCCGCATGAGAGCTGGACCGACGTTATTACCCGCGGGGAACTTCTTGCGGCATTACATTCCGACTCGCGCACCGATGTCGGAAGCCGCCTGGATGATGTGATCGTCAGCCGGCGCGACGCCACAGCTCGCGCCGAACTAATCACGCTGTCCGGCGATCAGCGGAAAATTGTCCGGGGCTGGGACTTCAAGATCATCGTGGGCCGGACGTTGGGTTGGAATAAGCTGAAGAGTTCGCGATTTAGCGTGCGGCGCGTGGGAAACGATTTTGTCTTTCGCGGCAGCGGCTTTGGTCACGGGCTGGGCCTCTGCCAGGAAGGCGCGCACGTAATGGCCCAGCGCGGCGCCGGCTATCGCCAGATCCTTGGCAAATACTTTCCCGGCACCACAGTCGCGCAAAACCCGAGGAGGGGCGGCACTCCGTGGCCGCCCCCTTCGTCACAGTCCTCGCAAGGTTGGCACGCTGATGTGCTCTTGACCCCAGGAGGAGCCCCAGCTCCTCCTGCCCCTGCCCCTGCTCCTGCTCCTGCTCCTGGTTCCCCTCGTATCACTCTCTCCAGCGAACATTTTCGCGTTACCTTCTCAGCCGGCAACGATCGGCGCGATATCGAGCTCTTGCTCGGGACAATGGAAAGCGTCCGCGAGGATCTACTTCGCCGCTCGGCAGCCGGCCCGGTAGCCTTCCCGCTAATTCAGGTCAACATTAACGAGACCACCGGGGATTTCGTCGGCCGCACCGGACAGCCCTGGTGGGCCGCCGCCGCCACGCGCGGGAACCGGATCGAAATGCAGCCGCTTGTTGTACTGAAACGTCGCGGCACTGTGCGACCCATCCTGCGACACGAGCTGGCCCATGCTTTCATGGACGCCATCAGTCACGGGCGCGCGCCTCGATGGCTGGCGGAAGGGTTTGCTTTGCACCTAGCGGGTGAAGGAAAGATGATCTCGCGCTATGCCGGCAAAGAACGATTGGGGCTGACAGAACTGGAAAGCCGATTAGCGCAGCCAGGTTCAGCGGATGCGATGCGCCAGGCGTACGCTGCCGCCTATCGTGAGGTGAGTGGAATTGTTAGATCAGAAGGCGAAGCGAAAGTCTGGCTGCAACTGGCGAGTTATTAAACGGAGGTTCAGGCATTGAAAGAGCGGGGGCAAGCCGCCCTTCCGGACTGCAAGTAGGTATCGTTGAGTTTGAACCGCGAGTCTCCGTTATCACGATTCAACAGGGATCACTCGCAGTCCGGAAGGCGGGCTTGCCCCCGCTCTTTCTCTTTTGCCAAGCTCTGCCGCCTACTGCTCGCTCAGCGAATACGCCAGGATCCGATTGTCCTGCGAAACGTAAAGCAAGTCGGCCGCTTCATCGCTGAGGAAACGCGCGTCCGGAGTGACCATACGAATTGAGCGTTCGGTGCTGCCGGTATTGATGTTCACTCCCGCCAGGCCATTGCCGCGATCCAGTTCCGTATAGAAATACATCCACTGCCCCCGCAAGGCTGCCAGCCGCCGGCGCCGCCACAGGTATCGTGACAGTCGCTCCAACTGATGCGCGGGATCCAGACGATCCATCAATCGATCTTCTACATCAATCGACGGCCGCGGCAGCGAATCGATCGAGGGACGCGGCGATGAATCCATTGACGGCAGACGAGGCAAGTCAGCTCCCCCCAGGGACGTTATCTGCCGCGCGCGCGAGAGCATGCCGTAAGACGAAATGCGATCGCGCACATATTCTTTGCCATAGTTCGAGGCCAAACTGGTCAAACTGGGAAGCGCCTCGCGCACCGCCAGCCCCGACCAGCGCACGCTGGTTACTGCGTTCACCAATTGAATGCCCCGAAAAGCAGTGGCCGCCGTGCCGCCATAGCGAAAATAGAGCGATGCCGCGCGCGCCGCCACTGCCGCCACTGTCCGCAGAACTCCCCGCCCCGGAGGATTGTGTCGTTCGCGCCAAATCTCACGGCCATCGGCAAAAGTGAAAGCCGCGACTTCGTTGGTCCCACCGACCACAGCCTCGCCCTGCTCGTTCAGCAAAACAAAGGCGGCGTTCTTGACCCGATGCGAAATCCTGGAGCGGCGCTTTCCGCTCCGCGCATCAAGCACGATCAAGTCGTCACGATCCGCGAGCACGATACTGTTGGCGTCAGGTAGCGTGAAGTTGGTGATGCCTTTGTCGGCGCCCTTATATCTCCAGAGGACTTTCCCCTTCTCGAGATCGATTGCCGACACGCCGTAGGGGCCGCGCGCCACCGTTTCGCCGTCCTTCAGTTGCGCAAACTGACCGCCGGTGCGCACATACAGCACATCATGCGTCAGGATCATCTCCGGGACTGAGCCAAGATCCTTCGCTTCCCAAACCGTGTCGCCAGTGCTGCGCGAAATGGCCCGCACGTGACCACGGCCGGAGACATAGAGAAAGCGTTCGTCGGCCACCGGATCGGCTTCAGTCAACGCCAAACCTTCTTCGTTTACGCGAAACTTTTCCCGCTGCCGGGCTTTGCCGGTTTCCGCATCGAGCGACGTGACGCCTTCGTAAAACAGGTAGAGACGGCCATTCATAAAGACCGGCGCGCGATAGTTGTCGAGGGTGTAAGGAACATCCTCGCCCTCTTTCCAGCGCGCGGGCATCATCTCCACGTCGCTTTCCAGTTCGTACTTCCACAACTCCTTGCCGGCATTGAGATCAAAGACGTGCACCACGGGCTTTCGCTTGAATCCATCTTTTGGTTTGTCGCCGGCATCGCGCACAAAGACCAGGGCCAGCCGGTTGGTGTTTTGATCCAGGGCCATCTGCATCACGGCGCCGCGAACTTTGTCACTGCGCCAGAGCGTATCGCCGGTCATTAGGTCCGCAGCTTCCACTCGCGTCTTGCTACCTGATTCCAGATTGATCAAGAGAATGTCCGTGCCAGGCACCGGCGCGACGTCGGTTTCATCGAGCTTCACATTCTTGCGCCGCCAGAGGACATCGCCGGTCTCACCATCGATCGCGTAGAGCGACTTCTCCGTGCCCACGACCAGCACGCCGAGTTCAGTGGTTTGATAGAAAATGACACGGCCATCCAGCTTCGCAGCCCAGCGTTGGGCAGCGAAGATGGTCGGCGCACAGGCGCAGAGCAGCAGGAGGAGCAACGCTAAGAATTGCACCGTTCGCGATTTCGTGACCATAAGAATTTTCCCAACCATCACTTCACAATCCTGGATAGCGTCCGATTCTTGCCAGTATTCGACGCACGTCGACACGACTCGTTGGTTCAACCTTAAAAGGCGTTCGGTGACGCGCGCCATGGCGGTGAAAGGCCTAATGTACCCTCCTTCGATCCTGAAGTGATCGCTCCATTCATGTGTTCGCGGATTGAACAGAGAAACCAGTTGACCGGAATCAGGATCAATTGATGCGATGTCGGATCCTTTGAAACGGTTGCAGTCAAACAGGCTAACGCCAAGTTATCGATGGCGTTTGTCCCACCGTGCTTTATGGCGATGATGTGATCCGGTTCGTGGGGAAAGAAGGCTCGTTCTTCAGATAGCAGACAATACTCACAACATCCGTTGGCCGTTCTCGCACCTCCCTGCGTTGCGCCGGCGAGATTCGGCAGGGCTCACGATTCTGGCTCCAGATAGGCTTGCGCGCGACTTGACCAACTGCATCAAATGCTCAAGCTCGCCAAATCGCTCAAGTTTCGCAGTCTCCTCCGGCGTTAAGGCGCCATCACTATTTCGCTCCAATAGATATTGGACGCGCTCTTGTGACCCGATGGAAGGCCGAAAGGCCAGGACCTCGGCCGAGCTTGTTCGGACAAACAGATCCACGATTTCATCGTAACTTTTTTGAGGAACACTCATGGTTTAACTCCTGCCCTTGCCGAGAAGTCATACCGCTTATCCTAACGTCCCATAAGATGGCTATGCTACTACAGAACCGCAGAGGGAAACAGTGGATACGTGGCTAGAACTCAATCCCCTGCTGCGCTCGAATCCCGGCCTGAAACGGGTGTTTGATCTCCGTCATCTCCGTAACCAGGTCCGCGGCTTCGATCAACTCTGCAGGCGCATCGCGGCCGGTGACCACGATGTGCAGCGCTGGTTGAGCGGCGCGAATGGAACGAAACTCCTCGACGACTTCGGCTACCGGCAACATTTCATAACTCAGCACATACACCAGCTCATCAAAGACGAGTAGATCGTAATCGCCGCTGCGCATTTTGGCGACGCACAGCTCCCAAGTCGCGCGCGCGGTGGCGCGATCCTGTTCCGGATTTTTTGTGTCCCAGGTGAAGCCGTCGCCCATCGTGTGCACTTCGATCCCCAACTTTTCCGCTGATTCGTGTTCGCCGTACCGATCGTTACGCGACTTCATGAACTGGATCATGCAGCAGTTCAAACCGCGCCCTGCAGCCCGCATCATCAGTCCCAGGGCGCAGGTGGTCTTGCCCTTGCCATTGCCGGTATGGACCATCAACAGACCTTTGGTCTGCTCCTGATAATCCTGGCGGCGCCATTTGTATTTCTTTTCCACCATTAGAGGCTAGAGACTAGAGGCTAGAGGCCAGGAAATGCAATGCCGGGGAGAGAGGCTAGAAACTAGAGGCTAGAGGCTAGTCAAAAAAAAAGGCGGGCAACGCCCGCCTTCAAACCTAGCCTCTAGTCCCTGGTCTCTAGCCTCTCGCTTCCACTAACGCATCCTCGGTGATGTCCTTCAAACCGTTGGCGCGCTCGACGGCCTCGCGCAACAGGCCGACGATTTCAATCTCAACGTCTTCCCATTCACCCTTCAGCGTGCATCCCGCAGCATTGCGATGCCCGCCGCCGCCAAACTTTTCCGCGACTTTGGCAACGTTCACGTCGCCCTTGGAACGCAGGCTGGTGCGATAGATGCGCGGTTCGGTCTCCTTCAAGAGCGCCACCGCCTCAACCTCGCCGACGGTCAAGGGATAATTCACAAACCCATCCGCATCTTCTTCCGAGGCTCCGGCGCGTTCCTGCATCTCCAGCGTCTGGCGCATCCAGGCTACGTGCCCGCTGCTGTCGCGCCGGGCGGTGGAAAGAACTTCACCGAACAACTGAATCTTGCTCCACGGGTAGCTGGCGAAAACTGCTTCCGCGGTTTTGGCCGGCTTGACTCCGGTGCGCACGAGTTCCGACGCTACCTTGAAGGTGCGTTCCGTCGTGTTGGAATAATGAAACGAGCCGGTATCAGTGATCAGCGCGGTGTAAACGCACTCTGCGATTTCCCTCGTAACGCGCACGCCGGTGGCTTTGCTGAGGTTGTAAATCATCTCGCCCACCGCGGAAGCCGTTGAGTCAATCCAGTTGATGGAGCCGAACAAGGCCGTGGTTGCGTGGTGATCGATATTCACCACAAACTGCTTATCGAGATCGATTAGCCCGGGCCGCGACATGTCAGAGCATTCAATCACGAAGACAGCGTCGTAGGGCAGATCCACTGAGGGCGTGACCCGCACGCTGTCCGCACCCGGCAATTGCCGGTACGAGCAGGGGACAGGGTCGCGCATGATGACTTCCGCTTCTTTGTCGAGGGCGCGCAGCAGCCAGTAGAGACCGAGGGAGGAGCCCAGGCTGTCCCCGTCGGGGCGGGCATGGGCAGTAATGGCAAACCGATTCTTCGATTCAATTAACTCAACAACCTGACTTAACATTTCAAACAAAAGTGGCCGGAGACTTCAGTCCGTGATTAACGATTCACATCACAGACAACACATCCGGGCCACTTCACTCTTCCTTTCCTTCAACCGCCCGCTGGCTCTCCAGGGTATGTAACAGCTCATCAACGCGGGCTCCTTGTTCTTCGATCGTGTCGCGTACAAAATGAAGCTCAGGAGTATGCCTAAGACTGAGCGCAAAGCCAAGCTGCCGGCGCACGTAAGGCGCCGCTTTCCGCAGGGCACGCATGGCTGTCAAACTTTCGGCCTCGTCGCCGGCGACGGTCACGTAAACACTCGCGTCGCGCAAATCATCCGACACCCGCACGTCGGTTACTGTGACCATTGCGACCCGCGGGTCTTCCAGCTCATAGCCGACGATCTGCGTGATCTCTTCCCGTAAAGTATCGGCAACTCGTTCGGGCCGTCTCATATCAGTTGGCAGGAGCAGGGGCAGTCGGCAGGAAACGGGTGCCAGCGTTCTACTACTCATTTCCTGGCGACTGCCCCTGCCTCCCGCTCCTATCTTCACAATTCCGTGGCGGCAATCTTCTCGATGATATACGATTCGATCTGGTCTCCAACCTTCACGTCGTTGAAGTTTTCCAATCCGATACCGCATTCAAATCCTTCGCGAACTTCGGAAGCGTCATCCTTGAAGCGGCGCAGCGAAGCAATTCCGCCTTCCCAGGCAACGACGCCGTCGCGTATCAGGCGCGCTTTCGAATTGCGCCGGATCAAACCATCGATCACCATGCAGCCGGCGATGGCGCCCACTTTGGGAACGCGGAAAACTTCGCGCACTTCCGCCTTGCCGAGGATCTTCTCTTTCTCGATGGCCTCCAGCATTCCAATCATGGCCGCGCGAATTTCCTCCTCGACCTTGTAGATGATCGAGTGCAAGCGAACGTCCACGCTCTCCTGCTTGGCCAGTTCGGCGGCCCGGACTTCGGGACGCACATTGAACCCGATGATCACAACTGCCGCGGACGAAGTTCCCGCCTGCGTTGCCGACGCCAGGAGGACATCGGACTCAGTGATTGCGCCCACGCCGGAGCGAATGACTTTGACCTTCACCACCTCGGTCGAGAGTTTCTGCAACGTGGACTTCAGAACTTCAACCGAACCCTGCACGTCCGCCTTGATGACGACCAGCAACTCTTTGACTTCGGTTTGACCCAACGCCTCGATACCACGCTTGGTGCTTTGCAGCAGCGTATTCTGACGCGTCAACGCCTGGCGGTGATGCGATATTTGCTGCGCGCGAGTGATGTCGGCAACTACCTGGAATGATTCGCCGGCTTGCGGCACGCCTTGCAGCCCCAGCACTTCCACCGGTGTTGCCGGCCCCGCTTCGCTCACGGCCTCGCCACGATCGTTGAACATGGCGCGTACCTTGCCGAAGATCTGGCCCATGATGAATGGCTCGTGCAGACGCAGCGTGCCCTGTTGCACCAGGACCGTGGCCACGGCGCCGCGCCCGCGATCAAGCTTGGCTTCAAGGACCACGCCCGAAGCAAGCCGCGTCGGACTGGCCCGCAGATTGAGAATGTCCGAAGTCAGCAGGATAGTCGTTAGCAAATTGTCGAGGTTCTGGCGTTTCTTGGCCGAAACCGGAACCACTTCCGTCTCTCCGCCCCAATCAATCGGTTGTAATCCCTGCGTGGCCAGCTCCTGCTTCACGCGATCGAGATTGGCTGCCGCCGTGTCGATCTTATTAATCGCCACGATGATCGGCACGTTAGCGGCTCGCGAATGTTCGATCGCCTCGATGGTCTGCGGCATGACACCGTCGTCGGCGGCAACGACCAGAACCACCACATCGGTTGCTTTCGCCCCGCGAGCCCGCATCAGCGTGAAGGCTTCGTGGCCCGGCGTATCGAGAAACACCACCCGACGCAATTCTCCTGGATGATCCGGCACGGGCACCTGCACACTGTAGGCGCCGATGTGCTGCGTAATGCCGCCGGCTTCACCGCCAGCGACGTCAGTGGCGCGGATCGCATCCAGCAGTGAAGTCTTGCCGTGATCTACGTGGCCCATGACGGTGACCACCGGAGCCCGCGGCAATTCTACGTCGTCGGAGTCGGTGGCAATTAGTTCTTCGAACTCTTCTTCGGCCACCATCTCTTCGAACGGCACGAACGACACTGCGTAGCCAAATCGCTCTCCGAGCTCAGCCGCGACGTCGTCATTCAAGGCCTGATTAATCGTGGCGAAGACTCCGCGCTGCAGCAGCAGCGTCACAATTTCTTTAGGCTTGATGCCAAGCTTTTCCGCAAATTCCTTGACGGTTGATCCTTCGACCAAACGAACGGACTTCAACTCTCCGGCAACACCGGGGGCCTCCATTCTGCCGGCGATACGATCCTCGAGGGACAGGGCCCTGGGCGGCGGAATGAAATCGCCGCGATCGAATTTGCCGCCCCTTCCCTCGCCCGGCCGTTTGCCTCCGCGCGTGGGCGTGCGGCGCGAACGGCGCCGTCCAGCGTCGGGTGGCGGAATGTAGGTTGTTTGCGGAGTCAGCGTTTCGCCCGGCGTACCGGTGCGTTCGGTCCGCGCATAAACACGCGGCGCTCTGGTTCCTTCAGCAGCGCCACGCTCCTGACGTTCGCGTCGTTCGCGCGGCGTAGGGGTGGCGGCAGGCGTAGGAACCACGACCGGTGCGGGCGCGCGGTCGCCATGACGAATGCCGGCGTTCAAGGCGGCTGCCGTCGGGCGCATGACTCTGATTTGTCTTGATGGGCCAGGTTGAGCCGCCGGGGCTTCTGTGGTTGCAGTCGCAACTTCCTCAGCGGGGATCGTCAACTGTTCGGCCTCCGGCTGATCGAATGGAGCTTCGGCGACAGGCGCTTCAACCGGCGCGGCGCCGGGTGCTTCTGCCCTGATCGCCGGGGCCGGCTTCCTGATAAGGCGCATCGCGCTCGGCTTGGCCGGTTGCGCGACAGCGTTTTCCGGTTCCGCCATCGCCGGCGCAGCTTCCAACACTTCTGGTTGCGGCTCTGCCGGAACGGCTTCTTCCTCGGTAACTGCGGGCGCTTCCTCGATTACCGGGCGCGCTGCCTTCTTAACCACGCGGACGCCGCGTTTCACCTGCGCTTCTTTTTTCGGGAAATATTTATTGCGGATCTTGTCGGCGAGTTCTTTGCTGACGGAGTTAGAAGGGACGTTGACATCCACACCCTCGCGACGCACTTCCTCGATCAGTCGCTTAGTGTCGAGCTTGAGTTCTTTGGCTAGATCGTAGATGCGAACCTTCAAGTGAGCGGTCATGCATTCCTTCTGCGACGCAACAAACGGCGTCGGGCGCTTCAAAGTGGCTTCAGAGCTCTCGCTCCCCACCACCTTCTAAGAAGCGTGCAATTCAGGAATGCAACGCCACGACAGGCTCGGGAGGCGAGCAGCGATGCGCACAGTAACGCGTGCGCACGCCACGGTTATTCGGCCGCATCTTCGGAAGCATCTTGCTTCTCGTCAGCAACACTCCCATCCGCGGCGGCCTCTTCATGATCTTGCGGCGCGGGAGTAAATGAGTTCTGGACCTCGGGAGCCGAAGCTTCCGAAGCAAAATCTGCACGCGGTGAAAACGGACCTTCTTCTTCCACGGGCTTGTCGCCTTCGCCGACACGGCCGGCGGCGTCAATGTAGGCAGCGCCACTGGAGGTCACATCAGGTGCGGGGGTCAGCGTGTCGGGACGAAGGTCCCGGCCCGGCTCCTGCAGGACTACTTCCTCAGACGAAGTGGGATCCGCCTCGGTCAATGTCACTGACGCCGCTGAATCCTGCGCTAAAGCGTCGGACCCGGCACTGAAAGGCGTGCCCTGCTCCACGGCTTCATCGTAACCTGCTGCCGTCTCATCGCCGGATGGCTGTAGTTCGGCTGTCTCGGGTTCGGCTTCAGACTCGTCACCTGCGGAGGCAGCCTCAACCTCGTCGCCTTCCGTAGTCTCTTCAGGGCCCTGCAAAGTCTGATCTCGCACCGCGAGGACCTGCTGCGCAGCATCGATGATCACTTGGGCTTCATCCAGACTGAGGTCAAGAAACTCGACCAGATCGTCAACGGACGTAGCCGCCAAGGCGTCGATATCGTTGATGCCATGTTCCGCCAGAGCATCGGTCTGCGCCGCGGTAACGCCCTCAATCGCCGACAGGGGCACCGGTTCGCCAGAGGCGATCATTAACCCCATCTGTTCGGCAATCTCGCGTTTCAATTCTTCTTCGCTGCGGATATCGATGTTCCAACCCACCAGCTTTGTGGCCAGGCGAACGTTCTGCCCGCGCTTGCCGATCGCCAGACTCAGCTGATCTTCATTGACGATCACTTCCATCTGGCGGTTTTCAATGTCGGTAATGCGTACCTGGTTCACTTTCGCGGGCGAAAGGGCGTTCGCGGCAAACACCGAAGGCTCATCTGACCACTCGATGATGTCGATCTTTTCGCCGCGCAGCTCGCGAATAATTGCCTGGACGCGAGAACCCTTCATGCCCACGCAGGCGCCTACCGGATCGACGTCACGCTCGTTGGAGGTAACGGCAATCTTGGCGCGCTCGCCGGGTTCGCGGACGGCAGACTTGATCACAACCGTCTCGTCGTAGATTTCCGGGACTTCCATCTCAAACAACCGGCGCAGCAGTTCGGGAGAGGTGCGGGACACTTCCACCTGCGGGCCTTTGGATTCCTTCGAGACGTTGCTGATCACGACGCGAATTCGTTCGCCCTGGTTCCACTGTTCGCCGCGCGATTGTTGTGAGCGCGGCAGAATGGCTTCCAGGTTTCCCAGGTCCACGATGATGTTCCCGCGTTCGAAACGCTTGACGAAGCCATTCACCAAGTCGCCAATCTTGTCCACATACTGTTCGTAAACATTCGAACGGACGGCATCGCGGACTTTCTGGAAGAGGATTTGCTTCGCTGTCTGCGCGGCAATTCTTCCCAGTTCTTCCATCGGTAAGGGCAGCAGGAGGGCGTCACCAATTTCCACTTCGTCGCCGGCCATCTCTCGCGCTTCTTCAATGGAAAGCTCGATCGCCGGGTCAGTGACTTCATCCACGACCACCTTCGAGGCCGAGAGCTCGATGCCGGTGTCAGGGTTCCAATCAACCTGGATGTCTTCGCCGGATTTGAATTGCTTCTTGGCAGCCGCGCGAACAGCTTCCTTCATGGCGTCGATCACCAGGTCGCGCTCAATGCCCTGTTCCTGGCAGAGCGCTTCGATGTTTTGCCCGATGGATGTACTCATATTCTTTTCTTAATTCGTGCTCAAGCTGAACCCTACTCACGATTCACCAGCTCACGTTCTTTCGCCTTCCGAAATTCCTGCTCAACGTCCATCTCCAGATTGGCCTTGACGATGTCGTCGAACGGCAGAGTTACCTCGCCGCTGGTCCGGTCATCAAATACCACCTTATCGCCATCGACTCCCCCGATGCGACCGCGAAAGTTGCGTTGCCCGTTAAGGGGCTGGCGGACTTTCACCTTTGCCAAACTGCCCGCAAACCGCTCGAAGTCACGCAGCTGATAAAGACCGCGCTCCAATCCCGGGGAAGAAACTTCCAGGGTGTACGCCGAATGGATAAAATCTTCGACATCCAGAAGCGTCCCCAGGTGCAGGCTGACCGCCGCACAATTCTCGTGAGTCACGCCCTCGGGCTTATCGATGAAAACGCGCACCACCGGCTTGCCTTCGGACCCGGCCACTTCGGCGTGAACCAACTCCACACCCTGATCCAGCGCCGCCCGCTCGGCCAACTCTCGCACCCGCTCTTCAATCGATCCCGAACCCATGGTCCGCCTCAAAAGTCGGCACAACTAGTCGCACAAAAGAAAAAGTGGGCGCGAACCCACCGGACAACACCGCCGCGCTTCGAGCAAGCGGAGGATTATAAGGTAAGGAAACC
>JAWVFI010000172.1:0-4125 GCA_033856235.1 Blastocatellia bacterium | reverse complement strand
CTGTTGCCCCCCGTGCTGAAGTTCACCGAGGAAGCGCCAGTCGTGTCGCCCGTGCGCTTCACGTGCACCTGCGCGTTGCCCACTCCTTCGCTGAAGTTGTACGTCGCCAACTCCATCTGGATCGTCGTCGGAGTTGAAGTGCAATTCGTTTGTGTCCAGTTGAGCACGACGTTGCCTCGTTCTCCGCTCCAGCCGTCGATCGCGATCTTGTAAATCGTCCCCGCTGTGGCAGTGAACGTTAGAGTGCTGGTGCGAATCACGCCATCCTGAACATCATCATTCTTGCCAATGACTGTCAGACCGCCCAGGCTGCTGCCGGTGTAGACTGCCAGCACCGTGTCGTAGTCGCTGCCGGCGGTCGTAAAGGTCACGTTGGTGCTAACCGGTGCCTGCCACTGGTACCAAAGGGAACCACCCCCGGTGCTGCCACCCGGATCGTGACTCGGCTCGCCAGTTTCGCGCGTAGCATTAATGTTGCTTCCATTTACACTGCCGGAACAACCGGATAGGACTTGCGCATTCGCGAAGTTGTCGTTAGCCGGTGGTGTCGGAGTTGGGGTTGGCGAGGGGCTCGGCGCTGGCGTTCCGCTCACGGTGGTCTCCCAGATGCCCCGCCCATGCGTCGCGATGCGGAGGATGCGACTAGGGCTCTGAATAGCGATATCGAAAACTGCGACGCGCGGCAGGCCGGTCCCATACGGCGTCCAGTTAGCGCCGCCATCAGTGGAGTTGTAAACACCAATGTCGGTGCCGGCGAAAAGATTAAGTGAGTCCAGTGGATCTACCACGAAGCCATTGACGGGAACATCGGGAATGCCATTTCCACTCTGGACCCACGTGCCGGCGCCTCCCGCCAGGTTCGAGGTTTTCCAGACGTGCCGGCCTGCGGCCACGCCGTATCCGCCAAATGTTACGTAAGCGATGTTCGGGTTGTTGGGATCGATTACCGCCCTGCCGACGGCCCTTGATCCGGGAAATGAAGCACCGGTCACATCCGTTAAGGGGTTAGTGCCCGTGGTGGTTGCATAGACCTTCCCCAGGCGCGTACCTACAATGCGAAAGTTGTCATCCTGCGGGGAGATTCCGATGGTGGTTACCACGCCGGCCGAAGGAAAGGGCGCCTGGCTAACCAGCGTCATTGTCACGCCCCGGTCGCTCGAACGGTAAAGCCGGTCGGTGCCAAAGTAGAGAGTGTTGGGATTTCCCGGACCCAGCGTCATGGGCGCATAGAAAAGAACAGCGTCGGAGCAGCTAATGCCGCTGGCGGTCCATTGGCCGTTGACTGGATTGGTACATCCGTAGCGATTGGGCCAGCTCGTTCCCCCATTCGTGGAACGTGCGTACCCGATCTGCGTGCTGTTGTTAAAGAACGTGTGGTACATCGTCACGCTGGTAGTGTCGGTGGCGTTCTGATCGATCAACGCATACCCGCCATCACCGCCGTCGCTGCGGGTCCAGCTTTGGTCCGGCCGCCGCAGTTCAGTGCCGTTGTCCTGGGTGCCGCCGATCATGAATTCGCGATCGGTTGGATGTAACGCCAGGCTTTGAAATTGAGTGGCGCTGAAGCCGGCGGTGTTCAGGCTGGCCCAGGTCGAGCCGCCGTCAGTAGATTTGTAAATGCCGCCATCATTGCCGAGGTAAGCGATCGAAGGATTGGAAGGCGCAAAGGTCACCGCGTGATTGTCAGGGTGAACTATCGCCGAACTGGGGGTGTTGACAAAGGAATTACCGCCATCGGTCGATCGGGCAATCAGTCGCGAGCAGGCGCTCGTACTCGGAACGTTTCCGCCCAATAGAACATTGTTTGCATTATTCGGATCGATCGCCAGGGCGATGTTGTAAAAGCACTGCCCGCCGCAGAATCCGTTTCCGCCCACTAACCCAGCACTCCACGTCTGTCCGCCGTCAACCGACTTGCGCAGCACTCCAGTTCCGGTGCAGGAAGAATTGCTTGGAGCTTCGCCCGAGGCGACCAGCACAGTCACCACTCCACCTACGTTGTTGATGGCCAGCTCGGCCCGCCCGCTGAGAGGGGACGCCCCATCAACGATGGTCAAAGTTTGAGTGAAAGTGGGCGCTTGAGCTAGCGCATTTCCGGTGCGATAGACCCCGCCATCGCCGGCCGTACTGCGGACAGTGCAAACCAGAGTGTCGGGATTCAGGGGATCCATAACCATATCCACGACCGCGCGATCGGTCGCCGTCACCGCCAACTTCACGAAACTCGGCGCGCCGGAAGTAGCATCCTCGGAGCGATAGAGTCCGAGCGCTGCCGGCACGCTGACGCTCCCGCCTCCGGGATTGCCACTGGTGCCGGTAGTGGTCGATGCAAATACGATATTCGGATTCAACGGATGGACCACGATCTTGCTGATGGCCCTTCCTACGAAAGGAGTACTTATGGGGCCAAAGAGATCGGCCGTAGTTTCCGCGTTGTTAATACGATAAAGGCCGACGCCAAAAAAACTGTCCCCGGCGAACTGCGGCTCGCCAGTGCCCACATACACGATTGAGGGATCCGAAGGAGCAATCGCGACAGAGCCGATAGCCAGGGGCGCGCCCGCTACCAGGGCCTGCGCACTATCAAGGAGCGGTGTCCAGCTGGCGCCGCCATCGAGGGTGCGATAAAGCCCACCCTGGGCTGTGCCTACATATGCGATGTTTGGATTAGTGGGATGGACAGCAATCGCGATGGTCCTGCCGCTGTTCGTAGTTGAACCGGCCGGCAACGGGGCTGGTCCAATCTCAGTCCAGGCCACGCCCACAGTTTCGGGCGTTAGTCCGAAGAAGCTGGCTAATTTCCCCAGAAAGGAATTCTTGCCGGAGATCTGGGCCTCTTGCGCTTCCATCTGCCGAATGGCTTTCACCCGTAAAGATGGATCGAAGGGTTCACCCGGCGTGACCCCGCGCAGCATCGCGATGTTTTCAGAACGTTGTCGTAAGTAGGATTCTTTGTCGATGCCCGTCGTTCCTGAAGGCAGGTCGGGATCGTCATCGTCGTCATCGTTTGAGCGGGATTCGAAAGCCTCAGTCTCAATCGCCTTTTCTTTTTGAAGTTCAGATTTGGATTGGCTGGAGCGGTTCAATTCCTTCGCGCCGTTTGCGGACGGAGCCTTTGAGGTACTCACTGGTTTGGGATTTTGGGTTGCCGCCGGAGTAAGGCTCGAGTACGGATTCTTCAAAGTGCTGGCGCTACTGGTCGCTGGCCCGCGAAAGTTCCACATCATAGCCAGACCAAACAGCACGAGTGCAGCTACCAAAACACCGGTAGTTCGTTTCATTCCCCAGAGCTCCTTAATTCAAATTCAAATCGGTTGGGTGCCTTAGAGTAAAGCAACTGTGGATCAGCTTCCCATACCTTGTGTCGTTAAAGGCGCTACGGTCGCTAAGATTTTTGAGAAGTGAGAGGGAGATTGACTACATCAAAGTTCAACGAAGCGAGCGCGTTGGTATGAAAACACAAGCAGACGATTCTAATCAACCTCGTAGAACGCCAGGATGGTTCCACTATGGCCAGGCGGTGTTCAGAGTACCGACTCTAGTCGGCCTTTTGTCGAACGAAAAAGAACCCAACTGAAGTGGGTACTCTAAACGCCTCAGGTCAACGTTGAGCGTTATCTACTACGGGGTGCACTCGGCGTTGTTCCTGGGCGTCTTGCTGCCGAAGCGCAACTGATACTCCGCCGAGGTAATAAACGAACAGACCATCGCATGCTGTTTGGCCACGTTCCGTGGCGGCGCCGCGCTCACCTGGTTCAGCCAGAAGATGAACCCATCAATGTCCCCGTCCCTCCTGAGATACCCGGAGTACTGTGAATAGACAAAGGAGCGGTTGTACTCGGCATCGATGAAGGCGCGGTTGTCCACCGCCGCTCCAAACCCGGCCGGCACACACGGGGCCGCCGGACTGCCCGGCAGACGGTTACAGCCGTTCCAGTAGTCATTCGCCAGATGGAACATCACCAGGCCGCGCCCGCCGTTGTTGAAGTGCGTGATCAGCGCCGTGCGGTCAGCCGCTGAGAAGGTGGCGCCATCCGCAGTGTTTATTGTCGCCAGGACTGCATCCACAAACTGCGCTCCGGTGCTCAGGCTGAGGGGATATCTGGTGGTGAACTCTGCCCGCTG
>JAWVFI010000171.1:0-48275 GCA_033856235.1 Blastocatellia bacterium | reverse complement strand
GGAACAAACGCGCGCGTCATCGCCAAATCCTTCGACGCGGGCTGGGGCGGCGCGGTCGCCAAGACGGTCAGCCTGGAATCTTCGAAGGTGGTCAATGTCGTCCCGCGCTACGGGAAAATGCGTTCGCGCTCGAATGGCGAAGTGATCGGTTTCGAAAACATTGAGCTGATTTCCGATCGCCCCATTGAAGTCTGGCTGGAGGAGTTTCGCGAAATCAAGAAAGACTATCCCGATAACGTCCTGATCGCTTCCATCATGGAGGAGTACGACAAGGAGCGCTGGCAGGAATTGACGCGAGTGGTGCAGGACACCGGCGTCGATGCGTTCGAACTCAATTTTTCCTGCCCGCACGGGATGACTGAGCGCAAGATGGGTTCCGAGATGGGAGAGCATCCGGACCTGGCGGAAGAAGTAACCGGCTGGGTGTCGGAGGTGGCGACGATTCCCGTTTGGGCCAAGATGACTCCAAACATCACTAATATTCGCGAGCCGGCCCAGGCGGCTGTGGCCGGCGGCGCCGTGGGTATCTCGGCCATCAATACGATCTTGTCCGTCATTGGCGTGAACCTGGACACACTGCGCCCGATGCCGACCGTCGAAGGCTATTCCGTACCGGGTGGTTATTCTTCGCAAGCGGTGAAACCGATAGCCCTGCGCATGGTCAGTCAACTGGCGCGCGCTCTGCCCAAGGAAATCTCCATCAGTGGGATCGGCGGCATTGAGACTGCGCACGACGCGATCGAGTTTATCCTCCTCGGCTCATCCACCGTCCAGATTTGCACCGGGGTAATGCTGCACGGCGTGAAGATGATCGACGAATTGAAAGATGGCCTGGCAAAGTTCATGAGCGACAAAGGCTTTGCCACGTTGCAGGATGTCGTCGGTAAGAGTCTGCCTTATTTTTCCACCCATATGGAACTGGTGCAGCTTATGAAAGAAGCGAAACGCCACAAGGCAGGCGAGGCCAGCCGCGATAACGAGTGGGCCCAAAAAGATATCACCGAAAAGACTGCCGAGCTGACGTCCGACTGACGCTAGCCTGTCCGCAGATTTCGCAGATTACACAGACCAGACAGCGGGCTGGCTTCTGAAGGGGCTTACATTGTCTTGTCAGCTGTGGGATTCCTCACGAAATCTGCGTAATCTGCGGAGAGTCCTTGCCTCCAAAACATGCCAAATATCTGGCACATCGATAAATAACGGGTCACAGGTAAATTTGATGGCGGAAACCTTTAACCTGCGATAGAATGCGCGCCCGAATGCTGACTCAGAGATTGTCACAGCCCATCGTAGCGGGAATGTTACGCAATCGAAGGCTGGCACTCGCGGTCTTTGGCCTGGGAGGTCTAAACCTCGCGCTCTTTGTGTTGCACCTCCCAACCTGGCAATGTCCGGTACTTCAAGCCACCGGAGTTCCCTGCCCTGGTTGCGGTCTAACCCGGGCGATTGCTTTGCTCTTTAAGGGTGAATGGCGTGCGTCGATGACGATGCATGCTTTTGCGCCGGTCTTCCTGATCGGATTACTTCTGGTGGGTGCCGCGGCGCTCTTGCCGGACCGCCAGCGGCCGGCTTTAGTTAGCAACATCGAAAGACTCGAAAACAAAACTGCGCTTCCAGTACTGCTTCTGGCAGCTCTGTTCCTTTACTGGCTCGCGCGTCTGCTCTTTTTTCCATCAACGTTTTTCCAGTTGATCCGTGGGTAGGTGGATTAGCTCGTCTAACAAACTAAACTGACCGGAGGATACTGAAATGGGAATAGTTATGATGCTGGTGGGCCTGGGAATGCTGATCTGCGCGATCATCGTGCTGATCAAGCTCTTCCAAAATGAAGGCGTACTGAAAGGCATTCTGGGATTGATTTGCGGTCTTTACACGTTCATTTGGGGTTGGATGAACGCGAATAAGCTCGGCATCAGGAACATTATGATCATCTGGACGCTGCTGCTTATTGTGTACATCATTTTGGGTATGACAGGCCCTGGCTTCTCTTACTCTGTTGGGACGCCGGTCACCACACCTTAGCGTTAACAAACAGCACTTACGAAATAGGCCGCCACCGTCCTTCAGGTGGCGGCCGGGTTTCACTGTCTCAAGCACTTCCTTATTGCTCGCCCGCTCTTCAACCCCTAATCGTCAGCACCACGACTTCAGGCGGCACGCGAAAGCGCACGGGAAAGATACTGGTCCCAATTCCAGTCGTCACAAATAAATGATGCCCGGATTCCTGAATGTGTCCGGCCGCATAACGATACTCTGATGGCAATACCAGTCGTCCCAGTATCGGAAAGTTCACTTGGCCGCCGTGCGTATGGCCGGCCAGCGTGAGGGCGACGGTCGTCGGGATCTTTGGAAAGATATCTGGATTGTGCGTCAGCGCAATTACCGGCTTGCCCGCGGGAACCTGCGACAGAGTGTTCGTAATTTTTTGCGGCCGGGTCCAGGCATCGCTCAGCCCCGCCAACCAGAACTCCTGATCCTGTCGCCGCACTACAGCCACATCATTCTCCAGAACCCGAATTCCCACGGCCTCCAGTGCTTGCCACATGCGCGGGCCGTCGCCCCACCAATCGTGATTTCCTAACACGGCATAGACACCTAATGGCGCATGCAGTCCCTGCAGGTTTTTGGCAATCACCTCCGGCTCCATATGTTTTCCGTGCCAGGTTGTGCGCACGACAAAGTCACCGAGAATGACAATCAGCTCGGGCTGCTGTTGATTGACCGTCGCCACAATGCGCTGCAGTTTGTTCTCGTCAATAAATGCGGATCCGGCATGGATGTCCGAGATGACGGCGATGCGCAGGCCATCGAGCGCCGCGGGACATGAGTCGAGCTGAATTGACTGCTGGTTTAGGACCAGCCGGTTGGGCTCAATCAAGAAAGCCCAGATGCCGAGGCCGATGATCACCAGTAGCAGCGCGCCGAAGATGATCTTTAAGGATTTGTATTTTCGCAGCATTACAAATTTGATGAAGGTGATTCGTGTCGCTTCGTGGGATTCGTGTAATTTCGTGAATCGTACGCTGACAAACCGCAGTATACGATTCACGAAATCACACGAAGAACACTAAAGAACACGAAATCGGAGCTTTTGTGCAAAGCAGGGCGGCGCAACGCCGTGCTTGGCAAGCCGACGAATTTGTTTTGTTAATGACAGGGGTAATGCTTGTCCTACAGACCATATTCAGCCCAGCGCCTATCCACTAGTTTCGAGATGTCTTCACGCACAACGAGTTCGTCGGGAAAACCGGGCTTGGTGCGCGCGTCGATGACGATTGGCCCGTGGTAGGACAAGTGATGCCGCACGACTGTGGTCTCCGCCGCGTAGATGTCGGCGGCCGGCTCAAAACGCGTCCAAGTGGCCCAGAGGAAATCCACAGTTGATTTAGCTACGTTGGCATTATCATGCATGACTACTAGAGGCCAGTCACTGAACGATGGTTCACGCGCTATCCGCGCCGCCTGTCCCGGATCGTCGGAATAGGTCGAGCCCTGGACCACCAAACACCCGGGACAGAATACTTCGACCTGAGAAATCCCGGACGGCACTGCTGCGCGAAACTCGCGCGGCAGCTCACGCACCGCTTCTCCTAAACCCATCAGGATTGCTTTGCTGCCTTCGTTCACTTGGCCACTGGTGTAGTCGAGCGTATCCATCGATGTGTTCGCCAGGATGAACAAATCGGTTTGCGGGTTGAAGCGAGCGAGGACATGCTCCAGCAGGCGCGGAAAGTCGCGCAGATCCAGCGGCGTGTCTGTCAGCATCAGAAACTTGGTGAGGGACAGTTGCCCTTCACCGAGTATCCGGAACGCCGAGACCAGGGCTTCGCGCGCGTAACGCTCACGCACCACGGCGGCGCAGAGCGAATGAAATCCGGTTTCGCCATAGGTCCAGAGGCTGCGTACCGTCGGCATCACGAGGGGAAATAATGGCGACAGCAGCTCCTGCAAATAATCGCCGATGAAGAAGTCTTCCTGACGCGGTTTCCCGACTACTGTGGCCGGGTAGATTGCGTCGCGGCGGTGGCAAACGGCGTCGACGCGGAAGACCGGGTAGTCATGTTTCAGCGAGTAGTATCCGTAGTGATCGCCAAAGGGCCCCTCGGGCTTTCGCTCGTGCGGCGGCGCCGAACCGAGTAAGGCGAACTCTGCTTCGGTTACTAAACGATGTCGCGCGCCGGCCAACGGATTAGGTGTCATCCCCAGCTTTTCACCACCGAGGATGGAGGTCAGGATCAATTCGGGAACGTCCTCAGGCAGCGGCGCAATCGCCGCGATAATCAATGCCGGCGGGCCACCCAGAAAAACGCTGACCGGCAGCGACTGGCCTAACGTTTCCGCTTCGTAATAATGAAAGCCGCCGCCCTTCTGAATCTGCCAGTGAAGGCCCGTCGTCTGCGGATCGTGAACCTGCAGCCGGTAGATGCCGAGATTGTGCTTACCCGTTTGCGGATGTTCCGTGTACACGAGCGGCAGAGTTATGAAAGGTCCGCCGTCCTCCTGCCAGGTCGTCAAGACTGGGAGTTCGTTCAGGCGAGCGGGCTGATCCATTACTTCGGCGATTGGGCCGCGTTTTGTGTTTCGGGTTCCGATGCGTAGGAGTTCGCGGGCCAACGATCGATGTTGCCAGAGTTCGCGCGGCCGCGGCGGGAGGAGCAACTCGGCGATATGGGCCAGTTCCTTAACCAACGCTAAAGGCCGTGGACCGAAGGCGCGTTCGATCCTGGCCGCGGTGCCAAAGAGGTTGGTGACGACGGGATATGGGCTGCCTTTGACTCGAGTAAAGAGGAGGGCTGGGCCTGATTGCTCGATGACGCGACGATGGATTTCAGCCAGCTCGAGGTAGGGATCGACTTCTGCTTCGACAGTAATGAGGTCTTTTTCGCGGCGGAGCAGATCGAGGAACGTTCGGAGGTTGGGATGCATTTAGCGAAGATGGTCGCCGGGGAATGAGAGATTTAAGATCTCAAATCTGAGATCTTAAATCTCAAATCTGAGATCTCAAATTCGGAAAACTGAAATCTGAGACTGATAATAGGCCGCCCCTTTGACAGCCCAAACTTGTTTACGGAACCCACAACACTCTGAACTCTTTAAACTACTTCCACCGACCCGAGGAATCTGCCTACTGATCTCTGACCTCTGACCTCCGACTTCTGACCTCCGACTTCTTCCTCAATCAATCCATGTCCATCGGATTCCGATAGGGCTTGTCCTTATCTTTTTCCGCGCGTTTCATCGCTTCCTGAAACTTTTCCTCCAGCAGCCGCTCGCGATCCTTCATCGAGCTGAGCTCCTGAGAAAATATTTGTTCGCGCACTTGTTTTTGTTTGTCCAAGCCCTTCACCATATCTTCAAATGACGCCAGCGGCTTGGTCTTTTCTTCGTGAGAAATGACCGCACCAGTTTGCGAATCAATCGTCATGGTCGCATCACAACCGGGACAAATTATTGTAAAGCGCGTTGCCTCACTCATCGACTTCTCCCTCTCGCCGGAAACCCTTCTTCTCTCAGTGATCAGATCGAGTAAGGAATAAAGTATAGCATCAGGGAGGGAGTTTGGCGTGAGGGCCGGATTAGAATTGATTCAGCCTGCGAACCGCGGCGACAGTGTAAAGCCAGGGATAGGTCCAGCGCTACTCCATGTTCATCCGCCAGAAACGAAAGAGCGCGCGAAGCGTGCGACAGTCCAATGCTGTCGCACGCTTCGCGCGCTCAGTTAACTTAACCTTCGGCCCTCTGAGGTTTCACCCCAGGCTTTTAGGCCACCACCCGCTCTGCGGGGCTAGCTCACGCCTAAGGCTTGACGGCCTTCTTGATCTCGCTGCCAACCTTCTTGGTGCCTTCAACTGCTTTCTCGCCGACAGTCTTGGCACCCTCAGCCGTCTTGGAGCCTACGGTCTTTGCGCCTTCGACAGTCTTCTCGCCCACCGTCTTAGCGGCATCGCCAACTGTCTTGGCGCCTTCCACCGTCTTGTCCTTGGTCCAACCCGCCGCATCTGCAATCGCGTTGCCGGTCACGTCAAGAGCATGATCGACATCGCTCTTCAGATCGGTTTCTTCGCCAGTTGCGGAATATACTCGGGCCGTTTTTTGGCCGTTGCGCGTGGTCACCACCACTTTAGAGACACGGGGATTACCGTTGAAAGTCCGGGTCTCGGTCTTCACGCCATTGGCATCCGTTGTAGTTGTGATCGTGGAATTGTCGGGGCCGGGGCGCGTCGTGGTTGACGGTGTGGCCAGGTTCGCATTCACGTTGACGTTGGTTGTCTCCGGCGTGTTACACGCCGCGGCGAACACTGCCAGCGCAATCACGCAGATTACCGTCAGAATTTTGTAACTCACTTAGCTTTCTCCTTCATGATTTGTTTCAAAGTCTAGTCAAATGGGGGCAACCTATGTGCCAGTTCGGCCAAGCGCTAAACCCTGCGCTGGGGGCCGCACTTGAACGGATATTAGAGAAAAGCGTACGCGGCGACCCTCGTTACGTTCAGTTACCGTACGCATGTACCAGGGCAGCGGTTTGACAGTATTGTTGCCGCGGGCTACCATTCGCTTCCTTGATTTTTCGGGCTCTGTATTCAAAATTTTTTGCCAATCAGCCCATGCGGGTTCGTGGCCCTAATCTTATTTAACTATTCAGCATCAGCTGCCGGGATCTCACAAGTCACTTTTATGGGTTTTGCGACTATAGCTGTTCACGCCGGTCAGGAGCCTGACTCCGCAACCGGCGCCGTAGCCGTTCCGATTTACCAGACTTCGACTTATGCTCAGGACGGCCTGGGCAAGAACAAGGGCTTTGAGTACGCGCGCACTTCCAACCCAACGCGTTTGGCCCTGGAGCGAAACCTGGCGGCGCTCGAGGGCGCGCGGTTCGGCTATTGTTTCGCATCGGGGATGGCGGCGATTGATGCGACCCTGCGGTTAGTGAAATCCGGCGACCACGTCATCGTTTCCGATAACACCTATGGCGGCACCTTCCGTCTCTTCAGTAAGATCCTGGCGAACTACAACATTGAGTTCGATTTCGTGGACACCTCCGACGTCTCCAATGTGGAGGCGGCCATGAAGGAAAACACCCGCATGGTCTTTGTGGAGACGCCCACCAACCCCGTAATGATAGTCACCGACCTCCAGGCGGTCTCCGACGTCGCTCATAAATTCGGCGCCCGCGTGGTCTGCGACAACACTTTCATGTCTCCGTACCTGCAAAGGCCGCTGGAGTTTGGTGTGGACATCGTGGTCCATTCGACCACTAAATTTCTTAACGGACATTCCGACGGCATTGGCGGCGCGGTCGTTCTCAATGACGAGAAAGACGCTGAGTGGATTGCATTTGTGCAGAACAGCGTCGGGGCGATCCTCTCCCCTTTCGACTCGTGGCTGGTCTTACGCGGCACGAAGACGCTGGCCTTGCGCATGGAGCAACACGATCGTTCTGGTCGGGCCGTCGCCGCGTTCCTTGAGGAACACCCCAAGGTACAGAAGATCTACTATCCTGGTTCGTTAACACATCGGCAGCATGAACTGGCCAAGCGCCAGCAGAAGGGTTTTGGCAGCATGGTTTCCTTCGACGTGGGTTCGTTTGAGGCTGCGCGCACCGTGCTGGAATCTGTTAAGCTCTGCACGCTCGCCGAGAGCCTGGGCGGCGTGGAAACACTAATCTGTCACCCGGCTACCATGACTCACGCCTCTGTGGCGCCGGAGACGCGGGCCCGATTGGGAATCACCGACGGGCTGGTACGGATATCAGTTGGAATCGAGGATACGGACGACATTATCGCGGACCTGGACGAGGCTCTAGCCAAGTTGCCGTAACTTTTCTATCCCGCGGCAAGCCCAAATGCAGCTTTCGTCTTGACAGCCTTAGCCATACTCCATTTACTATTCACCAATTCATGATCGTAGAGCTTCGCGCAAAATCAGACATCGGTCGCGTCAGACGAGGAAATGAAGATAACTTCCTCGTTCTGGACTTATCCACGTCAACGACCTGGACCGGCTCGGCCGGCGAAGAGTCGCCGGCTGAACTTCATAGTGTCGATCCGGGAAATGCCGGCGTAGTGCTGGTAGTTTCCGACGGCATGGGCGGCGCTCTCGCGGGCGACGTTGCCAGCCGGATGGCAGTTGACTCAGTGCGGGAGATCCTGGTGGGTGACGGCTCGGAAAAATCAAACGGCTGCAATCCGGACCTGTCGCTGGTTGATTGCCTGAGAGAGGCCACTATCTACGCCAATCTCGAGATTCACAAAAAGAGCCTCTCGGACAGCCGCTGCAGCGGCATGGGCGCGACCTTTACCGGGGCGGCAATCAAAGGCGACACGCTCGACTTGGTCCAGGTTGGTGACAGCCGGGCTTATGTTATTCGCGGTGAACAGATTCGCCTGGCAACGAAAGATCAATCACTGGTCCAGCAACTGGTGGACGTCGGTCAGATCAGCGAAGAAGAAGCCGAAACGCACATGTTTCGCAACGTGATTCTCCAGGCCTTGGGCGCCCAAACCGATCTGACTCCGGCAACAGCCAGGATGCGTATCCGGCAGGGCGACATGCTACTGCTTTGCAGCGATGGGCTTTCGGGGAAACTTCGTGCGGAGGACATTCAGAAAATCGTTACTCAGACCGGCGACGATTTGTCGGCGGCCTGCACTGCCCTCGTCAAAGAGGCAAATGATCGCGGCGGCGAAGACAACATCACTGTCATCCTGGCGCGATTCTCGGGCGATGATTTGAAAGCAGCGACTACTGAGAAGATTACGATCGAACTGCCACCGCTCGAAGAAGACATGACGCTCGATGAGACGGAACCTAATTCCTTCAATTCCGAACCGCCCACCGAAATCCCTTAATCAAAAGGATTGTTTAGCGGCCGTGCTACCGCCCCGCCGTCCCCGTTGGTACATGAAACCAGCGGTAGCCCGCCTCTAAACGGCGTCGGTTATTATCGGGAGTTGCGATGATTTCTTTCAGCCGCTATCTTGCGATCGTCCTCGGCATCCTTATTCCGTTGGCCGAAACAATCCGTCGATGGAGTACATGGCGTGCTGATCCACCCTCCCTTTTTGATGATTACCTGATAGGCGCTTTTCTGCTCTACGGAGCATGGCGCGTGGGCAAGGACGTTCGCGCAGGTCAGCGTTTTTTGGCAGCCGCGTGGGCCTTCATGTGTGGGATGGCCTATCTCAGCTTCTTCGGCCAGTTACACGACATCAGGATGGGCCACCTTGATCCGGCCCCAATTCCATCTGAGTGGGTGGCCGCAATTAAGGGCGTGGGACTGCTTCTGGCAGTAATCGCTTTGTTCATGACGCTGAAGCGCGTGCCAAATGAGTAGGGGTGGCGCTCCGTGGCCACCCCCTTCTTCTTAATGCGCTAAATCGTCTTGATCAGAAAGGGCGCGGCCACGGAGTGCCGCCACTACAATTGAATCTCTCAAGCTCCTCACTGGGACCGCGGGCGTCCCGCCCGCAATGAGCGTGTAGCGCGAAAAGATTCTGCAGTCTTGAACGAATGGTGCATTTGCGGGCGGGACGCCCGCGGTCCAAGTGAAGAGCTTGAGTGAACCTGGTGTGTCAGCTCTTGCCGCTGGTCAGCGAATCTGCCCGCCAGTCCCTGCCCGGTTCAACCCGGCGCACATAGATAGACGCTCCCTGAATACTCTCTACCTGCACGCGCTCTCCTGCTTCCAGAGGCTCCTCGCCGGGAGCGGGGTAAGCGGTCCATGTCGATCCGAATACTTTCACCGCGCCTTCGTTCATCGCGCCACGGCTGGATGACACCACGGTGCCCACCTTCCCGGGCAATCCGTCAACGCCCGAACGCAATGAATCGCCATGCTCCTCACGAGAGAAGTATTTCACGAAGATGGTGCGCGACGCGGCTGTGAGAGCGATAGACACAACCGCAAAAATCAAGAACTGCAAAGCGAGACTATCTACCCCGACCAGGCCCGCCAGCGCCGCCGCCAGTGCTCCGATACCGAACCACAAGAGCACAAAACCGGTGGTGAAGACCTCGGCCACAATCAAGATCACACCCAATATCACCCAGAGAATCCAGAGCTTTTCCATTACGGGTTGTTATCCTTTGATCATGTTCTTCATCACGAACCAGATATTTGCGGGGCGCTCTGCCAGACGGCGCATGAAGTAAGGATACCAGTGTTTCCCATACGGAACATAGACACGCACGTTGTAGCCTTCGCGAGCCAGCTTCTCTTGTAAATCTCGCCGGATGCCGTACAACATCTGAAACTCGAAGGCCTCCTTGCCAATCCCTTTGCGCTGCATGTAGTCGATAGTCGCCGCGATCATCTTCGGATCATGCGTTGCGATGCCGTGGTACGTCCCACTTGAAAGCAACAGTTGCATCACTCGTACATAGTTGTCGTCAACGTCTTTCTTGTCGGGAAAGGCCACCTCCGGCGGTTCTTTGTACGCGCCTTTGCAGATGCGTATCCGCGCCGGAATTTTCAACATATCGTGAGCATCATCCATCGTCCGCCTGAGGTAGGATTGCAAAACTATCCCGACTTCATTCAAGCCGAACTCCGCGCGCAGCCGTTTGAAAATATCGATCGTCGCCTGGGTGACGTCAGAACCCTCCATATCGACGCGCACGAAGTTGCCGCGCGAGGCGGCTTCCAGCACGATGCGGCGCGCATTGCGGTAGGCCAGTTCGGGATCGATCTGGAGGCCAAACTGGCTAAGTTTGATCGACACGTTAGACTTGATTCCGGTTTCGTCTATCCGCGCCAGGACCGCAAGATATTCCTCAGTTTCAGCCCGGGCCTCGGCCTCATTCTTTACGGATTCATTAAGGTGATCGAAAGAAGCGGTACAGCCCTTTTGATTAATGAGGCGAATCGCCTCAACTGCCTCCTCGATGTTTTCGCCCGCCACGAAACGGATGGTTAGTTTCTTAAAAAGCTTGAAGCGGGCCGCGAAATCCTTAAGCCCTTCCCGCTCTGATAAGTAAAGTAATGCGCTCCTGGTAATCATGTTTTCTGCGATTCGTCGCTATGTTATCCTTGCCGCTCCCATGCGGCTGAAACTCGTTCTGCTTACCTCTCTGGTCGGTATGCTGATTAGCGCCGGCGCGGCACTCGGACTAGCTGTCGCGACGGTGGGCTCATGGAAAGCGTTCTTTGATCCCTCTCGGCCGATCGACTGGACCGTAGTGGCGATCTATGCCATCCCTCTTTTAACCGCAGTAGTAGCAAGCGTTTTCGTCTACCGCCACACTGCTCGGAGACGGAAGCTGCAGTCGGTGCTGACCGGAGTTCTGGTCCTACTGCTTTCCCTCATTGTGTACATCGCGCTCACCCTCGGCCCTTTCCACATCTAATTAGACGGGGAGGCCAGCCCAATTTCCTTCTGCAACGGCCGTAACGCGTCAATCACAAATCGAATGTGTTCATCCAGGTCAACGCCTAACTCCTCTACACCCTGGCGGATGTCCTCCCGGTTCACCGTGCGCGCAAAGGCTTTGTCCTTCAGTTTCTTCTTGACGGACGAAACTTCCAAATCGTCCAAACTGCGCGATGGACGTACGAGAGCACAGGCTACGAGAAAACCGCACAACTCATCAGTTGCGAACAAAGCGCGCGCCATCCGTGTATCGCGCGGCACATTCGTGTACGTCGCATGGCCCATGATGGCCCTGATGAAACGTTCCGAATAGCCACGGCCGCAAAGAATGTTCGCGCCGGTGAACGGATGTTGGTCGGCCCCGGGAAACATTTCGTAGTCGAAGTCGTGCAGTAGTCCCACCAACCCCCACTCCTCCACATCGCTGTCAGCGTCGCCATATCGCGCAGCGCAAGCGCGCATCGCGGCCTCTACAGCGAGGGCGTGCTTGCGAAGGCTATCGCCCTGCGTGTACTCGCACAACAATTCCCAGGCGTCTTTCCGGTCAGGCAGTGGCATTAAAGGTCCATCTAGAGTCTGAATTATTTGAAGGCTGGAAAACTAACACGTTCAGAGAGGAGCGAACAAGCGGAACCGGATCGTCAGTGCTTTAAATCGAGTATCCGCAGATTACACAGACCACAAAAAGCACCGTTAACGAATATGGTCAACCAGCAAACGGAACTCACTGGTGGCCGATTCTCAATTTGCGTAATCTGCGAATAGACCTTAGTTCCCGATCGGGGCGCGATAGCCGGGCTTGGCCCGGATGCTGGTGTCTTTGCGCGAGGTCTTTACCTGAATCTTTCGATAGCTGCCATCTTTTGCCTTGTTCGTCGAATAGTAGCCCAGCGAGTATTGCGTTCGCAGTTCAGCGGCAATGTTCTTGAAAGCGTCCGGCAGCGAAGTCAGTGTGTCCGCGCGAGCCAGCCGCCCTCCCGACTTGTTCGCTAAGTCTTCCAGATAAGTGTCGGCGATCAAATAGAGCGAGTCCAATATGTGGGTTATTGCGTCATCGGGTCCGCTCTTTTTGGCAGGTCTACGGGTGCTTCCCGGATCATCCGGCATGGGACGTCGCGACGTTCCCCTGTCAATGTCGGGTATGCGGTCATCCCGCGAACGGCCGTTGCTGTTGTCCGGTTGATTTGTGCGCCCACCCAGAATTACTGAAGGCGGCGGCAATCTGGTAATTCCTTCCGGCGGCTTTACGTCCCCGCCCGGCACCGCGTCACCACCGGGAAACGTGGGCGGCGTCGTGCCTGGCCTTTTACGAACGACGTCGCTGACGGGCAGTTCGGGGCCGTTCGTTTGCTCTCTAACCAATCGTTCAGCCGCCGCCCGCGTATCATAGCGGATGGGATAAACGATTACTCCCGATTCATCCAGCATCCGCAGCGCATCGTCAAAGGCCGCGCGGTCGCTATGATAATCGACGCCATCAGTGAAAAGGACGATCGCCTTCCGCCCTTTGATTGGAGAGAGGGCTGATAGCGCCAGGTCCATCGCGTCATACAACTTGGTATCGCGGCCTGAAGTAGTGCGGCGGATAGCCACACTCAGCAAAGTCTTATCGCTGGTAAAGGGGTTGAGATCTTTGACGGTATCGTCAAACGAAATTACTTTCACGCGGTCGGCGCCCTGTAGCTGGGCAACGAAGGCAATCGCCGCGTCCTGGATTTGTTGTAATTTCGGGTGCGTGCTGGCGCTGGTATCCAGCATCAGGACCACATGAAAGGGCGCGCTCACGGTGGCGAAAAACGCCACCTCCTGTTTGGTTCGATCTTCGAATATCTCGAATTCCTCTTTCCGAAGATCAGCAACGTACATCCCGTCCCGAGTGCTGGCGACAACCGGGATTGTTATCAGGTCGGTAGCAATCTTGAAGCGATCCACGTCTTGCTCGCTGGCTGACGAGGCCTCATCCGGCGAAGTCTGGACCGGCCTGGGAGTCGGCGCGGGACGTCGAGTCTGCGCGAAACTTTGCGCCGAGACGATCAAGATGAAGGCCGTAGCCACCAGTCGAGCTCGCATCAATCTTCTCCTGTGGAGGGTTGCACAAGAACTCCGATTTCGTGTTCTTTAGTGCGGCTATATGGTTGGGGTGGTCTCGTGGATCGTATGCTTCCGATTCCTCAGCGCACAATTCACGAAACTCCACGACATCTTACGAAGTAACACAAATCAACGCCCGCTACCCCGCGGGTCTAACGCTCAGCTTGCTCGCTCGTTGGCGTTACCTTAGAATCATCAAGTCCCTGCTTTGTTGTCTCCGGAATGAAATCCATTCTCCTTTTAGTCCTGGGCGCGTATATTGTCGCCGCGGTCCATGCTGTGCTTGCGTTTGTAAACAAGCGCCGGGTGCTGCAGCGCGTGTCGTGGTTCGCGCTGATCACAGGGTTTGCCCTGCATACCGTGGCGCTGGTCAGCGGTTGGGCCGTGCAGAACCATTTTCCACTTTTCTATTTACCGGAAACATTGTCGTTTTTGGCGTGGACACTGGTGGCCGCCTACGGATTGGTCCTATATCGCTATCAGGTCCACGCCCTGGGAAGTTTTACGTTGCCACTGGTAGCCGCCCTGGTTCTGATAGCGATTGTCAGCGGCGTACAACCTTCGGCGGCACCGGGAGCGCTAGCCGGCACCACGGCGGCCAATTCGACGGGCGGATGGATTTTCCCCTTCCATACCACCGTGCTGATTTGCGCGTATGCGTCGTTCTTCGTTGTCTTCGTGGCCAGTGTGATGTATCTGCTGCAGGAGCGCGAGCTGAAACTGAAGACCTTTGGCGCCATCTTTCACCGGCTGCCACCGCTTACCACCGTCAATGACATTGCTACCATGGCCGCCGCCGTGGGCCTGACGTTGTTATCGCTGGGAATTGTGACCGGGATGATTTGGTCAGCGGAGCGTGATGGGCGATTGTGGCACAACGATCCGAAGGAAATTTTCGCGGCCTTAACCTGGCTGCTGTATCTTTTGCTGATCGTCTATCGCGCCTCTGCCCGGTGGCGCGGCCGCAGGGCCGCCTGGCTAGGCGTGGCCGGATTTGTCCTGGTTCTTTTTACGTTTCTGGGAGCTCGCCTGATGGGCGGCTATCATGATTTTGGTTAGGTTAGTTAGTGGTCAGTGGTCAGTTGTTAGTTGTTAGTTGTTAGTGAGCCGCATGCGCAATTTCACAACTAAACCAGTGACACGCAGATTCTTATGTCGATCGTTCTAGTTGGACTAAATCATCGTACGGCCCCAGTCGAGGTGCGCGAGCAGCTCGCCTTTAACGAAGAGGCGTGCAGCCGTAGCCTGCGCGAAATGGTCGATGGTGAATTATTACGCGAAGCGCTGATCGTTTCCACCTGCAACCGGGTGGAGGTATTGGGCGCGACGGGTGAAGGTTTGGCCGGCGCCGGGGCCGAGCACATTACCAAATACCTCAGCGAATGCCGGCCGCTGCCGCAGGGCTATTTCCGCAAACACTTCTACTCGCATGCCGATGATCAGGCGGTGCGCCATATGTTTCGCGTGGCTTCCTCGTTGGATTCAATGGTGGTGGGCGAGCCACAGGTGCTCGGCCAGGTGCGGCGCGCCTACGCGGTGGCCGTTGCCGCCGGAACTACCGGCCGCGTTCTAAACCGCCTCGTCCATCATTCATTGCACGTAGCCAAGCGGGTCCGCAGTGAAACCGGAATCGCTGCCTCCGCAGTTTCGATCAGCTTCATGGCAGTCGAACTGGGACGAAAAATCTTTAACTCGCTCGCCGGCCGCACAGTGCTCCTGGTGGGCGCGGGCGAAATGGCGGAGCTCGCCGCCCGCCACCTGGTGAAAGCCGGCGCGTCGCGAGTCCTGGTCACCAATCGCAGCGGCGAAACTGCTGTCAAGCTGGCGCGGGACTTTGGCGGTGAAGCAGTCAGTTTCGAAGATCTAACCGAACACATCGCCAGCGCAGACATTGTCATTTGCTCAACGTCGGCGCCCGGGTTTCTGGTCACCACGGAAATTGCGCGGCAGGTGCTGGAGAAACGCCGTAATCGCCCATCATTTCTAATTGATATCAGCGTTCCGCGAAATATCGATCCCGCTGTCGGCGACTTGCCCAATCTCTTTGTCTTCGATATCGACGATCTGGAGGCCGTCGTCTCGTCCAACATCCGCGAGCGCGAGCGCGAAGCCGAGCGCGCAGAGTTGATCGTTGACTCCGAAGTCATGCAATTTCAACAGGCGCTGCGGGCGCTGGATATCGGGCCAACGCTCGGCGCATTGCGACAGAAACTTCAGGACATCGCGAAGTCTGAGATGGCGCGCCAGCGAACGCGTTTGGGCGAACTGACTCCCGATCAGGAAAGGGCCATCGAGGCGTTGCTGACATCCACAGTCAACAAGTTATCCCATCCGCTGCTCAGCCACCTGCGCCGGACGTACGAAACCACCGCGGAAGAAACCCTGCGCGAGTGGCGTGATGCTTACGGTTTGGATGATTAACTCGAGAGCGTCTTCGAATCAGCAAGGAATACTTCTAATGATCGGACGTGACCCTTTTTTTGGTTTAATTGCTTTGGTCGCCGCTGTGATCATTAGCCGGGTCATCATGGAGAAAGCTTTGAAGAGACTTCGGCCGGATGAAAAGGCGAAATTACTGGATGCCTTCTCCGGCTATCGAATCTATAACTATGCCGTGATCCTGATTCTGATGGTGTTTTATTTTGGCGCCATGAGGTATTTTCCCGAATCGGCTTCAGCGATTGCGCCAATGTTCCTAATCTTGTTTCTGCTGGTCACAATCACGATCAGCGTCTTGAGTTACCGCAAGCTCAAAGGTCTCGGGCTGCCACCTCAGTATGTCAAAAACTATCTGATCAGCTTGGCTGTTCAGTATGCCGGCATTGCGTTTCTCTTCGCACCTTCCGTGGCGAGGTATGCCCGCTAACCCCGCCTCGTTGCTTTTGCGGCCGCTGCTCCCACCGAAATGGATTTCCTACACAATTCCCTGCAGCTAATTGAGTTCTACATGAACCAGTATGGCTACTGGGCCGTCTTCTTTGGCGTGATGCTTGAGAACGCGGGGTTGCCAATTCCCGGCGAAACCATTCTGCTGGTGGCTGGGTTCCTCTGCGCAAAACATCAGCTCAACATTTTCCTGGTGATGGTAATTGCCGCCGCCGGCGCCGTCGTCGGGGACAATATCGGCTTTGGTATTGGGCATCACTATGGCCGCGGGATTCTGCTTCGCTTCGGGCGATTCGTTTTCCTGACTCCGAAACGGCTGGACAGTATGACCAACTACTTTGCCAGTCATGGCAACAAAACCATACTGATAGCGCGGTTCATTACCGGCCTGCGTGTCTTTGCGGCCATCCTGGCCGGCGCTTCGAAAATGCCCTGGAGGGTTTTCGTCGTCTACAATGTCGCCGGCGCAATCATCTGGTCCATCGTCATTACCAGTCTCGGATTTCTCTTTGGCCATAGTCTGCCGTTACTGGTGAAGTGGGTAGGCCGCAGTGGAACAATTCTTTTGTTAGTGGCAGTCGTCGCCGGGGTTATCGTTTGGCGCATCCGCGCCCGGCGAGCAGAAAAAGCAGGGGCAGTATGAAATTAACTATTGGTTCTCGCGGTTCCCGTTTGGCCCTGTGGCAAGCCGCATGGGTAAGGGAGCAACTCAGGGCGGTGCACCCGGAACTTGATCTGTCGATCGAAATTATCAAGACGACTGGCGATGAGATGAAGTCAGCACCGCTTTCCGTTATTGGCGGCAAGGGTGTGTTCACGAAGGAGATCGATGACGCGCTTCTGAATCGGCGCATCGATTTGGCGGTCCACTCTTTGAAGGATCTGCCGACCGTGATTCCCGGCGGACTGGCCCTTGCGGCTATCACCGAACGCGAGGATGCGCGCGATGCGCTTCTGCTGCAGCGTGACAAATCCGGGTTCTATTCGTCACTAAAGGCTTTGCCGCGCAACTCAGTGATTGGAACCTCGAGCCCGCGGCGAGCGGCACAATTAAGAAATCTGCTGCCGAAGGTGGTCATTAAAGAGCTCCGGGGTAACATTGATACGCGAGTGGCCAAGCTCGATAGAGGGGAATATGACGCGATTGTTCTCGCTTCCGCCGGATTACTCCGGTTGGAACTGAAGCAACGGATCAGCATTGCTCTTTCCCGCAGTGATATGTTGCCGGCCATCGGACAAGGAGCCCTCGCCATAGAAGTGCGGAGCGACGACACTATAGTTGCACAGCTCGTGGCGTTCCTGGATCATCTGCCAACCCGGCAAGCTTGTAGTGCTGAGCGCAGTTTCCTGCGTATGCTGGGCGGCGGCTGTGAACTGCCAATTGCAGGTTATGCAGTAGTCCAGGATGAACTACTGGAACTCGAAGGACTCGTGGCCGAGCCTTCCGGTGAACGAATTATTCGTGATGAAGTTAAAGGCAAAGCCGTTGACGCCGTAAGTTTGGGCCAGTCCCTGGGTATGAGTTTGCTGGCGCGCGGAGCCAATCAGCTGCTTACTGCTTGATCCGGCTCAGTGCTTATTTTGGAGAAGGCTTGTCCACGTCACAAGGTCAAAGCGAACTTCAGCCGCTGCAGGATCGCAACATCGTGATCACGCGCGCGTTGGCGCAGGCTGCTGACTTCGCTACCGCGCTCGAGAGTTTTGGCGCTCGCGTCATTCCGTGCCCGACTATCGAGATTGTCGATCCGGAGAGCTTCGCGCCTCTGGATGAGGCAATTGACCACCTTTATGGCTATGACTGGCTGGTCTTCACCAGCGTAAACGGAGTGGCTTATTTTCTCCGCCGTTTGCTGCGAACATCTTTAGAAGCCCCGGCAGTGACGGACGGACCGGACGGAGCCGATCCTCGTGAGGAACCTCATCGCTACAGCGTCAGCGATCTGGACGATTTGCGGGTCTGTGCGATTGGCGATGCTACCGCTGAGGCCCTTCGCACCGCCAACGTTCACGTCGATGTAGTGCCCGACGAATTTAATGCTGAGGGCGTCTTCGCGGGCATTGAATCATTCGTTGGCGGGCGAGCTGCGCTGGCGGGTCTGAGCTTTTTGATTCCTCGTGCCGCTGTGGCGCGCAGCTACCTGCCGGACGCGCTCGAAGAGGCGGGCGCGCGCGTAGATGTGATCGCGGCCTACCGTACGGTGCGCCCTCTGAACACCGAACTTGGCCGCATCAATGCCCTGCTCTCCGGCGGCGGAGTTGACTGCATTACGTTTACCAGTTCTTCAACCGTGACTAACTTTGCCCAATTGTTCGACACTTCCGACCTCTCGGCGTTACTAAAAGGCGTCGCCGTCGCCTGTATCGGCGACATTACCGCGGCGACTGCCTCCGCCCACGGTTTGAAAACGGACATCATGCCCGCTGAGTACACTATTCCCGCACTCGCGCAGGCGATCGCCTCATACTTCTCCCGCTGACACAGCGCCAATTTAAAATTCCAGAGCCGTTTCCGTGGTACGCTTGTCCCGACGTGCTCGCAAAGTTCTTGACAGATCCCCCGCTACATCATGTTAAGTATTTTTGGCCGCGATTAGAGCTTCGATAGCTCGCTCTTCCTAAAACCCACACCGGAGATATTGCAATGAGAGTTAATGGAAATACACAGATTCCAAACATAATCGTTTATTCGGTGCTCTACGCTATTGTTTTCGGAATTAGCATCTGGGCGTTGGTTGCGCACAGAGAAGGCCCCACCGACTGGCTCGCATATGCCTTGATGATCTTATCAGTTCTGGCCGGAGTGATTAAATTCGCTATACATTCATGGAAGCAGCGAAGAACTGCATAGGATAATTAAGCTCACACTTGTTTTTGCCTGAGAGATATGGCGGGGTTTCGGCCTCGCCGCTTCAAGGACGGGCGTTCCCGGAGCATGAGGCCGCGGACGCCCGTTTTCTTTTCAAGTTAGGCCTACACTCCCCCGCTACCAGTGCTAATAGCCACGACCGCAATCGTGTTACGCTCCTGAACTGTGCCGCATTTAAAAGAACAAGAACGTTTGGCAGCGAAGTTACGCCTGGCCGCCAAACGCAAGCCTGAGAGTGTTATGCATGAAGCGCCGAGCGCAAACGGGGCTGTGATTCTGGCAAGCGGGGCGTACGGCGGAATAGATGGGCCTTCAGATATTTACGGCGAAGTGGCGCGCCGGCTGAATGCGAGCGGCATTACGTGCGTCCGCGTGGATTATCAGAAATTGCATGAAGTTGCCGCCTGCGTAGGTGATGTCACTGCAGCCATTGAGAATCTCAAGGCAGAAGGCATTAATCGCGTAGTCCTGGTGGGGTGGTCATTCGGCGGCGCGGTCGTAGCCAATGCGGCTGTGGAAAATGAGAACGTTGTGGGTGTAGCGCTAATCGCCAGCCAACTGGCAGGTGCGGAGGTCGTGGCTCAACTCTCGCCTCGCCAGCGCTTGCTTCTCATCCATGGTCTCCATGACAGTATCCTGCCCGGCGCGTATTCTCAACAACTTTACGAGGTGGCTGAGTGCCCCAAGGAACTGAGATTCATGGCGGCCGATCATTTCTTTTCCGGCCACGAAGCTGCGTTGACCGATCAGCTCATTGAATGGTGTTGCTCTTTTTTCCCGCGCTATTCAATTCCGCCAACGAACACGCCATGAGCCTGCTGAATCGATCCGCTGAATGCGTACTCGCCAAGTCAAACGAACAACGGGTGTCGATGGCGTGCGTCGAAAAGTGTCTGCAGCGACTGACGCCGCAGGAGCGTACATTTATCCTTCGCGCGTTCGATGATCAGAGCCAGCCTCCCACAGATTTGCGGATCCTGGGGATATCGAATATCAGGGTGAAGCGAGCCAGAGCTCGCCTCGCAAAATGCATTAGAAAGTGTCGCGCTGAGATGGAAGAACAGGTGCTGGAGATTGATGCGGTATGACTGTGAAGAAATCTCCCAACGCAAAACACGCCCTGAGAGCGTGCCCCGTCGAGGGCTCGGACCAATTGATTCTCCTGGTTGATGACGAGCCATGTACGCGCCATCTGCGGAAATGGCTGCTGCAGGAATATGGCTACCGAGTTGTCGAGGCCGAAAACGGCCGCCAGGGTGTAGCGGCTGCCATTCGCGAGCGGCCGCGGCTAATCTTCATGAATTACCTCATGCCGGAAATGAACGGATTAGAAGCAATCAAGGAAATCCGGCGGACTTCCGGCCTGGAACAAATACCAATCATCATGAACTCCGCGTGTTTAGAAAAAGAGATGCGCCCGGTCGCCCTCGCCGCGGGATGCGTCGATTACGTGGAAGAGCCTTGCGACATGGACGAGCTACTGGAAAAAGTGAGCCTTCATGTTGGCGACGGCTAGACTTGGCACTCAAGTCTGGCCCATTCCCGCCTGTGCTACACTAAAATTGATGAAGGGCCGCATCCTGATTATTAGCAGCCACGCCGATGATGCTGACGCGCTGCGTGTTGCTCTTGAGAACAGAGACTATCAAGCCGCGGTTGCGCCGGACACACCCGCCGCGCTGAAACGCATCACCCACGATCATCCCACCGTAGTCATCCTCGACAGTTCGCCCGATCCTCTGACGCCCCTGCGTGACATTCGCGCTCGCAATTCTGACATCCCGGTCATCATTCTTGCCGGCGATGGTTCGGTCGAGTTCGCCCTGCGCGCGATCCAGGAAGAAGGGGCGTATCATTATTTTGAAAAACCCGTTGACTTCGAGAACTTGCATGCGGTGATCGAGCGCGCCATGGAATTTGCCGAGGCGCGCCGTGAAAACGAGATGCTTCGTCGCGAACTGCGCGATCGCGGCGCCTTCGGCGAACTGGTCGGCAAGTCAAGAGTGATGCAGGAGGTTTACGGCGTCATTGAACAGGTCGCGTCTTCATCAGCGTCGGTACTCATCACCGGCGAATCCGGAACCGGCAAAGAGGTCGTCGCGCGCACAATTCACACTCTGAGCCCGCGCGTTAACGCGCCTTTTCTGGCGATCAACTGTTCTGCGATTCCTGAGACGCTTATGGAATCCGAACTGTTTGGGCACGAAAAAGGCGCTTTTACAGGAGCCGCATCCCGACGCTCGGGCTGTTTTGAACTCGCCCACACCGGCACGCTGCTGTTGGACGAAATTGCCGAGATGCCGCCCTTGCTGCAGGCGAAATTGCTGCGCGTCGTTGAAGAGCGATCGGTGCGTCGTTTGGGTAGCCGAAAAGAAATCCCGGTTGACGTGCGTTTGCTGGCGGCCACGAACCGGGACCCGCATGAGGCAGTGCAAAAAGGGACGTTACGCGAAGATTTGCTCTACCGCCTGAACGTCATCACGATTCATCTGCCAACCCTGGCTGAGCGCAAGGATGACTTGCCCTTACTGGCCCAGCATCTGGTGACGCAACTGGCAGAGAAACATCAACGCCCGGCTCGTTTTATCAGCCCGGCGGCGCTGGCTGCGCTGCAGTTTCATGCCTGGCCAGGCAACGTTCGCGAACTGCGAAATGTAATCGAGCGCGCGGTCATTATCTGCTCTGGCGATCAGATCGAGCGTCACCATTTCGCGCCCTACCCATTTGAGCAGCGCGAACGCGTGCGCACCGAAGACACGATAACTTTTCCTGTAGCTACGCCGATAGATGTAGTCGAGCGACAAATGATTCTGCGGACCCTGCAAAAAACCGACAATAACAAGACCCGCGCCGCTCAGCTTCTGGGCATCAGCTTGAAGACCCTGCACAACAAGTTAAACCTTTATCGCGATCAGGGATTGATTCCTCACCTGCCGGAGTGAACGTATTGGGAAGGGTAAAACTGGGAAAATGGTCTTCGGCTTGGCCCACGCCGGCCTTCCACTACCGACCGCCCCTGAGATCCTTCAGCAGTTCCCGCACCGCCGTTTCCAACTGACTATCACGTCCCTGGTAACTCTCTCCCAGCGGATTTGCCACCGGCACATCCACCGGACGCGGGTTCAGCTCCATCACTGTGCCATCGTTGGCGGTAATTCTAATAAACGGCAGGCGAAGGAAAGATCCGTCAATCAACTGAACCCCAGAAGTGAATATAATCCAGCCCGCAGTCGGTTCGCCTACGACCTTTCCGAGGCGCAGGGCGCGGTAGCCCTCGGTGAAGTCTTCGCCGTCTGAGAGCGTGTGCCGGTTGGTAACCAGAATCGTTGGCAACTCGAGAGCGCGCTGCCCCAGCACCGTGCGCGAAGGCGCGGTCCCGAAACCACGCGGCGTCATGGTGAAATAACTCTTCCGGGCCAGCACATCGATCGCGTAAACATTAACGAAGCCGCCGCTGTTATTGCGGACATCCACCACCACACCTTCGTGCTTCTGATTCTCAGCATCGAGGTCCACGTAAAACTGCGAGAGCGCGCCGGATGACATGTCCGCGATATGCGCGTACCCCAGACGTCCGTTGCTAATTCGCGCCACGTAGTTTCGGTTGTCCTCAACCCAGTTGCGATAGAGCAGCGCGCGCTCAGCGCCGCCGCTAACAGGACGCACCACGAGTTCGTGTTTCGACGCACCGGCTGCCGAAGAACCGACCGTTAACACTACGCGCCGGTTGATCTTGTAACTGAGCAACTCATCAAGATTTGTTCGCGCGCTGATCGGCGTGCCATCAACCGTGAGTAGGTAGTCACCCACTTTGATTCCAGCCAGCGCCGCAGGGGTTAGAGGGATGACCTGAGTTACGCGCAGGGCGCCGGCGCTTTCGTATTCAGCGCGATCGAATCTCAATCCCAGCCTGCCGGTTGCCGGCGGAGGGAATGTGTTCGCCGGCGCGCTGATGCCCGAATGTGAAGCGTTCAGCTCTCCCAGCATAAGCGAGATTAGTTGCCGCATTTCATCCGGCGTGCGCGCGCCGGCGATTTGCGGGGCGAATTGTGCGTGTACCTGGTCCCAGTTGGCGCCGTGGAATTTGGGATCGTAAAAGTCGTCCCTGATGTAGGTCCAGGCCTGGCGGAAGACCTCCAACTTTTCGCGCGCGAAATCAACGTCCAGTTCGGCCGCGACCGCCAGCGGGCGTGTCTGCCGATTCTCCAGAGTAATGATATTGATCCGGCCCTGCTCCAGGTAGTGGACCTCTTTGCTGTCCGGCGAAAACTGTGCATAGCTTTTACGGCCGGCCGTTGAGGTCAGTTGTTTGGCCACGAAAGGATCTTTCGATAACTCGTCGAGAGGAAAGATGTACAGGTTGGTCTGGTTGGCAACGCTGGCGATCACTAAAGCCCATTTACCATCGGGGCTGATCGTCTGGTACCTCACGTCAATGCCGACAGGCAGCAGGCTCAATCGCCGCCGAATTTGATCGAAAGTAATTTCCACCGGCTTCGGCGTCGGTTTAGCTTTGGGATCGACTGCGGGCAGTGTCGCGGCCGGCGTTGCGGTTGGGGTAGGCGTGGACGTCGGTTGCGGTTCAGTCGTGGGTGATGGAGTATTAGATTGTTTCAGCGTCGTAGTGACCGTCTTCGGAGTTTCTTCCTTGAACAGATCACGGAACTGATCTTCGCGATACTTCGGTGTCCGTGGAATCAAATCGATACGAGCCAACTGCGCATTCTCTGTTCGCTGGCCCGTGTCCATCAGCAGGTAGGTGCCGTCCGGGCTCCAGGAAACGGTATTGCTACCGACGTTGGACAGGAAACTAAGCTGATGGCTCTCGCCTCCGGAAGCAGGGACAACAAAGATATTCTTAAACAACTTATCTCCGACCGGCATGTACGCGATCCATTTGCTGTCAGGTGACCAGACAAAGGGCCGGTCGGCGCTCAGCGGCGGGCGTTGCAATTGCGTTCGCGCGATGCTTCGCTCCTGCTTTGATTCCACATCCAGTATTCGCAGCTCCGTACCACCGCGCTCAAACGCAATCATCTTTCCATCTGGCGAATAGCGCGGCGTATCATCGGCGGCCGCGTCACGTGTCAGTTGCGTCTCGGCGCCGGTGCCGAAATCATAGGCGAACAGGTGAGTTGCGCCGTCGCGGTCGGAAACATAAACGAGGCGCCGGCTATCAGGCGACCAGGCAACCTGAGATTCTTCAGCGGCACTGTTGGTGACCCGCGCGCCGTCGCCGCCATCAGTCGCAGAAGCGGCGAAGATTTCCCCGCGCACTACAAAGGCTGTTTTCTTTCCGTCGGGTGACAGGGCGATTTCCGTAAGCTGGTCCGTCAGGCGCAAGTGCTCCACCGCCGGCCCGGGGGACGCGCCGCGGCGCGTGATGCTGACGACACTGGCACGCCCGTTGTTGGGATCGAGTTTCCAGATTTGAAAGTCGCGGCTGAAGACAATCAGTTGACCGTCATAAGCGATGTTGGGCCACAACACCCGGCCCGAAGTGAATTGCGTAACTGCGCGCGGTTTGCGACCCGCTTCCGCCAGCCAGATATTCTCTGCGCCGCTGCGGTCAGAAACGTAGTAGAGGCTGTGCCCGTCCCGGTGCCACATGGGCCACATTTCTTTAGCGCCGCCTTCGCTGATTTGCTCATAACCTGACGCGGCGCCCATCCGCATCACCCAGATTTCACTCTCGTCGATATGGCTGTGCCCTTTGCGCCACCACTGGAAAGCCCCGAAGCCGTGGCCCGTAAATGCGAGAGCCGTGCCATCCGGAGAGGGTGCCGCAAAGTATTCAGTGGTGTAACGATCGGCGCTCACTTGCATGGGCGTACCGCCGTCAACGCTGACGCGAAATATATCGTTCATCCCTGAAATATCGCGGCTGGAAGAAGAAAAATAGAGCCATTTCCCATCGGCAGACCAAGCGTCAAGTTGGTCATCGTCGTCGTCAAAAGTCAGCCGCTTCAGATCACCGGTGTCCAGAGTGACCAGGTAGATATCATCGTTACCCGTTCGAGTTGAGATAAACGCCAAGCGCCGCCCATCCGGGGAGTAGAGCGGCCGCGATTCCGTCGCCGGATGCGAAACCAGAAGCCGGGCCTCGCCGCCGCCGACCGGGACCGACCAAATATCGCCGCCGGAAACGAAGGCGATCTCGGAACGGTCCGGCGAAATTGCCGGTTCGGTAAAGTAAGGCAGCGACGCTGGCGGGGCGGTGTCGGCCCCGGGAGCCGGGCCTCGCGCCGAGAGCGTGACCGGCAACGCGATCAGCGCGATCAAGAAAATTGCGCGACGGGTTTTAAGGTTTGAGATTCGACGCTTCATTAATTGAGTACCCCTGTTAACGATTTCGAAGTGGCAAAACGAGCGGCCAATATTACAACATCCCAGGCCATCCAAACATGAAGGAAGTGTAAACACGATCGGAAGCGGTGTTCAGAGTACCAACTTCAGTCGGGCCGTCAGAACCGCCTGCCGTAGCGGGCGGTTGAAGTGGGGAGACCAGACGTTCTGATAACCCGAGATCAACCGCCCGCTACCGCAGGCGGTTCCGCCAGAAAAGCCCGACTGAAGTCGGGACTCTAAACGGCTCGATACGCACGAGGATCTGTTTACCTGTTTCATCTTGCGTATCGCTCGCTTTGAATGCTACTTATCACTGCATGTCAGTGGTTCTCTTCTTCATCGACGGCCTGGGCATCGGGACACGCGGTCCGCACAATCCGCTCGACGGAATGGAGGATGCGGCGCCGCTCGCTGTTTTTCAGAACGAACCCCCAGACGTAATTCATGATGGCAGGCTCGTTCCTACTGATGCCTGTCTGGGAGTTGAGGGCCGGCCGCAGAGCGCTTCCGGACAGACCACGATTTTGACTGGGGTGAACGCCCCGGCGGCGATTGGATATCACAAACAAGGCTTCCCCAATCAGGCGCTGCTGGAAATCATTCGCGAGCACTCCATATTCCTGCAACTGACGCGGGCGGATGTCGGCCCGATTACTTTTGCCAATACCTATACCAGCGGCTTTTTTAACGAGCGCCCCCGCTGGATTTCTGCGACCACCGCGGCGGTGGAGGCAGCCGGTTTGCCTTTCAAGACAGTGGCAGACATGAACGCCGGTAACGCTGTCTTTATGGACTTTACGAATTCCCTGCTGCTTGAACGAGGCGAACCGGCTTCACTTCGTTCACCCGAGGAAGCGGGGGAGATTCTGGCCCGCATCGCCGGCCGGCACCGGTTCACGCTCTTCGAATACTTCATTACGGACAAGATGGGCCATGCGCAGAACATGGAGGGCGCGCGGACTGTGTTACGGAGTCTGGCGCGATATGTTCGCGCGTTGCTGGATAATCTGGATCTGCAAGCTACGACCGTGGTATTGACCAGCGACCACGGAAACATTGAGGACCTGAGTATTCGCAACCACACGCGTAATTACGTCCCAACTCTGATTTGGGGCAAGGATCGCGATTACTTTGCCGCCCGCATCAGCTCGCTGGCCGATATCACCCCGCTGATCATCAAATCCCTGACCACGAAAGCCAAAGCACATTCATGATTCACGATTCGGTTACGGCAAAGAGTTTCCCGAAAAATAACCCGCGCGAGATCTTTGGCTGGACCATGTACGATTGGGCAAACTCTGCCTTCTCCACCACCGTGGTCGGCGCAATGTTCGGGCCTTATCTCACTCGTTTGGCGCAGGACGCCGTGGGGGAGAACGGGGTAGTGCTGAGCTTTGGACTGCTGGGCGCGGTCACCGCGAAATCGCTTTCGACGTTCGCCATTTCCCTGGCAGTCTTCCTGCAGGTGTTTCTGCTGCCGCTGATTGGAGGCATCGCTGATTATTCAGACATGAAGAAACGCCTGATGGCTTACTTCTGCTACGCGGGTGTAGTGGCGACCTGCCTGATGTTCTTTGTCACCGGCAATCTTTACGTTGGCGGCGCCATCCTCTTCATCTGGGCCAATCTCGCGTTTGGCGCTGCGCTGGTCTGCTATAACGCGTTTCTGCCGGAGATCTGTACGGAAGATCAGAGGGACAAAGTTTCCAGCCGCGGTTTTGCTTACGGCTATCTCGGCGGTGGGTTGTTGCTGGCGCTGAACCTCGGGCTGGTGCTGGGGGCAACGTCACTCGGGATCTCCAAGGGGCTGGCGGTGCGCCTGTCTCTTTTATCAGCCGGCCTCTGGTGGGGCGGTTTTGCAATCATCACCTTCCAGCGACTGCAACGTCGCGCCGCCACCCGCGTTTTGCCACCCGGCAACAACGTTTTGACTGCCGGTTTGAGTGAACTAATCTCCACCTTCCGGGAATTAATTCGTTTACGGCACACGTTGCAATATCTGATTGGTTACCTGCTCTACAATGACGGTATTCAAACGGTTATTGGGGCCTCCGCAGTATTTTTGGAGCAGGAGTTGTTTCGTTCTCGCGGCCTGGATCCCAACCCCGCATTTTTGATCGGCATCTTCCTGATGGTCCAGTTCGTCGCGTTTGGCGGCGCGTTGCTGTTTGAACGGATCGCGGCCCTGCTGGGGACGAAGACCGCAATCATGATCTCGCTGGTAATCTGGACCGGGCTGGTTGTATATGCCTACGCCTTTTTCCACACCGTTAAGCAGGCATGGATCATGAGCGCGGTGATCGGGGTTGTGATGGGAGGGTCGCAGGCGCTTTCGCGATCCCTGTTCTCGCGGATGATCCCGGCGGGACGGGAGGCATCATTCTTTGGCGTCTATGAAATCTCAGAACGGGGCACGTCCTGGCTGGGTCCCCTCGCTTTCAGCATCGTAGTCGCGCACACAGGTTCTTACCGGCAGGCAATCCTTTCCCTAATCGTATTCTTTATCCTGGGTATGATAATTCTGTGGCTAACGAATACTGACCAGGCGGTCCATGAAGCGGGGAATGTTCTACCGGAGGAAGTGAAGGCGTAAGTGTCGGGTGCCGGGTATCGGGTGCCGGTGTGATGGCAAAAGATCTTTTTTACCTGGCGCCCGGCACCTGAAACCCGGCACCCTGCTTACGGCGACAACTATCCGAGCAATACAATCGCGCCGTTGCGCCGCCGCCTAGCGCCCGGGTGGCCGGCACCCACGTGCCGCAGACGTCGCAGCGAACTAATCTTTCCTGCTGCTGCCGGCTTCGCGCCGGTGTAACTTGCGACCCCGAAGTTCCCGAGCGCAGTTGTTGCAGCGCCTGAATAAACTTCTGCGCCATGCGCAGGTAGGGCAACAAACGCCGCAATAAGAGCGCGAACAGAAGGGCAACTATCGCCGCTAAGATTAAGTACTTCAAATCGTCTCCGGAACTACTTTGTCGCGAGGTTAGCTTATCACGAAGACGAATCGAGGGAAGGCAAACTGGATGATGGTTATCGGCGGTGCGACTAATCGCTGCTGCGCTTGTTCTCTGCAGTAGCGTATGAGACGTCGTTGGTCCGCCGCCTTGGCTGCGGGTCAGTCGACCGGCGGCGAGGCGTCGATTGGGTTTGTCGCCGGTCGATACTGCCGGCCGGCAAGCCGCGCCCGTGAATGGCCTCTGTTAGGATGCGCGTAATTTCCTGTGAGAGTGTACGGTGCTCGGCCGCCGCCCGGCGGCGCAGCGACTCCTTCAATTCATTCGGCACGTAGGCGCCGATGAAAACCCCTTTTCGATTTGCCATCTTCGGCTATACCTCCGCGAGAATTTGAATACTTCGTTCCGAAAAAAGTTTTGCCATGCAAAATTGAGAGCAGGTCTATAAGCCGAATTCTGTACCCCGAGATCCGAACCCGAGTTACCAGATTCAAAACCGAGGCGGCGATCATTCATCTAGCCCATCTGTTGCCGGATGGATCGAGCGACCTACCCGGAGGTCGTGGCGTTGAAATCTCAAATATGAAATCTCAAATTTGCATTTGAGACTCTACCGAGATCTCTGCCTTGGGCGGGCAGCCCTTTTGACGCCTCCCTATTTGGTCTTGCACTGCGAGGAGTTTGCCTGGCCGCGTTGTGTTACCACACGCGCCGGTGCGCTCTTACATTAAGCCCGTGAGGGCCGCACCGTTTCACCCATTACCCGCTACCATCGACCGTGGGATTCTCAGATCAAAGATCTGAAACTCTAAACAGTTCGATGGTCCGCTGGCTGGTCTTTTCTCTGTTGCACTTGTCGTCACCCGATAAATCTCAGATCTCAAATCTCGACTGGCAGCTTTCGATACCCTGCCTTCCGGGTGCTGCGTTCTCTCGATCGAGTTTCTTCGTTCGGATCTCAAATTTGAGATCTCAGATCTGAGATTATCAGGCGCCCCGCCGTTAGCGGGCTCGCTGCCCTGTAGTGTTCGGACTTTCCTCTCCTCCGCACCTCAACCTCAGGCTTGAATCTCAAACCCGGGATTGATAAATGGCGAAGCAGCGACCGCCCAACCTGCTCTCTTTTGCAAGGCCTGCGGATTATAGCAAATCATTGTTCAACACGTACAGCTGTCTGGATGAGCTGATCGGATGGTTGATCTTTCAAGGCAAGACAAGCCTTCCCGTCAGGCAGAACCCTAAATCGTGTTAAGGGCTTTCCCTCGCTTTATCTAAAATACTTAAAGCCCACGCGCAGCCCGTTCAGCCAAGAAGGCGGAAGCGAAAAGGCCAACAGCACTGACAACAGACTGTGCGCCAACGCGGGTGCCAACAGGTTTGGGCTTCGTTGATAAACCCATGCCCAAACCAATCCTCCCGCAAATGTTAAGGCGGCGAGAGGCAAATTGGGTAAGTGCAATAGAGCAAACATCGTTGCCACCGTCAAGACGCTGACGGTCCCTGGGCCCATAGCCATCTGGGCCCGGCGATTTACAAACCCCTGCATCACGTATTGTTGAGCGAAAGCCCAAACGGGCAAGAAAAGAAAACGAGGTCGCATGAGTAACAAGTCAAACCGGAGACCGCCGCTTAACCAACCGACAAAAAGAATACCCACACCTGCGATCAGAGTCGGCCAGAGCAAGCTCATTATCGCTCGTTTGAAATGGTCATTTCCGAAGCCGATATCCCGCAAGCTTTCGCCGCGGAGACGATGCGAGCAGAACATAAAGCCGAAGGCGAGGGCCACGGGAATCGCCGCCGCCAGCTTGCTACGACCCACAAAGACCAGAACGACCCATTCCGCGATAAGCAGAGATGAACCCACGGAGAGTATCTCCCAGCCCGCTAGAACTGGTCCGCTGGTCTCGTGATCTATGTTCAGCGTGCTGTCCTCCATAAACTGCGCATCATTGGCGCCAGTCGCCTTTGGTTTAGGTCTTACTTATTTGACCTGCTGGAAAACTCCATTGCTATCGACGACAAATCGTATCGGATCTCCCAGCAGCTGCAACGTGCGCCGCGTGCCGGCGCCATTCGAGTGCAGCGCATAAACCTGTGCTTCATGTTCGCCCGGACTCAGCGACGGTGGGGTAAAACTGTAGCCATGCCAATCGTCGTCGGACCAACCGGCGGCGCGAACGTCAGGCCGGGACAGTCCGGCGTTATCACTGGCGGCGAATCGACCGTCGATAAACAACTGCACTTCTACACGCTCCGCGGGCGCAGCTTCGTTCACTGCCCATCCGGCGATTGCATTCGGAGTCGCTTCGCCCCAACCACGAAAGTACGGCGGAAACAGCGTCAGAAAGAAAATGACGGCGATACTCGCCACCAGCAGGCTTTCAGCAATAGATTTAGCGATTAGCAGATGGACCAGTTTCCGTCGCACGGCGTCGCTTAACTCACGTTTTTGAGCCATGCGTGGAAACTACTTTGTCCGGATGGAGCGTGATTGTTCCGGCAGATCTGACGGACGCAACGCTGCCCGAATTGAAGAGACTGTTAGAGTCGAGGTCACCTTGGCTACCACTTCACCGCTGCCAAACGAAAGGACAGTGACTGTGTAGTTGAACTGCTGGCCTTCGGCTGCGTTGCGCGGCACTTTCACTTCCAGCAAAAACGGGACTTCGCTGTTCTTAAGTTCAATAACCGGCGACCCAGTAACGCGCAGCTCATCACTCTGATGCATTCCGTCCCCATTGGAATCTACGTACAACTGGGCCTCAGGCGACCCGGGCGCCGTAATGCGCAGCTCATAGGTTTGACGCGTGCTTCCGTAGTTACGAACTACAAAGGAAAGGTACACGGTCTCGCCCGGCTTTGCGTTCATCCCTTTGGATCTGGCATCAACTCTTGAGTCCGGAGGAACGCTAGCAGGCGCCGCTGCGAGTACAGGAGCAGGTGCCATAGAGGCGTCCACCATGCTGTACAAACCACCCGTCACCGCATGCCCGTTAATTGTCTGCGGGCGAGGATCATCCGAACCACGCGGGACCGGGGGAGCCAGGTAGGCCGATCGTTGCATGTCGGCGACATCCCCGGTCGCTCGGGGCGTCGAGTTACTAACGTTGGGTCGGTTGCGGGCAGTCCTGGCCGAATTCACCAGACGGGTAGTGCGCTTGGCAATCGTGGCTGCGGACGCCTGCGGCTTTCTGCTCAAGGCACGGTCCCTGCCGGGCGTCCTGGCAGTGGGCTTTTCCTTTCCGGCGATCTTCCCAGTTTTCGTAGAAGTTTGCTTCAAAGTTGCAGTCGCCGTCTTGCCGGCAGGCGCATTTGCTTTGAGGGGGATGCGCCGCGGCTTGTTTGCCGCGGCGAGGCTTCGGTGTAATGCCACCGCCGGACTTTTCGACGCCGAGCGAGGGCGGTTCGCATTTACCGAAGCTGTCTTCGTTGGCTGCCGTACCGCCGGACGCGCAGTTTTCACCCCAGCATTCCCGGCGACCTTTGGTGCGCCGCCTTTGCCGCTGGATCGACGTCCTGCAACCGACCGCTGCGTCGAATTGGCCGTTTTCTTGTTCTTGTTGGCAGCCGACGCGTTTGGCGCAGAGCTTCTGACTGTTGCGTAGCGATCTCTGCCGGATTTTGGAGTTTCTTTGGAAGTTGCGGGAGCCTTAGCTAACGGTCGTACCACGGGCGAAAGTTTTCGCGGCTCACCAGCGATCGGCTGCTTTGCAGCTTCGCGAATCGCACTTTTCAGTTCCACGTCATAGATCTCCGCAAAAGGAGTGTCCTTGATCGCGTGTAGACGCTTTCCCAGTTCTTCGGCTTCGGTGAGTCGCCCCAACTGAAAATATGAGCGTCCCAACCATAACAGAGTCAGATCGGTGAGAATGCTGTCCGGGTAGGTAGCGAGAAACTTTTCCAACACTTCGGCGGCGCTGGTATAGCTGCCTTGAAGAACCAGGTTTTGCCCTTGCGTGAACAGATCCCGTTCGGCATTGCCCGGCGCAGCCGGATCTTGCACCTTGCCAGGTGAGACTGTTAGCGCGCCTTCAACTCGGGCGCAGGTTCCCAGCGCAAACACCGCGGCGATGGCGAGAGCAATAAGACTGCTGTGCCTGTTCACGGCCCGCATAATACCCTGTCATTTGCGGAGGCACAAGCGACTTATCGCAAGGGAATTATCAATATCTTGGGAAGGTCGGGCGAGCCGAACACAATACACAGTGGCCGGAGGAGACCAGGGAGGATGGTGGGAATGCTTAAGAGAGTCTCATGGCCAGGCAGTTCACCAGCGCCCTCGCGTAACTTCCAGTCGGTCGCCAGGCTTGAGAGTGGGATCCGGATTGCGTCCTTCGAGGATTTCTTTGATGTTGACTTCGATGGTGACGGAAGGCGCTCCCGACACTTGCGATGTGAGTTTCACGCGACCGCTGGCGTTTTGTGTGATCCCCCCGCTTGCGAGCAGTGACTGCGTCAGCGTCAAGCCGGAGCGGAATAGTTTTTGCCCTGGAGAATTAATCTCTCCGGAAACAATATAGTACTGGGGAGCTGCCGGCGGTGCGTTAGAGACAGTCACCAAATCACCGCTCATGACGAGGGTGGAGATTGCAGTTTGGTTGGCGAGGTCCACAGCAATGACCTGGCCGTTTCGAGTGATCGTGGCCCTGGAAGCGCCTTGTCGGGTCACGGCTTCCGCCAGCACTACGAACAGAGGCACGGCTTCCTGCCGCAAAGCTTTCGAGCCCGGGTTGTAAACCAATCCCGTAACCAACACGTTGTGACTCGCGTGATCGCGAACGTTAACCAACAGGCGCGGCTGATCGATAACCTTGATTCGGCTGGCGAGGCGCGCAGCTATTTCATCCACCCGCATGCCTTCTACTTTTACCGGTTCTTCGATTAACGGATATTCCACGACCCCACCGGCAAGGACGGTAAACAGAGTCGATTCTCGCGTCGCAACATCCTTCAGCCTGATATCCAGGACATCGCCGACCCCGACGCGATAGATCCTGGTAAGCGACAAAGCCGGAGCAGGAGATACGGCGGTTGCTGGGATCTTCAAAGGGGCAGTCCCCATCTCTTCAACTCTGGCGGAAGCATTACCCCAGCGCGTCGTTATCGTGTCCTTCGTTTCATCTTTCGGAGAGTTGTCGCCGGGAATCGTGGGCGAGCCGACGCTGGGCCTGGAACCCGTGGCCAATCGTGACACGTCCGGAGCGCCAATCGCATGGTTGGAGGCCTTTGTAGAACCAACGATACGACTGGTTCTGATTGAAAAATCTGTTTGCGGTCCGGAGCTTGTGGTTTTTTGAGCTGTGGAGGTGCGGCTGTCGATCTGAGCCTGGCTTGTCGGGACAATAAAGGCCATCGCAAACAGCGCGCAAATGACGTAGGGTGCGTTTTTCATAGGGACACTCGACTCCTTGATGCTTGGAGTGGCTCCAGCCGGGCAATGGCTGGTCACTCCACCGGATGTTCACGATCAATCGCAATGCGAAGCGACCTCTGACCTACTGGATGAAGTAAAAGCCGAAAAAGGAGTTTTTCGAAGAAATTGGTAGGAGGTATTCCACCCTAACGGCGGGCGTTCAACGAGGTTTAGCGGCTGGCAAGGACTCGAGCGAGAAAAGTTGCGGCCAGTGTTCGAGAAATTGCTCTCTTACGGTTTGCTCCACTTGATCGGGCGTAGCGCATGCCAGGCAGAGCTCGGCTATTTTCCTAGCGTCTGAGTGTTTGACGGCGCCAACCACCCGCGCCACGCGTGGAATCGCCGACGGCGTCATGCTGAACTCGGTCGCACCGAGTCCGATTAGGACTACCGCATACGCAGGGGTTGAGGCCATCTCGCCACAGACAACAGTTCGAATTGAGGCAGCGGCCGCCGCGTCGTGAACGTCCACTACGCTCCGCAGAACTGCGGGATGAAGAGAGCGAAACCAATCGGAAACGTCGTCGTTACCACGATCAACCGCGAGCATGTATTGGACGAGGTCGTTAGTACCCAGGCTAAAGAAGTCCACCTCAGCCGCAATCGTTCGAGCCAGAATGACAGCGGACGGAACTTCGATCATCGCCCCAACTTTGACCACGCCGGTTTCTTTCCCTTCAGCCCCCAGTCGTTCTCTTTCCTGCTCGATGATTACGCGAGCCCGGCGTACGTCGGCCAGATCGGAAACCATAGGCAGCACGATATCCAGCCGGCCTTGCGCGGCAGCTCGTAGAATCGCACGCACCTGCGTTCGCAGCACGTCTTCATGCCGCAAGCCAAACCGGATAGCCCGCAGGCCCAGCGCAGGATTCCGCTCACCGCCAAAACCACCGTGTAACTGCTCGCCCCCGAGATCAAAAAGCCGGATTGTTGCCCCGTCGGCGCCGGCGACCCGGCCCACTTCCAGGTAGGCCCGGTACTGCTCATCTTCGGAAAGCAGGACCCCCTCCTGCGAAAGGAGGAATTCTGACCGGTAGAGTCCGATCCCGCTGGCGCGAAACTGGCGCACGCTGGCAAACTCCGCAGGCAATTCAACATTTGCTCGCAGGGTAACCGCGACGCCCTCAACCGTTCTGAGAGGGCCGGTTTCACGTTCGGTGAATGACACTCCCGAAGGTTTTCGTTCGGGTGCGAACTCTTTGCCATAGCTCTCGAGCGTAGCGCTTGTCGGATGCAACACAATCTCACCCGCGTAGGAATTGACGATGATTGTGTCTCCGGTGCGGGTGCGCCGGTAAAGATCACGCAACCCAACGACGGCAGGGATCCCCAGCGCCCGCGCAATGATTGCCGTGTGGGAAGTCCAGCCGCCGGCGTCGGTGGTGATGGCGCGCGCGTGTTGCAAATCCAATTCGGCTACCGCTGAAGGCGAGAGATCAGCCGAAACAATGACGGCGTCTCTGGTTAGATTGGCGTATTGCGGAATAGTGCCCGTGAGTGCGGACAAAATCCGTTGGGCCACGTCCTCAATATCCGATCCACGGGCCCGCAGGTATTCATCCTTGACGGCGGAATAGGCGGCGAGCAAATCGTCCGTAACCACTCGCAACGCCCATTCTGCGTTCGCCTTTTCGGCGACTATATAAGTCTCCACCCGCTCGCGCAGGTTTCGATCTTCAAGCATTAGGAGATGAGCATCAAAGAGGTAGGCATGTTCGGGACCAAGTTCCTTTTCCGCCTTCAGTTTGATATCCAGAAGTTGTCGCCGGGCGCCGTTGAGGGCATTTTGAAAGCGCTGCAGCTCCCGTTCCGTTTCGACCTCATTCAAAGCGGCACGATAGACCTGGCGGTTTCCATTGTCGACGCGCAGCACGCGACCGACGACATAGCCTTCAGAAACTCCCAGGCCCCGCCACCGCTCTTCGACGAGATTTCGCTTCGGCTGGTCAGTCACTTTTCAGTTTCTCCAAAACCATTGCTGAAAAGTTCAGAAAGTGCGGCCAGCGCTTCGGCTTCATCAATGCCTTCTGCACTAGCGCTCAACTCGGTCCCTGAAGTTGCCGCAAGCATCAGCACGTTGAGAATCGACTTCGCGTCCGCCGTGGCGCCGCCGTCAACGCGCTGCAGGCTTACGTTACTTTTGAACCGTGCTGCCAGGTGCACCAACCGCGCAGCGGCGCGGGCGTGCAGTCCCAGGCGGTTGGTTACTATTAACCGTTTTTGGATCACGCGGTGCTTTTGCCGCCGAGGATTTCACCGGCCAAATAGATGCTGTCCTTGCCCTGGTCACGAACGCGCCGGGCTACTTCGCTGAGAGGTTCCGCTTCAGGCTGACTAGCCAGTTTGATCACCATGGGCAGGTTCACACCGCTGGCGACCTCCACCTCATTTTCGGCGAGAAACATCGAGGCGATATTCGTCGGCGTACCACCGAACATGTCGGTAAGAATCAGCACGCCCCGCCCCCGCGAAACCCGGGCCATCGCGCGCTCGATCTCTTCGCGAGCAGAATCCACGTCGTCGTGCCAGCCGATGGAAACGGCCGTGATGTGCGGAATCGGGCCCACGATCATTTCCGCGGCTGCCAGAAGTTCACCCGCCAGATGACCGTGACTGACGATGACGCCGGCCACGGGGTGTTCCGTGTTGGTTGGAAAGGTGGGTGGTTCGGGGGTTTTTGACATGTAGTTAGTTACTTATCCCGCGGGCAAGCTGCGCGTGGTCGCTTTGCTCTTCTTAAACTTGCGCACGTCGCGATGGACAGCCTGCGCATCGAAGCCGGCTTGTCGCAAACGCTCAGACAGCTCATTCGCGATCATGACTGAGCGGTGACGGCCTCCGGTGCAGCCAATCCCGACTGTCACATATGACTTCCCTTCCCGCTTGTACAAAGGCAACAGATATCCCAGCAGATCGGCAAAGCGTCGCAACGTCTCATCCACTTCCGGCTGGTTTTTCAGATACTTGATCACCCGCCGGTCGCTGCCCGACAGCTCGCGCAGGCCATCGACGAAAAAAGGATTGGGGAGATGGCGAACGTCAAAGAGCAGTTCCATGCTATGCGGGCTGCCGAACTTGTGTCCAAAGCTCAGGACCTGCACCCGCATCGGCGCGCCTTCCAGGGTCGGACTAAACCGCTCGACCAGAAAACTACGCAGAGTATGGACCGTTTGGGTCGAGGTATCGACGATGTGATCGGCGAGCGCTCGAATATCTTTCATGGCCACGCGGTCTCTGCGAATCGCCTCAGCCAAACCGGCGCCACTATCCGCTGGGTGCGGCCGGCGAGTCTCACTGAATCTACGGGCGAGCGCCTCATCGGAAGCTTCAAAGAACAAGACCACCACTGACAGGCCGTTTTCGCGCAACGCGCCTAATTGCTTCGCAAAATCTGCGAGAAACTGCCCTTCGCGAATGTCGATTACCAGTGCCGCGCGTTCAATGCGCCCTTTGTCTTCTTCCCCGGCCTGAACCAGGCGCGCGAACGTGGGTAAGAGGGTGATCGGAAGATTATCAACACAGAAGTATCCGAGATCTTCAAAAGCATTTGTGGCTGAGGACATCCCCGATCCGCTAAGACCGGTGATGACCACGATGTCCGGAGAGTCGCCGTTCTTCTGCTCGTTCTGCTGGCTCACAGGTTACCGGGCTTTCGCGGAAGACAATGATGGAGTTGGATCAGCGCCGAGTTAGACCGCCGCAGCTGCGTTACGGCTCAATCAAACCAAAGTTGCCGTCTTTCCTTTTATAAAGCACGCCCACGCGATTCGTGTCAGCGTCGCGAAACACTACGAACTGGTCCGCGCGGGACTCCATACTGAGGGCGGCTTCCTCAGCGGTCATCGGCTTAACCACATAACGTCGGGCAGTAATAATTCGCGCCGGACGGGGGCTGGCTTCCAGCTGCTCGTCGCCGTTTGTAGCCACCGCGGAACTTCGCTTGGCGCTCTGCTTGCGATCGATGGTCTTTTTCTTCAATCGCAGGGCCTGCTTTTCGATTTTAGCGATCGCCCGTGTCAGGGCCATGTACATATCGGCATTCGTGTCCGACGCAGTCAGCGTGTGGTCGCGCCAGTGAACAACGATTTCACCAATCTGCCGGTTCTTTTCAACTGACATGATGACGTGGGTATTAGCAGCGGCATCATTGAATATGTGATCCAGCTTCTTAAAATGATCTTCGACGTGGCGCCGCAACGCCGGCGTAACCTCCACATGTCGTCCCGTGTACTCAAATTTCATTAGACTCTCCTCCTGGTTCAAGCCTGCAACAAACAGGCAGACACACTCGGGCCGTCGCCCCTGCGAGTTTTGAAAGCATTTTGTACAGCAAACTCTTGTTCCCGGCATTGGTGGCCGGCGACGCGCTAGACCACAGCGCGGCGTTCCCGAGATCCCGGAATTCGCATCTGGTCGCGATACTTCGCTACCGTGCGGCGCGACAGTTTAATGCCGTCTTTGATCAGTATCTTCACCACCTGATCGTCGGTAATCGGGTTGTGCGTATCCTCTTCTTCGATCAGCTTCTTGATTTTAAGCTTGATGATGCGCGTCGAGACCTCTTCGCCTTCTTCATTCAGCATCCCCTCGGTAAAGAAGCGGCGCAGCTCAATGACGCCCTGCGGCGTATGCGCATACTTGCGATTCACGACGCGTGAGACGGTCGAGAGGTGCATCCCGATGTCTTCGGCAATGTCCTTCAACATCATCGGTTTAATGTACTGGACGCCCTTATCCAGAAATTCCCGCTGCCGCTCAACAATGGACTCGACGACTTTGTAGATTGTCTGGCGCCGGTGCTCGATGTTGCGCAGCAAGTCCACGGCCGATCGCATCTTGTCCTTAATGAAATCTCGCGTTTCTTTCGTCACCGCGGGTTGCGCCAGCATCTGCTGATAGTTCTGGCTGATCCTCAGGCGCGGACTGCCATCGTCGGCGAAGTAGATGACGTAATCCTCGTCATCCTCATCCAACTTTTCGATGTAGATTTCGGGCGCGATCAGCACCGGCTCTTCGGACGAGTGCCGGCGTCCCGGATATGGATCCAAAGTCCGAATGAACTGCAACTCCGTAAGCAACGCCTCAACATCGACGCCAATCTGTTTAGATAGAGCGGGCAATTTGTGCTGCTGCAACTCTTCCAGGTGATCGCGGATCAGCTGCGCCGCCAGCCGATCGCTTTCTCCCAGTACCTCGAGCTGGACCAGCAAGCACTCGCGCACATCCCGCGCGCCGCACCCGACCGGATCCAGGCGCATCACGACGCCTCGCGCCTGCTCGACTAGATCCGCTGACCATCCGCCCAAAGCCGCCATCTCTTCGTTGGTGGCGTTCAGGCGTCCGTCCTGATCCAGATTACCGATGACACACTCAGCCGCTTCGCTTAACGCCCCTTCACCGGAATCCATGTGAAGCTGCCACTCCAGATGGTCCGTCAGGGACGGGGGACGCGTCAGAAACTGTTCGAAGGTGGGTGCGTCTTCCTTATACTCAAACTCCTGGGTCTTGTAACCAGGGTCAAGGTAATCCTGGAACTCCCGGCCAAAATCTATCTCTTCAAAAGCGTCCCGGGCGCCTTCTTCCACCGGAACATCTTCACCCCCTTCGCCCATTGCGGCGACATCTTCACCACCCGCAGCGAACTCTCCTTCAAATTCAGCATCGGCCGCCGCGTGGCCTTCAGCGTCGCCGGCCCCGTTACTGGATGGTTCGCCAAATTCGGGTGACGCAGCCTCTACATTCGGCAGTTCAAAGCTTCCGGCCTGATCGCCACTGGCCAGATGATCGAGAATCTTCTCTGCCAGTTCCTGCGCTTCTTCCTGGGTGGCGACTTCTTCGAGTACCGGGTTCTCGAGCAACTGTTCCTGAATCAAATCGCTCAACTCCAGCGTGGTCATTTGCAGCATCTCGATGCGCTGACGCAATTGTGGCGTCAACACCAAGCGCTGCGAAAGACTGGTAGTGAGCTTAACGGACATAGTCTGCCAAGTTGCTAATTCTTCTAAAAAGCTGCGGGGGACTTATTATTTCGCGGGAGACCGCGCGGGGGGATTATAACCGATCCGGTGTGATTTGCGCCTGATTCACATGCGGAATTTCTCGCCGAGGTAGAGGCGCCGCACCTCGGCGTCTTCCGTGAGCGCATGGGGCGCTCCGGCGCGAAATATCCGGCCATCCGCCATGATGTAGGCCCGATCCGTTACGCCCAAGGTTTCGCGAACATTGTGATCTGTGATCAATATTCCGATACCTCGGTTACGTAAATACAGGATTACATTTTGAATGTCATCGACCGCTTTGGGATCGATGCCGGCGAAGGGCTCGTCGAGCAAAATGTATTGCGGTTCGGTGGCCAGGGCGCGGGCGATTTCAGTGCGCCGCCGTTCGCCGCCGGACAACTCGTCGCCGCGCGTGTTGCGCACATGCTCGATTCCGAACTCCTGCAACAGTTCTTCCACGCGCTTCAGTTGTTCGCGCCGTCGCAAGCCCATCGTTTCCAGCACCGCCAGAATATTCTGGGCAGTCGTAAGCTTGCGAAACACCGAGGGCTCCTGCGGCAAATACCCCACTCCGAGTCGTGCCCGCAAATACATCGGCAGCCTGGTCACATCCCGGTCGCCAAGTTGCACTCGTCCGCGATCGGCGCGTTCCAAACCGACCATCATGTAGAAGGTAGTAGTCTTTCCCGCTCCGTTCGCTCCCAGCAACCCGACCACCTCTCCGGGCTCGACGTGCAAACTCACATCGTGAACAACCGTGCGGCGGCCGTAGGTTTTATACAGATTGAAAGCGGCGAGCGCCTGGACTGAGGGGGCCGGAATTTTCCCTGAATCGGGATTACGGGATTCCGTGTGTGATGCAGTTGGCTGCACTTCCTCGGTTGAAACTGATTTCAAACAAAGTCTCCTGGGGTACTTATCTGTCGAGGCGCACAGATCTTATCGCGGCGCTTATGGTTTTCTCACTTTATGCACCGAGCGCACCCGGCCGCCTGACTGAGCACCGCGAGTGTCATCAGCGACCACGCGATTTTCTCGCAGGTATACCGTCAGGCGTCCGCCCTCCGTATTTCCCTGCTCGGCATCTTCCACCCGGGCTGGGTTTCCCTTAAGCACGGCGACGTCATCCGCTGCCGTGTATTGCAGCCAATCCCCGACGCCCTTCTTCCCCGGCTGGGTCAGCACCACGGAACGTTGCGAGATCGTTTTTTCCACCTCGTTGGTGTCCTTCAAAAGATAAACATCCGAGACTGCTGAGGTGATCCGATCAGTTCCCTGTTTGATATCCACATTGCCTTCGTAATGCAGCTGCCGATCGGGATCTGAATACCACATGAAATCCGACGACGCAAAAACAGGAACGACAGTGCTGCCGCCTTGCGATCGTCGCTTTGCCTGATACAACCCGCTCTGCACGCGCCCGCGGCTTTCCATGCGCTTCTCCTGTCGCTGCAGCGTAATCGTATCGGCGCGCACAAAGTTATCGTCCTGCCACGCCCGGGCATTGCCGGCATAGTTCGCGACGCCGGTGACATGCTGAAACTCTGCGCGCTCGGCGGAGATGTAAACCGGACTCTTTACTTTTGAGAATGGCACCGCGCCATTCGTCTGCTCCTGACTGTAATATGCAGTCTGTGTTTTTCCGCGGCCGTAGGAAATACGGTTGGCAGTATCCGAATCGATCTCAACCGCGGTAGTGCGGGCGTGCGAATCCCAAACCGTCGGCTCGCCCCCGCGCAAGCGAACTATTTTATCGGCGTCGGTAAAGGAGATCGTCCCGGCAATTCCATTGCGGTCCTGCTCGTTGAACTTCGCATCACCTTGCGCATCGAAGCGCTCCAGCGCCTGAGTTTCACGAACAAATACAGCGACCATCTTCTGCGAGGTAATTGTCCGGGTGGCGCGCTCCGGGTTGGCAATCACCGGATCAATCACGGCCTTTGCTCCACCGGTGGCGGTAAAATTTCGGGCCAAATTTCCCGTCTCATAAAAGTCGCAATCAAAGCGGGGCGCGGTTAGAGTTTGGCGATCAGCCTTCGCTGTCTGCTGTACCGGATCTATGAACAGTTCGGCGTTCCCCACTGCTTCCGTTTTCTCGAGGTCGCGGCCAGTGCTGCGCCAGGTCATCTTCACTGAATCGGCCGTCAAACGCTTGTTGGCCGCTTTGGGGTCGTTGGCGCGCGACTTCGGCGCGGCCAGCGTCACGACGGAGCGGCCGGAGGTCCGCATTTCTTTTAACACGCTGCGATCCGCCTGCGGCTGGAAAACTACTTCCACTCCGTTAGCGCCGGAGAGTTTCATCTCGGAATCAGCATTTAAACTCTGGCCGTGAACGTCGCGGGTGCCGTTGGCCTGCTTTAGACGCTGGTCGTCGTCAAGGTAAAAATCCATATCTGCCGCATGCACCTCGGCCGCGCGCCCCTCGCTCATTGAGCGGAGATACGAATTCCCCCGAACTTCTAGTTTTTGTAGCTTCTTCTTCTCTGTCACAACGGCGATTAAAGTGTCGCCGCTCATGACATCGCGATCCTGCTCGGCGGTCGCGCCGCCGCTAAACGTCAGCCGCATGGAAGCTTGCTCGAATACCGCGTGAGCGGAGCGGATATTCACGGGCTGCGAACGGTTGTTTGGTTTGCCTTTGGCATCTTTCGCGGCTTCCGGTACGACAGCGATTTGCACGTCATTGCGCAATTCCATGCGCTTGTTTTTTGCGTCGACCTGGGCGCCGGTAGCGTTTCCGGTAATGTTCTCGCGCTGGAAAGTCAGCGGCGCAGCCGTTTCGCCGATCTCTGTGTTCTGGTTATAGCTGAGCGTTTCGGTCTTGACCTTGAGCGCATCACGCGTCGCGATGTTTACATTGCCATTGAAAGTAACCACGCCGTGCGCCTGGTCATAGATGGCTCGATCGGCTTTTATCTGATCGGGTTTTTCGCCTGTAGGTGGATAAACCTCCACTTGAACTTGTTCCAGCTCATGATGTCCGTCCGCGTAGGTAATATCGCGAGCCGCGCGCAGCCAGAGAAACAGGCGATCGCCCTTGGTAACTCGCTGATCGAATCCTTCGATGACCCCGGTTATTTCCCGCGATAGCTCCGGAGATCCTGAGCGCAGGCGAAACGGCTGATTGTTGCGCAGGCGATAGAATGAAAGGCCAACGAACACTAGTCCGGCGATCAGCACCAGCAGCGCCAGGACGCGCGTGATTACCGGGAACCGGGCCCGCAAATCAACAAAACTAATTCGCTTTCGTCTAATCGCTTCCATTTTGACTACCGTGAACCGCGAACCGTTAACCGTGTAGAAGGTGTAGCGAAACCCACCCTTGTGGATGGGCGTTATCCGGTATCATCCACGCTCTACCATTTTCGCTTCACCGTTCTCGCTCTACCGTGCTTGCCTTATCGTTACGGGTTTACGCTTCACGGTTCACCGCCCTCCCGCATGTCCTTGATGTTCAATTGCAAACGCGTTTCGCCGTTCCACCGGTTAGGCTCAATCGCGTAGGCCAGTTCGATGCGCTCATTCACCTGCGGCGTTCGCCCGGCGCTTTCCAGACCTCGCCACCAAACGGCTTCCAAGGGGCGATTGGACTCTCCCGCGACCCGGATCTTTAAATGTTCGTCCTTCATCACTAAAGTCTCCGAAAGAATTCGCAAGTTCCGAGTCATAAAGACGGGCCGCTGGTTCCCCGCTCCATAAGGTTCCAAAGCGCACAGCTGTTCCGCCAGTTCCATCGTCACTTCGTCCGGTTGGATCTCCGCGTCAATGGAAAGCGACGGGGCCAGATCATCATCCGAAAGGCACGAAGCTGCATGATTATTCAGCCGGGCGCGGAACTCCGGCACCCGGTCACGCTTGATCGTCAGTCCGGCGGCATGCGAATGTCCGCCAAACTTTTCCAACAAGTCGCGGCACTGGTTCAGTCCGTCGAACAAATGATACGCCTCTATACTTCGCGCTGATCCATGGCCCAATTCCCCGTCCAACGAAATTACAACACAGGGCCGGTTGATGCGCTCAGCTATCTTTGAGGCCGCAATCCCGATTACACCGCGATGCCAGCCGTCACCGGCGATGACTGCCACGTGCCGCTGGGAGTCCTTCTCAGTCGAACCTTCAAACTCGTCGACTGCGCGTTGAAAGATTTCGCGTTGCGCTTCCTGACGTTCACTGTTACGAGTGTCCAGGTGCCGCGCCAGGCGTTGCGCTTCCGCCTTGTCTTTCGTATCAAACAACTCTACCACCGCGCGAGCTGCATCCATGCGTCCGGCCGCATTGATCCGCGGGCCAATACGAAAACCCAAGTCGTAGGAGGTTAAGTCCTCACCACCGCCACACCCTGCAATCTCAATCAACGCGCGCAGGCCCGGGTTGACCGAATGCCGTAGATCCGCCAGGCCGAGCGATACGATGGTGCGGTTCTCGCCCACCAGTTGCGCCACATCCGCCACCGTACCGATGGCCACCATTTTCAAAAAACCGCTCACCTGGTGCTCGCGCCCCCGCTCGCGGAACAGGGCCTGCACCAGTTTGAATGCCACACCCACGCCAGCAAGGCTCTTGTCCGGATAGGTGCAGCCCGTTTGATTGGGATTCAAAATCGCCAGGGCGGGAGGCGCGCCTTCATCCGCATCAGGCAGGTGATGGTCCGTAACGATTATGTCCAAGCCGTTGGCGCGCGCCCAGTGCAACGGTTCATGCGCCGTGATCCCGCAGTCCACGCTGACCACCAGCGTATATCCCTCGGCCGCCGCCGTCTCCAGCGCCTTCTGCTGGATGCCGTAACCTTCCGTAAACCGGTGCGGCACATGAAAGCCGGCCGTGCCCCCAAGCATCCTCAGCGCGCGAAGCAGCACGGCTGTACCGGTCGTGCCATCCACATCGTAGTCGCCGTAAACCAGAATCCGCTCACCTGCATCGATGGCCCGCAGCAGGCGCGCTACCGCTTCGTGCATGCCCAGCAGCAGAAAGGGATCATGAAGTTGTTCGGGAGAAGGCCGGAGGAACTTTTGCGCCGACAGATCGTCGGAACAGCCGCGGGCGATCAGCAATCCCGCAACGATCGGAGAAACTCCCAGACTGTCTGCCAGGGTTGCGGCGCGATGCGGGTCTGGCGCCCGCACGATCCAGCGTTTTGCGCTCATCGCTGGCGCCTTAATCCGCAAACCATCCATTCGCGTCCAGAAGTTTTATGCCCACCCGTTGCTTGCCGTCGTTTTCGTCGATCCAGACCCCGTTGATTTCCGCCTCCAGTTTGCGTCCGAACGGGGGCGTCAGGAAAAGCCGGTCGCCCTTTTCCACCTCCGCGTCAAGCAGAAGCGTAGCGCCGCCGCGGCTGATTTTGACCGCTGCCGCTTTAATTTCAAACTTCTCGCCTTTCGTAGTCTGACCCTCAACCACGAGGGAAAAATCCACCGGCACGCGCGGGCTGCGGGGGCGCTGAGAAGGTATCGAGTCGGTCTTATTGTTATCCTTCATAGGTCCGCTTTGGCTCCTCCAGGGCTGATTTCGACAACTGCCAATGCGTAGCACACGAGGAGGGGCAACTAAGTTTACCTAATCTCTGCGATTATTGTTAGTGAGCTTGCAAGGAGGGGGCTTGCACGTGATGTTTAGAGTCTGGCTAGCGCCCAAATGAGAGGGCCGCCTACTTCCAAACCTAGTGAAGCATTACGACGACCTGGGTTTGAACGCTCGCAGGTTGGGGCTCATTCAGTGGACTCAGACGGCCGCTGAACAACAGCGCCAGAATCGCTACACCCACGATCAGCCGGTAGCCGACGAACACACCGGTCGTGTGCGTCCGCAGAAAACGGAGCAGAAACCAAATCGAGGCATAACCGACGATACCGGAGACGAGCGTCGCAATTGCCAGTGGCGTCAGGCTGCTTTGGGGGAGGTTATGAATCGCTTCCTTCATTTCGAGCAGTCCGCTCGCGGCAATTGCTGGAATCGAAAGCAGGAAGGAAAAGCGGGCCGCTGTCTCTCGAGTTTCGCCCATGAAAAGCCCGCCCATAATGGTGGAGCCAGAACGACTCGAACCGGGGATTAACGCCAGAATCTGGGCGCAACCGATCGCGAGCGCGTCCCCAATCCCCAGGTCCTCCATCCGCCGCGTTTTCTTGCTGACAATCTCTGCCACCACCAGTAACAGCGCAACAACAATCATCATCGTCGCAATAACCCAAAGGCTCTTGGTGAAGGTCCCTTCGATTTGTTTTTTGAAGAGCAAACCCACAACCCCGACTGGAATCGAGCCGATGATCACCAGCCATCCTAACCATGCTTCCCGCGACAGGGCGACTGAAGTCGCGCCGCCAGGCATCACGCGCCGCCGCCCGCTTATGAGCGCTAAGTGGTCGCGCACGAAGGCCGTAGTGATCCTCCAGATGTCGCCGGCGAAATAGAGCATCACCGCAACCAGCGTCCCCAATTGGATAACCGCGATTGACGCTGTGGTCTGTTCCGCGCTGAGTGGCAGATGCATGGCCCTGCCCGCCAGAACCAGGTGGGCGGTTGAGCTGATAGGGATGAATTCTGTTAGGCCTTGAACGATGCCCAGGATAATTGCCTGAAGAAGAGTCATAATTGGTCAATGGTAAATGGTGAATGGTGAACGGTGAATGGTGAATGGGCGTGGCGGCAGGTCGAGTACAAGGTCAGTCACTTGGCCCTATTTACCATTTACCATTCGCGCCATTCACTCCCGATACGATTTGCGTCCCGCTATTCGATCATACATTGGAATCGGCATTAACATTCCCAGACGAACCAAACTCGCTAACTGCCAGGGAAATGCGTAAGACTTGCGCTTCTTTTCGATGGCCGTGATGATTTTCGCGACCGCGTAATCAAGTTCCATCAGGAAAGGCATTAACGCTTCGCGCCCGGCGGTCAGCGGGGTCTTAATGAAACCCGGGTGAATGATGGTTACGTCAATTCCCTTGGGCTTGAGATCCAGTCGCAGACTTTCAAAGAATAATGACAACGCGGCTTTGCTGGCGCCATAAGAAGCGGACTTTGGGATCCCCCGATAAGCCGCCAGGCTTGAAATTGCGACCAGGTGTCCACTGCCGCGCTTTACCATCGCCGGAACGACTGCGGCCACGCTGCTGGCCGCGCCCACCACATTCACTCCAAAAATCCTGGCCACTTCAGTCGCGTCCAGTTCAGCGGCATCTGTTGTGGTGCCAATCCCGGCGTTAGCGATCAGCACATCGATGGGACCAAATTCGGCGCACAGGCTCTCAGCCGCGGTTCGCATCGCCGCCGGGTCCTGAACGTCGGCTGCCAACGCCATCGCCTTGCCTGGCTGTCTCTCAATCTCGCTGACAATCTCATCAAGTAAATCGCTACGGCGCGCCACCAGCCCGAGATGCGCACCCCGTTTCGCCAGTTCAAGGGCCAGACCACGCCCAATACCCGATGAGGCGCCGGTGACTAGCACGACCTTGTTGGTCCAGTTATATGACATTGGGCGATAGTTGATTACCGGGTGATCGCAGAAGCCCGGCCGTAAGGGAGGGCTCCAGACTTTCTAGTCTGCAACAGCCCTCGCTGACGGTCGGGCTTCTGCTATTCGGACCTGACGCGCCGTCAGATTTGTAAGAGCACCGGCATGATGACCGGCTTAGCCCCCGTCTGCTTTTGGATAAACCTTTTCAACTCAACTCTCAAATATTCCTTCAGCAAACTCTCGTCTTCAAGCTGCGCCTTTGATGCTCGACCAAATGCACCGCTGACGAGCTCCCGGGCGGTGGATAGGAAACCGTTGCTGCCTTCGAAACCCCGCACTCCTCGCGCCACAATCTCCGGCGGCGCTTCCAGCTCGTGCGAAGCGGCATTCATAGTCAGGATCAGCGTAATCATTCCGTCGTAAGCCATCTGCCGGCGCTCGCGCACGGTATCCCGTTCGATCTCTTCAAAGCCGGAGTCATCAATGAAGGTGCGCCCGATCTTGCGATTGCCGGTGACCACCGCACGTTCTCCGTCTAACTCCAACACGTCGCCATTCTCGATCAGGATGATGTCCTCTTCACGATAGCCGACGTGGTTCTTTACAAACTCCTTGTGGCGAAACAGCATGCGATACTCGCCGTGGATAGGCACCACAAACTTCGGCCGCACCGCTTCCGTCATGATCCGGATGTCTTCCTGCGAAGCGTGGCCACTGACGTGGACCAGGCGGCGCTTCTCTTCGATAATGTTCGCCCCGCGTTTGTAGATGAAGCCGATCAGTCTCGAAATGGCGCGTTCGTTGCCGGGAATGATGCGCGCCGAAAGCACGACCGTGTCACTTTCTTCGATTGTCAAACCTTTGTAACTCTGCTGCGCCATCTGCGCGAG
>JAWVFI010000170.1:0-22915 GCA_033856235.1 Blastocatellia bacterium | reverse complement strand
CGAATCGATTTCTCCCGGAGTCACCAGGTCCACATATTGACCGGCAACGTTGATATTCTCTTTGGCGAATTCCTTGATCGCGCCCAGGGTCACGCGCGACGGATCGTATAGATCGGCCCATTCATTCTTGCGCTCCATAATTAGATCAGTCAGCAGAATTCCGGCAATGGTGCCATGCGTCATGCCGTTACCGGAATCACCCGTAGCTATGAAAACGTTATCGTGGTCCATGGGATTTCTTCCGATGAAGGCCAGGCCGTCCACCGGCTCCATGACTTCGCCTGACCAGCGAAACTCGATCTCTTTCATCATGGGGAAGCGTTCGCGCGTCCATCTCTCCAGCACGGCAAAACGCCGGTTGGCGTCATCCTTTTGGCCCACCTTGTGATCTTCACCACCGCAGATCAAGAGATCACTGTTGCGCGAACCCTCGGGAACGGTTTGCAACCGAATGTAGTGATAAGGGTCTGGTGTGTCCCAGTAGAGCGCCCGCGTCACTGAACCGCGCGGCACGCGGGCCCCCAGGACATAGGTCATGTAACCGGATTGCTTGGTGTGAATCGCAACTAGATCGTTCACGGGTGTGTTGGTGGCGACGACTACCGAGTCGGCCGTGACTACAGCGCCAGCCGCTGTTTCGATCCGCGCGTGCTTGCCACCTTCGATCTTGCTCGCGTGGGTTTCACAGTAGATCTTGCCGCCGTCCCTTTCGATAGCCTGCGCCAATCCCGCCAGGTACTTGAGCGGATGAAATTGCGCCTGACGGGGAAACCGCAGGGCCCGGCCGGTATCGTACGAGGTTAGCGGCGCCCGGGCGACAAACTCCACTTCGAGGAGGCCCGCTTTGTGGATTGCCTCCAACTCGCGTTCGAGGATCTCTTTCGCTTCGCGCGGAGGAACGAATAGATAGCCGTCCAGTCGCTCGAAATCACAGTCGATTTTTTCTCTCTTAACAATTTCCTCAATGCGATCGATGGCGGTGGCGTGGCTCTGGGCGGCAAGGCGCGCACCCTCCTCGCCGTGCAATCGCTCCAGCTCGAAATAGCGATCGTCCAGCGCCGTGACCAGGTGAGCAGTGGTCCTGGCCGTCATGCCTCCTCCAATAGGACCGTCGTCCAGGACGATTACTGATTTGCCTTCCTGCGCCAGCAGATAGGCCGTTGTCATCCCGGCAATTCCGGCTCCCACGATGCACACATTCGTATCGGCGTCGCTCGTCAACGCCGGGCGCAAATCAACGTCAGCGGTGGCCATCCAACTGGACACCGTGGTACCGGAAGTCGGTTTCATGAAGTTTCCTTTGAACACAGTTTTCGAATTCGAGTCCTTTTATTGAAGCGACTGGTATGCCATCTGCATCGTTCGCCGGGGATGGGCGTTGGAAGCTGTGAAGCTTGGTGGTCTCGGCTCGAGCAGACATTGTTAACTGTCTCGATTCACAACGCGGTCGCAGTGCGGAATGGCAGGATCGATACAGTTGGATATACGTTCTGGCGGTCTTAGGGAATAATGAAGTGCGCTTACTGAAATTGTATTTAACGGCCCTGTCACTGGGATTGGCAGCGGGAGCAATAGGTCACCAAATCGATCGCGCCAACGCTTCCAGCAAGGTGCAAGAATCAAAAGTAGGACAGGCATTCCTGCCTGTCCCGAGGACCGGGCAAACTCACCGCAGTTTTACTCCAGAGCAAGAAGGGACAGATAAGAATGTCTGTCCAACAAACAAATGAAATCAAAACTAATTTCTGACGCCACTTACGCGCTGGTGTTCCACAAAGGCGATGAAGTCTTCGCGGAGTTGCGGGACTTCGCGCAGCGGGAAAAAATCTTTGCTGCACACTATAACGCCCTGGGGGCATTTAGTGATCTGACTTTCGGTTGGTTCGACCGGGAAACGAAAGACTACCGGCGTTTTGAAATTACTGAAGGCGTGGAGGTGATGTCCTTTGTGGGCAACCTGGGGACGACGGAAGGTGGCGAGGTCCGCCTTCACGCTCACGTCGTTATCGGCAAGAACGATGGCAGCGCGCATGGGGGTCATTTTTTCGAGGGCCACGTCTGGCCCACCTTGGAAATGATTTTGGGCGTGAGTCCCTCAAAATTGATAAGAAGATTGGATGAAGAGTGTGGTTTGGCTCTTATTGATCTGGATCTGAAGTAGGCGCCGAAGCGTCGGCGGTCGGGCCAATAAAAGACATAATGTAATTACGAAGCGGGGGCAAGCCCGCCTTCCTGACTGCAAGTGTACCCAAGTTGAAGCTCGGCTTGCAGCGGCGCTCAACACTACCTACTTGCAGTCAGGAAGGCGGGCTTGCCCCCGCTCTTTCCTGGAAAACACTCAAGTATTATGTTTCATAGCCCTCCGGGTGCGCATTCATCCAATCCCACGCCGATTTGATGATCAGTCTCAAGTCCTGTTGCGAGGGTTTCCAGCCCAGCTCGCGCTTGATCTTTTCTGAGCTGGCGACCAGCACCGCCGGATCGCCGGGCCGTCGCGGCCCGACCTTCACCTCAAAATCCTTTCCGGTAACTTCGCGCGTCATATCGATCACTTCGCTGACCGTATAGCCCTCGCCGCCGCAACCCAGATTGTAAGTGCGGCTCTTTTGTTCCAGGCCTTCGAGCGCCATGATGTGGGCGCGGGCCAGATCGACGACGTGAATATAGTCGCGGACGCAGGTGCCGTCGCGCGTTGGATAATCGCCACCATGAATTTCGATGTGGGGGCGCTTGCCGGACGCTGCTTGCAGGATCAGGGGAATCAGATGCGTTTCCGTGGCGTGGGATTCGCCGCAGCGTTCGGTCGCACCGGCCGCGTTGAAGTAACGCAGGCTGGCGTAACGCAGATCGTAAACCTCGTCGTCCCAGGCCAGGGCCCGCTCGAAGGCTAGCTTATTCTCACCATATGGATTAGTGGGATTGGTTGGGTCGCCTTCTTCGACCGGTTGTTTTGCCGGTTCGCCATACACCGCCGCCGACGAAGAAAACACGATACGCTTGATGCCGTTATCACGCATCACGCTCAGCAACGTGACTCCGCCCAGGACGTTATTGCGATAGTACTTTTCCGGCTGGGCGACGGATTCACCTACCAGGGCGTACGCGGCCATATGGACTACCGCCTCAATGGCGTTACCGCGGATCGTGCGGCCGAGCGTTTCGCCGTCCAGCAAATCGCCGGTAACAAGCTTTGCGCGAGCGTGAACGGCAGCGCGGTGGCCATTTTCCAAATTGTCGTAAACGACTACTTCGTGGCCGTTGTTGATTAGCTCTTCGGTAACCACGCTGCCGATATAACCGGCGCCACCAGTAACTAGAACGGGCATCTGTGATTCAAAGTCCTTTCGCTTTCAGCCATTCTCGCACAACATCTTTCTTGTCTCGCTTGTTTCCGTCAACCTCATAATTCAGCTTGCGCATTTCTTCAGTCGTAATGGCGCCGGCGAGCCGGGATACAACCAGCGACAGGGGGTGCACCGCTTTTGTGCCGGGGCTCTCATACCCCGTCACCTTCTCAGACGCTGTTCGGGAAATCAACAAGACTGCTTCGTAGGGCGGGAAATAATGCCGATCGTCTTCGAGTTGTACCAAATCCAAAGCGGCAATGCGCCCATCGGTTGAATTGCCGGCGATCAAATCGACTTTGCGCGCAGCCAATGCCGTGTACGTCAGGTCAAGGGCCATTTCGCGTGGTGCCTGGGCGAACCGGAGTCCGTAGGCTTTCGAGAATCCGGGATAACCGTCGGCGCGCGACATAAAGTCCTGGCCGAACCCCGCGCGCCATTGAGGCGCGTACTTCGCCGCTTCCGAAATTGTCTTCAGATTGAGACGGCGGGCATCTTCACCGCGCACCAGAATGGCAAATGTGTTTTCAAACCCCAGCGGATCACTCACCCAAACGTTGAACTTCTCGGCGTACTCGCTCTTCACCTGTTCATATACCGCGCGCGCATCGGAGATCGGTTGGTGATGCAGAATAGCCGTGTACGAGGTCCCGGTATATTCAGGATACAGATCGATCTGGCCCGCGACCAGCGAGCTGTGCGCCAGGTTGCCGCCCAGATCGAAGTGGCGATCGACCTGAATATTCTGAGCTTCCAGCATCTGCGCGACGATCTCTGCTAACAAGATCGATTCGGTGAAGTCTTTAGAGCCGACAGCGAGATGACCGTGACTGGGACCCTGCTGTGGGCGCGGCCCGGACCGCTGCCAAATCAGGGAACCACCCACCACTCCCAGCGCGATTAACCCCGCAAACGCTAAAACAACAATGACGCCGGTCGCTTTATTCCGGCGCACGCTTTTGCGCCTCGTGATATCAAAGCGTTTCTCGATTAAGCCAAATCCAAAATCGGCGGCCAGCGCCATCAACGCGGACGGAATGGCGCCGGCGAGCAGCAGAGTCGAATCGTCCGAGCGTAACCCGCGAAAAATGTATTCGCCCAGGCCGCCGGCTCCCACAGTCGCGGCGATGACGGCGACGCCCACGGTAATTACCACGGCGACGCGGACGCCGGTCAGCAGGACATTCATCGCCAGGGGCAGTTCTACTTGCAACAGGACCTGACGATCCGTCATCCCCATCGCGACGGCCGCTTCACGAACAGTCTTGTCCACCCCCAGGATGCCTGTGACCGTATTGCGAATTATCGGCAGCAGCGCGTAAAAAACCAGGGCCACAATGGCCGTCCGCGGACCGATGCCGCCGATGAAAGGCAAGGGGATGAGAAAGCCGAAGAGAGCCAGGCTGGGGATTGTCTGCATCACATTCGCGATGCCCAACACCGGTCCGCGCAAACGTCTATGCCGCGTAATGTAAATTCCCAACGGCACACCAATCGCGGCAGCGACGCCCGTAGCAATGAAGACGAGCCAGAGATGCTGGGCCACGTGGGCGAGGAGATCCTGCCAGTTTGATCTGAGGAAGTTCATCGACGTGCTTCGCTTAGCGATATGCGCTTAAAACCATTTTCCATTTCTCATTTGTCATCGCCGGAGTTAAAGAGCCACGTTGCCTTCAATAGGAAATGGAAAATGACAAATGGAAAATGCTTTTTCCTTCAAGGCCTTTCCAAAACACCAACAGTCGCGAGATATGCCGTCGCATACTCGTTCTCAGATTTCACGAACCCCGCCGGCGTTTCCAGCAACACGATCCGTCCGGCTTTCATGAGGGCGATGCGCGAGCCCAGTAGTAAAGCCTCGCGCACATCATGAGTAACAAAAATGACAGTCTTACCCAGCCGCTCTTTGAGTTCGGAGAATTCTTTTTGCAGTGCGGCCCGCGTCAACGGATCGAGGGCGCCGAAAGGCTCGTCCATTAGTAACAAAGGCGGGTCGGCGGCAAGGGCACGGGCCACCCCGACACGTTGCCGCTGGCCGCCCGACAACTCTGAGGGATAGCGTTCGCCAAACTTGTCCGCGTCCAGACCAACCAGGGAAAGCAACTCCTTGACCCGATCGCGCACGCGGTCCTCGTCCCAGTTTTCCAAGCTGGGAACCAGGGCTACATTGCGGGCGACGGTGAAATGTGGGAACAGGCCGGCCTCCTGGATCACATAACCGGCGCGTCGCCGCAAACGGATGGGGTCCCAGTCCTGAATGGATTTTCCTTCGACCAACACTTGGCCACTGGTGGGCGTCAAGAGCCGGTTAACCAGCTTCAGCGTAGTGGTTTTGCCGCAACCGGATTCGCCCAGCAGCACCAACGTTTCTCCGCGATCCACGGTGAGGTTCAGACGATCGATGATCGGAGCTTCCAGGCTGGCGACCTGATAACTGACCTCGCGGAGTTCAACCAGAATGTTGTTAGAGGGAGTATCTGTCATGAAAGGATGACTAGTGGATCGCTAAGCCGTAGACGCTACGCTGCCCGAAACAAATTACTGCTGAAGAACTGCCGGCTGTCGGTCCAGGTGCGTGCGCGTTCAAAGCCCGTGTCGGCGGCCATTCGGGAAAGCTGCTCGAGATCGTACTTGTACGAGTGCTCCATGTGAATCCGCTCGCCTTCCAGCAGGCTGACTTGCATCTCGAGTTTGCGAATGGGCACGACCTGCGCGACGGAACTTTCCAGGTAAACTTCGATTCGTCCTTCGGCGGCGTTATAGACCGATACCAGCTTGAACCGGCGCACGTCAAAATCGGCGTCAAGTTCGCGATTGATGCGCACCAGTTGATTGTGAACGAAAGCACTGGTGACGCCCAGCCGGTCGTTGTAAGCGGCTTCCAAAATCTGCGGATCCTTCTTCAGGTCCGCGCCCAGTAAGAGCGCGTCTCCCGCGCGCAAGACGCCGCGCATTGCGCGCAGGAATTTGTTTGCCTCTTCCGCGTCGAAGTTTCCGATGTTCGAGCCGAGGAAAAGCGCCAGCGCTCTTTCCGCGCGCAAGCTGCCGAGCGCAGCAAAGCCGTCGTAGTAATCTCCGGCGTAGGCTACCACCCGCAGCGCCGGATAGGTTTGCAGCAAAGCGCGAGCACTGGTTTCCAGCGCCGACGCCGAAATATCAACGGGAATGAACACTAATTCCGGCTGACGCTTCAGGATCGCCTCGATGATCAAGCGCGACTTGGAAGCACTGCCGCTTCCCATTTCGATCAGGGTCTTGGGGCCGTCAATGGCTGCGGCTATGTCGTCGGCGTATTGCGTCAGGATCTCAGTCTCAGCCCGGGTGCAATAGTATTCCGGCAATTGGCAAATCGCTTCAAAGAGATGTGAACCGAGTTCATCGTAAAGGTACTTGGGTAAGAGTTGCTTTGGATTGGACGCCAGCCCGCGGGACACATCCGCCGCGAATCCCCCGGACGCATCGGTGTGGGCGAGCTGGTGCAGCACCAGCCTATCGTCAGCCGCCGGGGCGAGGTCTGGGTGTGACACGAATAGTTCCTTTCCGAAAAAACCGATGGGTTTGCCGTTTGGCTTTGCGGGGGCGCATCCGGTAAGCTCCCTCTTGTAACTTAAAAACTGATTTGGGACAAGAAAAGTATGAGTGAGCTTACCGAACAGCGATGGGCGGTGGTCAGCGAACGCGGCGCCGAAGCCTCCAGTTTGACTTATCAGGAAGCAAGGCAGCTGGTGCGACAACTCGCTGATGAAGGATTGCACGGTCTGTCGATAATTACGGCGGCGGCGGCTAATCGGATTAGCAAAAGAATGCCGGCGAAGTAGTCCGGTCTCAGTCAGAACGGCCTGCGGTAGCGGGCGGTTGACCCACGTTATCAAGTTCGTCAGACCGAAGGTTTAACCGCCCGCTACCGCAGGCGGTTCTGACTTAGGCTAAACCGGTGGATTCAAACTGCGCTTTTTGCAAAATCGTCAGCGGGGAAGTTGCGGCCCGGCTCGTGTTTGCAGATGACGTGTCCCTTGCTTTTCTGGATCACCGGCCGCTCTTTCCCGGCCACTGCCTGCTGATACCGCGGGAGCATTTCGAAACTCTTGCCGACTTACCACAGTCTCTGATAGCTCCCCTTTTTCAGAACGCGCAGCTAGTGGCCCGGGCGGTAGAAGCGGCTCTACAGGCCCACGGAAGTTTTGTGGCTATGAACAATCGTGTCAGCCAGAGCGTGCCGCACCTGCACCTTCATTTGGTGCCGCGGCGCCGCAAGGATGGTTTGAAAGGCTTTTTCTGGCCACGCCAACCCTATCAAAGCGCCGAGGAAATGAGTTTAGTGCAAGAGTCGATTCAGAGAGCGATCGCGGAATTTAGTGAGCGATGATCGCGAGTCTGTTAGCGCGCCGCGGCTTTGCCGCCTGATGTGCGGAAGGGCTATGCCCTTCCGGAGAGGATACATAATTTGATGGGCTGCGCCCCTCTTAAAACCGGGGCGTAGCCCCTGATGTAAGCTGAAGCTAACGGAAGGGCAGAGCCCTTCCGCACATCAGGCGGCACAGCCGAAGACATCTTTTAGTCGAACAAATGAGCCAGGTAGAACTCTTCAACGAAATATTCTCAACGTATCGCAAGCACGGTTGGGAATTGCGACGCGTTTTGGCGCGCCCGGAGACTATTGCAGAGCTGGGTGAGCAGATGCGCGCAATTGGCGAAACGCCCGCTATCGAAGGCGCGCCCTTTGATGCCATGTGGTTCGCGCGCCCTTCACATCAGGGACGCGAAGCCTGGGAATTGCGCTTGGTGGCAGAAACTTCTTACGCGCTTTTTGAAACGTTTGAACCGGATGAAGCCGAGGAGGAGCGTGAAGAGTTGCGACGCGAAATGGAGGCCCGCTTGCGGGATCAGGTCGCACGCGAATGAAGGTCGGCGCTACTCTTTTCCCATTTTCACAGCAAACTCGAGGCGCTGACCATCACGGATTAGCACGATATTTATTGTTTCGTATGGCTTGGCGCGCAGGATTCGCGTTTTCAACTCGCCGGGAGTGCGAATAGGAACCTTATCGAACTCAACGATGATGTCGCCAGGCTTTATCCCGGCCATGTCGGCGGGCATGCTGGAGCTGATCTCCCCTAATTGCACGCCATAGGTAGCTGTGCCAGGCACCAGAACGCGCTCCGCATCACCCGGGTCGTAGCCAAAACGGCCGCGGCCCTCAGGCCGGCGCGCGAAGGCCCTCTCAAGCTGGTTGCCTTGTTCTCGCGTAATAAGGGCCAGTGTTGTCTTCTTAACTTCACCATCACGCAGGTAAATGACTTCCACTGGTTTGCCGACAGGGGTTTGTCGCATTAGATCGATCATCTCCGACCGGCGAGTGACAGCATGGCCATCGAAGCTCGTAATAACATCGCCGCCAATCAGTCCCGCCTTATCAGCCGGCGCATCCGGAGTATCCACATTATTGAAGGTAACCCCGCCACCGCCTTCGATGTCCTTAAAATTGTCGACACCTATGAAGGACAGAGGAGCACTTGCCACACTCGACATGCCGCCTGGGCGAACCTGTTTGACCACAGTTGTGAATACGCCCGCAGCTACAAAAAACAGTAGCAGCCCGATAAACAACCAGGTCATGCCGCTGAACTTGCGCTTCTTCTTATGCGTCCACTGCATCGGAGCGGCGGCGACCGCGCCAAACGCCTGTGGGCCCTGCGGGCCCGCGCCGAAACCAGGCGCAGATGGAGGAACAGAGTTCGCAGTTGGGGCGTTTTGAAAACGAACTGTTTCGGTGTACTCGGCGACGTCTTCGCCCAGGCGCGAGCCACAGGCCCGGCAAAACCGTAGGTCTGGCGGCATCACCGCGCCGCACGTTGAGCAATGGGTTCCGGACTGATTGCCGGAATTATTCGCCTGGTTGAGTTCGTCAGAAGACATAAAAGCTTAGGGCCCCGTGAATACTGCAAGCGGTTTCTATACGCGATTCTATACGATGGAGGCCAGCCGTCAGTTGCATAAAGTTCGCGGTTAGGACGTTGTTGGTTCCCAACGCTTCAGCGTCCCATCGCCGCCGACAGCTGTTAATAACTCACTCACCGGCTTGTGTAAAGTAGGATGAATCAGTTGCGGGGCCAGTTCCGCCAATGGGGCCAGCACAAAGCGGCGGAGGTGTAACCGCGGATGGGGCAACATCAGGAATTCTGTTTCCCGCACCTGATCGCCGCAGATTAATAGATCGAGGTCAATCGTGCGCGGCCCGCCAGGCGTTTCGCGCGTGCGACCCAACGCATATTCAATTCGTAGTAAACGGCCCAGCAATTGTTCCGGTTCAGGCAGCGGCGTTCGCAGTTCGGCGACCATGTTCAGAAACGGCGGCATTTCCGGAGAAAGCGATTGCGAGAGTTTCTCAAGCGCCTCAGTTTCATAAACAGCCGACAAGCGGTTCAACACGAGTCCCACGTCCAGCATGCCGCGCACAGCGAGCAACAGGTTACCGGCGCGATCGCCGAGATTTGAACCCATGTTAACGTAGGCAACTACTGAGGCTGAAGCTATCGTCATTTCAGTACTGGGTGGCCGATTCGTAGATCGGAATGCGATTCAAGCTCTTCACTGGGACCGCGGGCGTCCCGCCCGCATGAGCGCGCAAGCGCGAAGAGACATTTCTTCCAACTGGCAGTCTTGCGACGCCAATGCGGGCGGGACGCCCGCGGTCCCAGTGAAGAGCTTGAATCATGGTTGTGGATGTCTTTTGCTTCGAACAGTCACTAAGTAATCTTCATTATGCTACACCGGGATTGCCTGATAGGATAAGCGTTGTTCTGGAAAGCATTTTGAACACCAGCGATGCGCAGCGTTGGAAACTGTCACAGGACAGCAAGCGCTAGAGCATCCGGGCGGATTGCCAGCTCCGCCAATACACAAATGGCTCGCCGAAAATTCCGCAGCAATCAGCGGCACGAACCAACCACCGAACGCTCTTTTCAGGAGTATCTCTACTCCACCGCTGCGCCTCAGACCTCGCGGACTGAGCTGATGCGTTTGGTGCGGGGCGGCGAGGACACCTTCCTTGAGCTTAAGGTCAAGCTCTCAAACTCAGAAAAAATTGCGCAGGGAATCGTCGCGCTGGCCAACACCGGTGGCGGCGTAATCGTCTTTGGCGTTAACGATCAAATGCGCGTCGAGGGCGTGGAAGATTCCGAAGAGGTGCAACAGGAACTGGTTCGTATCTGCCGCGAGGAAATCCAGCCGCCGCTCGTTCCTTTCATCGATCGCATCGCGTTCGACAATGGCCGGCGCATCGTGGCCCTGGAAGTTGAAGGCAAGCGACGTCCCTATCGCACCGCGGACGGCCGTTTCTACCTGCGCATCGGTGCCGAGAAACGTGAGGCCTCGCGCGAAGAGCTGTCCGCGCTGCTGGATGAGGTGCGGCCGCTGCACTACGAAAACATCCCGGCCCTTGGCGCGACCATGGCGGACATTGACGAAGCTCATTTATGGAGTTTCGTGCGCGACTATGAAGGCGTTTTCGATGAAAGTAGTTTCGTGGGTTATCCCACCGCGGAGGTGTTGGAAAGCCACTTGTTACTGGCGGCAAATCACGCCGGCGAAAGCGTGCCAACCGTAGCGGGACTGCTTCTTTTCGGACGCGATGAGAGCGTAGCCAAACTGCTGCCCAGGTCGGCTGTGACGGCGACTCGATTCGGAGGGATCACAACCCAGGCACCCGTAGTTGAGCGAGTGAAGGTAGAAGGAAACCTGGCGACGATTTACGAGTCTGCCCTGAGATTCATTACTCGCTACACGGATTTGTGGGAAGGCCGGCCGGCGCCGGCCCTGGCTAGACCAGAAGGCGATGAGGCGCCGGTCGCGCCGCGCGCTAACTACGATCGCAACGTAGTGGCTGAGGCCCTGGCGAATGCCTTGGCGCACCGTGACCTGGCTTTACGAGAACCGTCAACCCGATTGCATATCTTTGACAACTCAATTGAGATCATCAATCCCCGCCGCACGCAGGGTTTTGCGCCTCTGGCTTTAAAGCTAATTCGCTATGGTGTTCCCCAAACACTGAACCCGCAGCTGGCGGCGATGTTCTCCAGTCCGGCTTACGGATTGAAGTTGCCGCCCGGCGGACTGCCGATGTTGCTGCGCCAGTCGCTCGCGTTCGCCCGCCGCCGGGCAGAAATAGTCGCCTTCAATGATGAGTTTCGCATCCGCCTTCACGGCGCTTAAGGGCAAAGAGCAAGGGGCAAAGAGCAGGGAAGAAAATCGTTTCCCTCCTAGCTCTTTGCCCCTTGCTCTTAGCTCTTTGCCCCTTGCCCTTTACTTGGCTGGCTCGTCTTTGGGAGCGTTGTAGAACTGGCGAGCGTTGACGATGTATTCCTTGTCGTCGTACTGCCCGTCGCCATCCACGTCAACTTTAACCACAATCTTATGTTGCTTGCCGTCGCGCGCCTCGCCGGGTCGATACCCGAGGCTGTACTGGCTGCGCAGCATCATGTCAATCGATCGCAGGGTCTGAGGAACCTCTCCTTCGAAGGTCACCGGGAAGTAGGCTCCTCCGGTTTCTTTGGCAAAAGTCGTTAAGGCGTTTTGCGCCTGCAGAAAACTAAGCCGGCCGGGATCATTCAAGAGGCTGTCGGTCGCCCCCAATTGATCACCGTACCGCTTGAAGTACATGTTTCCGGTGCCAATGATGTAGACGGGAACGCCAGCGTTCTGAAGTATCTTCCGCGCCTGGCCGTAATTGATCTTGCTGAAGGTATCGATTCCTGAGCCCACCAGAATAACCGCGGTGCGGCGGCCCTGGACGCTGGCGATCCCCGCATATTCAGAAGTCTCGGTTTTCGCTTCCTCCATCGCCACGCTGTCGCCGCGGCCACCGATCATGGTGAATTTCAACGCGTCGAAAAGGTTCGTCTCGCGAAAGGCGGGAGTCTGCCGCAGCATGAAGCTGATGGTTTCCTGAATGCGGCGCGGGTCGTTAGTGAAATCTGTGATCGGTGTGGGCCGCATGTCATAGGCGATCACCGTGACGTAATCCTTCGGCGGTTTTATGAACTGGGACAGGAACAAGGCCATCGGCCGAAGGACTTCGGCTTGCCCCGGCTCCATCCCCTGGGTTTGCGCATACCCGAATTGTTCGCCCAGCTTGCTGAACTCGACCACCAGGGCCACGGTGATGGGCGCTTCGGGAGTGGAAAAGTTGGTGATCTCTTTCTTTACCCCATCTTCAAAGACGGCGAAGTTTTCCCTTTTCAGTCCATTTACAACTTGTTTGCTCTTCTTCTGATAAACGACCGCATCGACGTTCACGAGGGCAGTCTTAATTTCAATTTTCTCCGCGTCCTGCGCTTTATTAATAATGTCCGGCGGCAACGGGTCCTGCTTCTCGGCCGGCTGTTCTCCGCCTTCGGGTGGTCGCTTGTTTTTTTTCTGATTAGAGACGGGCGGCTGGCGCCGTGCCTGGCCGAACACCGGCAGAACGGCGCTGCCCGTTGAGAGTGACAGCAGGGCGGCGAGCGCCACCAGGCGCCGGAATTCGGAAAAGCATTTCATAACGAAGGATCCTTTGTATCCGGAGGACAGGCATTCCCGGTTTGACCCAGCCGACCAGTCAGGCAGCAACATTTGTGGCCGGCTAAACTATTATTCTGGCAAACTTTAAATCTCTGATGCACTCCGGATATCTGGCGTTCGCCCGTCTCAGGGCTGCTGGCCGCTGGCGGCCTCGGCCTCGATGACGGCGTCGTAGAGCCCTGTGTTATCGCTCAGATTTCCTTCATTTACGCCCAAAAACAGCACCCCGTCGCGCTGCGCTACGAAATCCCGGGAAGCGCCGATGAAAATGAAGTCGTCATTGTCGTCGCCAATTACGGCGATTAGCCCGCCGGTGGGTTGATTGCGCATTAACTTGTCTCGATCCGGGAGACCAGGGACGCCTTCGGGCGTCGCAAAGCGCCCGCCGCCGAGCGTGACGCGTCCGGAGGCATTGATGCGTAAGCGTTGACCGCGCCGCACCACTAATCCGCTATTCGTCCAGCCGTTGCCCGCATTGTCGCCGCGGACGCGAACGTTAACCTGGAAGAACGTCGGCGCACTGTTGCTGCGCGGCGGGTTCGACGGCTGCGGGTTGGAATTTACGGGACTCGGTTGGGAGATGGGCCGCGACGGTTGCGTGATGGGCTCGGAATTGTTGTCGTCATTCCCCAATGCCGCGGCGCCGGCAGTAGTGGCCGTGTCGAACTCGATCGATTCCACTTCTTCCATGTAAACCATGACTCGGCTGCGCCGGCCTCGAGCGCCACTACCGATCAGAATCGTGAACTGCTGATCTTTAAATCCGATCACCTGGCCTCGCAGGACGCTGCCATCCTTCAGGCGAATCGTGTCAGCGAAAACCGGGACGACTGCGATGAGCGTAATCAGCAAGAGCGTAAGGAGTCGCGGCAAAGTTCTTTTCATTAGCTTTCCTCCGGAACTGGGGCAAATTCAATGACGACGTTTAGCAAACAGTAGCACGCTTTGCAAGCAGGAGAGGGGCGTGAAGTGGCTACTGCGATGCGCAGCGCGGGGAAAGGGTTGCGGAGGGGGAAGTCCAAAGTCATTGTCTTCGCCCCGGAGGGGCGAGATGTTTATAGCAGACGATTTTTTCTTCGCTGCGAAGCTCCGAAGGAGCGCGACGCTTTTACCTGATGCGCCGAAGGTTCTGTTGCCGATTCTGCTCCTAAAGGAACTGGACCTTTAGGGCTTATCTTCGTAGCTATAAACATCTCGCTCCTCTGGAGCGAAAGCGACTCCTTCTTGCTCCGTGGATCTGTCGGAAGTACACTGTGCCCGCAAAAGGAGCCGGACAAATCATGTTGCCCATTCGTGGTGTCTACGAAGTTGCAATCCGCGTCAAAGACCTGCCCCGCGCCGAAAAGTTTTATCGTGAAGTGCTGGATCTGGAAGTAGGACTGCGTGACGAGCGGCGCAATTGGCTCTTCCTGCGCGCCGGCAGGACCGCGGGCATGATCGTCCTCCAGGAGGACCGAGGCGAATGGCCCAAACAACATTTCGCCTTCACGATCGATGAAGCCGATATTGAACCTGCGGCGGCCACGTTGCGAGCTAAGGGAGTTGAAGTGAAAGGGCCGGTGGTCCATCAATGGATGAATGGAGCATCGCTCTACTTTGATGACCCGGATGGCAATGCGTTGGAACTGTTGGCTAATCTGTCAGAACCGCTGGGGTAGCGGGCGGTTAACGCCTCTTTAACCACGTGCCTGCGAATCAGAGTTCAACCACCCGCTACCTCAGCGGTTTGACATGACAGAGCGAAAGATTTCCAGATGTCATTTTCCATTTCTCAATTGTCATCGAAAGAATGGGGTAGTCCCATTCTCGGTTTCCTGCTGATCACCCTTTCCGTCGCGGTAGCGCCGGCGCAGGCTCCGACGCGCGCTGTCCGGCCTGCCAATGTCACCGGACATTACCGGTTGCGGAATCCGGAAACGCCGAACAGTCTCGACGTGTTGCAACTGCCCGGCGGCAAGATCAAATTCCATATCGTGGCGCTCTGGGTCAGCGCTCACAACCCGGAGAACGTGCACAATGGCGAACTTCAGGGAATAGTCGCGCTCAACGGCGACACCGCAGTGTACGAAGGATCTAATTGCAAGGTGATGATCAAGTTCGTCGCCGGCAAAGCGATCGTGACGCAGGCTGACGCGGTGGGCGACTGCGATTTCGGCGCCAACGTTACGGCCACCGGAACTTACCGCAAGCTCAATAATCGGAAGCCGAGATTTCGTGAACCGTGAACTGTGAACCGTAAACTGTGAACCGTGAACCCTGAACCGTGATCCTCTGGCGTCTTATCGTTGTACTGTTTACCGTTTACGGTTCCCGGTTCCCGGTTCCCGGTTCACGCTTCATGGTTTCCAGTTCACTGAGAAAATAGATGTCAGGTGAGGTGACATATCCCGGCGTGTATATTGAGGAGATTCCGACAGGGGCGCACCCGATCCCTGGCGTCAGCACCTCAGACGCAGCGTTTGTCGACTTCTTTCCCAAGGGTGCGCTTGAGAAAGCGATCGCAATTAGGAGCTTTAATCACTTCGAAAGGGAATTCGGCGGCCTGGATGCGCGCAGCGAAGCAAGTTTTGCAATTGAACAATTCTTTCTCAACGGGGGTTGCGTCGCATGGGTGGTTCGCATCGCAGCCGCGAATGAACCGGGAACTTCCGAATGGCACGGCACGAAGGGTGCCGATGCAATCCTGGGTCGCGCCGGCGAGGAGCAGGGAATTTACGCGCTCCGGGGCACGGGCTTTAACATTCTCTGCCTACCGGCCGCGGCCAACCTCTCCGCCAATAGCCTGAAGACCGTTTATGACGAAGCAGCCAAATTCTGTAATGAGCAACGGGCCTTTCTGATCGCGGACATTCCACCGCACATTGACACGCCCGAGAAATCTATTGCCTGGCTCGAAGAGACAAAAGGGATCACGCGCGATGCGAATGCTGCAATATATTTTCCCCGCGTGCTGGTGGATCCTTTAGGCAAGAAGACTCTGCGGAACGTCGGTGCCAGTGGCACGATGGCTGGCGTTTACGCCCGGACCGATGCTCAGCGAGGAGTCTGGAAAGCACCCGCCGGGGTGGATGCGACCCTGGTTGGCGTTCAGTTGGCGCACCACCTCACGGACATTGAGAACGCTAAACTCAATGTCCTGGGTATCAACGTACTGCGGAGTTTTCCGAGCAGCGGCAACGTCTGCTGGGGTGCTCGGACGCTCGTGGGTTCTGACCCGCTCGCCAGCGAGTGGAAGTACAATCCGGTGCGCCGCACGGCGCTATTCATCGAAGCGAGCGTCTCTCAGGGAATCCAATGGGCGATCTACGAGCCCAATGATGAGGTGTTATGGGCGCGGATACGTCTCAGTGCGGGCGACTTTATGCACCAACTTTTTCGCCAGGGGGCTTTTCAGGGAGCGAGCCCCAGCGACGCCTTCTTCGTGAAGTGCGACGCAACCACCACTACACGGGAAGATATCGAGGTTGACGTTGTAAATATCATCATTGGCTTCGCTCCGCTGAAGCCCGCTGAATTCGTCGTTATTAAAATCCAGCAGATGGCGGGGCAGACTGCTTGCTGAAAGAACGCCCCCGGCAAAGCTATGAAGATAGACTCAGCGTTATTAAGGCAATTAGCCTTGCGACAACCCGCTGCCCCAAACGAAGTCAACGCCGCCGCGCCATTGATCGACCCGGCCGACGTGGACGAATTCGTTCTCAACGGCGCGCCGTCTCATTCGGCAGAGTTAAAAGACATTCTCTACCGCGCAATCACTTTCGCGCTGCCGTCGCCGGCTCAAAGTCTGGAGGTGACCTTCCTTAGCTTGTCGGCTTCGCTCGAATCGATCCTGACTTTTTTCCGGCGCCAGGATGAATACAAAATCCTGCCTGCGGCAAAGTTCAGCGAGTTAGAAAGAGACTTGAAGAAGTGGCTGAAGCAACATCCGGTGCTAAAGGCTGAAGCCGCGAAGCGCGCTCTAATCTATGAAAAGTTTCGCGAGCTGAACCGGTTTCCGATGTCACACGTCTTTGAGACGTTTTGCACCAACTATTCGTTAGACTTGGCTGACCTGTGGCCAGTGACCGGCAAACACGCCGATTGGCCTTTGACTGAAATTCGCCATCGCCTGGTGCACGGCGATCCCTTCAATCAACGACCGCACGAAGCCGTTGCTTGTGCGGAAATGCATTTGCATTGGGTAGTTGAAAGAATGTTGTTGTCGGTGCTGGGCTGGCCCATAGAGCGCTCCAACGTCCGGCGCGAAATTTTGCAGCGCGACTTTACGGCACACGGATCATGGGAAGCGGAACGCGCCAAGTTTTCACGGGAACGAAAGAAAAAGCTGGAATTTCAAAAATCCCTCGCGCTTAAGGAGATGGAACGCCTCGAAAAGCTTGGCACTAAGCGAATAGAAGAATGGCGACTGGTGCAGGCGTCGTCGGACGGCAAGAAAAATCGCCATCTGTACACATTTAGCGCCCTGCGGAGCGAAGACAGTGACACTTATTGGGGTGTCGTAAAAGTGAATATCAGGAGTGACGGCACTGTGGCGAGGGTGCGAAGCTCACTGCACCGGTTGACGGAAAGCCACTTTGGCGCTGACAACAGAATATTACCGATTACCAGTAGAGAGGTCGGGCAGGATGAGTTGCACAGGCTGCAGCAGTCCCTAACTACCGGAGCACCTGCCGGCGGATTTGAGAGCCCACTAGCCAAGGCGGTATTTTATCAATTCTTTACGCGCGAGCTCTTTTCAAGGGATGAGATTATCCACGAACTAGCGGAGTTGTTACAGGCCTTTGACAAACCTGTTATTGCGAAAGAGTTGGTGAAAGCACCGAGCGCGTACCAGCAAGGCCGGTGATTAATCAACGACCCGACGGGCTTCTTCAGCGAAGTGGTCGTACTCGCGCACAATTCCGATCTGATATTCACCGGGAGGAATGATGAGAGGACCGTGTTCCTCGTGTACCACCGTGGTTCCCGTCGGCGCGCTCATGTAGAGCGTTCCCAGGTGCATGAACAAGCGCACATCTTCAGCCTCAGCCAGGTGTTTGTGGCCGGTCGCCTCGCCTTCAGCCAGGACGCGATTGGCGGTGGGTTTGGCGCCGGCGGGAATTGTGTCCACCGGTTTTATAGTCACGTCGCCCTGCTGATACCAGGTGCTGGCGTTTTCGTTCTGCTTCTCCGGTTCCATTAGTCGAATCCTCCTTGCATAACCTCATGTGAGAATGGATGGTGGCACGTCCGACTGGTTTCGCCAAGCCAATGCTTCCGCCACTGTGCGGCATTCGGGCGCGACGCCTTCGATATGATAAACCCCAACGCTGGGATTCTTCATCTTTAAGAACGGACGAGTCCGCCCGTCCTGCAAATCCAGCAGCAACAACTCGTAGTTGCCAGAGCGATCCAGGCATTTGGCGTCCAAGGCCTCGCAGACGCGCTCGATTCCAACCTTGCGCACAATCTCCCGGCGAACTTCGGCATTGCTCTCGTGCAAAAGAGTGCGCGGATCCAGTTCTCGCGCCGGCGTTTCCACAATCGCCCTCGGGACATTCACTCCGTTCAGGAAAAAATACTGATGCTCGCCTCCGGGCCAGGCCACTGCGGGAGCCTCCGTTGAGTGCAGTTGTTTCGCCAGCAGCTTCAAAGCTGGTCGTGGCAGGGCGACTACTTCGCTGGAGGTAATCCAGAATAACCAGAGGCCGGCTTCGTAGGCGGCCACAAAGGGCAGCAAGCCACTTTCGAAACTCGGATGAATCTGGCGATCAGATCCCAGGCGCGTCCAGGCACACTCGGCGGCGGCTCGCGCCGCGTATTCAAGCACGTCATGCACGGCGGCCCAGGCAGGGCTGTACTGAGGGTTCGTACGTGAGCCACGATCGCCGGTCATTGTCCCTTGATATCTGCGCCAGGGAATCGAGAGCAGAACGGATTGCCCTTGCACCAGGGCCCTAACGATATCCAGTTGCTCGCCAAACCCCACGGCCTTAGCTGTTTCCCGTGAATCAACCCATGACTTTTGTTCCCGCTCAACCGGGACCCGCCCGGCGCGGTCGAAGCGATCGAGTTGTCCCTGAACTGTGATCAGTTCTGATCGTGCCAGCAACGACATCGCATCCAGCCCATCTTTCGCCCACTTGATGGGACGGGGATCCAGGCCCAATGAACTGAGATACTCTTTCAGCAGCACAGCAATGGCAGGCTCGTCGAGCGCGACCGATGACACATCAATCGCTTTCAACCGACGCAGAATGTTTGCCTCTAACTCGTGGAGATTTACTTCAGCCATGATTCGATGCTAATTCGATGCCCTTCGCGCTTGGCTCAATTGCCCCGGCAATACGTCGCCAATGGTCGGATACCGGTTTTTCAGAAGTGGCGGTCCTTCTTACGTTCCGGTTGCGGATATGGCAACAGTCGCAGAGCCACCTGTGAACGGACCTCGGCGGGCGCGGCTTCGATCGTGTGACCCAGCCGGTTCAGCTCGGCCTCATATTTTTCCAGGGCGCCGTTGGCCTCCAGATGCGCTTCGATGCGATGCCGCGACGAAGGTGGGATAATCTCAACTGTATAGAGGTGCAGATGCATGGTGTCCCAATCCATGTGATATTGATCCACGTTGCTCCCGCGCAGCTGATCGTCATTGCCATCGTAGAAATAGAACGAGCCGCTGTCTTCCGCGATGCGCATGTCGATCTCCCGTTCATGCGGCGGCACCAGTTCGTCTGTTTGCTTCACACCAACCAGGATCTCGTCCTGAAAATAGAGCGCGTAGGGCGCTCCGACCTCAAGTCCGGTGAAGTAAGCGAAGGCCTGGCGTCGCTCTTCGGTGACGTGCCCAAAGGCAGTCCGCGTGTCTTCTTCTAATAAACCCCAGGCCGCGATCACTTCGTTTCGCGTCATGCCCGGTGTGATGGCTGCTGCCAGGATCGCCGCGCGCGTTGGCGGGTCAATGTCGTCGTGGGCGGCCAGGTACTCCAGCCGGGCCTCACTCCTGCGGGTTTCAAACGCCAACCCGTCGGCGCGAAAAAAGAGCTGACCCTGCCCGTGATGCTTCAGGCATTCGGAAATGATGAGGCCGGAATTTATTTCGAGATCCATCTTACGTAACCATTTAATGGCGTGTTATTGTTTCGCTCCCACAGAATAATAGTGACACAGATTGGGCTAACACATTGCAGTCCGGCAAATCAAGACTGCGCGCCAGGAAAAACCAAACTGAGGAGTGAAGATGCCACCCTATATAGGTGAAATCAGAACCGCGGCATTCAACTTTCCCGTAAGAGGTTGGGTACCCTGCGATGGCCGGGAACTATTCATAGAAGAATTCATGGAGCTTTTTAGTCTGATTGGCACCACCTACGGCGGCGACGGCGAGAAGACTTTCGCTGTGCCCGACTTTCGAGGACGAAGTCCGCTTCACCGAGGGGACCGTCGTTTGGGGGAGACGGGAGTAATTAGGCCTAGCGTATCCAATCAATATCCCATTGAGAGCCCGGCCCGTGAGTCCAGGGACGTGAGTGCCACGCTGGCGATGAACTTCATGATCTCGCCTTTCGGTCTCTTTCCCTTGTTTGAAGGTGTACAGGTTCAAACTGAGGCTGCGCCTTTCCTTTGCGAAGGGCGTATGTTCGCATTTGAGCGAGCCCCGGCGGGCTGGGCTTACTGTGATGGGCAACTCATGCCGATCAAGGGAAACGCGGCGCTCTACGCGTTGCTGGGACCGATGTATGGTGGAGATGGGAAAAAAGCGTTCGCGCTTCCTGATCTGCGTGATTCGATCCCTCTGGAGTATGCTCCTGATTCTTTGCGAGGAGCTGGAAACAATCCCGTCAAGAGGGACAGTGCTGCAATAATGAAATCCGCAGACACCTTAACAAACACTAGTGTTGGGTTCCTGGCGATCAACTATTGCATTTGCGTGGACGGACCGCTGCCCAGTCGGGATAGAAGCGCTTAGGAAACGGAGGAGTCAAGATGGCTGAAGCATTCGTTGGTGAGATTCGACTTTTCTTCGGGACCTTCGCCCCCGCAGGTTGGGCGCTTTGTGAAGGCCAGCTTAAGACGATATGGGAACACACAGCCCTGTTTTCGCTTCTCGATACGTACTACGGTGGCGATGGCAAGACGACCTTTGCTCTGCCTGATTTACCCGATAAAGTCCTGGTGGGAACGAACCACGAGAAAGAGATATCAGTCGGAGTAAAAGGCGAATATGAACCCCCTCCCTTGGGACGAGGGGTATTCGCTAGGGGCCCACGCTACATCATTGCCTTGCAAGGTATCTATCCCTCGAAAGGTGACGATACTTATAATCGTTTCCCCCCTTGGCAACCGGACCGGCCACAGACCCATTTGCCACAGCCAACGATCGACTTCTCAAGACCTGCTGAAACTATTTATCCAACAGGAACGCCTGAGGCCAGGCCGACGGCGAAAAGGGAAATCGCCTCCGCGAGGCGACGAGTTAATTCATCGGCCAGGGTGGCGGCAAAACGGCCACCAAAGCGGGTAATGCCGGTACCGGTACCAAAGCAAAAGGACGTCACGAGATTCGCACAGCAGAAGCCGTCCCAAAGGAACAAATCGCTCGAGAAAATTTTGGCCAAAGGGCCGGTGCGCCTGGCAGAAAAACTACTTGGTATACGTCGTGTGTTGCGCCTGGATCGGCGTGAGTTAGCGATCTCCCTTGGTCCGGATCTTAATTTGCGGTCAGAGGACATCCAGCTTTATGAATGGGCCCTGGCGATACCCGAGGTCGGCGTAGTTGAGCGTTACGCAGAGATTGCGCACATCAATCCCAAAAACCTCATCGATGACACCATGGAGGGGATACCGGCGTGGAAATTCCGTGTGAAGTACATTCCTTTCGAGGAAATAAAAAAGAGGGGTTGGAAGCTGCCCATCGGTATCTATGATGCCAGCTTAGACTTAATAACGGTCGAGCCCAGCCGGGCCGTTACTCAACTTAGCAAAGGGCTAAATGAGCTTGTTCTTGAGCTAACTGGCCGGAAGAGACAGGTGGGTGAGCCGTTGGGGCGCAAGCTTTCCAAATATCGATACCAGGTGCCGATGATTTGCGTTATGAGCGGGGACAAGCAGCTGTACGATCACATCGTCCCAATACTCACACAATTGACATCGACCATGCGCGCAGACAAAGCGGTGGAAGCCTTAGAGGAATTAACCCGAGATCTAAACGAGCTTCCTGCCCTGAGACATGCTGCCTTAGTGAGCAAGGCCCCGGTCATTGATACTGGACGAGCCGTGAAGAGCCTTGCCTTCTATAAACCAGAACGGATTGCGGAGAAGGTTCGCTCGATCAGAGAGAGATTGGGATTGTCGCAACAACAAATGTTGGAGCGCCTGGGGGCGACGTCAATGATTGCTCCTGCTGATATTTCCAAATATGAAACAGGAAGGCGAGATCCGGCGCCGGGACTACTTCTGAATTACGCGCGCCTTAGCAATGTTGAACTGGAAGTTTTGGTTGACGATGAGCTGGATCTTCCGGAAGTACTTCCCAGTTCCATCAGACATGGCGGCATAAAACACAAAGCAAAGGGCAAGAGAAAAAGATAAGAAAATACCTTCCGCATATGGAATGCCCAAGGCCGCTTTGCACAAGAACCACGATTTCGTGTTGCTTTTGGTCAACGGACCGTTCACGAAATTACACGAATTCCATGAAGTAACACGAATCAACCCAAGTTCTGGACCTTCTCATTTGTTTGCTTCCAACTTGGGGGGCTTGTTCCGTCAACTGCTGCCGATTACTGACTTTTAAGACAAAGCCAACCAGCCTAACGACTCAGGAAATCACGCGAACTCTCGTTTCTGTTGCTGTTAGTGGAAACGGCCTGGCTAACGCTTTCAACGAGCTTGTCTGGAACATTAGGCTGGCAAAGGCGTCGGTGTCATTGCGCTCGTCAAAGCGCCGCCCAAGTTCCGCTGCCGCATCCTTGAACCACGCCGCTAATGTCACAGGATCGTATTCCTCGCCGATCTGATAACCCGGAAATGATCTG
>JAWVFI010000169.1:0-19544 GCA_033856235.1 Blastocatellia bacterium | reverse complement strand
CGATTAGGGTAGCGCTAATGTCTGGGCGAGCAAGCAGACAGGGAATGATTGGCAGCCCCGCGCCCGAGCCCACATCAACCACGCGCGCGCCGGACTTCAGATAAGGCAAAACCAGGAGAGACTCGAGGACGTGACGCCTGGCAAACTCGGCCGGTGAACAGGGGGCGACCAGGTGGAGCCGTGGATTCCAGTGCAGCAGAAGTTCATAATACGCGGTCAATTGAGAAAGTTCGTGCGGGCCAAGGCTGACGCCGAAGAGCGAGACGTCCCGCCGCAAGGTGTCAGTGAATTCCGTTTTATTCGTCGTTGTCATTAAGAAAGAATGAGCTCGGCTGAAACCTGCCGCCTAAAAATAACATGAGCGAATCATTAAGCCAGCAACACGAGAGTCTCGGCAATGCCGTGACGCGAATCATCAGCGACTACGCGAGTAAGCTTGAGCACCTACCGGTAACTTCCCAGGCATCTCCGGCGGATCTGGCAAAGCTTTTTTCGGAGCCCATCCCGCAGACCGGCTCAACGGCCGACGAAGTATTGGAACGTTTTACCAGCGACATCGCAGCGCATGCGATGCAGATTTCCAGCCCGCGCTACTTCGGCCAATTCAATCCCGCGCCCCTGCCCATCGGCGTTTGGGCGGATGCTTTGTGTTCGGCCTTGAATCAAAACGCCGGCGCCTGGCGCAATGGTCCATCGTCAGCGCTCGTGGAGACGCAGGTCATCAGGTGGTTATGCGAACTGGTCGGTTATGGACCGGATAGTTTTGGCGTCTTAGCCAGTGGGGGCTCGGAAGCAAATCTGCTGGCCCTGAAATGCGCTCGCGATAGTGTTGACAAGGAGATTTCCGTTTCAGGAGTTCAGGCAAATGGAAAGCTGGTAGTTTACGCCTCCGAGCAATGTCACTTTTCGCTGGAAAAGAGCTTGGACATTCTCGGCCTGGGCCGGAAGAGTTTGCGGAAGATTGCCACCGACGATCGTTTTCATATTCGGGTCGATGATCTTACCGAAGCCATCAAACAGGATCGCAACGAAGGCCTTACGCCCTGCTGCATTGTAGGGCTGGCCGGCGCTACATCTACCGGAATCATCGATCCGCTGGTGGAATTAGCCGCCCTTGCGCGCGATAACAATTGTTGGTTTCACGCCGATGCCGCTTATGGTGGGGGACTCGCCTTTTCCGACAAACACAAACCGCAGTTGCGAGGACTTGAACTGGCCGACTCCATAACCTTCGATCCTCACAAGTGGATGTTCGTGCCCTTTGTTTGCGGCGCGACGCTCGTGCGGGACGGCGCGCGGGTGTTGCGTGATGCGTTCGACATTACGCCGGAATATCTCAATGAAGATAGAGGCGGCACCGACGTCGAATATGATTTCTTTCGATATGGCCAGATGGGTACTCGACGCTTCAACGCGCTGAAGGTGTGGATGGCGTTGAAGTTTATGGGCAAGCAGGGCTACGCCGAGGTTGTAGAGCGCCATATCGAGTTGACGCGTTACCTGGCGGGGAGGCTGGATGAGCTGCCGGACTTTGAAAGGGTGGGCGAAGTTGAGACTGCAGTGTGTTGCTTTCGCTTTCTCCCACCGGCAGCTCGCCACTTGGAGGTGACCCAACAAGATCGGATTCAGCAAGCTTTCCAGCAAAGAATTGAGCAAAGCCGCGAAGCCTTCTTCCCATCGACGGTGTTGCATGGACGGCGAGCGTTGCGCATAAACATCAACAGCTTCCTCACTGAGAGGCGGCACATTGATGATCTGGTAGAATTGTTACAACGTGTAGCCGGCGGGCTTTTGCAGGAAGGATTTTGACATGACCGATGATGAAATGGAGGAAAGGTCAGAGTTTTTCTTAAAGCGGCAAGCACAATTTGCGTCTGATCTGCACAATGTTACAAGTGACATGCAGAAGGTTTCGAGTGGACTACAGAAGGTGATCGAGTCGCAGTTGCGTACCGAAGAAGCCCTGGGGACAGTGGTAGGGTTGGTGGGTCAAATAGCTGCGACTCAGCTGCAAATGGTGGAAGGCACAGAAACGGACAGATTAAACTGCTGCGGAAACGAATGAGCGGCTTAACTCCCTGATAGCGGTCGTCGAGCGTTCCTTCACCAATGGTCGGGGCAACTAAGCGTTCGAGTTAATACTCATGATAAATGCGAGACCCAGGGCATGGCTGATCCTTCCCGGAATGCTAGTGGCATTCCTATGCCTGTTGGGAGCGGAAAGTGCTTTTACCCAAAAGCCTGACGTTGAATCCCGCACAACCCAACGCTCGCTTTCCGCTATCCATAACAGGTCCGAATTCGATTCGTTGGCCGTGGTCTATGATCAAAACACACCGTATGCATTGCCGCATGTGCTCTTCGTCATCGATCGCAAAGACGGGAACAAGATCTATTATGTGAATACGAAGCGCTACGCCTTTCATAAAGACTTCGTCAACGGTACCTATCTTTCGCTTGAGCGCGGACGAGAGTTCTTTGAAAACAATTACCTGAAACCAAACCGTCGTTTTATCTTAGGCACAGTGGCCTATCAGACTCCGGTGCGCGCTTGGACCTTTGAGTTCTGGGAAGGTGATTTGATTCCGGCTGAGCAAATCAAACTCACTTCCGACTTAATCAATAAGAGCTTTTTCACGCCCGTGCGGTACAAGCCTAATTCCCTGCGGCAAGACGACGTTTCAGCGCGGATCGAAGGCTTGCAGCGTGTATCGCAGAATGAGATTGCCAAAGAGCAGGCCTATCAGGCGCTGAACATCGCGCGCGGGCTGGGACGGATTCATGTTATTCCCAAGCTTGACGATCACGTGGAGATCGGATTCAACGAGATTGTCGTTCTCAATGAAGTTCCGATTCAGCTCCCTCCCGTCGCCGGAGTGATCACATCGCAACCGTCAACGCCGCTATCGCACATCAACCTGCTGGCGAAGGGTTGGGGAGTGCCGAATGCCTACATCAAGAATGCGCCGGAGCTGCTGAAGCAATATGACGGCTGGTGGGTTTCGTTTGAGACGAAGCGCGACACGTATGACATCAAGCGCGCCGACCTTAACGAGTTAAAGCAGTATCAGCAGCGACTGGCCGCGCGGCTGGATGTGATGAAGCCACACGCGAATCTGTCTGAGCAGCGCATCGCCGGACTTCGGCAACAACGAAAGGGAGCCTCGATCGCTTATGGCGGGAAGTCGGCGAATCTCGGTGAGGTGATGAACTCTCGCCTGCCCGGGATCGTCGTGCCCGATGGCTTCGCGTTGCCGTTCTTCTATTACGACCAGTTCATCAAGGAAAACAATCTGGAGAGCGCGCTGTACGAGATGATGGGGGACAAGCGTTTCGTTCACGATCCGGCCTACCGGCGCGAGCGTTTGACAGCCATGAGAGAGCGAATCCAGCGCGGCCGTATTAACGAAAGTTTGCGCGCGGAGGTTACTCGCCGGGCGGCGCAACAGTTTCCCGGCAAAGGGTTGTTCGTGCGTAGTTCTTCGAACGTAGAAGACCTGCCGAACTTTAGTGGCGCCGGGCTCTACACCACCGTGCCGAACGTGCGTGGCGATGCCCAATTGATCGAAGCAATCAAGACGGTTTGGGCGTCGCTGTGGAACTTCGAAGCGTACGAGGCCCGGGAGCGGGCCGGCGTCGATCATTCGCTGAGTTACATGGCGGTCCTGATTCAGGAGGGCATCAATTCCGAAAGTTCCGGAGTGATGATTACCGCCGATCCGTTTGATCGTGATAACCAGGGCGCGATTTACATCAGCGCCAAACGCGGTCTTGGAATTAAGGTGGTCGAGGGCCAAAAGATCGCCGAGCAAATCGTCTTCCGGGTTCGCAGTCAGGCCGTGCGCGTGCTGACGCGTTCCGCGGAGGACAGCCTGCTGACCTTCGATGAGCGCGGCGGAGTCAAAGAGGTTCCCATCACTGGAGAGCGCGTCGTGTTAACTGACGATGTGGTCAGGCGTTTGGCCGCGGCGGCCGCCGCCATCAAGCGCGTGTTTGGCGAAAAGGATCAGGACATCGAATGGGCTTATATGAAAGGCCAGATTTATATCGTCCAGGCGCGCCCATTCATTGCCGGCGGGTAAAATGTCCGACAAACTTCAGTTTGTCGTTTCAAGTTAACACTTTAATCACAGCGACAAACTGAAGTTTGTCGAACACCAGAATCGGTGTCTGCCGATTAGCGAACACTTCAAAGAAGTTATGACAACTAACATTTTCGCGGACGGGATCTTGAAAGGCCACGTTGCGTTCGTAACTGGCGGGGGCACGGGAATCACAGGCGGCGTGGCGCGCGCACTCGCCGAAGCGGGCGCTCAGGTGGCGTTGGTCAGCCGCAGCATCGAACATCTCGCACCCGCGGCGCAGGCAATCAACGACGCACACGCGGCCAACCCCGACCACGGTGAAGCGTCTGCGGTGGCTGCGGATGTGCGCAAGCCCGAGGAGGTTGAAAAGGCAATCGCCGCTACCATCGAGCGTTTCGGCAAGATCGATATCGTCGTCAACGGCGCAGCGGGAAACTTCCTTAGTCCCGCAGCCGAGTTGTCACCGAACGGGTTTGGCACGGTTGTGGACATCGACCTGAAGGGCACCTTCAACGTCTGTCGCGCAGCCTTTGCGGAGTTGAAAAAGAACGGCGGGCAGATTCTGAACATCAGCGCCACGCTGCATTATGGTGGCACGCCTTACCAACTACATGTTTCCGCGGCGAAAGCCGGAGTGGATGCGTTGACGCGCAACCTGGCTGTTGAGTGGGGCCGCCACGGCATTCGCGTGAATGCCATCGCCCCCGGACCAATCGAAGATACCGAAGGCATGAAGCGCCTGGTCCCGCCCCCGGTAAAAGAGAAACTGCTCCGTCACATTCCCCTCGGACGCTTTGGCCGCATCAGCGACATCGAAAAGGCAGCAGTGTTCCTTTGTTCCGACGCCGCGAGCTTTATTAACGGCGCGGTCCTCGTCGTGGATGGCGGGAACTGGCTGGCGTCGAACGCATTGTCCTGATTGTTAGCCGGCGTTGAGAATTAACCCGTTCGCAAAGCGAACGACTGGCGCCGAAGTCAGAACCGCCTGCGGTAGCGGGCGGTTGAACGCTCGGGTTTGACGGATCTGATAACGCGTGTTCAACCGCCCGCTACCGCAGGCGGTTCTGACCTATGCGCACTCTCTTTTTATTTGATAGTGAAACTCCAACCGGCAACATTTGAGGAATTCGAAGTCGAGGCGCTGCGCGGCAATGCGGTGCCGGTGGTGCGGACTATGCTCGCCGATCTGCAGACACCAGTGGCGGCCTTCATGCTCATCGCCGGGGACGCGCCTTACGCTTTTTTACTGGAGTCGATCGAGGGCGGAGAGCGTCTCGCGCGTTATTCATTCCTGGGCGCGAATCCCTGGATGATTGTCCGTGGCCGCGGCTCGCGCACGGTAATCGAGCGCCATGGCATCGAAGAAGTTCGTGAAGATCAGAACGCGATTGAGTTTGTCCGGGAATACTTCTCCCGGCAGAAACTGGCGCGCCGCGCCGGGTTGGCGCCGCTGGCCGGAGGCGCGGTCGGCTATCTCGCGTATGGCGCGGCGGAGTGGTTTGAACCAGTCCTTCATAAAGATGGGCCGGAGAAGGAAAGCGATGACGCGGTGTGGATGTTCTATCGCACCCTGCTGGCAATCGACCGCGTGCGGCAACAGATCGAAATCACTGCCCTGGTTCTGACCGACGAGAGTGAAGGCAACCCGTCGCGGTTGCGCGATCTTTACGATCAGGCAGTGGCTGAAACCGGCCGGCTGGAAAATTTATTGACCGCTGGGTTGCCGGCTTCGTCGCACAGGGCAACGACCCGGGTGAGCCCGGAGAGTAACGGATTCAAATCGAGTTGGCCGCAAGCTGACTTCGAAGCCGCCGTGGGAACTGTGCAGGAGTACATCGCCGCGGGCGATTGTTATCAGGCAGTAATCTCGCAGCAGTTCACCAAACCGACGACGGTCGATCCGCTGATGATGTATCGTGCGTTGCGTTCCACCAACCCGGCGCCGTACATGTATTACCTACGCCTCGGCCATGAGACGATCATCGGCGCTTCTCCGGAGATGCTGGTTCGCTGCCACGGCCGGCGTTTGGATTACCGTCCGATTGCAGGAACACGAAAACGCGGCGCGACGGAGGCTGAAGACTGGATGCTCGGCGAAGAGATGCGCGCCGATGAGAAGGAAGTGGCGGAGCACACGATGTTAGTCGACCTGGGCCGGAACGATCTGGGGCGAGTTTCCGATTACGGATCGGTGCAGGTGGAAGAGCTCATGGGCATCGAACGCTATTCACAGGTCCAGCATCTGGTCACCAGCCTGCGATCGAGGTTGCGCGACGGATTGGATCGTTTCGACGCTCTCGCCTCATGTTTTCCCGCGGGGACTGTTACCGGAGCTCCAAAGATTCGGGCTATGGAAATCGTGCGGGAGTTGGAGCCAGTCCCGCGCGGCGTGTATGCCGGCGCCGTGCTGTACGCCGATTATGCCGACAACCTTGATTCCTGCATCGCAATTCGCACCATGGTTTTGCGCGACGGCACCGTCACGGTGCAGGCTGGGGCGGGAATCGTCGCCGACTCAGTGCCCGAAAGCGAGTACCAGGAAACGATGAACAAAGCGCAGGCTTTGTTTCGCGCAATTGAGTTAGCCGAGGCGGGCTTGTAAGGTGCGAAGCTTTTCACAAAGACTCTAATTTCGTGTTCGTTAGTGTGGTTAGTGTAATTTCGTGAACCGTATGACTCCGATTCTTCAGCGCACGATTCACGAAATCCCACGAAATTCACGAATTGACACGAATCAAGGCAGGACTTGAAGATCATCAGGGCGCTTTATTTTGCAAAGCCAGCCGGCGCCTGACCCTAGCGGGGTTGTTGCTTTCTATGAAAACCTTAGCGATCACTTTTTTGTTGTGTTGCTCGGTCGGGGCCGCGACGGTGACGGGCCTGGGTCAGGACCCAAAGAAGCCGGCGGCGGCGCCGGCCAAGCCCGCCGCTACTCCTATGGAAACACCGCCGCCCAGGGAGCCTTTTGATGGGGCGACGGTGGCCCGCATGACGGGCCAGTGCGTAACGCTGGAAACCGAACCCGGCGCCATTGTTATCGAGATGCTGCCCACCGTGGCTCCGGAGTCAGTGCGCAACTTCCTGAACTTGTCGGCCACCGGCGCCCTCGATACCACGACCTTCAGTCGCGTAGTCAAGGATTTCGTGATCCAGGGTGGCAACCTCTCCACTGGCGAGAAGTGGAGCGTCGAGATGGCTAAACGCATGTCGCGCAAGCTGCCGGACGAGCCCAGTGAGATCAAACATGTTCGCGGGATTGTTTCCATGGCGCGCGGCGAAGAACCGAACAGCGCTTCCACACACTTCTTCATTCTCGTCGGCGATGGCCCGCATCTGGACGGAACGTTCGCCGCGTTCGGACGCGTCGTCAAAGGGATTGAGGTCGCAGACGCGATCAATCATGCGCCAGTGGACGGCGACAAACCTGCGACTCCGGTAAAGATAACGCGGGCCGTTGTCGCAGCCTGTAAATAAGACGTCCAAAGTCGAAAAGTCCAACGTCCAATGTCATTCAGCCAAATCTTCAAGCCCCGGCTTATGGAAGCGAACGATGTTAGAACCTGGAGGTTGGACATTGGACTTTGGACAATAATCATCTGCCTGACCCTTTCGTTGTCGGGCTGTCGTCAGCCGGGCAGCAATCAGCCGACGCCGGAAGCAACAAAGCAGTTTTTGAAGCTGCGCGGCTACGAGTTTAATGAAAAGTCTTTCCTGGCGGCAGCAGCTGCGGGAGATGTGATGGCAGTGAAAGGCTTCCTCACGGCGGGAATGAATCCCAATGCTCGCGAAGGGGATGATGGAGATACGGCTTTAATGGCGGCTGCCGGGCGGGGCGATTTGGAAGTCTTGAACGTTTTGCTTGTGGGCGGCGCGGACCCGAATGTTGAAGTAAGAGGTGGGTGGAGCGCGCTCCTCCTGGCGCTGACGCGCGAACAGGATGCTGCCGCAGACGCTTTGCTGGACCTGAAAGATTTGAATCTGAAAGGGCGGGCGCCGAACGGCACCTCAGCGTTGATGCTCGCCGTTTGGCACGAGCGTGAAGGTCAAGCGACGAAACTGCTGGAGCGCGGCGCTGACCCGAACTATCAGGACGATGCCGGCGATACGGCTTTGCATGGCGCAGCTTTTCGCGGTAACGCGATGTTGGCTGAGCGGTTGTTGGCAAAAGGAGCCAACCCGAATGTGAGAAACAAACTGGGCGGCACTCCTTTGATGTGGGCTGCCAGTTACGGCCAGGATGAAGTGGTGCGTTGGCTGCTGGCTAAGGGAGCCGATGCCGGCGTGAAGGACAACAAGGGAGCGACCGCCGCTGTCTGGGCCACCCGGAACAAGCGGACGGGTGTGGCAACGTTGTTACAGGCCGCGGGGTTGAGGAAGTAGGGGTCGGGTTTCGAGTTTCGAGTCCCGGGTTTAGGGTTTTGGGTTCGAAGGGTTGCGAGGTTTCAAGTTTGATTGGATTTTGAGTGGCGGGGGCTCAACTGGCGAATTTCAAGTGCGGGCTCAAAAATAGCGGGTTTCAAGGTTTTGATCTGAGATCTGATATTTGAGATCTCAGATCAAAAAAAAACCACTAACCTGATAACACAAAAAATCCGTCCACCTGACCATACGAAAAGAACCCGCCCGCGGAACCCTGATGCCTGAACCGCCAAACCCCGCAACGCACTGACCTGACATTCGGCCCAAATAGCTAATAGCCTGAAACCCAAAAACACAAACTCAAAATCCGACAAACGCGAAACCCCCGAGCTGTCAAATTTGAAACTCGAAACCCCGTAAACCAGAAAATCGAAACTCGAAACTTAAAACTAGGAACCGAACCCAGATCCCGGAAACCAAAAGCTCGAAGCCCGAAACTCGAAGCTCGAAGCCCGAAGCTTAAAACTTGAAACCCGAAACCCGAAACTCGAAACCCGGAAACCGAAACTCGAAACTCGAAACCCGAAACCCGAAACCCTAACCATGCTTCTCGTCATCGACAATTACGATTCCTTCACCTACAACCTGGTGCAGTATCTGGGTGAGCTGGGCGAGGCGATTGAGGTGCGGCGTAACGACCACGTGAGAATCGAAGAGATTGAGTCGAATTGGCCTGATAGGATCGTCATCTCGCCCGGTCCCGGGACGCCGGATCAGGCGGGAGCGTCACTGAAGATCATCGAAAACTTCGGCGGGCGCATTCCGATCCTCGGTGTTTGCCTCGGTCATCAGGCAATAGCCCAGGTCTTTGGCGGACGGGTGGTGCGCGCCTCCAAGTTGTTTCATGGAAAGCCATCGGAGATTTGCCACGACGGCCAGACGATTTTCGAAGGCCTCGAGTATCGCTTCAAAGCCGGCCGCTATCATTCGCTGGAAGTCGAGCGAAAAACCCTGCCGGTATGTCTGGAGGTTTCAGCCACCACCCCCGAGGGAGTAATCATGGGCCTGCGCCATCGGCAGTTGAAGATTGAGGGAGTCCAGTTTCACCCGGAATCGATAATGACGCCGGATGGGAAGCGCCTTCTGGGAAACTTCCTGAAGCTCTAGTTTTCGTTAACGCGATATTAGGTCCGTGCGCCAGAAGGCGTTTATTGAGATGGCTGAAAACCCTTTGCGCCGATTCACAGCCGCCCTACTGCGCGATGAAAACCTGAACCGCGCCGAGGCGTCGGAATTCGTTGCCGCGCTATTGGAGGAAGGTTCCACGGATGCGCAAATCGCAGCGGCCTTGATAGCCCTCGCCGCCAAAGGCGAAACTGTGGAGGAGCTGGCTGGAATGGCGGAGGCGATGCGCGACCGCGCCGTGCCACTGAAGTCGCAGCACGAATGTTTTATTGATACGGCTGGCACCGGATCCAGCCGCGCCAAGACCTTCAATGTGTCAACGGCGGCGGCCTTTGTGATTGCGGCCGCCGGCCTGCCGGTCGCCAAGCACGGCAACCGGGCCGCCAGCAGTAAGTGCGGCAGCGCCGATGTCCTGACGGCGCTGGGAGTGAACGTCTCTATCGCTCCCGAGGTGTCTGAACGATGCCTGAATGAGCTTGGGATCTGTTTCATGTTCGCCCCGCTCTATCATGGAGCGACGGCGCGCGTCGCGGCGGTGCGGCGCGAACTTGGAGTGCAAACTACTTTCAATCTAATCGGTCCGCTAACGAACCCGGCCAACGCGCCGCGTCAGATTGTCGGCGTGTGGCGGCGAGACAAGGTGGAACCGATGGCGCGAGTGTTGGCGATGCTGGGCACCGAACACGCGTGGGTGGTGCACGGAGAAGATGGGCTGGACGAGGTGACGCTTGCGGGCCGGACCTTCGTCAGCGCCGCACAGAGCGGGGACGTGAAATCCTTTGAAATTGGGCCGGGCGATTTTGGGTACGACATGGCGCCCATTGAGCACTTACATTGCGCTGATGCCGAGACTAGCGCAGCGATGATTCGGCAAGTGTTGTCCGGCGAACGCCAAGACGAAGCGCGCCAACTGGTTTTGATGAACGCAGCCGCCGCGTTGTTTGTGGGCGGCCGCGCGGACGATTTGCACAGTGCAACCCAGTTGGCGGAGCGCGCCATTGACAGCGGTGAGGCCTCCGCAAAGTTAGAGGCGTTGGCAAAAGCAACGAGTTCCAGCTAAGGATGAGTTGCGGGCGAGCTTTGCACAAAAAGTCTCCCGGCAATTCCAACCAAACAAATGACAATGCCCAAAACCGGCGTTGATTCGTGTCACTTCGTGGGATTTCGTGTAGTTTCGTGAATCGTGCGCTGACGCATCGCGGTACGATTCACGAAAACGCACGAAGAACATTAAAGAACATGAAATGGGAGTTTTGCGCCGAAGGGGCAAAGTTGGGCTGGACGACGCAACCACTTTGCGCTTGGTTGATGACAAAGCCATTTAGATGAATTTCCTGGCAGAAATCATCGATAAGAAACGGGTTCGGCTGGGGTCAGCACGAGCGGAGACCTCGATCGCTGCAATGCGGACCAGGGCGATCGATGCGCGCCTGCAGGCTAGACCGCATCATTTGCTCAACGCACTGATTGGCGGGCGGGGCATAAATATCATCGCAGAGATCAAGCGGGCATCGCCTTCTCGTGGCGAAATCAGCGCGGCGGCCGATCCGGTTGCCTTGGCCGTGGCCTATGAACGCGGCGGAGCGATTGCGGTTTCTGTTCTTACTGAGGAAGACTACTTTCACGGGTCATTGGAGGACTTGCGGGCCGTCCGTGGAGCGGTCGCTTTGCCGGTGCTGCGCAAGGACTTCATCTTCGACGAGTTTCAGGTTTACGAGGCGGCGGCGGCAGGCGCGGATGCGCTCCTGCTGATCGTGGCGGCCCTGGACGACGCCGGTCTGCACCAGCTACGTTCGGTTGCCGAAGATGAGCTGGGCATGGACGTGCTGATCGAAGTCCACACGGAAGCCGAGATGCAGCGGGCGTCCAATTGCGGCGCCACGTTGATTGGCGTGAATAATCGTGACTTGCATACGTTCGAGGTTTCGCTGGCCACCTCCGCGCGGCTGATCCAAAAAGCGCCGCCAGATGTGATTTGCATCAGCGAAAGCGGCTTGCATACCGCTGACGATCTGCGTGGACTCAACGAACTGGGTTACCAGGGTTTCTTGATTGGCGAGATGCTGATGCGGTCGCCCGATCCGGAAAAGCGTTTGCGCGAGTTGCGGGAGACTTTTTGAGAAAGGCAACGAATTTGGAGTGCGCTGGCGAGCGGAGCGCGACACCGCTTTGGATCAAAGCACAGTGAGAAAAGGTGGGATCACCGATATCCAAAGCACCGTCGCCGCTTCGCTCTGCCGGCGCACTCCATAAGAGTATGACTAAAGTAAAGATTTGCGGCATTACCAATCTTGACGATGCCCTGGCGGCGGTTGAGGCCGGTGCGGACGCGCTCGGCTTCAACTTTTATCGGCCCAGTCCCCGGTTCATTGAGTCCGCCGCGGCGCGTGACATCATCGCGCGTTTGCCGGCGACGGTAACCGCAGTCGGCGTGTTTGCCAACGAAGGCGATCCCGCGGTAGTTGCCCGCGTTGCCGGAGAAGCTGGAGTGTTCACCATCCAACTTCACGGTGACGAGTCGCCGGAATACTGCCGAGCCTTTGAAGGTCTCAACGTGATCAAGGCCCTTCGAGTTAACCAGGCATTTCGGCCCGAAGATGCTACTGCGTACGAAACAGATGCGATTTTGCTTGATGCCTTTGATCGGGACTTGCTAGGTGGAACCGGGAAGGTGATTGATTGGGCCATCGCGGCGCAGACGCGTCCTCTCGTAAACAAACTGTTTCTATCCGGAGGGCTTTCGGCGGAAAACATTGCCGCCGCGATTACGGCCGTGCGTCCCTATGGCGTCGATGCGTGTAGTAGGCTGGAATCAGCTCCGGGTCGCAAGGATCGCCAGAAGACCACCGACTTCATCGCAGCGGTTCGCGGCGTGGTTCCGATTTAGGGGCCGCGCGCCCTGGCTCCTGAGATTCTTGTATAATCTCGTTTCGATGTTCTTTCGTGACACGCAAACTAAAGTTTGTAGTCTAAACGCCTGTAAGGAAGATCTCTGAACATGCGTTTAAGGTGTATAGAGTACAAACTTTAGCTTGCGTCCCAATTGAGCCTCTAGTTCATCGGCGGCAAGGGCGAGGAGTGCGGTGACCGAAACTACGCGCGATCAGGGTCGGGTCTTATTGGTCACTGACCACACTGGACATCAGCCGCTAATCGCGCCGCTTGAGCAGGCGGGGTTCGCCATCGCGGGTATCTCCGGCAGCGCTGCGGCGTTGGTCGCAATACCGCGCACTCGTCCTCATCTGGTAGTCGCCGCTTTGGATCTCAAAGGAGTTAGCGCCTTTGAAGTCGCGCGCAAACTGGCGGCGTCGGAAGACTTCATGCCTTGCATTCTGGTGGGCGCTGAGCCCGCAACTGATCACCGACGCCAGGAGGCCCTGGCGGCTGGCGCGCACGATTATTTCCAACTCCCGCAGCAATTGGAGTTGCTGCTGGCGAGGGCCGTACAATTGGTCGACCTGCGTCAGCGAATCGATCGCTTGCGGGCGGAAGCCGACCTGGATCCGCTGACGGGCCTGGCAAATCGCCGCCGTTTCCGGCTAGCCCTGGGCCGCGAATTGGAAAGATTTCGCCGCTATGGAACACCCTGCGCGCTGATGCTGCTGGACATCGATCACCTGAAGAAGATCAATGACGCACACGGGCACTCAGTCGGCGATATTGTGATCCGCCAGGTAGCGGCGACGCTGGTGGAGGCCTCGCGCGACAACGACACCGCGGCGCGATTGGGCGGCGAGGAGTTCGCACTTTTGCTCGCGGGGGTGAATGAGAAGCAGGCCATCACCGCTGCCGCGCGTCTGCAGCCCGCACTCTCCGCTGAGCCGATTAAGGGCGCGGGCCTGGCGACAGTCAGCCTCGGCGTGGCCGCGTGCCCCGCGCATGCGAATTCGGAACGCGCGTTGTACGCCGCGAGTGACAAAGCGCTGTATCGAGCGAAGACTGAAGGTCGCAATCGAATAGCCGTAGCTCCGGCGATGGCGCCCCCGAGCTAGAAATTTCAGTAGAAGCGCGCAAGCTAAAGCTTGTACTCTATACGCCTGTAGCGAGTGTTGCGACTCTGCCGCCTTCACGTGTTTAGAGTACAAACTTTAGTTTGCGGGCTTGGGCTTCCGACTATCAATGTAAGGAGATTTCTAAAATGCGTGGTCTCACCTTTTGTAGAACATGGATACTTGCCGGCCTTCTCAGCCTGGCCCTGATTGCCCTTCTGGCGACGACCGCGGCGGGAGTAACTAATGCGGGCGATGATTACCCCCGCGCAACGGGATGGACGCCCGAGCTTCAGATGAAGTTGAAGAACGTGGGCACAGTGCGCGTTTCACCCGATGGTAAGCGCGTAGCGTACACAGTTGCCGAAGCGGTAATGACGCCGGAAAAGAGCGAATACGTTACGCAGATTTACATGTCTAACACCGACGGGAGCGATCCTTACCAGGTCACGTTCGGCGAGAAGTCGTCGACCGATCCGCAATGGTCGCCGGATGGCCGGTGGCTCGCTTTCCAATCGAGCCGGTCCGGCAAAAACAATTTGTTTCTCTTGCGCATTACCGGCGGCGAAGCGGAACAGGTCACCGACGTGAAGAGTGGCGTGGGCGCGTTCGCCTGGTCGCCGGATGGTACGCGCATAGCCTTCACCATGCGCGACCAACCGAGTGAATCGGAAGAGAAAGCGAGCAAGGGCAAAGATGATTCGCGCTGGATCGACGAAGACGTAAAGATGAGCCGCCTGTTTGTTATCAATGTGCAGAAGGACGCCAACGGAAAGCGCGAACCGCGGAAACTGACTGCGGGTGATTACAACGTCGAAGCAGACTTTCGCTGGTCGCCCGATGGTCGAACGATTGCTTTCAGCCGCACCAGGATGCCCAAGGCGGACTACTGGACCACTTCTGATTTGCTGACAGTGGATGTGGCCGGCGGCAACGTCACGACTCTGGCCGCAACCTCCGCGTCAGAATCCGATCCTCTTTACTCGCCGGATGGTAAGCAGATCGCTTATCTGGTCAGCGAAGATCCGCCCCGTTGGGCCGGCTATCGGCGGATTGCGATCGCTCCCGCAGGTGGGGGCACGGCCAGATTGTTGGCTGATACGTACGATGCCCAACCTGGCTTTCTCGATTGGTCGGCGGATGGACGCCGGGTCTATTTTGCCGAAACGCACGGCACGATCACGCGACTAGCGGCGATCGATGTCAGCAACAGCAAGGTTACGGAACTGAATAAAGGCAACGAGGTCATTGGCGCCTTCTCGATGAACCGTGCGCGCACGATGTTCGGCTTTACCTTGCAAACTCCCGAACAGGCCCCGGAAGCGTACGTCACCGGGGTCAACTCGTTCGCGCCGGTACAAGTCAGCCGCAGCAACGCCGACTTACCCAAAATCCCTGTCGGCAAGACCGAGGTTGTTCGTTGGAAGAGCACTGACGGCATGGACATCGAAGGTCTCCTGACCTATCCGGTTGGCTATCAAGCAGGGAAGCGAGTCCCGCTTCTTTTAAATGTGCACGGCGGTCCGGCGGGAGTCTTCACCCAGAGTTACCTGGTCAGCAATCGCTCTCCTTATCCGCTGGCCCCGTTTTCATCTCGTGGCTATGCCATCCTGCGGGTGAATCCGCGGGGCTCTTCGGGCTACGGACAAAAGTTTCGCTATGCAAACATCAAGGATTGGGGCGGCGGGGATTATCAGGACCTGATGACCGGAGTGGACCACGTCATCAAAATGGGAGTCGCCGATCCCGATCGCATGGGAGTCATGGGCTGGAGTTACGGCGGCTTCATGACTTCGTGGATCATCACTCAAACCCATCGCTTCAAAGCAGCGTCGGTGGGCGCGGGCGTTACGAATCTGATGAGCTTTATCGGCACGGCTGATATTCCGAGTTTTATTCCGGACTACTTCGGTGGCCAGCCCTGGGAGAACCTGGACATCTACCGGGCACACTCGGCGATGTTCAATGCGAAGGGCGTTGTCACACCCACTTTGATTCAGCACGGCGAGGCCGACGAGCGGGTGCCCATTTCACAGGGTTACGAACTTTACAACGCGCTCAAAGTGCAGAATGTGCCGGTGCGTATGATCGTCCTGCCACGCATGCCGCATGGCCCGAATGAGCCGAAGATGGTGCTGAAGGCGGCGCAGACAAACCTGGAGTGGTTCGAAAAGTACGTAGCGGGTAGGTAACTGTCAGAACCGCCTGCGGGAGCGGGTGGTTGACGCTTCGGTGAGAACATCTTTGACTGGTTAGATCAACCGCCCGCTACCCCAGCGGTTCTGACAAATGAACGCTGAAACACAACCTGATTCGCTTGGTCATTGGGGCCGCTACGGTGGCCGCTTTGTGCCTGAGACTTTGATGGCGCCGCTGCAGGAGTTGACCGCCGCGTATGCTGCCGCGCGCGCCGATCCAGGCTTTCAGGAAGAGCTGGATGATCTGCTGCACAACTATGCCGGACGGCCGACCTCGCTCTTTCACGCGCGGCGACTGACGGAACACGCCGGCGGGGCCCAGATTTACCTGAAGCGGGAAGATCTTCTACATACCGGCGCCCACAAGATTAACAACACCCTCGGGCAGGTGCTGCTGGCCCGGCGAATGGGGAAACAGCGAGTGATTGCGGAGACCGGCGCCGGACAACATGGAGTAGCCACGGCGACAGTCTGCGCTTTGTTCGGCATGGAGTGCGTTGTTTACATGGGCGCGGAAGACATGCGCCGCCAGGCGTTAAATGTTTTCCGCATGCAGCTGCTGGGGGCCGAAGTCCGCGAGGTAAATGCCGGCGCGCGTACTTTGAAAGATGCAATTAACGAAGCGCTGCGCGACTGGGTAACCAACGTTGGCGATACCTACTACCTGTTGGGCAGTGCGCTCGGGCCGCATCCATACCCTCTGATGGTGCGTGATTTTCAGACCGTCATCGGTAGGGAAGCGCGCGCGCAGATTCTGGCTCAGGCGAATCGCCTGCCTGATGTCCTGATTGCCTGCGTCGGTGGAGGATCGAATTCCATCGGACTGTTTCATCCTTTTCTGGCGGATTCGTCGGTGCGCATGATTGGCGTCGAAGCCGGCGGCCGCGACATTACGCTGGGCCAACATGCCGCGCGTTTCGACGAAAACGGAGATGGAAGGCCGGGCGTTCTGCAGGGCACGATGAGTTACATGCTGCAGGATGAACGCGGGCAAGTGGCCGCGACGCATTCCGTATCGGCAGGACTGGATTATCCTTCGGTAGGGCCGGAACATGCTTTTCTACATGATACCGGGCGGGTGGAATACACTTCGGCGTCGGATGCTGAGGCGCTGCAGGCCTTTCACACTCTTGCCAGGCTGGAAGGCATCATTCCGGCCCTGGAGTCAGCACATGCGGTGGCGCACGCCTTGAAGACTTGCGGTGGGATGGAGTCAGGTCAGATCGTAATCGTGAATCTTTCCGGGCGTGGCGATAAGGATGTGAACACTGTTCAGCAGCATCTCGCGACCCCAGAGTAAAATGTTTTGGTGTTTAGGGTCGGGCTACCGTCCGACCAAGCGGGCGGTAGCCCGCTTCTAAACGATGGGGGATCTGTTTGAGCAGGATTGCAGCTACGTTTGCGCGACTAAAGAGTGAGGGCAAGAAGGGCTTTATTCCCTTCATCGTGGCGGGCGACCCTGACCTCGAAACCACGCGAAAACTGCTAATTGAACTTTCCCGGGCCGGCGCAACTGTAATCGAACTGGGCGTGCCCTTCAGCGATCCGATGGCGGACGGCCCGGTGATTCAACGCGCTTCAGAACGTGCCTTGCGAAATCACGTCGGGGTAGCGGACGTGCTCGCGGTCGTGGCCGAAGCGCGCCGGACGACGGCTGTTCCCATCGTCCTCTTCAGCTACTTCAATCCCTTACTTCAATTTGGAATCGAGCGGCTGGCCAACGAAGCGCAGCGGGCGGGCGCGGATGGCGTTTTGGTAACCGACCTGGCGCCGGAAGAATCGGACGACTTCGCTAAAGCTTTGCGCGGGCAACTGCTGGACTTGATTTTCCTGGCAGCGCCTACTTCCACCGACGAGCGTTTGCGAATGATTACTGAGCGTGCCAGCGGGTTCATCTATGCAGTTTCGCGCGCGGGCGTCACCGGCACGCGTTCCGATGTCAGTGTGGAGGCGGAAAATCTCGTCGCGCGTGTCCGCCAAATATCAGACTTACCAGTTGCCGTGGGCTTTGGGATATCAAATGCCGAACAGGTCGCTGGAGTTTGCCGCTATGCTGATGCCGCCGTGGTCGGCTCAGCGATTGTCGCAGAGATTGAAAAACGCTCTGAACAGTCCCACCTGGCTGAGGCGATCGGTGATTTTGTTCGCAACCTTCTAGGTAATCAAGCGGCCTAAGACTTACCAGAATCTCTGCATTGTGAAGACTGGAATGTCGAAAGAAGAAGCTCGACGCAGGTGTGCCGGTAGAGTATTCTGGCGCCTCGTTCGCCAAGGGACTCGTAACGCAAACTGTTAGTTTGCGCGGTGGACGGCATTCTGCGCGCGCGCAAATTAACAGTTTGCGTGACACGTTCGGCAGAGAGGGCTGCCGCCGCGCTCGACCAGCACTTCGTGATCCCTGACCCTCCCGAAAATACTGGTGTTGCATATGTGAAACTCTGTTCCATTCTCAGGCCGGATGTGTTAAGCTGCGTCCGCAACGGCGGAAAAGCGATGCACAGATTAGAGAGGAGCAGAAGAAAGAGATGGCTGTTATGGCTGAAGACCGCAACCTGGTCGAACGCGGAAAAGCGATCGACGCGGCACTGCTAAACATTGAGAAGCGATTTGGCAAAGGGTCGATCATGCGTCTAGGCGAACGAGAAATTTCGGATATTCCGGCGATATCGACCACTTCGCTGTCTCTCGACGCAGCCATCGGCGTGGGCGGAGTGCCCCGCGGACGGATCGTCGAGATTTACGGTCCGGAAAGTTCCGGTAAAAGTACCCTGGCCATGCACATTGTGGCCGAGGCGCAAAAAGCAGGCGGCGTGGCGGCTTATATCGACGCCGAACACGCGATGGATGCAGACTATGCCGGCAAGCTGGGCGTAGACATCGATCAACTGCTGATCTCGCAGCCGGATTCCGGCGAACAGGCCCTGGAAATTGCCGAAGCCCTGGTCAGGTCTAACGGGGTCGACGTGATTGTGGTGGATTCGGTGGCGGCCCTGGTGCCGCGTGCTGAACTCGATGGCGAGATGGGCGATTCGCTGCCTGGCCTGCAGGCGCGTCTCATGTCCCAGGCTCTGCGGAAGTTGACGGCGATAGTCGCACAGTCAAACACCTGCTTTATCTTCATCAATCAGATTCGCGAGAAAATCGGCGTGATGTTCGGAAATCCCGAGACCACTACCGGTGGCCGCGCGCTGAAGTTTTACTCGTCGCTGCGGCTGGACATCCGGCGCATCGGGGCGATTAAGGACGGCGACCGCATTGTCGGCAACCGCACGAAGGTCAAGGTTGCGAAGAACAAAGTGGCGCCGCCGTTCAGAGATTGCGAGTTTGACATCATGTACGGCGAAGGCATCTCACGCGAAGGTGATTTACTGGATCTGGCCAGCAATCACCGGGTCGTCGAAAAAAGCGGAGCGTGGTTCTCGTACAAAGGTGATCGATTGGGTCAGGGTCGCGAAAACGCCAAGCAGTCTTTGAAAGATAATCCGGAGTTGTTGGGACGGATCGAGAATGAAGTAAGGGTCAAACTGGGATTGCCCGTACACCCGACCGCGGAGAAAGCGGAAACAGCCTATGGCGCCGCGAAGGCTGCCGGGGCTGAAAAGAAGTAAATCTAAGCCGGCGGAAACCGGATAGAAAAGCGCCCAGCCCGTCAGACTGAAGTTTGCCGGTGGCTGGGCGCTTATTTCTGCCTTTACACACTGTTTTTGCCAACGCATAATCCGCCGCGG
>JAWVFI010000168.1:0-8237 GCA_033856235.1 Blastocatellia bacterium | reverse complement strand
GCGCGCGGCCATCGAGGCCGCGCGTCTTCTCGGTGAGGCTAGCAACGCCCCAAGCCCTCCCTACCCCCTCCCAGAGGGCGGGGAATAGAAAGATTACGAAGCCTGAAATTCGGGCAACACCCAGATCCCCTTCAGCTTCTCCACTAACCCTCCCCTTTGTTAGAATCGGCCCTTCCCCCGATTTCAAAACAAATTCCTTTACGGAGGCGACAAATGAAGGTAGCCAACGGACCGACTGTCCTGACCACAATTTCTTTGGCCATAGTGGCGGTGCTTATGTTCACGGCCCGGGTCTCGGGCCAGGGGATGGATGCCCACCAGCACATGAACCACATGACGCCCGGCGCAACTGCGGAAGCGGTCTCCATGGACATGCAGGAGTGGGCCAAGGCCCGGCTGGCAAAGTCGCCCCGCCACCAGGAGTGGGTGAAAGTGAAGAACGGCGATCGCGAGGTCAGCGCGTTCGTCGTCTATCCCGAGGTCAGCAAGAAGGCTCCTGCGGTGGTTGTGATTCATGAAATCTTTGGGATGAGCGATTGGGTGCAGAGCCTGACGGACCAACTAGCCGAAGCCGGCTACATCGCCATCGCACCCGATCTGCTTTCCGGAATGGGACCGGGCGGCGGCGGCACTGCTGAGATCCGCGCCGCCGACAGCAACGGCGTAGGGAAAGCAATTCAAGCGTTGCCTCCGGATCAAATTACTGCCGATCTGAATGCTATTGCTGCTTACGTAACCGGGCTTCCCAGCGCGAATGGCAAGCTGGCGGTCGGAGGTTTTTGCTGGGGCGGCACACAGACGTTTCGTTATGCCACTAATAATCCGAAGTTGAAAGCAGCGTTTGTCTTCTATGGTTCTGCTCCCGCCAATCCGGATCAGACCATCGATAAGGTTCAGCTGGCGCGGATCAAGGCACGTGTTTACGGCTTCTATGCCGGCAACGATATGCGCATCAACGCCACCTTGCCGAAAACGATTGAAGCGATGAAGGAGTTGAAAAAGAAATACGAGCCGGTAACCTACGAGGGCGCGGGGCACGGCTTCATGCGCGCCGGCGAAAGCCCGCCGCCTGAGCCCCCGACAGTAAAGGGCGGCCCGGAAGAAGAAGCAAAGGCGATGGAAGCGCATCAGAAGGCATTGACCACTTACAAAGCAAATCAAAAGGCGCGCGCTGAAGCGTGGGTGCGTTGGAAGAAACTACTGGCGGGAGTGTGAAGGCAGGAGCAGTCGGCAGAGGCACAGGCGGCAGGAACAGGCACCGAGCGGCGACAGCTATTCCTGCCTTCTGCTTCTGCCGCCTGCTCCTGTCTACTGCCCCTGCCCCTTCGCTTCGACCGGCAGGCCTGCCTTCACCCAGGCTTCGAACCCTCCATACAACGGGTGCACGTTCTTCCACCCCTGTTCCAGTAAGCGTTGAGCGACGCGGGCGCTGGACATCTCGTAATTGCAGGCGCAATACGTGATGACTGAGCGGTCCCGGGGAATCTCGGTGAGGTGTTGTAACAATTGATCAGAAGGCACGCGGATCGCGCCGGCTGCTTGCTGTTCGGATTCCCCCCAGTCCTTCGCATTGCGCGTGTCCACGAAGGCCAACGGTTCGCCGCGATCCAGACGCTCTCTTACCTCGTCAACTGTGACTCTCGTTGCTTCCATGATCGCTCCTTTCTTGTTATGCCAAGTCGAACACCAGGGCTTCCGTCGGTTCCGTCCCCACCAAAGTCAGTGAACTTTCGTTGCTGACCGCAGCCCCGTCGCCCTGCTTCAAGTAGTTGTCGTTCAGCTTCAACGCGCCACGTGCCACTTGCACCCAGGCATGGCGATCAGATTTGAGTTCGAGAGTGACACTCTCGTTCAATTCCAACACGGTCGCGTAAACCTGGGCATCCTGATGGATTGTTACTGAGCCATCGCGTCCACTGGACGAACCAATCAGGCGCAACTTGCCTCGCAGTTCTTCGCGCGCAAAGTTGATCTGCTCGTAGCTCGGCTCGAGAGCCTCTCTCTCCGGCAGAATCCAGATCTGCAAAAGGTGGACCGGCTCGTCGTCCGAAGGGTTGTGTTCGCTGTGCGCCACGCCGGTGCCCGCGGTCATTCGCTGCAAATCGCCGGGCCGGATCACCGACCCGGTGCCCATGCTGTCTTTGTGCTCCAGCGCGCCCTCTAAGATGTAAGTGATGATCTCCATGTCACGGTGCGAGTGAGTCGGGAAACCGTGGCCCGGCTCCACGCGATCCTCGTTGATGACGCGCAGGCTGCGAAATGCCATATGCGCCGGATCGTAGTACCGATCAAAAGAAAAACTGTGATAGGTGTTGAGCCAGCCAAAGTCAAAGTGGCCGCGCTCTGCAGATTTGCGAATCTTGATCATGTGTGTTTTCTCATCTTCGGTTCAGCTTTCAACCCGGAGTACTTGCAGTCAGGAAGGGCGGCTTGCCCCCGCTGCCAGCCGAAAACCAATCAAGAAGTTATTAGAGCCCTAAGAGCGGGGGCAAGCCGCCCTTCCTGACTGCAAGTATTCTGCAAGGCCTCCCGGCGCCAGGTGGGGCCTTCGCAGCATTTCAACCAACTGCGGCAGATCCCCGCGAGTGTAAACAGGTAGCCCTTTGAGTTCGAGATCAACGGCCAATCCCGCGCGCCACGACGAAAACTTAGCCAGCGCTCTCGACCCGTCGTCCTCAAGGGTAGAAACATAAATGCCGCAAGCCTTGTGCAACAGTTGTCGGGCGCTTGTCTTAATTGTTCCACCCTCGGCGCGGGCGCAGACGAGGGCAAAATCCGCTTCGACGTAATCTAGAAAGCTGTTGCCTTCGATTAGCACTGCCGGCGTGCGCACGCGCTGGAGCGCTTGTTTGATTCCCCTCTCGACCTGCTCGTCGGTAGCGATCACCCAATGCACGTTAGCGGCGCCGGCGTCCCAGTAACGGCCGGTATCTTTACCCGCCACGTAGTTTTCCTCGCGGCCGGAACGGACTGCCGGTTCGGCCCCGAGTAGATCGCTGACACAGCAAGTGTCGGGTTCCTTGCCGCATGAACGGTAATGCCCGCGAGTCAGTTTGATTGCTTCCCACCCCGGGAGCGCGCGCAAGAGCTCACACATCAACGTCGTCTTGCCGGTGTTGGAAGAGAAACCGCTGATAGCGACGATCGTTGGGCGGACGGGTTTCATAGATCGGACGTTTCCACGAAGACGCTCACCAGTCGCTCCAACCCCACGGCATCTTCGTTCTTGAATCGCGCCAACTGGGGACTGTCCAAATCAAGCACTCCCAGCAAATGCTTTTGCTTGACGATCGGAATAACGATTTCGGATTTAGAGGCGCTATCGCAGGCGATGTGTCCGGGGAACTGGCTCACATCCGGAACAATGATCGTTTGCCGCCTGGTAGCTGCGCTGCCGCAAACTCCCTTACCCATCTCAATTCGCACGCACGCCGGTCTTCCCTGAAATGGCCCTAAAACCAATTCCCTGCCTTTGAGAAAATAAAAACCTGCCCAATTCAGGTTCGGCAGTGAGTGATAGAGCAGCGCCGACAAGTTGGCTGCGTTAGCAATCAGATCCGTTTCCCCCTGAAGCAGGGCCCGCGCTTGTTCTTCCAGGTGCTGATAGAGCTCGGAATGGGTCTCTGACCGATTTGCCGGGACTGAACTGTTCATTTTTCCTGCTGATTACGCTGAAATAACATGAATCGCGGAATACTTGCAGTCAGGAAGGCGGGCGTGCCCCCGCTCAGAATGGGTTCCATTCAAGGAGCGCGGTAAACCGCCCTTCCTGACTGAGAGTGTCGTACCGAGCGTCATGCTCTGAAACACTTTGGTTGCACGCCAAATCATACTACCGCGGCTGCAGCTCGTGCTAACATACGCGCCCCGGGTCAGCTCGGGCTCCGGTCTCCCCGTTCTTTTAGCGCATACCGTCAGTTTGCGCCAGCCAGTTAAGCCTGTAGTTTGAGTTGTTCAATATGCGACGCGCCTGCTCGATAGCCACACTACTCTTTGTGCTTGGCAGCATGGCGCCCACGCACGCCTATACCCTGCAATACCGAGATCAGGCCGGCTCAGTTCCAATTCGCTGGTCGCACAATTCGATTACGGTTGCTTTTTCCAGTTCACTGCAGTCGCCGCCAACAAACATTAAAAGCGGAAGCGATGTAATTGGTGCTGCTCGGCGCGCGCTGCAACACTGGGCCACCGCCGGGAACATAAAGTTTGTGGAGACATCATCCGCCGCCCAAGCGATCAGTCCAGCAAACAGGGGCGACGGTTTGAGCCTGATTACGGTCGCCGCCGAGAACGCAGCTCTCTTTGGCACTTCGGAAGCTCCCGGACGAACGCGCGTTTTCTTTGCGCCGAATGGGGCGATCGCCGAAGCAGACATCGCCATCAATCCGACCCAGCTGTTTTCCACCGACGGCACGGTAGGAACTTACGATCTCGAAGCCACCTTAACGCATGAGATTGGCCACCTCCTGGGTTTGGAACATTCCGCGGTGTTGGGGGCCACGATGCAGCCACGCCAGGCAAAGAATGGCGTCTATGGTTTGCCGGCGCTGACGGGCCGCACGCTGGCTGAAGATGATCGGGCCGGCGTCCGCGCGCTTTACGATTCGCGCCAGGGAAACGGTTCAATCAAAGGGAAGTTGATCGCCGGCGAGCTGCCTGGCGAACTGTCCACACTGGTCTTCGGCGCCCATGTGTTTGCGGAAAGCATCACCACCGGCAAAGTCGTTGCCGGGAATATCAGCCTCAGTACCGGCGAATATCGTGTCGATGGTTTAGCCCCGGGAACGTACCGGATCGTGCTGCAAAGTCTGGGCGGCCTAATCTCTGCGTCTGATATTGCAGGGGCCGGCGGATCCTATTCGGGACTAATTGCTACTAAACCCCTTTTCCGCACAGTCGAAGCTTCCGACCTCTCTGCCAAAGACGTAAAAATCTCCTCCAGTGCCATCAACGCCGTGGACGTGAAGTTGGACTCGGATCTGGCGCCGGCACTGGTGCCACAGGTAGCCGGACTGAATGGCGAGCTTTCCACTACGCCGCTGCCGTTGGAAGCCGGCAAGACCTACACCGTCTATGTGGGAGGCTCCGGAGTCGATCAGGTTGGGGGTAACGGCATCACAGCCAGTTCGCCATTCGTTAAAGTTGATCCAGCCAGTCTGACAGCGCAGTCCTTCAGCGCCGGCTATCCGGTGGTGAGTTTCAACGTCTCGGTCGCCGCGAATGCGCCTTTCGGCGACTATAGCCTGCGTTTGCAGTCGAGCTCCGGCGAAGTTGCTTACCTGGCGGGGGCGTTGACAATCGATCCGGGGGTGACCGCATCCGGCTCGGCTAATGCGGCGGATGACGCGCAGTTTTTTGTGCGCCAGCACTATGCGGATTTTCTGGGCCGCGAACCGGATGCCGACGGGCTGGCGTATTGGACCAACGAGATTCGACAATGCGGAACTGACGCCGCCTGCATCGCGCAACGTCGCATTGGAGTGTCAGCAGCGTTCTTTGTGGAAACTGAATTCCAGGAGGCCAGCTCGTTCGTGTACCGGCTTTACAAGTCCGCCCTGGGCCGGCGCCCGACCTTCGCGGAATTTACCGCCGACCGCGCTCAGGTTGTTAGCGGTCAGAATCTTGACGCCAACAAGGAAGCATTTGCCCGCGGGTTTGTTGCCCGGCGCGAATTTCAGACGAAATATCCCGGGGAGATGACGGGGCAGCAATTCAGTGATGCACTTCTGGATACGATACGCGAAGGCGCGAATGTCGATCTGTCATTTGAACGGAACGCGCTGATACCAATGTACGATGGCAACAACAACGGGCGCGCGACGATCCTGCGAAGGCTGGCGGACGCGCCGGCATTTGCTCGCGCTGAATACAATCGCGCGTTTGTCTTGATGCAATACTTTGGATATTTGCGTCGCGATCCCGATCAGGGCGGGTACCAGTTCTGGCTGAATGTGCTGGACAACAAGCTGGCGAATGACACCAGCGGCTATCGCTCAATGGTTTGCGCCTTCGTGACGTCGGCGGAATACCAGACGCGGTTCGGGATGGTGGTTACCCGAAACAACAGCGAGTGCGCGCGCTAGCGGGGGCAGAGGTCAGATGTCTAGCCGCGTTTACGCGGCTTTCCCGCAGGTTATAGCCCAGCCGTTTTACGGCTAGGTAATATATGGATCAGTGTTTGGTAGCCCGCTTAAGCGGGCTTAACTTTTCCGACGTGACCAAATGTAATTCATGGGAAGCACGCTGAAGCGCGCTAGAACGGCCCACTGGCATCCGTACCCAGCGCTCAAAGCGCTGGGCTAATAACCCTCCGGGGGAAGCCCGCTTAAGCGGGCTTCTTCGTCGTTTCGGATATCGGCCTTATGCCAGCGCCAGCCCCACCCTTAATCCAAACAACGCTGTCATCAACGCCATCAGAGTGATCAGAACCGCTCTAATTGCCTGATCGCGGCGAGGTGTTCGTCCCCAGGTTCCCATCACCATGAACACCGGAAAGATCACCATCACATACCGCGCCAGCGACTGCAGCAGTACCGTGGCAGACAACGGCACAATCACGGATAGCAGCGCAAATACTGCCAGGGCCCACTCCCGCCGCTTTAGCAAAACCCCGCAACAAATGAACGCCAACACCACCGCGGCAAAGTTCAACAGCCGAAAGTCCCACCCGGCGCCCAGCGTCAGCGGACTGGTGAGATAGTCGAACAAAGGTCGGAGGAAAAAGTTAGGCCGGTGGCCCCATGCCGACTGGATATCGACAAACGCAAACGCGTTACCGGTGATTGAACGCAGGTACAACATGTAGGCGATCAGCCCGGCGGGTATCACGCACAACCCGAGGAGCTTGGCCCGCAAACCATCCTTGCGGTGCCCTTGCCAGTAAAGTATCAGCAACGCCGGCAAGAGAAAGATTCCCGCCAAGCGAGTGGCTGCAGCCAGAGCCCCGACGATTCCGGCACTCCACCACCTGTCTCGCTTAGCCAGGAAGAAGCTGGAAACCGTCAACAACAGGAAAAGGGATTCAGTGAACGGCAATGAGAAAAAGTAACTGGTGGGAAATGCAGCGAGATAAAAAACAATCCGCTCCGCATCGCCATCATTGCTGCCCCACAACGATGCCGTCTTGTGCAGCATAACCAGGGCCGCGAAAAAGAAAATGTTCGACAGCAGCGATGCGGTCAGGGGAAACTCTCTCGTTACGCTCGCCGCAAGTTTTATCAGCAAAGGATAAAGGGGAAAGAATGCCCAGGTATGCTGCCGGTCGGCGTTGAAAGGTTCTTGCTCGTGGCCATTCCGCGCAATGTTCAAATACCAGAGCCCGTCGGCAACTTCGGCCGCGCGTACCAATCGCTGCCGAAATCCCCGGCCATCAACTTCCACTCTTACGCTCTTAATATTGCCACCGTACGCCGGGCCATCGGGTTCGCGCTGAATGCTGGTCGTGAGCAGGAGAATTCCAATCACGATTGCGCGCGTCAGCCCGAAGGCGAAGCACGTCGAACGGAAACCTGGATCTGCCGCCAGGCGCCGTATCGCATTCGTGAAGGAAGAAAAACTCATGAGCTTTGGAGTGGGGCGATTAGTCGCCGCTTTCGCCGGTCGCGACCCGGGCTTAGTTGCGGTTCTTAAAGAATGCGGCGTCAAGCCGCCGCAGGGCAAAGCGGCGACAGGTCGCCGCACTCCAAATCAACCGACGCTAAATGGAAGCACCAGCGGTTGCGATCCCCGCTCTTCAAACCAGCAAATGTCCTGATTCAACAAATCAATCTTCAAGAAATAATCTCCGGGGACCATCGGCGCGGCTCTGTTGATGGTCAGCTTTACACTCTCTTTCGGCGCGATCGCGTGCGGCAAGGCCGGCACGCCATGAAACTCATCCACTGTTTCACAGGCGTCATCGAGCACCTTGATCCCTAAGCGCACCGTGCCCTTTGGCGCCGCGCGGCTAACCAGCCAGAGAGTGTCGCCGGTATTCGAAACTTCGATCTGAAACTTGATTGGGCTGCCCGGTGCGATCGAGGCAGGAAAGTCACTGCATAAACCTATCGACGCCCGCAACAAGTTAGGGCCGCGACTGTCAGGCATATTTACCGGGCCGGTGTCGGAAACCTTCTTGCATAGTAAGTAATTGAAAGAAGAATCGCGGGCTGCCTGCAACGCGAGATCAACTTCACCGCGCTCGAACAGGCCCATCACCCCGACATAATCCCCCACGACGGCGAAGCCATGTTCCCGCA
>JAWVFI010000167.1:0-52296 GCA_033856235.1 Blastocatellia bacterium | reverse complement strand
TTGCGATCAGTCTGCGGAGAAGCTCCTTCATGAGTGAAGCATTAGACAGAGTGCGAGGCCTGCGCGAGCTGCCGCTCTTTCCCTTGCCCATTGTTTTATTTCCCGGCGTGCCTTTGCCATTGCACATCTTTGAACCGCGCTATCGCGAGATGCTGAGCGATATTCGCGCGGGCGGAAATCTGTTTGGTCTTTCATATTTCGATCCCGGCTCTGCAGACACCGATCTACCTCCCGCCGGTCACATCGGCTGTGTGGCTGAAGTGACGGAAACCCAGGCGCTGCCTGACGGCCGTTCCAACATCATGACGCTGGGGTTGGTGCGTTACCGCGTGGAGGCTTATCTCGAGCGTGGCGATTCTTACCTGGTCGGCCGCGTGTCTTACTTTGAAGATGATGCAGAAGACACCGAGGCGCTCGCTGAAAAAACACATCATGTCGCCGAGATGTTCATGCGGATCGCGCGGGCCGTTCGCACCATCAACGATGAACGGGCCAATCTTCCCGACATCTCGGATACCGAACCGCAAAGGCTTTCGTTTCTGGTAGCCGCGGCGATGGAAATGGAATCGGAAACAAAACTGGAAATGCTGGAGCTGCGATCAACCTCTGAGCGCCTGGACCGGCTGCGTGAGATGCTGGACCAGGCGCTGCCGTCTTACGAAGAAAGGGCCCGCGTGCATTCAGTGGCCAGGGGAAACGGACACGCGGGTCGAAAGATCGAAGTCGAATAAAACTGGCTGCTCACGATGACGACTTCACTCCAAAGCTCTGACAAATCCGTGCGCGTTCAGGTCCTGTTCTTCGGCGCAGCGCGGGACACTGCCGGTCGCGAACAGATTGAAATGGAGTTGGACGGCGCCAGTCGGGCGGCTGACGCCTTCGAGAGGGTGCTGGTTCTCTATCCCGGGCTACGCCGCTTCGGCCGATCGTTGCTGTTCGCAATCAATCAGGAATACGCTAATGCCGACCGCGAAATTAAGGATGGCGACGAGCTGGCCGTGTTTCCGCCCGTCAGCGGCGGAGGAGAAAGCGTAGTCCAGACTGCAGCCTATGATTCGACTGCATCTCACGATTTCTTTGAGCTCACAACAGATCCGATCGACGTCGGGGCGACCGCCCGGCGCGTTGTTTTGCCCCAATGCGGCGCCACGGTAACCTTGGATGGTTACGCGCGCGAGTGGACGCGCGGCCGCCGTTCGCTTTATCTGATTTATGAAGCTTACGCACCCATGGCAGTCAGCGAGATGCAACGTTTGGGGCGCGAAGCCCATCAACGTTTCGAGATTGCCTACTTGGGAATTGTGCATCGCACCGGCCGCCTGGAAATCGGAGAGACCAGCGTCGTCATTGCCGCCGGCGCTCCCCATCGACGCCCTGCCTTTGAAGCGTGCGAGTGGGCCATTCGCGAACTGAAGCGCACGGTCCCAATCTGGAAAAAAGAGATCTTCGAAGATGGCGAGGTTTGGGTGGAAGGCGAAGGCGCTAATGGCTCAACCGCAGGTTCTTAAAAAAGTCTGCCATTCGCGTGCGGCTATGCCGCCGCCAAGTTCCGACCGGGATTAACAAAATGAAATTAGCCGCGCCCAAGACCCTCGTTCTGGCTGCCACTCTCCTTTGTTTGCCCTCCATTTACGCGCAACAAGCGCCGCAGAAAAAAGCCAGCGACCCAGCCGATGACGTAGTGCGCATCAACACGGAGTTGGTCCAGACGGACCTGACCGTCGTTGATAAGCGCGGGCGATTTGTTGAGGGCCTGCTTCCGGATCAGTTTGTTTTGAGCCTCGACGGTAAGCCGCAGTCCATTTCCTTCTTCGAGTTGATCAAAACCGGCAGCGCTCGGGAAGCCGCTCAGCTCGCGGCAGCTCGCGGCGATCGATTGCGCGACCAACCCGCCGCCGTCTCCTCGGCCAGCGACAATGGCCGCATCATCTTGTTTTTTCTGGATGACCTGCACCTGAGCGGCGCCAGCCTCATTCGCGCGCGCAAGGCCCTGACTGAATTCATCGACAACCAGATGGGCCAGAACGATCGGGTCGCCGTCGTCTCCACCAGTGGGCAGATCGGGTTCTTGCAACAACTAAGCGACTACAAGCCAATGCTGCATGCGGCCATCGAGCGGCTGGCCTACAAGAAGGACCCGGAAACCTACGCGGGAAAAGTTCCCATCAGCGATTACGAAGCCACCCGGGTCGAAGATCATAACGATCGCGAGCTCTTCAGCTACTTGCTTTCCGCAACTATGAATGAGTTTCAATCAAAAGGTCCCTTGCGAAGAGTTGCCGCGAACATGGTCAAGAATCGCGTGCGCCAAATCTCCGCCCACTCGAAGATGGTCACGAACGAGCTGCTCGAGGTATTGGAAAGCCTGATGCGTTCCTCCGCTGCTTTGCCCGGGCGCAAACTTGTTTTCTTTATGTCCGAAGGCTTTGTTGCTGATGTCCGCGCCTCGAATGCGATGACCCTGTTGCAACGTGTGACCGACATGGCCGCGCGTTCCGGCATTGTCGTTTACACGATGGATGCAAGGGGCACGTTCAACGACCCGATGGTCGATGCCGGCCGAAACGATTTTCCCGATGGCTTGGCTTCGGGGACCCAGGCCAAGGTGCCGACCTTTGAAAACGCGGTGATGCAGGAGCCTTTGCACATTCTCGCCGACGATACGGGCGGGCGGGCCATCATGAATTCGAATTCCTTTGCCGATGCCTTTCAACAAGCCATCGACGAAACATCGACGTACTACCTGCTGGCCTGGCGGCCGGATAACGACGAGCAACGCAATGGCAAAGCCCGGATCAAAGTTAACGTGAAGGACCGTCCAGATCTGCGCATTCGCCTGCGGCGCAACTACTACGCGCCACCTCCAGCCCCGGCTAAAGTGAGTCACGAAACGGATGATCCGGCGCCGGCCGCAAAGACGCCGGAGGCGGAGCTGGTCAGCGCGTTGGGCGCACTTTATCCCCAAAGGACGCTGGCAACCGCGCTCTCCGTTGGTTACTTGAACACGAAGGATCAAGGGCTGGTGCTAAAAGCTTCCATGAAACTCGAACGCTCGTCCTTGGATCTGGCAACCGCTCCGGGAAGCAAGACGGAGGTGGATGTCGTGGGTGCGGCCGTTGATGATCGCGGCGTGATTGTCACCTTCAAGCAGGTGCTGACCGTGACCAGCGAACCCTCCGCGCAAAACCAGCCGGTGGTGTGGCACCAGCAACTACGCGTACCTCCTGGTCTCTATCAGGTTCGGGTCGCGCTGCGCGAGCGAGGCAGCGGACGGACCGGCAGCGCTCATCAGTGGATTGAAGTGCCTAATGCTTCCGCGGGACAACTCCAAATGAGTAGTCTGTTCCTGGGCGAGCGCAGCACAACGGCGGCGGAAGAAACAACCGGCAACGCGCCGCAACCTGTAATGATTGAAGTGGACCGGCGCTTTGCGCGCAATGCAGTGCTGCGCTTTCAAACCTACATTTACAACGCGGCCGGCAGCGGCAAACCGGTCGATGTCGAAATCCAAGCCCGGGTGCTGCGTGACAACCGCACCGTGGTCACCATGCCGGTGGCGCAATTGCCCGCGGATGCGGCGAAAGACCAGGCGCGCCTCCCGTACTGGGCGGAGTTGTCGCTGGGGCAACTGCCTCCCGGTCGTTATGTGCTCCAGGTAACTGCTAACGATCGAGCCAGCAAAGCGAGCACGTCACAGACTGTAAGCTTTATCGTCGAGTAGATCGGCAGAGCGGAGTCATAATCTACTCAACTGAAAAATTGATTTGCTGCGAAACGCTGTGGTTCCCAATTCGATCCGTCGCCAAGACCTGCAACACGTACCGCCCCGCCGGGAGATTATTAAGCGCCAACTCAGACCAGTAAGGCAGGCCCGTGGCGTTCGTTGTGACCGGCACCCTTGTAGGCGCCACGCTCATGACCTGCTGGCGATTTCGCAGCACCTGCGTCTGCACCCAAACATCAGGACCGTGTTCGCCACGCACCGCATCGTAAACGTAGGTCTGAAAACGCAAGACCGAACTTCGCGCAAAGCGATGATCGACATCGACAGCAATTGACTTCGCGCTGCCGGGATCAGCAAAGGTTTCCTTGCGCTCCGCGAGGAACAAGCTACTCATGTTAAGGCGCCGCTGAGATTCGTCGGGTATCTCAATCCATTGTTGGGCGCCGCCAGTGCGGCCCGTGCCGCGCTCCCGGACCACCAGCCGCACCTGGTAAAGGCCCGGCTTCAGATGCAACTCCTGGTGCCATTTGACCGGGTCTTCCTCAGTTCCCGATTTCGGGCTGACCGTCAAGACTTGCTTGAAGCTGGCGAACTGCCCGCGATCGTCAAGCGCCACTCCAAGGACATCCACCTCCGCCTTCGCTGGTTTTTGGGCGGTAGTATTTGTCAGCGCCCGGCGATCAATCTGCATCGAGACTTTCAGCGCCGGGCTACCCTCGGTCGTGCGCTGAAAACCCAGGGCCAGTGAAACCGGGAGCGTTTTGTCCGGATAGAGCGAGGCCAAAGCGCCGACCAATTGCGCATCGGGCGCCAGTGCCGGCACAACTTTGTTCGGTGCATCGTTGCTTGTCTTCGCCGCGGTGACGGGAGCGAAGTAAAAGTTAGCTCGCAAATGGACACGCAACTCGGGGCGATCCTTCACGGTAACTCGCACGCGCATTTTCCCCCGCGAGTCTGCCTGGAAATCCGGGGAGCCCGGCCGCCATGCCAGCAGGTAATACTCCGATGTTTCTCCGATCGCCTGCGCTACGGCGTCGCTGATCGAATTTGAGTTCAAAATTGCGCGGCCGCCCGTTTCATCGGCAATTATTTTCAAAGGTTCCTGGGTGGCAGTGATTTCGCCCATCGCCAGACCCATGCGTCGCCCGGACAAGTCCGCGTAAGCGTTAGAGCTGGCATCCACGCTTGATCCCAAATTCAAAATTGTTCCGCGCAGATCCATCGTGTAGATCACGACCCCGGAACGCGCCGCGGCCGACGTTACCCGCTGTAGCGCCTCCAGAGCGCCGGCCTTCCTTTCATTTACGATGAACCCATCAGAAAGGAAAAAGACGACTTTGCGACCGGGCAGGGCGGAGGAGGAATCAATCAGACTGCGGAGTACATCCAGAGTGTCCGCGGTCGTCATGCGTCCCTGGTTGTTGATTTGATGGAGCCGATTTTTCAGGTAAGGCGCTGCTGAATATGAAGCGGCCAGCCGGTGATCTCCATGACGGCTACCGGGCCCCGAATTCTGTTCCACTTTGATGGACTCCAGAAGGTAGGCATACAGTTCGCGATTGCCGTAGTCCAATACCTGGGTTGCCATGTATTCGCTGATTTGGGTTTTTCCGGTGTACGCCTCCGGATTCATTTTGTAGTTGAGCCGCGCGATGGCCGCGCGCAACACTGCCGGGTTGTCTGTCAGTTGCTGCAGAAATCCGATCTGCCCGCTGGTAGAGACGATCGCGACCTGATCGGCAGGGTTCATCTGATCATCGACGAAATGCGAAAGGGTTTCGCGGGCGCGCGCCAGACTGGAAGGACTAAGATGCGCGTCGTCCAGAAAGAAGAAAAGCATGCGACCACGTTCAGATGCAGCCGCCCTCGCATTCGTATTTGGTTCGCTTCCCTTTGCTGACGGCCCCCGTGCGGCAGCCAATTGCGCGGCCTCTTTTGAACTACCCGAGATAACTCGTTCAAAGAAAGAGATCGGTTGGTTACTGCCGTTCAGCTTCAACTCGAATTGTTCCGGCTTCAGCCCGTCCACAAAACGTCCCTGCCGGTCAAAGACCATGACCTCAGTCTGCACCAACTCCGTTTTGATGCGGATGATCTCATCGGTGCGATCCGGAGACGGCGGGCGATTTGGTAGCTGAGCGAACGCGGTAATAGGACAAAGTGCGACAGCGGCCAGCAGTGTACAGCGCGATGCCTTGGAAAAATATTTCATTGGTTGGGTCTCTACGGAAAAAGCGGGGAGATCAGAGTAATCGCAGAGTACAACGGAGAGACCTGCGGATCAACTGTATTGAGGTACTAGTGCGGTTTGAACTTAACGCCGAAGGCGTTGGCTAATTGCAGCCCAGGGTTTGCTTTGAAACCCTGGGTTAAGATTGTTGGTCTTGTCGCAACTCTGAAGGAGTTGCTACAGGTCCGTTGCAATGATGCAACCCTTTCAGGGTTTGCTTCTTCCGGAAAATGTCGCGCTTCTTTCCCAGGGTTGCCAAAGCACAACCCTGGGCTGAAATTAGCGAACGCTTTCAGCGTTAATTCCATCAGCCCTCAGGAGTGAGTTCCGTTTCATCTTCCTCTGCAGCCTCAACCAGCGAAGCGCTGGTCACCTTGTCGCCGCCATCGGTCTTGATCAGACGGACGCCCTGGGCGCTACGGCCGGTTTTGCGAATGCTGTCGGCCTCGATGCGAATCAACTTGCCCTGCTGCGTGATGATCATGATCTCGGAATCAGCGTCAACGGGAAAGACGGCTACTACCTTGCCCGTCTTTTCAGTGGTCTTCATGTTAATGACGCCCTTACCGCCACGTGATTGCAGGCGATAAGTGGTGATGGGCGTCTGTTTCCCATAACCCTGCTCGGAAACGGACAACATTTTCTCAGTATCATCCGCGGAAACCGGACAAACCGAGACGACGAAATCATCCTTGCGCAGGTCGATGCCCCGCACCCCGCGGGTCGCGCGACCCATCGGGCGCACGTTCTTCTCATCAAATCGAATGGCCTGGCCGTTATTGGTGGCGATGAAGATCCGCTTGGTGCCGTCGGTCAATACTACGTCCAGCAGCTCGTCGCCTTCGTCGATGTTGATGGCATTGATGCCGTTGGTGCGAATGTTTTGGAAATCCGACAGCGGCGTTTTCTTTATGACTCCTTTGCGCGTCACGAGCAAAACGTACCGTCCTTCAGAAAACTCGCGAACCGCCACTACTCCGGCCAATTTGCGTTCGGAAGGAATACTGATGAGGTTAACGACGGCTTTGCCCCTGGCCGAAGCCGCCGCATCGGGCACTTCATGGACCTTCAACTTATAAACCTGACCATCGTCGGTGAAAATCATGATGTAGGCGTGCGTCGAGGCGATGAAGAGGTGTTCCACATAATCTTCGCCCTTGGCGGCGGCGCCAAAGCGGCCCTTGCCCCCGCGGCCCTGACGCTGGTAGGTCGTAATCGGAGTCCGCTTGATGTAGCCGCTGTGGGTAACGGTAATCGCTACGTCTTCGTCGGCAATCAAATCTTCAATAGACAACTCCACGCCTTCGTCAACGATCTCGGTGCGGCGCGCGTCGCCAAAGTCGCGCTTGACTTCTTCCAACTCGTTGCCAATCACGCGGCGCAATGAGCTCTCGTTGGCGAGAATCTCTTCCAACTCGGCGATGTGTTTGATAATCGCTTCATACTCGTCGGTAATCTTTTGCCGCTCGAGGGCCGACAACCGGCGGAGCTGTAGATCCAGAATCGCCTGCGCCTGCAGTTCTGAGAAAGCCAGCCGGTCCATCACCTTCCGCAGCTTGGGCAAGTATTTGGCGAGCGGTTCACTGGACGGAACGCCTTTCCAGTTCTTCACCTCGCTCATGTTCTGCGTGTTTCCCATTAGCCACTGGCGGGCCTCGTCCACCGAGCGGGAGTTGCGAATCAAAGTGACGATGGAGTCGAGCGCGTCAATCGCCTTAGTCAGTCCTTCCAGAATATGCGCGCGGGCCTGGGCTTTGCGCAGCTCATATTCGGTGCGGCGGCGCACCACCTCGCGGCGAAATTCAATGAAGCACTCCAGCATCTCCTTCAAGTTCAGGACGCGCGGCTGGCCATTTACGATCGCCAGATTGATGACGCCAAAGGACGACTGCATCGGTGTCAGCTTGTACAGCTTGTTCAGAACCACCTGCGGCACCGCATCGCGCTTCAACTCCACCACGATGCGCATCCCCTCGCGATCGGATTCGTCGCGCAGGTTGGAAATACCGTCAATTTTCTTTTCGTTTATTAATTCGGCGATGCGTTCGATCAAGCGGGCCTTGTTAACCTGGAACGGAATCTCGGTGATGATGATTGCGTCGCGCTCGGTGGAGCCACGGCCAATGCGATCGATTCCGGCGCGGGCACGCATCTGGATAATGCCGCGACCACGTGTGTAAGAGCTTTTGAGTTCCTCTCCGCCGTAAATGAAACCGCCGGTCGGGAAATCCGGACCCTTAACGAATTTCATCAGATCTTCCACTTCCAGACGCTTATCTGTGTCCCTGAGCAACGCCAAGGTAGCGTCAATAATCTCAGTCAGATTGTGCGGTGGGATCTTAGTCGCCATCCCCACGGCAATCCCGTCCGACCCGTTGATTAGCAGGTTGGGAACGCGGGCCGGCAGAACTGTGGGCTCACTTAACGATTCGTCATAGTTCGGCTGAAAGTTGACCGTCTCTTTTTCAATATCGGCCAGCACTTCGTTGGACAGCCGGGCCATGCGCACTTCCGTATAACGCATTGCGGCAGCCGCGTCGCCATCGACCGAACCAAAATTTCCCTGCCCGTCGATCAGCGGGTAACGCATGGAGAAGCTCTGCGCCAGCCGCACGATGGTGTCGTAAACAGCCGTGTCACCGTGCGGGTGGTACTTACCGATCACATCACCGACCACACGCGCGCTCTTTTTGTACGCTTTGTTGTAGGTGTTTCCGAGTTCGTGCATCGCCCAGAGCACACGCCGGTGCACCGGCTTCAACCCGTCGCGCACATCGGGCAGCGCGCGGCCGATAATTACGGACATCGCGTAGTCCAGGTAGGACCGGCGCATCTCTTCTTCAATCGCTATGTGGTCGCGTTCAGTTGTTTCCATTAATCAAACCTTTCCAGTACAATCTGCCGTCCTTCGGCTAGCGCTTCAGATTCATATCTGCTGCCGGCGCTGGTCGCGGACTGCCGCAAAGCTACGGGAAATTCTTTCTCAGATACGGGATTATTAGTGCTGTTTTTCGAGATTCTGCGCGCCCGTTTGGACGTGGATTTCCGACCCTTCGAAGTAAACATTATTTTAGCCTGAATCGGACCCTTTGGCAAACCGGCAAAAGCTGGCCAAGTGCAATAAAATCAGGCCGTTCGCCCCATTTTTCTACCACCGCGGCGATCCTTTCTTTCCCGGGGGTGAGCTGGCGTTTTTCCCAGCGACGAGAGGGGGGGCGGTCCGCAAAAAGACTAATGACTTTCGATGGAAAATCTCGTCGCGTCCGTGAGCGTGTAGCGCTGAACCTGCCGGTGCGCGTGCTTTGTCGCGAAGCTTCGGATCACGAATGGGTCGAGATGTCGCGGCTGATTGATGTGACGCCCTTCGGGGCCCGGTTCCCGATTTCGCATCCCACGGAGCCAGGACGGCTACTTCACTTGACGATGCCCATGCCGCGGCAGTTGCGCTGCTTTGATCACGTTGAAGACACGTACCGGGTTTGGGCCCTGGTGCGCAATCTCCGGTCTGTACCGCCGGTGGGGAACCAGGTGATGCGCTTCGAGGTCGGTGTGGCCTTTATAGGCAAGCGCCCACCGACCAGTTACGAAAACGAACCAAACAAGCGTTATGAGATTGCGCGCTCAGCCGCTGAATCGTCAGTTTGGAAGCTGCAGGAAGACGCCGATTTGATGGTGTCGAACCTTCCCTCAAGCGACCAGCGCATTGACACGCGCCATAACATCCCCATCAACGTGACGATGCAGGTAATCGACCAGAACGGAGCGATCGCGAGCACGGAGAATACCGTCACCGAAAATATCAGCCGCCGTGGGGCCGCCGTGATGACTACCATCAACGTGCCGGATGGTCGGTTTGTAAGATTGAGTAGCGATCAGTATGGAATCGCAGTCTTGTCTGCAGTCCGCGGCCGACGCGTGGGATCGGATGGGGTGTTACGCCTTCATCTGGAGTTCATCGATCGCGACTGGCCCCTGGGTGGCGAGGACTGAGGTTTCGAGGGCTAACAGGAATTCCATCGGCGCGCCCGTCACGGGTCGTCTTCGCAGTCCATGGCGGAACGAGAAAGAAACAGAACAGCCCCAGATACACCGGTCGTGCCCCAATGGGTTCTGGACACTTTGCGTCCCGCGGCTGGAGCGTTGTGTAACCTGCTGTGGAAAACAAACTATAGCGGCGCCGAGCATATTCCCCTCCAAGGTGGGCTGCTGGTGGCGGCCAACCATCAGACCTACATGGATCCTTTGTGGATCTCACTTCCGATTAAACGTCCGTTAAGGTTCCTGGCCTGGGATGCCGCTTTCAATTGGCCGGTAGTGGGCCCGGCGATGGGGTTCTTTGGCGCCTGGCCAATACAGATCGAAGGGAACGATCGCGCGCCGATTCGAAAATCCTTACAGTGGTTGCGCGAAGGTGGCGCGGTGGTAATTTTTCCGGAAGGCGGGCGCGGAGAGCCTGATGGCTCGATGATCAAATTCAAGGCGGGCGCGGTACGTTTAGCAATCGAAGCTCAGGTGCCGATCCTCCCCGTAACGATCCGCGGCGCGCATCGCGTCTGGCCCATGGGGCGGCGCTTTCCCGGGCTCGGGCAGGTGGACATCATTTATCACCCGCCGCTGGCGGTGGCGCAACAGCCCGGCGAAGACTTTCGCACCTGCACGCAACGAGAGACAAACAAGCTGGCCGAAATCATTCGCTCCGCTCTCTAGTGTTAACTGGCGAGGATTCGCATCATGGCCTCGTGTATTAACCCGTTGCTGGCCACTATCGGCGGAGTGTGAATATCAAAAGGCGCGCCGTCATAACGCGACACGCGACCACCTGCTTCTTCAATTATTAAAACGCCGGCCGCGACGTCCCAGGCCCGCAACCCTTCTTCCCAGAATCCATCGAACCTGCCGCAGGCAACATAGGCCAGGTCGAGGGCTGCCGTCCCGTCGCGGCGCACGGCCTGGGCCGTCATGATGAAGTTTGAAAAGTGGCGGGCGAATTGGCTGCGTTCGCGTACGTCGTAGGGAAAGCCGGTACACAACATGGCCCGGTTCAGATCGTCAATCCGCGACACATGAATCGTCCGTCCATTGAGTGACGCGCCCTGGCCGCGTTCGGCACTGAAGAGTTCATCTCGCATGGGATCGTAAATTACCCCCAGCTCCACCCTGCCTTTGTACTCCGCGGCGATCGAAACGCAGAAGCAGGGATACCCATGAGCGTAGTTCGTGGTCCCGTCGAGAGGATCGATGATCCATCTCCATTCGGCCGCGGCGCCGGCGGCGCGGGCAGAGTCCACGCCTTCGCTGGCGCCTGATTCTTCGGCCAGAATCGCATGGCGCGGGTAATGAGACCTGATCCGATCGATGATCAGTTTCTCGGCAGCGAGATCTGATTCGGTTACCAAATCGATATCGCCCTTGTTGGAAATCTGGACACGGCCCACTCGTTCAGCCAGAAGGCTTCCGGCTTCGCGCGCGGTTTGAATTGCAAAGTTCAGCAAAAAGTTCTCCCTTAAAACTATCGAGTAGCCATTTGTTCAGCAGCCAACTTTAGAACCACGCGGACCCGCTGGTCCCAGTACGCCCATTCATGCTTACCAGGTGGTTCACGGTATTCATGCGGGATATTTCGCTCCCGCAGAATCGCTGCCAAGTCGCGATTTGTTGTCAGAAACCCATCTTCGGTGCCGCAATCAAAATAAAGATGCGGCAGGCGTTTTATGCGGCTCGCCGGCAGGCCACGAAAGAGAAGGTGTAGATCGTTGCCCGCCCTCACTGGATTGCCCACGGCGCCAAAGACTTTGAGTATGGAAGGACGCACGAAGCCCCACGCAAATCCCTGATGGGTTTCGCTGCGGACGGCCGGATCAAGAGCGCCGCTCATGGAGCCGGCAAAGACAAATTTTTCGGGATGCTTCACCGCAAACTTCAAAGCCCCGTAACCGCCCATCGACAGGCCGGCTATCGAACGGCCCTGACGCCCGCTAACAGCCCGAAAGCGATGTTCGACATCGGGAATCAATTCCCTCAGTAGATAGCTCTCGTACTTGTCCGTCGCCACCGTCGCACTGTCGGTGTACCAACCATCGCTGCCTTCAGGCGTGACAATAATAATCGAGTATTGGGCCGCATAGGTGACCAGGCTCGTTTTGCTGATCCAGTTGTCGTAATGGCCACCAAGGCCATGTAACAGATATAGCACCGGATATGACTTCCGCCGGCCGTCGGCATGGTAGCTCAGGGGAATTATGACGTTGTAAGGTAGAGTTGCCCCGACAAGTTTGCTCTTGAGGAGAACTGTCTGAACGTGAGCTGACGTGGCGCTCTGCGCGTAGGTGCTCTGGGCGTAAGCGCTGAGCGCCAGGAACAGCACCAGCGACAAAGATCTTTTTAGAATCGTCACCGAGGAGAATTCAGCTTTCTAAGAACTTCAGCAACTGACGGCCTCATCAAATGAGTCTTCGGAGCCTGCTCCATGAATCGTTGCAGATAACCAGCTGCCTCCGTGAACCGGGTCTTATCACGTGATTGGTAAAGAGCAAGTCCAAGTCCCGCTAAAGCCTCCATACTGTCTGGTTCCCGAATTAGTATTTGGCGGTATTGGTCGATCGCCAGATTTGTGCTTTTCGACTCCAACAACATCTGGGCTGTATCCAATTCTGCTTTTGATCTTTTGTCCGCGTCCTCCTCCACATTTATATAAGCCTGGAACGCCGCCAGGCCGGCAGTGGCTTGTGAAGGGTCAACGTGAGAAACCAGGAGACGCATGGCTTCGGCCCGCGCCTTAAAGGCAAAGTAGGCTGTCTGCTGTTGCCGACGCCTATCGTTTTCATCTGCCCGAAGGGGTTGATTCCCGATTATTTCAACGGCTAGCGAGGCAGTCGCCACTGCATCTCGAAAGTCCCGGTGCGCGGAATCAATTTGTACACTTTGCTGGGCGGAAGTACCGGAGTTTGCCAGATTGAGGGTTAGGACACCCCGACTTCTTAATGCAAATGATTTATTACCCAGGACGTTGGGCTCGTTTGGCGCAGCAGCGAGGGCCTCGTCGTATAATTTTATCGCTTCGTCGTAATTTTGGTTCCGGATTGCCTCATTGCCTTCCCGAAACGCGCGACCCAATATTTCGTTAGCCGTTTCGGTGCGCGGCACCCCAGCGACTTTTGCAGTGTTAGCGGCTGCGAGCGCTTCGACCACTGTCAGGCGCTGTCCGTCACCAGGCTCCAGCAATATTTCAACCACCAGCTCGCGACCCGCCTTAACATCGCCAATGACCGAAGGCTTGGCGTTAGGAGAACTGGCTGCGACAACATAGGTTCCTACGTAAGGCAGCCCGCCATACACAAATTCTCCTTCGCGATTTGTTTTGGTCTCGTAACTTCCCGCTGTATCCAGGCGGAATGCGTCGACTGTTGCCCCCGCAACGGGAACGGTGGTGCCGTCCTTTTGCTTCAGCAGTACTCGACCCTGCAGTTGCCCGACCTGCGCGGAGACCGCCATGCTCACAAGCATCAACAGAAATGCTGCCTTGATAAGATGAAGGGACTTTGGCGTCATGAGAGCTGTTGGATTCGATCTAATCCTGATCGGTTTGCCACGCGCTTTTCAGCATCGGGATTTGCACGCCTTTCGAGCGAGCCGTTTCTTCCGCTGCTTCATATCCAGCATCAACATGCCGCGCAACGCCAAGGCCAGGATCGTTCGTCAACACCCGATTCAGGCGCTTTGCGGCCTCTTGGGTGCCGTCGGCGACGGAAACCTGACCGGCATGCAGCGAATAACCGATGCCCACTCCCCCGCCGTGATGAAATGAAACCCAGCTCGCGCCACTGGCGGTATTCAAAAGCGCGTTCAGGATGGGCCAGTCGGCAACTGCGTCCGAACCGTCCTTCATTCCTTCAGTTTCGCGATAGGGCGAAGCGACCGACCCAGTGTCGAGATGGTCACGGCCAATTGCGATCGGCGCGTTTAGTTCTCCGCGCTTAACCAAATCATTAATGGCCTCGCCCATCTCTGCGCGCTCGCCGTATCCCAGCCAGCAAATGCGCGCCGGCAAACCTTGAAACTGAATTCGCTCTCGCGCCAGGCGCAACCAGCGATTCAACGTTTTGTCTTCGGGAAATAGTTCGAGCGCCAGGTCGTCAGTCTTGCGAATGTCCTCGGGGTCCCCGGACAGCGCTACCCAACGGAACGGCCCTTTCCCCTCGCAGAAAAGAGGGCGGATGTACTCAGGCACAAAGCCGGGGATTTCGAACGCATCGGCCACGCCCGCATCCAGCGCCATCTTGCGAATGTTATTGCCGTAATCAAAGGTCACGGCCCCGGCGCGCTTAAGGGCCAGCATCGCCTCCACGTGACGGGCCATCGAGGCCATCGAGCGCTCGACATACGCGGCCGGGTCCGTCCGCCGCAACTCCTCGGCCTGGCCCAGCGTCAGATCGACGGGCACGTAACCGTTCAGGGGATCGTGGGCACTGGTTTGATCGGTTACGACGTCAACCTGGATTCCACGGCGCGCAATCTCCGGCAGCACTTCGGCACAGTTGCCCACCAGACCAATCGACACCGCGCGCTTTTGTTCCCTGGCGTCCGCGCAAATATCGAGCGCCTCATCCAGGGTCTCTGCCAGGCGATCGCAGTAACCTGTCTGCACCCGGCGCTCAATCCGCGCCGGATCGACGTCGACTCCGAGGAACACTGCGCCGTTCAGTGTGGCAGCCAGGGGTTGCGCGCCGCCCATGCCGCCCATGCCTCCCGACACGACCAGCTTGCCGCTCAGGTCTCCACCGAAATGCCGGTCGGCCATCGCCGCAAACGTTTCGAACGTCCCCTGCACAATTCCCTGCGTGCCAATGTAGATCCAACTGCCCGCCGTCATTTGGCCGTACATCATCAGCCCTTTGCGTTCGAGCTCATGAAAATGTTCCCAGTTGGCCCACGCGCCAACCAGGTTCGAATTAGCAATCAAGACTCGCGGCGCATACTCGTGGGTGCGAAACACGCCGACGGGTTTGCCTGACTGGACCAGCAACGTCTCATCATTCTCCAGCGTTTGCAGCTCGCGAACGATGGCTTCGAACGACGGCCAGTTACGCGCAGCTTTACCTGCGCCGCCGTACACGATCAACTCGTCCGGCTTTTCCGCCACCGCCGGATCCAGATTGTTCATCAGGCAACGCAACGCGGCCTCTTGCTGCCAACTCTTGCAGCTCAGGGTTGGACCGCGCGGTGCGCGAATGGTTCTGGAGGTCATCGGAATTGCGATGTCAGAACCGCCTGCGGTAGCGGGCGGTTAGATTCTCTTTAGTTAGTCGTTTGGTAATAGAGATCAACCGCCCGCTACCGCAGGCGGTTCTGACGTATTACTACTCGGTGGATCCACTCAACATCCGGCCAAACCAATTGCCGCTGTCGCGCTTGGTCAATTGCTCCAACTCACCGGAATCCAGCCAGACGCCGGCGCACTTATCGCAGGTGTCGATCGTAACCTCTTCAAACTTGCTTTCTTTCAGCTGGCCGGCGCAGCGAGGGCATTTCATTGAAGAGGTTCCGGCTGCTTTGGCATCGTCCCCCACCTTAATTTTCTCCCGCAGCTTTTCAATCGCCTCCTGATTCTTGCGGTGAAAGTATTCCTCTTCCAGACCCTTCCGGCGATCATCAAGAATATCTGCCATGCGCTTCTCCTTATAATTAACTTTAGTTAAGTGGATTCATCCCAGGCGCGGGCAAATGGACGGCGCCCCCCACGCCCCTATCGTTTAGAGGCGGGCTACTGCCCGCCGTTCGTCCAACGCAACTCGGCGGGCGGTAGCCCGCTGCTAAACAACCCGCCACGACGCAAACCGAACTACTTTGTGGGAAATCAAGTTAATAGATAGCAGAAAAGATTTCAAAGCGCGACGGGCGTTTGGAGTTGGGCGCGGAAGCTTGCTCTCGCTGACTAGTGCTATGATTACATTTCAAACTAAACTTGTCTCAGGAACTCAATGAGCAAAACAAATAACGCCGATGTCGGTTCGATGGCGCCCGATTTCTCGCTTCCGGATGGCGACGGGAATACCTGGCGGCTGGCAGATCACCGGGGCAAAGTCGTGGTGCTCTTATTCTATCCCGGCGACGAGACCCCAATCTGCACGAAGCAGATGTGCTCAGTGCGCGACCGCTGGGAAGATTATGCAGCTACCGGCGCGGCAGTGGTTGGCGTCTCGGCAAACACAGTCGAGTCGCACAAGAGTTTTGCTGAACACCACAACCTGCCGCTGAGGTTGTTGGCAGATGCGGATGGCGCGATCTCGAAACTTTACGGCTCCATGTCGATCTTTCCGGGCCGCACCGCCCGCTGTGTGTTTGTGATAGATGCCCACGGAATCATCCGCCATCGCGACGTTCGGCGGATAGGTTTTATCCGGCCCAGCGACGATGACACCATTCGCGCCATCCGTGAGGCCCAGAGCCCCTAAGGCAAAGAGCAAAGAGCAAAGCGCAAAGGGCGAAGGGTAAGATTTGATCGCGCCCAGGCTCTTGGCCCTTGGCTCTTGGCCCTTTGCCCTTTGCCCTTTGCCACTACAATAAGGAGAATCAATGGCCGATACGATCAAATGCAAACATTGCCGGGAAAAGCGTCCGCCGCTCGGCTTCGCCCCATTCCCCAACGAGTTGGGCCAGCGCGTGAGCCAGGAGATTTGTAATCCCTGCTGGCAGGATTGGACGAAGAAGCAGATGCAGATCATCAACCATTACGGGCTGGATCTAACAAACCCTGACGCTCAGAATTTTCTTTTCGATAACATGAAGGGTTATCTGTTCGACGAGAGCTTGCCGACCGCTGAAATCGACACCGCTAAAGAAGGTAGTATTAAGTGGTGAAGTGCTGTGAACTGTAAACAGTGAACAGTAAACAGCCAGACACCCCGTGCGGTTCACTGTTCACGGTTTACTGTTCACTATCTACGGTTCACTGTTCTCCCGATTTCACTTCAACCCCTTGACCAGAAACAGATCCGTGAGGCGTCTGGAAAAGGCATAGACATAACCCTTGCCGTCGGGTGTCAGCAAAACATTAATGGGGCCCACCACCCCAGCCGGATCCGCTGGGGCAATTTCTTTGGCTAACTCTTTCCTGCCGCTCGCCAGGTCGAGTTTGAATATTGTCAGCGGACGCTCACGATCCCGATAGACATAAAGCGACTTCGCGTCCGGGGCCCAACGAATTACCCGGTCTTCGTCTTCCAATTCCGAAACCAGAATCCGATCGCCGCCGGCCAGCGGATAGAGGGCCCGCTTCTCTTTTCCTTCCGCGGAGGCAGACGCGAGCTGAAGAGACAAATTGCCCAACAGCAGCGCTCCATCGGGTGAAACCAGATGGCCGTCAATCCCCTCGGGCGTCACCGCCTGCGGTGGTCCTCCGTCAACACTCTGAACATATGTGCGTGTTTGGTGTCCCTTTTCCTTGCCACTGAAAACGATTCGCTTTCCATCCGGCAACCACGAAGCGCCATAGCTATATTGCTCAATGCTAAATCGCTCCAAGGTCCTCGGCTGACCCGCGCCGGTAGGCAGTAGCACTATCTGCGGGGGATTTATCAGAACCGAAATGACCCATTTGCCGTCCGGCCATCTGCCCAGCCCGTAACCTTCTCCCAACCGGACTGCTGGTGACCCATCGGTCTTTCCCAGGAAGATCGCATAATTAGCGCCACTTCCTTGTCCGTATTCATTAAAGATGAAGGACGAGCCGTCGGGAGAAAGATCGGTGACCCGAACGCCAGTGAGCCAGGAGAGATCTCGCTCGCGGTTTTCGCCGGGAAGTTGTCCCGAAATTGGCGTTGACTCATGACTACCGCTCAACAGCACTTCGCCATCGGCCGAAATGTCATGGAGCCTGATGCCGACGGGCGTTCGCAGGATGACGCGCTGCTTGCCGGCGAGGGTGACCGCGTAAAGCGCCTGCACCTCTCCGCCTTTCGTCGCGGTAAACCATACTTCGTCACCGGCGGGCGACCATGCCAGGCCGTCTTCGCCGCTCCAATCGTCAGTGAGTTTTCTCGTCGCCCCATTCGCGTCCACCATCATCACGGAACCGCGATTGTCCCCATGAATTGGATGGTCCAGAAACGCCATGCGATCTCCTTTCGGAGAGAAACGCAGGCTGCTGATATAGCCATCGGTGCTGTAAAGCTTCTTACCGATCGGAAACTCAAGCAGGTTCTGCCCTTGTTCAATGCGAACTAGGCCAGCCCTCCGCCGGTCGGACTCCAATCAGCCTCCTGCACGTGTTCAAGTATTTCGCGCGGCGCGCCGCCGGTAAGCGGCATGCGCGCCAGCGTGCCGGCGTTGACATAGTGAAACAGCCATTTGCTTTTCAATAAGACGGCCATTTCGCCCGCCGGCGAAATAGACAGCAACTGCGTGTATGGCATGGCTCCCAGACTCTGCACTTCAGGGGATTCCACCCGCATCGAGGAAATGTCCAGCGGATTTCCATTCCAGGTAGCGCTGAAATAAATTCCCTTTCCATCAGGAGTGAAACGCGCCGTGTAAATCGAGCCCCGGCGAAAAGTGAGCTGAGTGTAGGTGGGAAGTTGCGTGCCGAAACTTTTGCGCTCCAGGAAAAAGACGAGGGCGAGCAAGCCGGCCAACACGAGGGCAATTGCGGCGAAGATGGGCCAGCGGCGATTCTTCGTTGCCGTCGCCACGCGCGTTCCGGACATAGAACTGGACACGCCTGAATCACTGGTAATGGATTCCAGGTTGAACGCCAGGTCGCGCGCTGACTGATAACGGTCCTGCGGCTGCTTTTCCAGGCAATGCGTAATGAAACGTTCCAGCGCCGGCGCAATAGTTCGCTCCGAGATCTCGATGGGCGGTGGTTCGTCCTTGAGAATCGCGTTCATCGTCTCGACCGACGAATCTCCCCGAAACGCCCGATCGCCGGTGACCATCTCGTACAGCACTGCCCCGAACGAAAAAATGTCCGAACGAGAATCCGTCGCTCGCCCGCGCACCTGTTCCGGTGACATGTACCCCACTGAGCCTAAAACCGTTCCAGGTTGCGTGCTAACACGTTTGGTCGGGACTTCGGAGGAGCTGTCTTCGTCACTAACCGGTTCCTCAATCAATTTGGCTAAACCAAAATCGAGAATCTTGGCATGGCCGTCGGTAGTTAAGAAGACGTTCTCCGGCTTCAGATCGCGATGGACGATGCCTTTGTCATGCGCCGCCCCCAGTCCGCGCGCAATCTGCGACGCATAGTCAATCGCCTTGCGCGTTGGCAGCGCGCTTTGGATCAGCCGATCGCGCAACGTCTCACCGTTCAAAAGCTCGGAAACGATGTAAGGCGAGCCATTGAAACTGCCGAAGTCGAAGATAGCGACAATGTTTGGATGATTCAGCACGCTGGTGGCGCGCGCTTCCTGTTCGAACCGTTGCAGGCGATCGGCGTTCAGCGCATGTTGCGGGAAGAGCACCTTGATGGCTACGTCCCGCCTGAGAGAGCTGTCGTGAGCGCGATAAACTTCGCCCATCCCTCCCGCGCCGATGAGCGTGCGAATCTCGTAGCGGCCCAGCAGAGTACCTGTCGCAATATTCATGGAACTGTAGTTTTGATACCCCTGGTTCGCTGGTTATTGTGCGATAAGCGTCGCCATTCTAGATGAGTTCCGGCGGAGGCGCTAGCGCGTTATCCAGGTCGGAGTCAGGCGCCGGGGAGTGTCTTCATGAAGTCAGCAAACCGCTCAACATCAGCCCGAGTGCGTTCCAGGCGGCGCCGGCTTTCCAGATAGGCGGCCCAGTTCGGAGTTTGCGTCAGGGCCTTGGTGGTGTCTGCGTCCAGCACCTGGGCCATCAGCGCGATGAGATCGCTGATTACGCGATTGTGCTCCAGCAACGATTCGATGATCGCGAAGGCCAGCTGCGCCTGCTGGTAATCGAGATCGCGCGGTGATGGTGCTGCGGTTGGCTCGTCGCTCATGAGTCATCACCAGCGGGGGTAAACCGCCCTTCCTTACTGGGGTCTGCTAAGATTCTCATTGTCCCCCACCATACCGATTTGAAGTATGAACAATTCAACTTGGAATGCCCGCAGTCAGGAAGGGTGGTTTACCCCCGCTTCTAATTAAGATTCAGATCCTGCATACCAACTCCCGCGCACGAATGGCAACTCTGCGACTTCAGCCGCGTGCTCAATAGCATCCTGGATCACTCGCACGCTGGTTCCGGGGGCGAGGAAATCATACTTCACATAACCAAGCGCGATTGTCCGCTCCAGGCGCGGAGACCAAATCACTGAGGTGATGCGGCCTGCATCTCTCCCGGCCACCATCACCTTCGCACCATGGCTTAGTCCTATCTTTTCCGGGAACACTAGTCCGGTAAGTTTCTTCGCCACATGCCCGCGATACTTGATGCGCGCGATGATCTCCTGACCGATGTAGCAGCCTTTGGTAAAACTAACGGCATCGTCAAGGTTGGTCTCTGAAAGGATTGTGGTCTCGTCCATATCGATGCCGTAGCGAGGCAGGCCCGCTTCAATTCTCAGGACCTCCAGCGCCTCCACGCCGACTGGCTGAGCCTTGCTGATCCTGAAAGCGTCCCATAACGACTGAGAGTCGACCGCGTTGGTGAAAATATCAACACCATCCTCCCCGGTATGCGTGGCGCGAATCACAGACACCTCTTCACCCTCGCTAGTTTGCGTCGTCACAATGCGCTCGCGCTCCAGTTCCGACACCGACTCGCCGAGCGTTTGGCCGATGACGGCGCCGGCCGCAGCGCCCTGCACTGAGATCAACCCGGTCTGCGAGGTGACGTCGGTAATGTGAAAGTCACCCGCGAGCGTGAACCGCTCCAGTAGGGCCCAGACCTTCGCATGCGTTGCTTGCTCAGTATCGATCAGAAAATGTTCTCCGCGATTCAGTATGCGGACCGCAGCCAGCAGGCGCCCCTGAACATTTGGAAACGCGGCATTCATCCAGGAACCGGGCTGTAGCGCTTTGACGTCATTACTGATTAAGCCATTGAGGAAAGGCACGGCCTCACTGCCGCTAAGCTGGATGCGACCGCGCGCGGAAAGGTCGAGCAACCCAGCGCCCCCATCGCGCACCGCGGCGTACTCGGCCGCAGGGTCACCGTAATTGGCGGGCATCGAACTCAGTTCCAGTGCTTCACTCATCGTGCTACAGACTTTCTATTGCCCTCGCCACCACTTGATAATCCTGCAACTGCGCGGCCTCCCGGCGACTGGTGATTAAAACTTGCGGGCTGGGATGATAAAGCGGCACCAGGAGGCGCCCGTTCCAGTGATGGATATCTGCCACAGCATCCTTCAAATTCAGCTCATGATAATGAATGGCCTTCAGTGCCTCAAGCGCCACGCCGCCGAGCGTGACAATGAGTTGCGGATCGACGAGGTCTATAGTTCGGCTCAAAAACGCCGAGCAGTTAGCCAATTCGCGCGCGCTGGGGCGGCGATTGGCGCCGGAGGCTGAGCGCGGATTACACAGCGCGGCGCTGGTGATGAAGATTTGCTCGCGCCCCAGCCCGATTGATGAGAGGAAGCGATCGAAGTTCTGCCCCGACTTATCTCCGGAGAAAGGAATCCGAGTTCGATCAGCGCCTTTGCGGCCCGGCGCCTCGCCAATGAACATTACTCGCGCCTCAACGGACCCGTTCAACTCGCTCAGCACCGCCGCCTGTTCGCACATCCCCGGGCAGAGCGTGCAGTGCGCCGCCTGCGAACTCAGTCTTTGGAATTCGAGTTGTTTTGCTTTATGCGCCGGCATTCAGAAGACAAATAGAACCGGCTCCGGGCGAAGACTCAAGCTCCTCACTGGGAGCGCGGGACGTCCCGCCCGCAACCGCGCGAAAAGGTCAATTTCCGTAATAACACGCTTTCGCGCCGCGCGCTCATTTTGCGGGCGGGACGCCCCGCGGTCCCGGTAAAGAGATTGAGCAACTTCATGGACAGGCAGGAGTGCATGTCCTACTTAACAACTGTTATTTCGCGACTGGTCGCGTTGTAGCCGCCGTTGTCCACGAGGTTTCCGTTCTTGTCGACTAGTTCCAACTTCACGGTATGTTTCCCATTGATCCATCCGGCCAGCCAGATTGGCTCCCACTTGTCGATGAACTTAGCCTCGCCGCCATCAACTGAATAGCGAACGCGATACTCGCCGCCATCGCCCTGCAGTTTTCCATGCGAGAGCCAGAAGTCGATCATGATGGGATCGGCGTCCTCGCCTTTGTACTCGCCTTTCGGCCGGCTGTACGTCAATAGCGGTTTGGTAACGTCGATCTCGCCGGCATTGCTTTTAGCTACATCCTTGCCTTCGTGCTGCATTGGGGTCGGGGTAGCAGTGGCGGTCGTCTCCGCGCCCGGCTTCGGTGTGGGGGTGCCTTTGGCGTTGGCGTTGTTATTCGCCATCACCTGGCCGCTGTTCGTGGTGGTGGGCTTTGAAGCATCACCGCCGCCTTTGACGTTGAAGCTTACCATTTGAAACGAGCCATCGTTCTTGTAGCTTTCATGCCAGGGGCGAGAAGCAAAGACCCGCAGGGTGTGTTTGCCTTCCGTGACATTGCGCAACTCAAATGGATGATCCAACTCGTAATAGGCCTCGTAAGGCTGGTTGTCGAGAATGACGTGAATGTGGTTGCCTTTACCGCTCGCCGGATCCTTATGCGGCTTGTAACCCTTGAGATCGCCACTCAAGGCGAGGGTAACGGCGACGGTCGAACCGTTTACGCTGGCATTCTGGGCCGGCGCTGTGATTCGCAAAACGGGTTGGGCCGTGTCCTCTTCACCGCGCGCCGTCATCATGTCAACGATTTTCTGCGGTCGCGGCACGACCGACAGGTTTTGTATTGCCGGCGGGGTGGCAGTCGTAGTCACCGTGGTATTTGCGTTGTCCCCTGCCGGCTGGCAGGCGGCAAACAAGACCATCGCAACGGTGAGGGCGGCGCCAGAGAGAATAAGCTTGATTGGTTTCATTTCTCCTCCAGAGAACTTCGCTAAGCTCGCGTGATGAGTCGGAATATCACACAAAATCCGGGCAGGAACAAGCCGTTATGGAGTGCCCCGGCAGAGCGCAGCGGCGACGGCGCTTTGGATCGCATGCAGCTCAGAAAACGCAAACTAAAGTTTGTTACTCTGAACACCTGTAGGGAGTGAAGTCTCAACGCGCGTTTTCGGCGTTTAGAGTACAAACTTCAGTTTGCGTCTCTGTTTTCGGCGCTACGACGACGCTGAACGGGATGACGGTTGTTGCAGGCGGCGCTCGGTGGCTTGCCAGTCGATGTTAGAAAAGAACGCCTCAATGTATTTGGGGCGATCAGCAGGCTTGTAGTCCAGCAAGTAGGCATGCTCCCAAACATCCATTACCAGCACGGGAAGAAAACCGGCCACGTTTCCCATTTCATGCAGCGAGATCCAGTGATTTGAAAGTCTTCCGTTAGCCGGATTCTCGCAGCATATGGCCCAGCCCACGCCACGCATTTTCCCGATGCCTACAAAGTCAGCTTTCCAGATCTCGTAACTGCCAAAGCTGCTCTCCGCCGCCGCTCGAAACGCCGATGGTGGGGCGGGATCGCCGGTGCCGCCGTAACCCTTCATGTTTTCGAAATAGTATTCATGCAGCACCATGCCGTTGTACTCGAACCCCAAACGTCGCGTCAGCTCAGAATATGCGGGCATCTCTTCCTGATCGACTTTGCCATCCTTAATGAACTCTGAGATCCGCTCGTTGAGGTTGTTCGTTTCTTTTACATAACCCTGGTAAAGCTTGAAGTGCATCTCCAGCGTTTCGTCAGAAATCCCCTTCAAGTTACTCAGGTTGAATTCCCGTGGCTTGTACGTGTTGGTATCAGTCATATTTCCTCGGGTAGTAAACGGCAAAACGGTAAACGGTGAACAGTAAACAGCAAACAGAAAGCGCAACGCGGTTGCATCCACGGCGTGCTCTTTACTGTTCACGGTTCACTGCTTACCGTCACGGTTTCCCGACTATCTTCCCGAAGTGTGGCAAATGGATGGAGAGGACTAGTCATTACTGTTGCAGTTGAACTAAAAGAACGAAGGGCACGGTTTCCCGTGCCCTGTCCCTTTGATGAGACGATTGCGTAAACGTCTCTCAAGCTTCCGGTTGTGTAAAGCTCAGCCGTTCTTTCCGCTGAAGATCAGCCAGTCGCCGTGAGACGTGGCCATCAGGAGCAGCATGGGCAGCGAGAGCCAGGCGTTGGTTCGCGAGGCGATGAATGCCTGCCGCGCCAGCTCCGGCGCTGCCGGCGGTCCGCCTTGCAGCGCGCCGATGATCCGTTTGTTGTTGGGCCAGATTATTCCCCACACATTCAGCAGCATCAGAATACCGTATGCGCCGCCGACGCCGATGGAATAGGTCTTATTACTCGGAACATAGCCTCCCACCGTAAACTTGGCAGACAGAAACATTAAGATTCCGTATGTGACTATGCCGACAAGGATGATCATAACGAGTGCGAAGACCCGCCCGTCCTTCGTCAGTGCCGGCACTTTCTTAATGAGCAGCATCTCGACAATGAACAGCACCACCGGATAGCTGAGCCAGGCAAGCAATACCATCCAAACGTTCAGGTGCGCGCCGCCGATCGTGTTCGCATTGTTAACATCTGGCGCCAGGATATACATCGCAAAGTAGGTCAGTCCGACCAGCACGGTAACCAGGGCGCCCCAGCGAAACAACCACAGTGACGGCAACAACAAATCGGGGTTGACCTTCTTTTTGGTATCGGCATCCAGTTTCTTTTGCAACGGAACATTGACGAGGTTGAAAAAGTAGAGCAGTCCGATCCAGGTAATCCCGGCGACAAAATGTAGCCAGCGTAGTGTCACTCGTCCGATCTCGGCTCCCTCAGGAGATTTGATCAGACCATCAAGCATTGCCAAACTGACGGGGAGCTGAACAGTTGACTCGATTAACATATGTCCTCCGAAGCTTGTAGTAGGACAGACATTCCTGCCTGTCCGGATTCCGCAGAGGAAAGGCAAGAGTGCCTGTCCTCCTTAGTTTGATGGACCATTGTTACGCGGCGAAGATACACCCAGAATATGCCATGACGCAATAATCTTTGCTGGTATTCCAACCCGCAGCAACTACTCATCAAACGGCCTGGGGCCGGCATCCATGCCGCGCACGCTGGCCTGATTAACCACATGGATCTTGAGGTCGTCATTGACGCGGACCTGGCAGGAAAGGCGCACATTTTCTGCCAGGTCCGTTTCTACCGCCAGGCGATTACGTTCCAGTTCGCCCATTTCGCCAGGGTCGCCGGCCAAAATCTCGACCCGGCAAGTGGTGCAGCGGGCATTGCCACCACAGCGATGGAGTATGTCGATACCGGCGTCTTCGATCGCTAACACGAGTTTCTTTCCCGCCTCAGCCTCAAAATCCTTCAGCCCGCTTGCAGTTTCTGCTTCTATCCGTGGCATAATTAATCTCTCCAAAAGTTATGTGTGAAAGCGACCTGACTTTGGCACAAGTGCGTGCTGCGAGCAAGCGACCGTGGGACAGAGATTCTTGTCTGTCCCTTCTGTAGAAAGGCAGATGAATAATGAGGACCGGCAGGAATGCCTGTCCTACCAGGGACTGGACATGAAACCTGAAATCCTGAAGTTTGAGACTGCCAATGGTGATACCACTGCGGTCGTAGCGCGCCCTGAGATTGAGGCCGAGAGCGCCGTCATCCTCATTCACGAATGGTGGGGCATTACAGATCACGTACGTGAAATCGCCGCCCGGTACGCCAAGGAAGGCTACCTCTGCGTCGCCCCCGATCTCTTTCGTGGTCAAGTCGCCAAAGACGCCGACGCAGCTTCGAAACTGATGCATGACCTGGCGATCGAAGACGGGATGGACACTATCAGCAGCGTCATCGCTGAGCTCGAACACAGTTTTGCGGTGGACCAGGTCGCTATTACCGGTTACTGCATGGGTGGAACATTTGCCTTGCGCGCCGCTTGCGAGCTGGACGAACTGGCAGCGGCGGCGGCATTTTATGGTGACACTCCGGAAGAAGAAGACGTGCTGGCGAAACTAACAGTGCCAACCTTATTCATCGCCGGGTCCCGGGATAAATGGATTAATCCGGAGAAGGTTGCGGAACTAAAAGCGGCGGCGCAGAAACACGATCTGCCTCTGGAGGTAGTGAGCTACGACGCGGATCACGCTTTCTTCAATGACACGCGGCCGGAAGTTTATGATGCGAAGGCGGCCATTGATGCCTGGCGACGCGTGCTGGCCCACTTCGGAAAATATTTGACGATCGCCGGCAGCGATGACGAAGACGAAGCTTAGTGGAGACAAGATCAGTGAAGGCTGCAGACCAACGGCTATGCCGTCTGATGTGCGGAAGGTCTCTGACCTGCCGGGCCGCCCCAAACAAATCATTGGGCTATGCCCCTAGAATTCAGAATCTAAGGGCATAGCCCGGGAACAAACCAACACTTGTCGGAGGGTCGGAGACCTTCCGCACATGAGGCGGCACAGCCGGGTTCCTCCTCGGCTTGCGACTTTGGTCCCGCTCTCAATGATGTTTTGACGGAACGTTTTGTCGCCCCCACTTCAACGCGCGACTCATCCAGACAAGTTCATCCAGAAAATCCGCAGCCCTTTTTTCGAAAGCCTGGTCCAATAACTTTCCTTCCGCGTCGAATGTGTTCTGCACTTTCGGAAAGTTGAGATCAGTGAATGTAACCGCCAGACCTAACTCTCGCACCATCGGCACCATTGCTTCGATCACCCGCGTGCCACCCCACGGGCCGGCGGACACGCCGACAAATCCAACTGCTTTGTGAATGTATTCCTTCAGCAGCAAATCGAGCACCGCTTTCAAAGAGCCGGGGTAGCCGTGGTTATACTCGGGCGACACAATCACCAGACCATCGGCCTTGATGATCGTGTCTCTCCATTCAGGAAATTGATCCTTGAGCCCCTGCCCGTAATCATCGTGCGGCAATGCGAAATCGCTGACATCGAACAGCCTTGTTTGAATATCTGGACGTTTCTCCATCTCTCCGACTAACCACTTTGCGGGGCGCACGCTGTTGCGATTCTTGCGGTTGGTGCCCAGCAGCACCGGCAGTAGTAACTTGTCCATCAGGCTAGCTCCTCAAATCGAATCGCGGAAGCAATAAACTCGTTCAATTCATCGGCGTCCGGCAACGTGGTGCGCGCGCCCAGGGCCCGACACTTCAAAGCGGCCACGCCATTTCCCAATTTAAGACTTGTCTCCACGTCATGGCCCTGAAGCATTCCATAGAGAAAGCCGGCGTGAAACGCATCGCCTGCCCCGGTCGTGTCCCGGCACCCGCCCGGCGCGGCGAACGCGGGGGTTTCGATAAACTGACCTTCGCAGTAAACCAGTGAACCGCGTGGCCCCAGGGTCATTCCCACCAGGGCACAACCATAGCGCCACTTCATCTCCACCAGCGAGGCACGATGATCGCTGATGCCAGTGAGCCGCCGCGGAAATTCCGCGGACGAAATTAACAAGTCAACCAACGGCAGCAAGTCCGGCAGTCCTTCGTAAATGTTATCGACATCAATCGAGACGACAACTCCGGCATTGCGAGCGGCTTGGGCCATTCGCGTGCAGGCCGGCGGATCATGCGCGTCCATGTGCAGCACGCGCCCGCGGCTGGCCAACTCTATTGGGGCCGCTTCGCTCGCATAGGCCAAACGCTCGTCGCGATCCCAAATAATTGTGCGCTCACCATTGCGACCATCAATGATGATGAAAGCGACTTGGGTGTGGGTATCGGCCAGTACTCTGGCGAACTTTATGTCTACACCTTCATCCTTCAGTGTTTGTAACCCGAAGCTGCCAGCCTCGTCTGAGCCAAAGCTCCCGGCATACGCTGTACTCATTCCCAATCGTTGTAAAGCCACCATTGCCGAAGCTGTCTGCCCGCCGGCGGCGCGCGTGTACTCCGTCAACCGCACTTTTGAATCAAAGGCTGGATATTCGGGGACGACGATCAGGTGATCGACGGCGTTCAAGCCAAAGCCGATCGCGTCGAAGTCTTTATGAGCAGAAATGTTTAATGGAAAGCGCATGATTGTTGCTGAATGAAGCGGGGGCAGAGAACAGGCGACAGGGGATCTTGACTGCCTGCTGCTCCTGCTTACTGCTCCTGTTTCCCGCAGGCTCACTCCCGCCCTACCTTTTCGCCTCCGTGGTCATCAATGGGTCGGTGCGTTAGAATGTTAACAGTCTCCCCCGAAAACCCTATATTAAGCCAGTGACTTTAGACGAAAAACTCAAAGAAATCCCGCTTTCTCCGGGTGTTTACCTGCACAAGGACGCGGCGGGAAAAGTGCTGTACATCGGCAAGGCCAAGAACCTGCGCCATCGGGTGCGCTCTTATTTTCAGCCCGGGCGGCACGCGCCCCACAGTTACGGCTTGAAGACCGACGAGCTGGTGCGGCGCATTGCGGACGTCGATTTCATAGTCACCGATAACGAAGTTGAGGCCCTGATCCTGGAGGCGACGCTGGTCAAGAAACATCAGCCGCGCTTTAACTTCAACCTCAAAGATGACAAGTCATACCCACACCTGAAGCTCACGATCAATGAGCCGTTCCCGAAAGTAATTATCACCCGCCGGTTGCAACGCGACGGCGCGCTCTACTTCGGACCTTTCCTGCCGGCTTCACTCGCTCGAAAAACGATCGATCTCATCAATAGAACTTTTCAACTCCGGACCTGCGATATCGAGATTGACGGCAAGGCGCCGCGTCCGTGTCTGGAGTATCACATCAAACGATGTCTCGGGCCCTGCGTAAAAGGACTGTGCACGCCGGACCAGTATCACGAGGCCGTGCGCGACGTGCGCATGTTGCTCGAAGGCAGAAATACCGAATTGGCCGACAAACTGGAAGAGCGCATGCTGCAGGCGTCGGAGCAGATGCGTTTTGAGATGGCGGCGAAGTATCGCGACCTGCGCAAGACCGTTAACGCTCTGGCCGAGCAGCAAAAGATGGCCACCTCACCGGAACGCGACGTGGACATTTTTGCCTACTACCGCGAAGGTCCAATGTTGGCGCTGCAACTCTTCACCATGCGCGAGGGGCACATCGTCGGCCGCCGGGAGTTCTACTGGGAAGATCTGCCCATTGTGAATTTCGATCCCGCCGAATTTCTCAGCGACGTGCTGGGCCAGTATTACACTCGCGATTATGTACCGCGTGAGATCCTGGTGCCGGTTGACTTTGAAGATCGCGCCCTGCTGGAAAAAGCGCTCAGCAAGCAAAGAGGCCGGCGCGTGCACATCGCGGCGCCGCAGCGAGGCGAAAAGCGCGACCTGATTGATCTCATTGAGAAGAATGCGAAGCTGGCCTTCGAGCAACGCTTCCGCGTGTTGAAGCCTGACATGAAACTGGTGCTGGAAGATTTGCAGGAAACGCTTGAGCTGCCGCGCTTTCCCGCGCGGATTGAATCATTCGACATTTCGCATATCCAGGGCGCGGACAACGTTGCCGGCATGGTGGTGTGCGAAAACGGGAAGATGAACCGTTCGGCCTATCGCAAGTTTCGCATCCGTTCGGTGGAAGGCGCCAACGACGTCGCTTCCATGAAAGAGGTTGTGCTGCGCCGCTACCGGCGTTTGCTGGACGAAGAAAAAACGTTGCCGGATCTGATTCTGATCGATGGCGGCAAAGCGCAACTGGCGGCGGCTGCAGCTGCAACGCATGAACTGGATTTGGAAGCCGTCCCCATGGTCGGCGTGGTGAAGCCTCCGCTGCGTCACAACGAAGTGTCATACTTGTTGGTCAAAGGCCGCGAGCACGAGCCGATCTATCTGGATTCTCATTCCCCCATCCTTCGTCTGATCCAGATGATTCGCGACGAAACGCATCGTTATGCGGTCACCTATCATCGCAAGCGACGCGAGTTGCGCGACTTCTCTTCGGAGCTGTCTGAGATTCCCGGCGTGGGAGAAAAACGCAAAACCCGTCTGCTACGTAATCTGGGATCGATACAACGTGTGGCAGCGGCCAGCGTCGCGGAACTAACACCCTTCGTCGGTCGCAAGACGGCCCAGGAGATTGCTGATCACTTTGAACGCCAGCGGTCTCTGGCCGATGGCGCTAATCCAGCCTGAGCTGGCTTCGGCCGGCTTGAACCCCGCAAAAAGGTTGACGGCACCTGGCCGCAGCATGAGAATGAGCCGCGCTCGTTGAAACCCTCGCAAAATTGGTCGGCCCCTTAGCCGAAAGCAGCAACGCTGAAGCTGACGGTTGCGACCTCCTGCCCTGCCAACTTGAAAGGGGAATGTTTATGGAAAGCAAGGCCCGAATCGGAGGACATCCTATTCATCCGATGCTGATTCCTTTTCCGCTCGCGCTCTGGACCACTTCGTTCGCCGCCGATGTGCTCTACTATTTTTCTCGCAATCTCAAGCTCTTGTTTGTGGCGAAATTTTTGATTGCGGCTGGCATCCTGGGCGCGGCAGCGGCGGCGATCCCGGGAATAATTGATTGGGCAGCGATAAAGGATCGCGAGGCGAAGAGAGTCGCTAACTGGCACGGGCGAATCAATATTGTCGCGCTGATTGTCTTTTGTCTCAGCCTCTACTTTCGGCTGGAACGAAACGGAGACATCGTCGGTCATCGCCTAACGATTCCATTTCTGCTCTCCCTGGTGGGCGTGATCCTGATTTCGATTTCCGGATATCTGGGCGGCGACCTGGCGTACCGGTACGGGATCGGAGTTTCGTTGAAGGGCGATGCGCCGGTCGAGTGATAGCTTCTTGCCGGGAGCCGCGTTCACGCGGCTTTCCCGAAGGGTTACTAGGTCAGCCGTTTTACGGCTGGTGCAAATGCGCCAATGAAAATCAATAAGCCCGCTTAAGCGGGCTTATGGTACCTGGGTTTTAACCCGCTGCCAGAGCGGGTTTCATATAAGCACGCTGAAGCGCGCTAACCAATCCAGCGGTCGTGCGAACCAGCGCTAAAAGCGCTGGTCTAATAACCGCGGGAAAGCCCGATAAATCGGGCTAGCACCATCACCCCTTCTTAACCTCGCCGCGCTCGGCGGTGAAGTCATACGTGATGTGGAACCGCACGGCGCCATCCACTACTTCCGCGCGCACGTCCTTCACCTGCGCTTTTAAAGTTCCGCCACTAGCTTCGACCGGCATGTTGAGGGCCAGTTGCTGCGCGCGCAACACGACGAATGGATTAAGCCTTTCATTAATGGCGTTCTGCACGAACACCGTCACAAAATTATTGGCCAGCGGTGGAACTCCTTCAAGATTCATCCCTTCAATATTCAACTGCCCATACACCGTCTGTTTGGCCTGGTCGAAAGAAAGCGTCACTGCGGTATCGGCTGAGCCCTTGAACTGCATACAGTTGCCCAGCAGGTTATAACTGCCACTGAAGGCGAGCGGCGCCGTAATTTTGTTCGCGGCAAAACGGACGCCGGTCTTTACATTGCTGCCGTCAGCCGCCAATGTCAGAGCGTTGGTACAGTCGCCCTGTAACGCTGCCGGGGTAATTGTCGCCAGGCCGGGCGGCGGATACATCTGCGACAGTTTGAATTGCGGCGGCCCGAGTCCAGTGAAAACTGTTCCCAACAACGCGTCGAAGAACTTATCGTTGAGAACCACCTGTGCAGTACCCGCAGCATCGCCCCCGGCATCCGGCGGCCCAAGTGGCTGACCCGGAAGTGATCGCATGCGCGGCGTGCCTAAGAGAAAGATCGCCAGCACTCCGCCGATTATTAATCCGAGCACCAGCACAATAAAGTATTTCATTCAGACAGCTCCTCAGTTATCGGACTCAGGGCGTTGCCGACGCCGTTGCAGTCGCCATTGGCGGTGCGGAACTTGGCGGATTTGAACTCTGCATGCTGCTCATCATCGCCTTCAAGACCGCCGCCACCGTGCTGGTCAGCGCTTCAATCTGCTGGCGCACCTGTTCCGGCGTAACTTTGTTCATCCCCGCCGGTACTTCAAACATCGTCGGATCGACGGTCGTTGAGATGTCGCGAAACTCGGCCACAATATGCGCCCCTTTTACGCCCTTCACATCGCCGCTGGTTTCGGCAAACAGCTCTGAGCGCAGTGGCAATCCCGTTTCCTTATCCACATAAACAAAAGCCTGAGTCGATACCTGGCCGGCCTGGGTATTGGTATTTGAACTTGTGGCGTAGCGGTATTTCTCGGCCTTGCGCCCATTTATTTCCTCATCGCCGACGCGCTCGACCCCTTTGAGTTTTTCCAAACGCTCGACCAACTGGCCTGGCGTCATCAACTTCTGTATCTGCATCCCGGTGGATTCCGGAGTCAGTTCTGCATATTGTTTGCGACTGGGAGCAATCACGTAGTGCTTGTTGTCGTGATCGATGTAGATCAAATCCGAACCGTCCGGAAGTTTGAAAGCCACCCGGCGATCGTTGCCGCTCCGCGCAATTTCAGCCGAGAGGCTGGGAATGCCAATCGTTTTTTCTCCGCCTTCGGTGGTGGCGGTGAACACCAGGGTCGCGCGATATTGATCCGGCTCGCGCGTAATAATCTTCGCCCCGCTGTCGGTCGCCGCCAGATTTGCATTCGCGGGCGTGGCGTTGATGTTTGCAGTGTTCGTGTTTGTATTCGTGTTGGTAGCCGTCTGACACGCGCTCGCCCCGAGCATTAGCGCCAGGGTAAGAGTTACGATAAGGACAACTTTTTTCGAGACATTTTTCGAGACATTGTTTCGCATGGGACTCTCCCGGTTGAAAGCAAAACGCTTTCGCGTCGCTGACATTGTTTGAATTTGGCAGGGGGGTTGCTCGATTAGGATAGCACGCACGATGCAGGTTACGAAAGATACTCAGCGCGAACGCCCACTGTCCGACAAACTTCAGTTTGTCGACTCTGCAACGGACTCGCAACTCGAATCGGCAAACTAAAGTTTGCCGGACATTCAAAGCGCTTGACTCCGACACGAATCTGACATAGAAGGCGCAGTGTTCTGCCAGTTCACGAGGAAGAATGAGGCACACATGAAACAGGTTCCGCTCTTAATAACGCTGGCCATCTCTCTTTCGCTTTGCAATCTGAGCGAGAAATTTAAGAAGGCCGGCAATTCAAATTCACCTTCAGGTTCTCCGGCCAGCAGCAGCGGCGGCGAGGCGGAACGGCCAGCCCCTACCAGTGCGCAGCAGGCGGCGATCGCCAACGGCCAAACTGCACAATGGGACCGTCAGGGAATATCCTGGACAGTGCCGGCTAACTGGAAAGAAGTGACGAAAGAATCCAAGTCGCTCTTGTGGCGCTCGCCCGGCTCGGGGGACGCCGCGAATTTGATCGTCAGCATTTCGCCGATGGACGAAACTTTTCCGACCGACGTCAGTATTCAGGCCTTTTATGATGGCGCGAAGACGCGTTCGAAGAATGGTGAGGTGGATGAGCTGAAATGGCTCGAGCTGGATGGTTTGAAAGGCGTGCAGTTCCGCGAATCGGATCCAGATAAGCCCGACGGAATTCGCAGATTACAGTGGCTCGCTTATCGTAAATACGCGGGTCAGGTGCAAATGGTGAACGTGATGCTTGCCAGCAGCGGCAAGGGCTTTCCGCAACACCAGGACGCAATGTACGGGATCCTCTATTCGACCAAGATCCAACACTAAAGTGGCTAAGGGCAAAGCGCAGAGGGCAAAGAGCGAAGAGGGATGGCGCACCTTCTTGACCCTTTGCTCTTTGCCCCTTGCTCCTTGCCCCTTTGCCCCTTGCTCCTTGCCCTTTGCCCCTTGCTCCTTGCCCTTTGCCCCTTGCCCTTTGCCCCTTAGTCTTTCTTGATGTAATTCCGGTGCAGCCAAACTTCCTTCTGCGCCCGGTCACGAGTCTCAAAGAAGATGTTTGCCGGCGACTCGCGCGTAACCAGTTGGATGCGTTGCGTCAAATCCTCTGATTTCTCCGCGGCCTTGCCAGTTTCGGAATCGTCAAGAAAATTCCTGACTGCTTCCTTGGGCACCGGGGTGAACTTCGCGTTCTTGTTGAATTCGGCGATTGCTTCGACGGCGCTCGCCTTCAGTAGCTTCGGCCATAGTTTCTTGAAGAGACCGCTGGAAGCGTACACATCCGCGCTATTCACCTTGCCGTTAATCGCAAACGCGTAACCGATAACATCGTCCTGCCCATTGACGACTCCGGACAACGCTTTGATGTACTCATCGGCGCTCTTCTGCACCGCCTTGTTTTCCAGGGCCAACTGCAGGCTTGATTCAGACGCTGCTCCATTCACGCGCCCGCCAACGTTCTGGCTGAGCTTGTCCTGGGCGACGGTTACGTTCTGCCAAACGGCGCCTTGCGATCTGGCGCTCTTCGCCGCCAGCTTTAGATCTCGCGTGGACACTACTTCGGCCGAACTGCTGAAGACGGTGACCTGTTCCGTGCCGCGCTTGCTCCAACGTCCATGCTCTACACAAAAGGCGGCGATCGGCATCTTGCCGGACTTTGCTGGAACAATCATGTCGATGGCGATCGCTCGATCCTGCTGCCCGCCTTTGACGATTTCGCCCGACTGTACATAGACCTCATCGCTGGAAACGTTTTCGATCGCCAGTTCATTCACCGAACGCGTTTCATAAACGATGACCTTCTTTTGCGTTAGTGCTTCCTGCAGAGTCAGGAAGGTGCGCCCGCTGATGCGGTCCTTGCCGTGCACCAGAAACACGGAAAGGTTGTCATGGGTAAATGGGCCGGAGATCTTGTAGTTCCCTGCCTGCGGCGGCGTTCCTACCGCGCTCAAACTGTAATTCTGAGCGCTGCTGCTGCAGCCGAACGAAACGGCCACCGCCAAAGCCAACAATCCCAGGACTGTACTTAGAAACCGGGTCTTACCGAGAAACTTGATTTTCATTTTTCACACTCCTCCACAGAGATTTTCATGCTCCACCAAACAATTTAATGGGGAGACGCTATGCTGCGAATACGGCTATCCCACCACCACCACGTTCGCCAGAACGTCGTGGCCTAAAGCAAACAGGGAGACAAAAGCAGGTTCCGTAGAGACGAGTGATGCGGAACTTGAAGTTAGAACGTAGTCGGGGAGTTTCCTTGCGCCGTTGAGAGGATTGGCCAGATTGCCTTGCCAGATCGAAATACTTTCGCCAAATCAATCATAAGGTATTGGGCGAGTTCCAAACGATCAGCATGAACGGGAAGGCTTCTTTCGTTCGATATGTTTTTCCCGGGAAGGAACGGTTCGGTGTGAGAATTTTGTATTGACAGACCTCAGGCTTAGGAATAGCCTGTCGCCGCCTCAGACTCATTAGCCAAAGCCCGGACCCGTTTTTTCAGGTCACGCCGGCGTCTTCATCTAACGATGCAAATCAAGGTTTGCTGGTGACGGCTCAGCAGATTTTAGCTACCACCAATATGATTCTGGTAGCGTGACGAAAATGAACCCATCCACAGGAGGAACTTCTCAATGTCCGAAGTAGCTGCGCCTCGCGCGAATACCACTCCCCGCCCGAATCCGGAGATAGAAGGCGTTTCCAGTGATTCACCGCAGCCGGATGAATGGACCATAATGTGCTACACCGCGGGGGACGCGACCGTTTCCGCCAGCATGATCGCCCAGCTCAAAGAGCTCACCGATGCCGGGTTCCAGGAAAGCACGAACGTTCTGGTCTATTTCGATCCGAACTGCAACGGCAGAAACGCGCGAATCTTTGATGTAAACAACCGCCGGAAGAAGTACAGCAAGGAGCACAGCAAGAAAGGGACCGTAATCGGAGACGCCGATGATCCGTACGTGCGCAATATCGCCGAAGATTGCGACACTCAGGATCTCCAGCAGCTTCCCGCCGCGCTAACACTTCGCTACTTTCTCGAATACTCGAGAACATATTATCCCGCAAGAAACTACATGCTGTTCCTGATGGGACACGGCATCATCGTGGGAAACGACCAGTTTCTTCCGGATGACGATGATGGTTCGTCCGTCACGCTTTCCGAGCTGGGGAAAATCCTCAAAAATTTTGGCGAGAGAGTCAGAGAAACAAAGGGTGAATTTCACCTGGTGGCTTTCCATAGTTGCGGCATGAGTTCAGTTGAGCTTGCATTTGAACTCCAGGGCTCCGCTCGTTACATGATGGGAACTCAGGGCTCCGCTTTCCCAGGCAGCTGGCCTTATCGCCAGCTCTTAAAAAAGGTTTTCAACGCCATGGCTGAGTTTGGCGCCGATCCGACCTTGAGTTCCAGCCCCTATCCCAACAAACTGGTTAGGGCGATCCTTAAAGGGCTGCAGAACCTCAGCTTTTACAATGCTCATGATTTTTGGCACGCGGGGTTTTCCGCGGATCTCTGTATGTGTAGTCTCGATAAGAAGAAAGTGGGAGGATTGAAACAGGCGCTACAGAGTTTGGTCGCCGAGTTAAAGGAAGGTCTAAAGCAGGGCGCTCGGGAACCAATTCTCCTGGCACATTTAGAGTCGCAAAGCTATTTCGGCGAGAGCTATACAGATTTATACGACTTTTGCGAGTGTCTGCAGAAATACTGTCCGGAAGATGGATCTCACAATGGGATTTGGAAGGCATGCATGGAGGTGAGAAGCGTACTGGAGACCAGTGAGGCTTCCAGCAACGATCCGAAAGGGCCTTTTGACCAGCTCGTCGTCTTCTCAGATTACTATGGACCAGCATACCAACACTCGAATGGCCTCTCGATTTTCTTTCCCTGGAAGGCTCCAGTCGACAAGGTGATGACGCGCTACGAGGACTATGAATTCACTAAGGAACTGGAAGCGAATTCATGGATGAGTTTCTTAGACGAGTATTTCTTCGCGACAAAACGTCCGGTGAAGGGTTTCCCCGAGGTAACGAAGGAGGAGTCCGGCAATCGTATAGCTCAGTCCCCAGTGGCCCACCCTTTGGAGAAATTATCCGACGAACAGATCTTGCTTCTAGGTCCACCGCCGCGCCACCGGGAATTCGCGGTGGCTAAGTGGGTTGCCCGGCTCCAGAAGGAGCTGGCCACACTCGCGGAAAGGGTCGCAAACCTGGATCAGGGGACGAGGACCCCCGCGGAAACCAACAAGGAAACCGGGATGCCTGCCAAGGGGCTGGAAACTTTGCAGAAGGAGCTGGGCTCGCTCGCGAAGGAACTGGGCTCGCTGGCAGCGAGTGGCCAGGATGTGGGAACTCTGGCAAAGGAACTGGGGTCGCTCGCGAAGGAACTGGGATCGCTGTCTGAAAGTGAGCAGGTGATTGGAACCCCCGGAAAGGAGTTGGGCTCCCTCGCGAAGGAGCTGGGAAGCTTGGCCAAGGAGCTGGGTTCGCTCGGAAAGGACAGCGGATCGCTTTCCAAGGAGTTCGGATCGCTTTCTAAGGAGCTTGGATCACTGGCGAAGGAATTGGCAACGCTGGGATTTTTTGGAATTACGGCAATCAAGAATTTTGATTCTCCTGGAAATTTGATTATCACTTCGCGGCCGGGAAGAAGAACCAGGCGGGATCTCGAGCGATTAGGCGACTACACGCCGGGGTGATCACCAAAGGAATATAAGTGAGACTGAAATGCGCCAACCTGATTCTATCTGGGGTTGCTCTCCTTGTAACGCTCAGTTGCGCCATAGCTCTGCGTGTCCGAGCACAAGAGGCGGGCGGCGACGTGCAGTCAGTTGAGGACGACTACCGCATCACGAACATCGACCAGCGCCGAAGCGCCATCGCCGAACTGGGGAAGCGTGCTGATGAACTGCGCAAGTCCGGACAGGTAGTTGACGCGGTTCGCGCTTTGAATCGTGTGGGTCGCTTTCAAATACAGATGTATCTGGCCGACCAGGCCAGCAACACCTTCCAGCAAGCTCTGGCCCTTCTTGAGCAGCAACCTGACGTCGAGACGAAAATCGACAGTCTTAACGGACTCGCATCCAGTTACGACAACCTCAGTAAGTGTGGGTTGGCTGAGCCACAAGCCACTACGGCAATAGCTCTCAGCACAAAGAACAACTACATCGCAGGTAAGGCCGAGGCCCTGTTGACGCTCAGTCACTGCCAAAATAATCGCGACCATACTCTCGCGATGAAAAGTGCTCTGGAATCGCTCGAACTTTGGCGTTCGATTAATCGCAAGCGCGGGATTGCGGCGGCATACGTCGCCATCGGCGAATACCAGATGGCCAAAAACGATCTGGTGCAGTCCGGGGAAAGCCTCCAAACCGCGCTCAGCTTGTATCGGGAACTCAATGCCGTAGAGCAGCAGGCAACAGTTCTCATCTACTTTGGATTTCTTGAATACCGGAACGCTGCGTGGCAGAACGCCTTGGGTTTTTATACTCAGGCACAGGCATTGATCGACGAAAAATCCGACCCCTACAGGATGGCCCAGATAACCGGCGGCCTGGCCGAGGCCTTTCTTGAAAGTGGACTCCCGGAGGTTGCACTCGCTAAATTCCGCGAGTCCCTGGACTACTTTCGCCTGGCAAAGACCGAGCGCGGAGTGAGGGCTGTGATTTGGTCGATTGGTCGAGCGCAGTACATGTCCGGCAACTATCAAGACGCGCTGCAGAGCTTGAAGCAAGCGCGCGCGGACGCGGCGTCGAGCAATGATCCCGCACTTACAGCCTTTTGCGACGATTTCCTGGGTCGTACTTACAGTGCCTTGAATGATCCCGCCGCGGCCCTCAGTCATTTCCAATCAGCGCTGAATGGTTATGCGAAAGCCGGCAACAAAATGGAGAGTTCGCGAACGTTGGCCCTCATGGGTCAGGTCTATCAACAGCAGGGCAAAGTTGAAAAGGCCCGAAGCAATTATCAGATGGCGCTCCAGGCCTTTCACGCTCTTGCTGATCGCATAAACGAGTCCGCAACTTTACACGCGCTGGGAAGCTTGGAATTGCGAGAGAACGACCTGGACACCGCAGCGAATTATCTGCGCCAGTCAATTGAGGTTACTGAGAACATCCGGCGGGCCTCCACGAGCAATGACCTGACTGTCGCTTTCTCCGCCACTGTTAATGAGCGTTACCAGACTTTCATTGAATGTCTCATGCGTCAACATGGGCTACACCCGGACCAGGGCTTCGCCGTACGTGCGTTTCAGACTAGTGAACAGGCGCGGGCTCGCTCTCTCGCAGAATTATTGCGCGCCATGCAAACCAATTTGGCTCCCGGGCTTGACCCGCAATTAGCAGAACGCGAAAAGGTGCTGCGCCAATCGCTCAGAGCTAAAGAAGATTTCAAGGTCAGTCTGCTGGGAGGCAAGTACGGACAAGAAGAGCTCGCAGCCCTGGATGCCGAGGTCTCACGTCTTGAGGCAGAATACAAGCAGGTAACCAACGACATCCGCGCTCGCTACCCGCATTACGACCAGATTAACCAACCGACTAGCTGGGACTTATCAAGAATCCAATCAGAGGTGGTCGCTGACGATCAGACAGTGCTCCTGGAGTATTCCCTCGGTAACGACCACAGCTACGTGTGGGTCGTCACGCGCAATAACATCACGAGTCATGAGCTCGTCTCAAAGGCGATCCTCAATCAGGCGGCCCAGGACGTCTATGGCTTAGCAAGAACGGCGTCCGATGTGAAAACCGAGAAGAAACTTAGTGAGGCTGTTCAGAGACTAAGTTCACTGGTTTTGTCGCCCTTCGCGGCGGAATTACAAGGGCGCCGAGTGATCATCGTTGCGGATGGCGGTTTGCATTACATCCCTTTTCAAATCTTGCGCGCCGGCGGGGAGGAACCACTGGTAGCGACCAACGAAGTCATAAACGCGCCATCCGCCTCTATCCTCGGCCAGTTGCGGCAGGAGGCTTCGCGCAGGCACGCCCCGGAGAAACTGCTAGCTGCCTTTGGCGATCCAGTTTTTCCCTCAAACTACAACGAGCGCAAGGATCCCAATGACGCCAACCGGATTGAGTTCGCGCGAACTTCGGAAAACGGACGGCTGCATCATGCCTTGCGCGATATTGAAGTCGATGGAACGTCTTTTAATCCGGCGACTATTCAGGGACTATTTTATGCCCGATCCGAATTGGCAAATTTGCGTCGGGTGACGGCAAACTCTGACACCTTCGTGGCTGCCGACTTCGATGCCACACGCGAGCGCCTGCAAACCACGGACTTGAGTAGATTTGCGATTCTTCATTTCGCTACTCACGGGTTTCTCGATCCAGTGCGGCCCGAGAATTCCGGCCTGGTGCTATCCACCGTGAATCGCGACGGACAGGCTCAGGAGGGATTTGTCGGGCTGCAGGAGATTTACAACCTCCGTACGCCAGTCGATCTGGTAGTCCTGAGCGCATGCCAAACCGCCTTGGGGAAAGACGTTCAGGGCGAGGGATTGGTTGGTCTCACCCGCGGCTTCATGTACGCCGGAGCGTCAAGCGTCGTCGCCAGCTTGTGGAAGGTCGATGATGAAGCAACAGCGGAACTGATGAAGCATTTCTATGCCAACATGCTGCAGCGCGATATGACTCCGGCTGCGGCGCTCCGCGAAGCGCAGAACACAATTCGCCAGCAACCGCAGTGGCATTCTCCTTACTTCTGGGCCGCCTTCACTTTGCAGGGCGAATATCGCCACGGGATTCATTCGCCGCATTCGGCCGCGAAACCTTACTTGCAAATAACTGCGGGTGTAGTTCTGTTGGCGCTGTTAACGCTCTGGGCCTGGTGGTACCGCCGCCGACGCGTGGCGCGAACCACAGCGCGCGCTTAGTTGTTCAATCCACCGTGAAGTAATAGTTGCCGAGGACTCGTTGCTCGGTACCGTCAGGATTGATCGAGAAAAGTTGCAGAGCATACTCACCCCTTGGCACTTCGTTAGCCGGAACCACCGACACAAGCGACTGCCCATCACGTAAGTCTATCTCCACGGTCTTCCTCTCACTTCCTTGGCCCACCAGCACAGCTCGATAGCGTGACGACGGATTCAACGCTGACGGCAGCAACAAATACAGTCTCAGATCGTCAGTGCCGGGCGGAAGTTTGATCCGGGGAGTTGTGAGTCCATCTCCGCGCGAGCTAGTGAGACTCAGGCTTAATTGCAACGTGGCAAAGGTTCGCGGCGTGTTATTACGACTTAGATAAAACCAGATTCCGCCGGCAAAGATCAATAACACAATTACCGCCGCGAGAGCCTGAAATGCAATTCGCTCGCTGCCCAGTAAACGCGAGAAAAATGAAGGGCTGGCTATGCTTTTGGTGGTTTGGGCGCCTGCTACATAGCGGTGCAGTGTCCGCGCAAATCGCAGGTTCTCACGCCGCTCGGGAGTGACTAGAAAGTTTTGTTCGAACTGCGCCTTCTCATCCGCTGTTAAATCGCCGCTCAAATACTCGTCGATCAGATCTTCTTCTGCTGCCTCCAGGTACTCGTATAGCTCTTGATCAGTCATGAGGCCCTGCTCAATCCCCTCGCGACTTTCAGAGGAAAGCGTGCCCAGCAAGTATTCTTTCAGCTGGGAGTCTTGATTGCGGTCGAAATCCATTATTTGACAGTATCCTGCGGAACGCAGAAAGCACCCCTACTAACTATGGCGCGGCCGGCGAAACGTTTCAATTCACTGCTTTTTGATTGAGGCAACCCACCACACATTTTTGCAGTTGCACACGGATGCGGTGGGCCCGGATTCTTAGGGCATTAACGGCAATTCCCAACTGCTCAGCCATTTTCCTGCGGTGGTCGATCTTGGCGCGTTTCACGTCCTCATAGTATTCGAGAACGAGGCGGCGGTTGTCGCCCGGCAAGCCGTTCAGGCAACGGTCGAGACATTCGTACTCAGCTTCATCAGCGGGCGTGTCTACTGGCGGCGGTCCCGGTTTCGGCCGGTTCCGTCTGAGATATTCGAGATAAACCTTCTGTGCTACGCCATAGAAATAGACCGTTGGGTCGCCTGTATAGCTCTCGGTGATTGCTGCAAGTTTTCTCGTTACGCGGTTAATTGTCTCATCGGCCAGATCGTCAGCCTCAGCACAGCCGCGGCACGCGAGAATCTTGATTAAGCGTTGCCGGATCATTTCATACTTCCGGCCGGCATTGTCACGATCCGCGTCAAGCCAATTCAGTAGCCTATCGAACGCGTCTTGACTGATTTCCCACTCTTTTTTCATTTGGGCGATTTATTGCTGTATCCGGCCTCCGACGCAGACATGCACTGCAGCTTCGCGGCGACCTTACAGTTTTGGTTATGGAACAGAAAAGACCGGCGGATCAATGACGCAGGCTGCCGCTAACTTCCGCGGACGCGGCTAAGGCGATTTACCATTGACCCAGTGACTGTCAAACCCATAGCGGTGGCCAGCGAAAGATAGGCGCAGAGTAAACAGATCAGTTTGGTATGTCAATAAAGGCCTTTGCGACCAACTCGGGAAACAGGCGACTTGATTTTCCGAGTGAAACGTTTTGCCGGAAATAATCATAACGTTTTGAAAGCACAATTGTTGGTAAGGCAACTCTGAGATCGTGGACGTTCGCATCGAAACCCTTTGCCGAAGGCAGATAAAGTGTCCTCCCCCACGCTGACGCTCGTTTCCAACCGGAAGCGAGCGTCGGCACCCACCCCTCAGGCCGCAAATCGGATCAATCAATATCGCTTTAAGAACTCACGAGCATCATCGGATTCAGTCTGGGTGGATTGTAGGCGCGTCCGCGTGGGGGACGAAGCACCTGCGGCAGCGGGCTTCGTACATGTCGGCGGCGCCGACGGCCACGCGCTCTTCGGATTCGAAGGTACGTTGGGAGTAGTTGGCCGGTTGGCCGCACTTCATGCAGATGGCGTGTGTCTTGGTGATGTATTCAGCAATGGCTAGTAGTTGCGGCATCGGCTCGAAGGGCTTGCCAGTGTAATCCTGATCCAGACCAGCGATGATTACTCGCACGCCGCGTTGGGCCAGTGTGTTCGCCACTTCGACCAGTTCGTTATCAAAGAATTGGCCTTCGTCGATGCCCACCACCTCCGTATCTGGGTCTACGCTTGCCAATACCTCAGCGGCACTGCGAGTTTTCGATGACTCGTGCCGCATCTCGGAATGCGAAACGATGTGGTCCTCAGAGAAACGCGTGTCCACTTCCGGCTTAAACACCTGGACTTTCTGGCGCGCGATCTTGGCGCGGCGCAGGCGGCGAATCAACTCTTCCGACTTGCCGGAAAACATAGAGCCGGCGATGACTTCTATCCAGCCGGCGTTTGGCCGTGCATAAGAAGTGGGTTCGTGATCAGCTTGGGCGAAACGTTCTTCCATAATTTTACGGTTTAGATCCGACAAACTTTCAGTTTGTCGCGGCGTTGCAAAAGAACACTTTCCGGATGTCAGCGAGAACTGAAGTTTGCGGGGACAATCAACTATAGAGCTCCGGGTTGTAAAACGGCGCGAAGGCAGCTATCAGTGCTGCTTCAAAACTCATCGACCGCGTCAAGAGGTCCCGCGACAGAATTCCCCAGGCGCCCTGCCGGCTACGCACGTCCCGAGCACCCGCAACCTCATCAATTACTAATCCCAATTCGCGTCGACCTTCAACCACGCTTTTGACGATCGAATCGGGAACGGTGACCGAAGGCGCTGCCCCAAAACTGCCCCGCGAGCCATCTGTTGCGTAAGCCCAACCGCGCAGGAATGTGTGCCACTCGCCTTCGACTGAAATCGAATGAAAACCGCCTTCCAAGCCCACATAGAGGTCTGCATCCAGCTTTTGTTTTACCAGAACATCGCGAACGGCCAGCGCGCGCTCGCGTGCACCCTGCATCAACTGCCAGTCCGTCAGCGGCATTGCCGGGACGCTGATGGTTACAGGACGCGCAACCACTTTGGCGCTATTCCAGGCGGAATCGATCTCCGCAATTCTGGCCAGGCTGGCGCGCACGGCCATGATCTTTGCGGCCCGGTCTGAGCCAAGCGCAACTATACTGATCGGAGTAGGAGATCCTGAACGAGCCAAGGTTTCGAGACCCAACCGCGGACGCAAAAATCCGACAGAGGCTATACCAGACTCCGACCGAACGTCAAAGTTGACCACGATTTATCGTTGCTTGACTTTCATCTCCTCGGTTGTTGTAATCGAATCGATTCAACTAAAACTGATTTCGCAAACGTTTATCGGAAATTTCCCTATGTCTGTTGAAGATCTGGTTTACGATTGGAACTGCATTGATCCATCGCTGCATGCGCCTGGTCGCCACATCGGTTTCGACGATGAAACTCTGCGCGATGGGCTGCAATCGCCTTCCGTGTGCGAACCAACCGTAGAAAAGAAGATCGCCCTGCTGCATCTGATGGACGCGCTGGGTATTGACACTGCGGATATCGGATTGCCCGGCGCCGGTGGCACCCACGCTGCCGGTGTGGAGCAGTTGGCGCGCGAGATTGCCGACAAGAAGTTGAGTATTCGCCCAAACTGCGCGGCGCGGACGCATCGCGGCGATATCACGCCCATTGTGGAGATTTCGCAGCGCGTCGGAATTCCCATCGAAGCGTGCACGTTCATCGGCTCTTCACCAATACGTTTCTACGCTGAAGAATGGACGCTGGACAAGCTTCTGAAACTCACTGAAGATGCCGTTACCTTCGCGGTCAGCGAAGGACTCCCGGTAATGTTCGTCACCGAGGACACGACGCGCGCCGACCCGGAAACAATTCGCGCGCTCTATACCACGGCAATTCGCTGCGGCGCCCGCGCCGTCTGCGTCTGCGATACAGTGGGCCATGCGACGCCCGACGGCGCTCGCGCAGTGGTGCGATTTGTGAAGAGCATTATTCAGGAGCAGGGGGAAGAAGTTCGGCTTGATTGGCACGGTCATCAGGATCGAGGACTGGGTGTTATCAATTCCATCGCGGCGATCGAAGGCGGGGCCAATCAGATCCACGGCTCGGCCCTCGGCGTGGGTGAACGCGTAGGGAACACGCCGATGGATCAGTTGCTGGTGAATCTAAAACTGCTGGGATGGATTGATAACGATGTTTCGCGCTTGCGCGAGTATTGCGAAACAGCGGCCGATGCCTGTGGCTGGACTATCCCGCTCAATTACCCGGTATTCGGACGCGACGCTTTTCGGACGGCAACCGGGGTGCATGCCGCCGCCGTCATCAAGAGCTATCGCAAAGGTGATAACGAACTTGCAGATCTGATCTACTCGGGGGTGCCTGCCGGATTGTTCGGGATGAAGCAAATGATTGAGATCGGACCGATGAGCGGCAAGTCCAATGTCATTTACTGGCTGGAAAGTCGCGGTATCGAGGCCACCGAAGATCGCATTGGGCGGATTTATGACCATGCCAAGCAATCAACTGCGGTGTTGAGTGAAGAAGAAGTGAAGAGCCTACTGGGGACGGCGTAAGCAACCGAGGCTATCCCAAAAAAGAAAGGCAAGAGAGGTTAATCTCCTGCCTTTTTTCTTTGCCGCAACGCTGCCGCGTTCCCATCCCGACTAATTGATGGGAATTGTTACCGTGGCAGATCCAGCCTTGCCAGCTGGAAACCGCTTTTGCCGCGCAATGCGTAACGCGGTCGCGTCGCCACCTGAAGCTTGGGTTACCCGGCCATTCTCGTCGTAGCTCACTTGCACCGTGACCTTCCTCTGTGCTGCAACCACGCCGCTCTGTTTCTTCGCGTCAGCATTTGCATCAACGATGGCGGGGGCCTTTGCTGCCGCTAAAGCCGCGTCGGCTTTTTCTTCCCGACTCTTGGCTTTCTCGCGATCCCGCGCTTCACGTTCGCGTCGAGCCGCCAACAGTGCCGCCTCATTGCTGTGCAGCGCACTATCTGTCGAAGACTCCGGGGCCACTGGGGCGACATCGGAGGGGACAGCTGCTGAGTTCTGAGGAGCGGGGTTTGAGGGCGCCTCAGCTACCTGCGCAACTGATTTGTTTTTGCTATACCAGCCCGCTGGCACACCAACCACCGCCACTATCAAGACTATGACGACGACTACACCAGCGGTTACCAGCCTGCTCCGGCCGCCCGCCCCGGAGTGCTCACCCAACCCTGACAAAAATCCCGGGAGGTGAGAGGAATGCACTGCCTCAACACTTGAGGTTTCGACTACCGCATCGTCGTCGTCCGGATCGGCTTCGTAACCCGCCGGAAATGCCTCCCCGGGGATGACGCCTTCGTCCATCCGGCGCAGACCTTCCAGGACAACCTGAGTCCACGGCTGATTGATGGTGCGTTCAGGCGCTTCCACCATGGGACTAAACGTGAACGAAGCGTTCGGCAGGGTCAGGGCCGAATAGACCGCGTCGATTCCACGCAACGAACCAATGCGAGCATGTACTACCGACCCGGCATGCAGATAAAAATAGCCCGCTCCGTACGGGTAGATGATCTTTAAGCAGCCGGTCTTTCGTTGGTTGCAGAAGAACTCGATTAGTTCAGCCAGCGATAGATCGCTGAGCTCTCCAGTCAATGCCATAATTCACTCCTCTGATTTGAAGCAAGAAAAGCGCGGGGGGATCCGTCGGGCCAGCCGGGCGGCTGGCCCATCGCGGCGGATAGTCGCTTACTGAGAAAGGTTGAAGTTGTAATTGATCACACCGGCGACCTTCACCGATTGACCTGAAAGTTTGGTGGGGGAAAAACGCGCACGGTAAGCAGCCTGTACCGCGGCCTCGCGCAGGACTGTGGTGCCGCTCGTTGCCCTGGCTGATATCACTTTTCCGTTCTCATCAATGATCACTTCCACTGTTACCTGGCCGGACGCGCGCATCCGTCGCGCCATTTCGGGATAGGCTGGAGCCGGAAGACTAATGGCCGAACCGTTCAGCACCCCGCCGGAGACAGGTTTCAGCAAAGGCTTGGGGATTAGCAGGGCGGGCGGCTCGCCGTTGGTTTCTACTATTGGCCGGTTTACTGCAAGCGGGTTTCCAACATTCCCTGGCCCCGCAACTGCAGACTTGGACTTGTCGATCACTGCAGGCGCCGGAATGGCAGCGGCGAGCTTAGCCGATTCTGCGGGCGTGTTTACCCTTGAAGAGCCCACACCTGCCGGCTTTTCGACATTGGCATTACCTGACGGCGGAACTGATGCTGCCACATTCGATGCGGTCGGAGCTGGCTGGAGCATCTTCTCCATCTTCTCATCCAGGTAATACATAATCGTGCGGTACGTTACTTCAGTTGGTTCAAAACTTAGCTTTCCGCCCTCAATTACCGCGACTGACGTTGTCATCTTCGTCCAGTTCCCGGCAAAATCATATTCGTACTTGTAGATTTCTTTGCTCACCAGCGCCCCGTCCGCGTTGCGCAAGGTCATCTCGCTGATGTTTCCCTTATCGTCATACTTGTAAACTTCCTGGCCGGTAAGCGCGGCACCGGCTACGGGGAAATAGGCATTTTCGATCTTCTTTCCCTTCAAGTCGTAAGCAGCCGACTCCAATACGGTTCGCTTCTCTTCTACAGACTTGCCGGCCGTGTTTGAGAGCTTTGCGATTTCCGTCTTGACTCGTCGCACCGGGCCGACTAAGCCGTCTTGCACGCGATCAGCACTTTCTCCTGACGCTACGGAGGGGCTAGCCGGCTGTGGTTGAAAACTGTTTGCTTTGGCCGACAGGTTACCCTGGGCGCGCACCGCCCCAACAAAACCGGCCAGCATGATAAGGACGACTATAGAAACTCGCTTTGTCATAAGGGGTCTCCTGTGAAACGATTCTTCCAGCACTAACGTAAGGTGAGAAATTGAGCCTTGCGAGCTCGGGATTTAGGGCGGCGTATGCCAACTTAGCCGTTCAAACGGCAGGGTTCATAATACGGAGTTCAACGAAGTTTGTCCAGAGCCAACACTGGACAACGCGAGATTAGCGGCTATTTCTTTGAGGTTTTTTGGGAGGTTGAGGAGTAGGAAGCGATGACGCTTGCTATTTTGTCGATAACCGAGATGCTATTGCCACGCGAGGTGGCGTCATTACAGTCTATAGAAAAGGCCAAGACACGGCCGTCGGAAGTGGTTGCATACCCGGAAAGCGAATCGTCGTAGGTGAGGGATCCTGTCTTGGCCGCAATCCGACCATTAGTCGCGGTTAGGCGGGAAGCCAGCGTGCCGTCCTTGCCACCCACAGGTAACGAACCGCGGAATATGGTGGAGGCTGGCCGCTTTGCCATAGCCGCTAACAAGCGAGTAGTAACTTCCGGGGACACCAAATCCAGACGAGACAATCCAGAGCCATCATGTAACGCGAGATTCCCAGCCGGTATGCCGGCACGCTCCAACCAGATTCTTATTACCGCCAGGCCGGCTTCATCGTCACCGCGCTCTCTCGCCTTCGTCGGATCTAACACCGGCGCTAAAACGCCCCGCTCTTTTCCCAACGTCCGAAGGATCAGTTCAGCATAGAGGTTGATGCTCTTCTTATTTGTTTCAGTAACGATCTCACCGAGAGACTTACTGGTAACCGCAGCCAGTTCAATGGCTCGTTGCGGATCAAACCTTTCGGTGACAACGCCCCGGAAGTCACGCCGGACTACCTGTCCTTCAACAACTATGCCTCGCGCCACAAGTGCATCGCGAAAGAGGGTCGCCGCCCATAAAGCTGGATTAGACACCGAAAGGTGGGCGCCGAAACCTTTACCGCCCGCCGGAAACTCACCCCAAACTACGAATTCGTTGTCCGACTGACCACGAGCAATTCCAACACGGGTGGGTATTCCCGGGGCCCCCGTAACCACGTTGTTAACGATACGAAAATAGTCAGCCCTTCTATTGATCGCCACAGTAGCGGGCGAGCCAGACGTGCTCGCTGGAGTTATGTTCAGATCGACCTCATTGCTGTTAATCGAGAGAGCGCTGGCTTCGGCTCCGAAGTACCACTGGACGTCATTCCATAGCCAGCCATCGCCAAATTGGTTCCCACGAAAGTGACTCTCGTCCCCCACGACGTTTCCTTTAATGCGCCGGACTCCGCGGGCATAGAGTGCGTCGGCAAGTTCGACCAGCGAAGGATTCTTCTCTTTGGTTTGAGAAACGAGATCAGGAGCACCGCGACCGTACAGGGTGACATCGCCGGTGATGTTGCCACTCGCATCGGGTTCCGCCGGCGCATAGACCGACGTGCGCCATCGATAATCCGCGCCCAGCAGATCCAGGGCCACGGCAGTGGTGTAGATCTTCATATTGGACGCCGGCGTGAAGAGCTTGTCGCCATCCCGCGAACTGAGTACACGACCGTCTTCGAGGGACATGACGAAAACTCCCCAACGCGCTCCGGCGAAGGGGCTATCTTTAATAGCCCGCTCGATCTGCCGACTCAGTTCGATATCGGTGGAGGGGGAGGGACCACTCTCTGAAATAGTCCCAGCGGTATTCTCCTTGCCGGTCGTTTCAGAGGCTGCAGAGGCGTAAAGGTTCTCTTGGCGGCGACCGAAATCGACCGCCAACAAAGTGGCTGCAAAACCAAGCAAGAGAATCGCAGCAATTCGAATTCTCGAGTTCATTTACTTTGATCTTTCTGACTGGCGTGAATGCGAGGGGAACTAAGGAGACCGAATTATCTTTCAACTGGCGAAGAGCGTTTCCGTTCGCGCACTCGCCAATAACTCGCTCGCAGCCGCATAAACTTCCGCAACCGCAATGTCGGAAATCGTGCTGTTGTAGATGACCCGGCGCCGGGCGGAGCGCGGCAGGTAACTTTCGGGCGCACGCTTGTCCAACAAGAGGACTAAAGGGGCTCCGACTGCCGCGGCAACATGCATCGGTCCCGTATCGTTCGAGACAAAGACAGTTAACCGCGCTTGGGCGGCAGCAAGCTCTGGAATTGTCAGGCGGTCGAGGATTAAAACTGACTTGGGGAACAGCGTGCGCATCATTGGCATTAACGCACGTTCCTCCGGGCCACAAAACACCAGTATGCGCGCCCCATGGTTTCGTACGAGGAAGTCTGCCAACTCGGCGAACCGTTCCAACGGCCAGCAGCGGCTGGGGTGGCCCGCGCCGGGAAATAGCCCCACCAACGGCGCGGCTGTGTCCGCTTTTGCTTTCCGTAATAACCGTTCGATCTTTTGGTTGTCTGCCGAACGGGTGGAGAGCCGCGGAACGGCGGAGGCGTTTTTAATCTCCAGTGGTTGCAGCACGTCGAGATACCGGTCAACCAGATGGCGCTCGCGGTGATCGGCTTCGAATGGAGGCCGGGGATTAAAGTTTGCCAGGAAATCCAGCGATCGCGGCCGGCGAGAATATAGTCTCCGTGGTGCTCCGGAGAGAAAGCCCAGCAGGTTGGTTTCCGACAAACTGTGCAAGTCGATCACAAAATCAAATTTCCTGGATCGCACATCCTTCATCAGTTGCAGCAACCGCCAGACCGATAATGGCTTGAAACCGTCGCGCAGGGCAACGCGATCGACCGCCAATGTGGCATCCGCACATTGCGATAATTCAACCAGTTCCGCCCCCGGCTTGCCGACGGCGACGGTAATCCGGGCGCGCGGAAAGCGGTCGCGTATAGCACGCAGCGCGGGCAGGCTCATGACGACATCGCCAAGCTGGCCAAAATCGATCACCAGGATGTTGCGCGGATCAAACGTCATCCCAATACTTGTCACTTCCAAGCTCTCTACTGGTCTCGCAAATCACGTCCCGTCATGTCCTGCGGCTGCTCCATTCCCAGCAAGCCGATGATTGTGGGAGCGACGTCTTCCAGCGCGCCACCTGCCCGCAGGGCCGCGCCGCGCGAGGCTTCATCGATCAGATGAAAGGGAACGGGATTAGTTGTGTGGGCGGTATGCGGCTGCCCGGTGTTTGGATCAATCATTTGCTCAGCATTGCCATGGTCGGCAGTGATTAATGTAATTCCACGAGCCCGCGCGATTCCCTTCGTAATCCATCCCAGGCAAGTGTCCACGTATTGGCACGCCTCGATGGTTGGTTCGAGTTTACCCGTATGGCCCACCATATCGGGATTGGCGAAGTTTACTATCAGCACGTCGGTGTCACCGGCATCGATGGCGCGCAAAACATTATTGGTAATCTGAAACGCCGACATCTCAGGTTGCAGGTCGTAGGTAGCGATCTTCGGAGACGGAACCAGCAAACGACGTTCGCAGGGAAACTCCCTCTCCGTCCCGCCGTTGAAAAAATAGGTCACATGCGCGTACTTTTCCGTTTCTGAGAGCCGGAAGTTGTGGACCTCACCGTCCGCAAACACGTCGGCCAGAATGTTGCGATGATAGCGGGGAGGAAAAGCCACCGCTAACGGGAAGGTCACGTCATAGACCGAGAAGCAAACGAGATCAACTCGGGGTCGATTTGGCGTCGAAAACTCTTCAAAATCCGGAACAGCCAGGGCCCTTGTGAGTTGCCGCGCCCGGTCGGGTCTAAAGTTGAAGAAGATGAGGGCATCATCATTCTGTATCGTGCCCACGGGAGCGCCACTCTCGTCCTCGATTACTATCGGCTCAACGAATTCATCGCTTAAGCCCTCAAGGTACGACTGCTTGATCGCCCCTACGGGATCTGTGGTACGTTTGCCAATCCCGTTAACCAGCAAATCGTAAGCTCGCTGGATGCGTTCCCAACGTTTGTCGCGATCCATCGCATAATAGCGTCCTACCAGACTGGCAATACGCCCGCAACCAATCTCTTCAATCCGTGCCTGCAACGCCGCAATATATTCAACTGCGGAAGCCGGCGGCGTGTCGCGACCGTCAAGAAAACAATGAATAAAGACTCGTTCCAGGCCCCGCTGTTTGGCCATACGCAAAAGCGCATAAAGATGTTGCTGCGATGAATGAACTTGTCCGTCCGAAACCAGGCCCATCAAATGCAGAGCCCGGTTCCGCGTCCGCGCGCCGTCAATCGCCGTCAGCAGAATTTTGTTTTGAAAAAAGTTTCCGGTGGCGATTTCATGATCGATGAGGGAAACATCCATGCGCACCACACGGCCGGATCCCAGATTCAAGTGGCCCACCTCAGAATTACCCATTACGCCTGCCGGCAAACCCACGCGGGTGCCGGAAGCCTCCAGCAGTGTGTGCGGGTATTTCTCGGTCAGTTCATCGTAGTAAGGTTTGGCAGCCAGCGCGATCGCGTTTCCTTCACGCGATGCCGAATAGCCCCAACCGTCGATAATGATGAGCGCCAGCGGACCACGTTTGCTCAGCAAATTGTCACCCTCAAGCTCTTCGCGCAATAAGTTCGGCCGTCGAAGCCCGGTTCAAACGTCAACGCGCCAGTAATCCGGGTTTTCCTGCATCTCAGGATCGGGCCGCTCCATCCAGCGCTCCGGACGATGCAGTTCGCGAAAGCCAAACCGCCGGTAAAGTTCATGAGCGTCTTTCGTCGCCAACACCCAGCGACGAAAACCCTGCAACTGCGGATGGGCCAGGATCACTTCCATCAGCCACTTGGCGAGCCCGCGCCCGCGAAACTTGTCGATTACAAAAACATCAGCCACCCACGCGAACGTCGCATAG
>JAWVFI010000166.1:0-13085 GCA_033856235.1 Blastocatellia bacterium | reverse complement strand
ACCGGGGCGCTGACTGAATGCTCGCCGCCGATCATGGCGACGAACTTTTCACTGGCGATTAGTTTTTTTGCTCGCTCATACAGCGATTGCATCATCCAGGCCGGCGGCTCAATCGACGGCGAGGCATCGAGCGTGTGCAGGCCCAGCTTGTAAACTTCCGCATCGGTCTCTTCGTCGTACAGTTCCATGTTGCGGGAAGCTTCAATGATCGCTTCCGCGCCGCGTCCGGTGCCGGTGCCGTAGGAAACCGTGCCTTCGTAAGAGACGGGCCAGATCAGAATGCGTGCGGGATCGAAGCTGGAGAATTGTTCTTCAGCAATGCCGCCAAAGTTGACGGGCAGGGACTGCGATTCGGTCATGCGAGTGAGTTTAGCGAACGTCAGGACGAGATACCAGCAGGAACTAATGGCGCAGTATTCGGCGCGCTGCTTCAGGGATGGGAGCTAGTGAACTGACCAGCCCGATTCATCAGGCTTTCCCGAAGGGTTACTAGCCCAGCGCTTAGAGCGCTGGGTTTGCTTGTGACGAGCGATGGTTAGCGCGCTTCAGCGCGCTTACTGTGGCTCGCTTTAGCGCTTACCAGAAAAAATGAATAAGCCCGCTTAAGCGGGCTCTTCGGAATTCATTCTGTGCGGCGACCCAGCCGTAAAAGGCTGGGCTAGTAACCCGCGGGAAAGCGCGTGAACGCGGCTGAAGCCAGAGGCCAGAGGTCAGAGGTCAGAGGTCAGAGGTCAGACGATACAATATCCGACCTCTGACTGACCTCTGACAGCCTATGGCACTTCGATCATCAGATCCTTGCCGGCGAAAATAAAGTTCGGACGCTTCCGGCCCTTCATGTACTTCGCCGCGGTCTGCGATAGCGACGTAATCAGAATCGGGAGCGCAATCGTGGCGTCGCAGTTGACGTACGCGGTTTGGGCGCCGCGCGCCAGCTTGCCGTACACCAGGGATTCGTCGAACGCCACCGCGCTGGAGCGCCCGCCGGGATGCGGGGCATCGGTAGAAATCTGAATCACGTACTTATGACCCTGCAGCTGGTTCTTGAAAATGTTTACCGCCGCCTCAGTCTGATGAATGAAGCTCTTGGCAATCCCGCCACCAAGGTTGATGACCCCGGTCACGCGCGCTTGCGCCGCAATCTGGGCCATGTCCAGCACGTCCTGCACGATGTCGAACTGGAAATTGTTCTTCTTTTCAAAACGCGATCCGGCAATTCCTACGGCAATGCCACTGTCCGCAATTGCCGGACAGAAGATTGGCACGCGCGCTTTGTAGGCAGACGTCAGCACCCCGTCTTCCGCAGCTATTTCTGCCAGCTCGCGCCCCAGCAAGTGCAGAAACTCGCGCGTGGAGTAAGGCCGCGTCTGATCCAACTGACTGGCAAAGCCGCCCACCCATTCATCGGCTTCGCGATACTCTTCGTCACTGGCCAACAGGTCCCACATGCGATTAATCTGCGCCGATTCCAACTCCGCATCGGTCATGCTGGGATGCGCCTGAAAATGGTGGCGGCCGAGCGTTTCATGCAGATCATGAAACAACATCGAGCCGGACAGGACCAGCACATCAACAAAGCGGTTCTTTATTACATAGGCCAGCAGTCGTCGCATCCCCGCGGGTATTAATGCCCCGGAGCCGGCAACCATGATGGTCGTGTTATCTCCGAGCATGTCCAGCCAAATACGGTGCGCTTCCGCAAGTTGCCGCCCGCCAAAACCGGTGCCTTCCATCTTTTCCAGTAAACCGGCCACGGAGCGATCCCGATCGACCTGCACGGGACGGGTCGGCAGCGTCAAATACTTGCTCGGTTTAGGTTTTCGTTGAGTCACCATAACTAAGTCTCAAACCTCTTTCTTTAACCAACTCTAATTCTAAAGCGACTGCGCAATCGCAGCCTTTTGATAGCAATAAATTCTGAATGCAGCGTCAGCCGCGCCGGCGATCTCCGCCGCCATTCACTGCGACATATGTATAAGCATCAAAGCGCGACTCGTAATAGTTAACCAATTCCGCGCCCTCAGCTTCGGTCAGTTCCCCATCCTTGATTCGCTGCGCCACCTGGCGCCGAAAACCATCATGCAGCAAACCGCGTTCATAGCGGGCGCGCCCGGCCGCCTCTCCTACCGTGGTACCGCGAATCACCTTCTTGATCAGATAGCCTTCCTGATCGATATGAATGTGCGCCTCGTTCGGCGCGCCAAACAGGTTATGGCTGTTGCCCATAACTTCCTGGTAAGCGCCGACCAGCAGGAAAGCGAGATAGTAAGGCTCCCCAGGAACCAGCTTATGCAATTCCAGCACCTGCTTCACATCGTGGAGGTCCACAAACTTATCGACGATTCCGTCAGAGTCGCAGGTGATATCGCAAAGCGTTGCGTATTCCGTGGGCGGCTTGTTCAGATGCTGAATAGGAACGATCGGAAACAATTGGTCGAGGGCCCAATGATCGGGCAGCGAACGAAAAACGGAGAAGTTCGTCAGATACTTGGCGCATAACAGGCGGCGCAGATCTCCGAATTCTTCCGAAACATACTTCGCTTGCTGCGCGTGCTTATCGGCGCGCTCGCAAACGTCCCAGAACAACACCTCGGCTTTGGCGCGATCCTCGAGCGAAATCAAACCCAGATTGAACATCGTGAACAACTCTTCTCGATGTTCAAGGGCGTCGTGGTAATACTCCCGATAATTCTTGACCGTGATGGATTCGCGCAGTTCGCCCAGCTCAGTGATTACCTGCGGGTCGTCTTCATCGATCTCGATGGGCGTGATGTCCTCGACCACGGTCTCAATTTCATCAAGGACGTTGGTGACCAGAATCGCGTGATAGGCCGACAAAAACCGGCCCGACTCCTGAATGATCGTCGGGTGCGGAACGTTCTCGTCATCGCAGACCTGCTTGATGGTGTAAATGACGTCGTTGGCAAATTCCTGGGCCGTGTAGTTCGCCGAAGAATCAAAGGCGGTCTTGGAACCGTCGTAGTCCACCGCCATCCCGCCGCCTACATCCAGCAGCTCGATCGGCACTTTCATTTGATGGACTTTGGCATAGACGCGCGCCGCTTCTTTCATCGCATTCTTGATGCGCTTGATGTCGGTCAACTGCGAGCCGATATGAAAGTGCAGCAAGCGCAGCATGTCGAGGCGGTCCGCTTCGCGCAGCCGGTGGATTACTTCCATCAATTCCGTGGTCGTCAAACCAAACTTGGCAGCTTCGCCGCCGGATTTTTCCCAACGGCCGGAGCCTTTGGAATAAAGCTTGACCCGCATCCCGATCATCGGCACATCGCCTTCATCTCGCCCGGCAATGCGCAGCACGTGATCGAGCTCGCTCAACTTCTCAATGACGATCACCACGCGCTTTCCGGACCGCGCGCCGGCGAAGGCGAGTTGTATGAATTCTTCGTCCTTAAAGCCGTTCAGCACCAACAGGCTGTCGCGAGTCTGCTCCAGAGCCAGGGCGGCATAGAGTTCCGCCTTCGATCCCGCCTCTAAGCCAAAATCATAACGAGAGCCTTCGCGCAGATATTCTTCAACCACCGGCCGCTGCTGGTTTACCTTCATTGGGTAAACGCACATGTGCGCGCCCTGGTACTCGTATTCGCGGATTGACTTGCTGAAGGCGCGTTGAAGTTTGCGGACCTGGCTGGCGACCAGTTGGGGAAAACGAAGCAGTACCGGGGCATGGATCCCGCGGCGCGAAAGGTCATCGATGATCTCTTTAAGATCAGCCGCGCGCGGATCGCCCTCGGAAGGATGGACGATTAAGTTACCCTTGCGATTTACGTCAAAGTAGCCGGCGCCCCAGTTCTCGATGCCATAAGTTTCGAGTGTTTGTTCGATGGCCGTGGTCAATTAATCTTTACTCCTGCCCGACATTTTTTCAGAAAAGCGCCTGCCGCCGGCAATTTGAGCCGGGCTACTCCATCGAGTGACCTAGAAGGAAATTAACGGATTGGAACGCTATCCGCGCAATTTAACAGAAAATCACAGGTCGGTCTATAACTATTTTTTGGTGGGCAGCTGAGTTCCTGAGCGGTTAACTACTGTTTTCATAACAACTTAAGCGTCCACAGTGTCGGACTGGCAGCAGTTACATTAACTCGGATGCAGCAAAAACCTTGACAGCGCCGCGCGCGTCAATATAATGCAAAGCTTTTTGATGCGCCCGCGCCTTATGACGCTCGCCGCGGTTAGTCGATCACGCCGGTTTCCAAAACACTTCGCGCCTAAAGCCACTTCGGGGCGAAGAGCACCCCTAACACTCCCTTTTTCACGCAGGAGATCAAATGAACGCTAAAACTGTGTTGAAGTATGCCTCCGATCAAGGGGCAAAATTTCTTTCCACCCGCTTTACTGATCTGCCTGGTTCCTGGCAGCACCTGACCTTTCCTATCGATGAATTGTCCGAAAATTCGTTCGTGGACGGTTTTGGTTTTGACGGCTCATCGATCCGGGGCTGGGCCGCGATTCATGAATCCGACATGTTGCTGGTTCCTGATCCCAGCCGCTATTGGATGGATCCTTTTTCCGAGGAACCAACCCTGTGCATGATCGCGAATGCGGTCGATCCCATGACGCGAGCGGGCTATGCGTTCGATCCGCGCGCCGTGGCCATCCGGGCAGAGAGCTATCTCAAGTCCACCGGGCTGGCCGATACCGCATACTTTGGACCGGAAGCCGAGTTTTTCGTCTTCGACTCAGTAAAGTTTCACAACGACCAGCACTCAGCGGGTTACACGATTGACTCAGACGAAGCCCACTGGAACAGCGGACGCGATGCCGACGAGTTCAACGGCACCAACCTTGGATTTCGCATTCGGCCCAAGGAAGGTTACGTACCGGTTTCGCCGACAGATTCGCTGGGCGATTTGCGCTCGGAAATTTCCTTAATCCTGGCCAAATGCGGCATCCGGGTGGAATGTCATCATCACGAGGTGGCGACTGCGGGACAGTGCGAGATCGACTTTCGCTACGCCAGCATGCTGACAACCGCCGACAGCCTGCAGATTTTCAAGTATGTCGTGAAGAACACTTCCTTCCAGTACGGCAAGGCGGCGACCTTCATGCCCAAGCCGCTGTACGGCGACAACGGGTCGGGTATGCACTGTCACCAATCGCTGTGGAAAAACGACGAACCGCTCTTTGCCGGCGATGGGTACGCAGGACTGTCCGAGCTGGCGCGCTTTTACATTGGCGGTCTTCTGAAACACGCTGCCGCAGTGGTGGCCTTTGCGGCGCCGACGACCAACAGTTACAAGCGTCTGGTTCCCGGGTTCGAAGCTCCCGTCAACCTCGCCTATTCAGCGCGCAATCGTTCGGCAGCGATTCGCATTCCGATGTTTTCCACCAATCCGAAATTGAAACGCCTCGAGTTTCGTCCACCAGATCCGACTTGCAATCCGTATCTCGCGTTTTCCGCGATGCTGCTCGCCGGCCTGGACGGAATACAGAACCGCATCGATCCGGGCAAACCCCTCGACAAAGACATCTACGATATGTCGGCGGAGGCGTTGCGTGAAATTCCCAGCCTGCCGGGCACGCTGGATGAGTCCCTGAAAGCTTTGGAGGACGATCACGAATTCCTACTCAAAGGGAGCGTGTTCACCACCGAATTCATTCAGCGCTGGATCAACTACAAACGCGAGCGCGAGATTCAACCGCTGCGTATGCGTCCGCATCCACTAGAGTTCAGCATGTACTTCGACGTGTAGGACAGGCACTCCTGCCTGTCCAATTCTTGCCGAGTAGCGACTCGGCAATTCAGCGCGAGTTTTTGCCGCTCTGCAGCGCACTGCATAACCGTCTTCAAGCCGCAGAATGGACATCACCCCCGTCACACTATCAGGCCGTCATGTGCGACTCGAGCCACTGTCGCTGGACCGCCTCGACCAACTTTGCGAAGTAGGAATCGAAGAGAGCCTGTGGCGCTGGACCGTGGCCAAAGTACAAACGGTGGCAGATATGAAGGAATATCTGACGGCGGCGCTCACTGCCCAGGCAGAAGGCGCCGCGCTGCCGTTCGTGACGATTGAGCAGTCTTCGGGTCGCATTATCGGCAGCACCCGCTATGCGAACATCGACCGGGACAATCTTCGGCTGGAGATTGGATGGACGTGGATCGCGCCGGCGTGGCAACGGACAGTCATCAACACCGAAGCGAAATACCTGATGCTGCTGCATGCGTTCGAAGACATGGGCTGTAATCGAGTTGAGTTCAAAACTGATTCCTTGAACGAAAAGTCGAGGCGAGCTTTGCTGCGGATCGGGGCGACGGAGGAAGGCATTTTTCGTAATCACATGATCGTCCAGGGCGGGCGGCTGCGCCACTCAGTCTTTTTCAGCATCATTAAATCCGAATGGCCCGCCATCAAAGCAAACCTTGAAGCCAAACTCGCCCAGTGATAAAAGCTTCGGATGTTCGACAAACTTCAGTTTGTCGTTTCAAGTTAACCAGTTTAACCGCCACGACAAACTGAAGTTTGTCGGACAATTATGAACGCTTTACCAATCATCATCGGTTCGCTCTGCGTCATGGCGATAGCCTATCGCTATTATTCCGCCTTCATCGCGGCGAAGGTGCTGGCCCTTGACGACTCGCGTCCCGTTCCCTCGCAGACAATGTATGACGGTCAGAATTATTACCCGACGAATAAATGGGTGCTGTTCGGTCATCACTTTGCGGCGATCTCCGGCGCCGGGCCATTGATTGGTCCAGTGCTGGCGGCCCAGTTCGGATTTCTGCCCGGGTTGCTCTGGCTGGTAATTGGGGTTTGTCTGGGAGGCGCGGTCCACGACTTTATGATCCTGGCGGCCAGCGTCCGGCGTAAGGGAAAATCGCTGGCCGAGATCGCGCGCACGGAAGTCAGCCCGCTGTCCGGTTTGGTTGCCGGTATTGCCATCCTCTTTATCATCGTGATTGCACTCGCGGGTTTGGGCCTGGTGGTGGTTAATGCGCTTGCCGAATCGCCGTGGGGCACCTTCACTGTGGGCCTGACTATTCCCCTAGCCCTTTTCATGGGCCTTTACATGTATCGCTTTCGCAAAGGCCACATTGTCGAGGCCAGCGTGATCGGCGTCGTCGGACTATTGCTCGCGGTTTACCTCGGCGGCCGAGTCGCGGATTCGTCGTGGGCGCAAGCTTTCACGCTCTCGCGCAATACGGTGATTCTTTTGATGGCCGCTTACGGCTTCATCGCCTCAGTACTGCCGGTATGGATGCTGCTCTGCCCGCGAGATTATCTGTCGTCCTACCTGAAAATCGGGACCATCGCGTTTTTGATCATTGGGGTGATCCTGGTCCATCCAAATCTGCAAATGCCGGCTTTCACGCCGTTCATTGCCGGCGGCGGTCCGGTAATCAAAGGCAAGGTTTATCCCTTCGTCTTCATAACGATTGCGTGCGGCGCCATCAGTGGCTTTCATGCGCTGGTCTCTTCCGGCACTACCCCGAAGATGATCGCGAAGGAAAAAGACACGCGCATGATTGGTTATGGCAGCATGCTGATGGAAGGTGTCGTCGGCGTCGTAGCGCTGATCGCCGCCACCTCGCTTTTCCCCGGCGACTACTTCGTTATCAACACGCCGCAGAAAACAGACGCGCAAAAATCGGCTTACACCCAGATGGTCGATCACGAAGCAGCCAGAGGGTTTGATATTCAGCCGCAGGAAATCGATCGACTGGAAGCTGAGTCTGGCGAGAAGAACTTGCGGGGCCGGACTGGCGGCGCCGTAACGCTCGCCCTGGGTATCGCGAAGATCTTTGCCGGCATTCCAGGCCTGCGCGGACTAATGAAGTACTGGTATCACTTCGCGATCATGTTCGAAGCGCTTTTCATCCTCACGACCATCGATACCGGGACACGCGTCGCGCGCTTTCTGGTGGGCGAGTTCGGCGGGCGCTTTTATGGAAAGTTCGGCGAACCACACTGGTTGCCCGGATCGTTTGTCACCAGCGGTCTGGTCGTCCTGGGCTGGGCTGCGTTTATTTTCACCGGATCGATCGCCACCATCTGGCCGATGTTCGGGATTGCCAATCAGTTGCTGGCTTCCGTGGCCCTGTGCGTGGCGACCACTATCATCATCAATATGGGAAAAGCGCGTTACAGTTGGGTCACCATCGTGCCGCTCAGTTTCGTAGCGACGACGACGCTGGTGGCGGGCTGGGAATCGATCACGGACATCTTCTGGCCCATGACGCGTCAACCTGAGACCGCCGCGCAGGGTTATGTGAACTCGTCGCTGACGGTGATCGTGATGACGGCCGCGGTTATTGTGTTACTCGACTCCGTCCGGCGCTGGCTGGGATATGGCAAACGCCCTGAGTTAGCTATCGATCCGCCTCTGGCCCCAGCACCGGTCCCATAAGGCCAAGTCGTTCAAGACTTAGGGTCAGGATGGAGGTCTGACTCAAGCTCTTAACTGGGGGCGCGGGCGTCCCGCCCGCAAACGCGCCGTAAGGCGCGAACGGCCTTCCCAACCAGTACAAAGTCCAGCAGGCGTGTTTTTCGCGCTTCGCGCTCATTTGCGGGCGGGCCGCCCGCGCTCCCAGTTAAGAGCTTGAATCACAAACCATCGGGGCTCGGCTCTGGCTCTTCAAAGACATCATTTTTCATATGTCTGCGCCTCTAGTGGACAGTCTCACCGTGAATCGGCAATAATGTTCGGCTTTAGCGCGAGTGGAAATATCAGACTCTGACGGGCATGGGCTCTGCGGGTGTCGATCTGCTTCAAGGGGTTTCGGTCGCACGCGCTGTTGTATACCACGCAATCATTGAGGAAAAAGGGACTTCAGCCGTTGGAGATCCCGTTGGTTTTTGTCATCAGCCTGTGATCAGTCTGTATGGCTACACTATTAAAAGGAAGAAGATGAATACGAAGATGAATAACTTGTCTGAGGTTTTGTTGAATAACCGCGCCCTTCGGCTGGCGCTTTCATTTGCGGCGCTCCTGACTGCTTTAGCCGTGGGCGCTTCGCCAACCTTCGCGCAGGGACACGAAGGCGGCGAAGCTAACCTGGTGCTGCCGGACCTTTCCCAGGTCACTTTCTTTGGCGGCATCGATGGTCATCGTTTATTGCTCTTCGGCATTTTGATTTGCCTGGCAGGGCTCGGATTCGGCATGGCCATTTACATGAACCTGCAGAAGCTGCCGGTGCATCGCGCGATGCGCGAGATCTCCGAGCTGATCTACGAAACCTGCAAAACCTATCTCGTCACACAGGGCAAATTCATCCTAATCCTGGAAGTCTTTATCGGCGCCGTCATCGTTCTCTACTTTGGCCTGCTATCGCACATGGATCCGTTGCGAGTAATCATCATCCTGGCCTTCAGCCTTGTCGGTATCGCGGGCAGTTACGGCGTGGCCTGGTTTGGCATTCGGGTGAATACTTTTGCGAACTCTCGCACGGCATTTGCCAGTCTCGAAGGCAAACCGTTTCCGCTTTATGCCATTCCGTTGAAGGCGGGTATGAGCATCGGCATGATGCTGATCAGCGTGGAGCTGCTGATCATGCTTTGCATCCTGCTGTTCATCCCCGGTGACTACGCCGGTCCGTGCTTCATCGGTTTTGCTATCGGCGAATCGTTGGGCGCGGCGGCGCTGCGTATTGCCGGCGGTATCTTTACGAAGATTGCCGATATTGGCTCTGACCTGATGAAGATCGTCTTCAAAATTAAGGAAGACGACGCGCGCAACCCCGGGGTGATTGCCGACTGCACCGGTGACAATGCCGGCGACTCAGTGGGCCCAAGCGCCGACGGCTTCGAAACCTATGGCGTAACCGGCGTGGCTTTGATTACCTTTATTTTGCTGGGCGTGCGCGATCCCCTGGTCCAGGTGCAGTTGCTGGTCTGGATTTTCGTAATGCGCATCATGATGGTGATTGCCAGTGCGATTTCCTATTTCATCAATGACGCGATTGCCAAGGCCAAGTATCGTCACGCGGACAAGATGAATTTCGAGAAGCCGCTGACATCGCTGGTTTGGATTACGTCCGTAATATCAGTGGTGATCACGTACATTGTTTCCTACCTGACGATTCCCACCTTGGGTAACGATCCCACGCAATGGTGGAAGCTGGCTTCGATCATTTCCTGCGGCACACTGGCGGGAGCGATCATTCCGGAGCTGGTGAAGGTGTTCACCTCAACCGAATCGGCGCACGTGGCCGAAGTCGTGACCTCTTCACGCGAAGGCGGGCCGTCGCTGAATATCCTTTCGGGCCTGGTGGCCGGCAACTTCTCGGCTTACTGGCTGGGAATGAGCATCGTCGCCCTGATGGCGATCGGTTACTACTTCAGCACGCTGGGCCTGGATGGTCTGATGGTTTCCACTGCTTTGGTGAAAGTGGCGCCGGTCTTCGCTTTTGGGTTGGTGGCCTTTGGGTTCCTGGGAATGGGTCCGGTAACAATCGCCGTGGACTCATACGGGCCGGTGACCGACAACGCGCAATCTGTTTATGAGCTCTCGCTAATTGAACAGGTGCCCAACGTGGAGGAAGAGATCAAGCGCGACTTCAACATGACCGTTGATTTCTCGCGCGCCAAACATTTGCTGGAAGAGAACGATGGCGCCGGCAATACCTTTAAAGCCACCGCGAAGCCGGTGCTCATCGGCACGGCCGTCGTGGGCGCGACCACGATGATCTTCTCAATCATCATGGTGCTGACCAACCAGTTGAATGACTCGGCGGCGCTGGGCAGCCTGTCACTGCTGCACGCTCCGTTTGTGCTGGGACTGATTACCGGCGGCGCGGTGATCTACTGGTTTACCGGGGCTTCGATGCAGGCGGTGACTACCGGCGCCTATCGCGCGGTGGAATTCATTAAGGCCAACATCCGGCTGGAAGGCGTGGAAAAAGCTTCGGTGGAAGATAGCAAGAAGGTGGTGCTGATTTGCACTCAGTATGCGCAGAAGGGCATGTTCAATATCTTCCTCACGATCTTTTTCTCGACCCTGGCCTTTGCCTTTGTGGAGCCGTTCTTCTTTATCGGCTACCTGATCTCGATCGCCGTTTTTGGTTTGTATCAGGCCATCTTCATGGCTAACGCCGGCGGCGCCTGGGACAATGCCAAGAAAGTGGTAGAGGTTGATCTGAAACAGAAGGGCACGGCCCTGCATGATGCCACCGTAGTCGGCGACACAGTGGGCGATCCTTACAAGGACACTTCGTCAGTGGCGATGAATCCGGTCATCAAATTCACCACGTTGTTTGGACTGTTGGCGGTCGAGTTGGCGGTGGCCATCAGAAATCCGCGGGGTCAGTTCGGCGAAAATGGCTTGATGATCAGCCACATCCTGGCGCTGGCTTTCTTTCTGGTGTCCACTTTCTTTGTCTGGCGCTCGTTCTACCGCATGCGCATCGGCGACGTGAAAGGCGCGGCGTCTGAAGCGCGGGCAAATAGCACCGATGGTGACTAGCATTTCGGGTTATGATGAGGCGGACGACAGACGATGGACGAAAGACCATTGACCTTCATGGCTTTGTCCATCGTCTATGGTCCATGGTCTATGGTCTACGGTCTATGAACTCGGCTTATGATCAGCTCGATACTGTTTCCAACTGATTTTTCCGCAGTCGCCAACAGCGCCTTTCCGCTGGCAGTGGCGATTGCGGCGCAGTTCGACGCGACCATCCATTCCCTTCACGTATCTGAAGGTGGCGATCCGCATGTAACCGAAACATCGCGTTACGAATTCCCGGCCCTCGCTAAAGGCGCTAGCGCCGTCCGGGTCAACGAAGCGGTAGTGCCCAAAGGCGACGACGATCCCGCGGAAGTCATCATGCGCGAAGCGGCAGAACGAAAGAGCGATCTGATCGTGATGGCCTCGCACGGTCGCTCTGACGTGGCCCAGTTTTTTCTGGGTCGCAGTGTGGCCGAACAAGTTGCTCGCGATTCACCGATACCCACGATCATCGCCAGGCTCTTCGGACCTCGCCGCACCACGCGGCCTATTGATCGCTTCGATCGCATCATCTACGCCACTGATTTGCGCGAAGAGTCGAGCGCCATTCTGCCCACTGCGGCCTCCATTGCTCGCAAGACCGGGGCCAAATTGGAAGCCGTCTGTGTATTCGGTGAAGGCGACGAACAGCCATGGGATGGCGGGCAAGCAACTTTGGAAAAGTTCTTCGCGGCCGCCGGCGCCTCGGATTACCTGGGACAGTTCGACACCGTGAGCGGGGGCGTGGCTGAGGGAGTAGTTGAGTACGCATCGCAGCACGATGCAGACATTCTGGCCATCACGACCTCACTTTGTTGCGGTGGCGACCGGAATATTACGGACACTGCGGAGTTCATCATTCGCAACGCGCCCTGCCCGGTGCTTTGCGTGAAACCGTCGAAGTAGAGACTGGGGACTAGAGGCAGAGAGCGAAGTCAGTGACATGCTCGGTTGAAAAGCTCCGACATCAGGAAAGGCCTGGAACGTATGGATGCATCATTTGCTAAAACGGACACGCTTGGCAGCGCCGCGCTCGCGCCACTCGATTCCGTCCGCTCCGTCGGGATCGTGGTCGCGTTTAGTTTGTTGACGGCGTTATCGGCGCAGGTTGTGATTCCGATGTGGCCGGTGCCGATGACCGGCCAGACATTTGTTGTGCTTCTGACCGGGGCGCTGCTGGGATCTCGCCTGGGCGCGGCGGCAATGATCGTTTATCTGATCGAAGGCGCAAGTGGTCTGCCTTTCTTCCAGCAGGGTAATGGCGGTCTTGCCTACCTTTTGGGACCAACCGGCGGTTATCTGGTGGCGTTTCCGGCGGCGGCCTTTGTTACCGGAGCGTTCGCCGAGCATGGCTGGGACAAACGCTTTCTCACCGCGGCTGCTGCCATGTTCATTGGTTCCATACTGATCCTGCTGAGTGGCTGGGCCTGGCTTTCTGTGCTGCGCAATCCGTCATTCGCATTTCAGGCAGGTGTCGCTCCCTTCATCGTGGGCGACATCGTTAAGATCGCCCTGGCCGCGGCCGTTTTGCCTACTGGCTGGGCGCTGTTGCGCCGCCGTCCCTCCGAAAAAGATTAGGACCTCTTCTCACGGCTCTGCCGCCTGATGTGCGGAAGGGCTACGCCCTTCCGGCGACGAGA
>JAWVFI010000165.1:0-13796 GCA_033856235.1 Blastocatellia bacterium | reverse complement strand
TCGGGAACTTCGGCTGGAGCACTTGTCGGCGGAGTGTACGCCGCCGGGATGACGGTCGCGGAAGCGGAAACGATCGGGCGTTCATTGCACTGGCGCGACATCGGACGCATGACCCTTTCCCGATTGGGAGTTCAATCGAACGCTCGCATGGAAGATTTGCTGCGCGCCCGGATGCCGGTGACGCGCTTCGAAGAACTGCGGATTCCTTTCGCCGCGGTGGCCACCGATCTCAATTCCGGCGAAGCAGTCGTAATGAGTGGAGCGGGCGACGTGCCCTTTGCGATACGCGCTAGTTGTTGCGTGCCGGGATGGTACATTCCTGTTACCGACCCGCAGGGCCGTCAGTTAGTGGACGGAGGATTAGTCGCAAATATCCCGGTGACACAGGCGCGCGACCTGGGCGCCGATGTGGTGATCGCAGTGGACGTGAACTCTGAAGGCGCAAAGTTCCTTGGCGCGCCGCAGTCGGTGATTGGCATCCTGATCCAAACCATGATGGTGGTACAGCGGACGGCGTCGCTGCACCAGTTGCAAGCTGCAGATATTGTTATCCGCCCCCGCGTCGGTCATATCCGTTGGGACGAGATGGCGCGTGCGGATGAATTGCTGGCAGCCGGCTATGAAGCCGCGATTGAAACGATCGATGAGATAAAGGCCCTGCTGCAAAGTCATCAACGTCCCTCGCCATGGTATCGCTTGGGCCGAAGCCGCCGGCCCGATGTCGGTCTGAAAAAGAAATCGCCCGCGCCAGGCTAAAGCAATTTGTGGGGCGGCCCTCCGTGGCCGCCCCCTTTTGTATTAAGCCAAACGTTCCACCACGAAGGGGGTGGCCACGGGGGCCATCCCTACAGTCATTCCGCCCTGTAGGCTTTCGAAACAATCTCCAGTATTCCGCCTCAGAGCATTGCACTCCACACTACGACCTTTGTCGCTCGCCTCGCCTGGAAACCCGTAAACAATCAACGAATTCAGCCGTGGCCGTCTGGTACAACGATTGCCAACACTCAGGCCAAAGAGACGACAAGGGGGTTGGCATGAGAGATCTAACTACAAGTATGGTGCAACTGGCGTTAATCATCTTCGGGTTGTTGACGATAGCTATTTCGAGTGCGGCGCTTTCACAGTTGGCCGGCAACTGAGCAACTAGTGTCAGTCTCCCTTCCCCACGGATCTCCTACGCTGGAGAATCTGTCACCGATTACGTCTTTATAGAAGACACAAGAAAAGTAGGACGGCATCGTTGCCTGTCGGTGAACTGAAAAGGATGCGACTGCGTTCAGCGGCGCGTCGTAGTCAAGGGAGAGCTCTGTCTGCTTCCTGCGAATCAGGACAGACAAGAATGTTTCTACATAGTTTATGGCGATTATCATCACATCGATTCATCACCGGCGACCCGCACCAGCCGGGAGCACATTCATCAACCGTCTGCGGCTCAGGCTGCGCCACACCTGCAACTCAGTCTGGCACAAACGTCGTGTCTCGATTATGTCGCTGGGCCTCGCGCTTGTTCTGATGACGCTGGCGGGATTTCTCTTTCTGCTTTCTTCATATCGCTATTATTCAAACATCGTGGACGCGCGTCTGGCCCGTGGCTATCTGACCAGCCGCGCCGGAATTTACGCCGCGCCGCGAACGCTGCGTGCCGGTCAACGCCTGTCGGCCGATGCTCTGTTAGCGCAGCTGCGGCGATCAGGTTATGTGGAAACCAGCGCCAGTGATGCCTGGAGCGGCAGCTTCACAGTCGAATCCGGCGCTATCAACATCCGGCCCAACAAAAACAGTTCCGGCTTTCCCAGTCTCGTCAGAGTAACGTTTGATACCGGCGGCCGTCTTGCCGAATTGAGTTCGGACGGCATCACCCTGTCGTCGTTCACTCTTGAACCAGAGGCCCTGACGAACGACCTGACAATGAAGACTGGAAAACACGCCACGCTAAGTTACGCAGAAATTCCGCCGTTACTGGTGCAGGCGATCCTCTCGATCGAGGACCGGCGTTTTGCCGAGCATTCCGGCGTTGATTTCTTCGGCGTAGCGCGCGCCATGCTGCGCAACGCGGGTGATGAGCGCATGGGCCAGGGTGGCTCTACTATCACGCAACAATTGGTCAAGAACACGTATCTGACGCCAGAGCGCACCCTGCGCCGCAAGTTTGCGGAAGCGATGCTGGCCTTTACGCTCGAGCGCCGTTTCTCCAAACAGGACATTTTTGCGCTTTACTGCAACGAAATTTATCTGGGCCAGCGCAATGGCGCCGGAGTCCGCGGCGTCAATCAAGCCGCGCGCGTGTTCTTTGCGAAGGAGTTGAAGGACCTTTCGCTGAGTGAAGCAGCCACAATTGCCGGGTTGATTCAGAGCCCGGCGCGTTATTCACCCGTTCATTACAACGAAGCCGCCAGGTTAAGACGCAACACCGTGCTGGGTACGATGGTGCGCGATGGCGTTATCACTCTCGAACAGGCTGCCGCCGCGGCCAAAGAACCTGTCGTCATTTCTCCACTTGCGGACGTGGGGGAATCGATGGCGCCGTTCTTCGTTGACTATGTAAATCGCGAGACGGGCAAACAGGATCCGAACCCGGTTGCCCGGCCAGCAACGGCGGGTCCGGTCTTCACTACGCTGGATATGGATCTGCAACAGTCGGCGGAAGCTGCTATCAAGCGTCAGCTTGAAACATTGGACACGCTTTACCAGGCGCGCGGCGCGCGACCTCAGGCCGCGCTGGTGGCCATGGATCCGAAAACGGGCAACGTGTTGGCAATGGTAGGCGGACGAAACTACAGCGAATCGCAACTCAATCGGGCCACTGACGCGCGCCGCCAGCCAGGGTCGGTCTTCAAGCCAATGGTTTACGCCGCGGCACTTGAGAGCGGCTTGTCCCCGCTTATGTCTTTCTCCGACGCACCGCGGGAATTTGCTTACGATCACAAGGCAGTCTACCGGCCGGCCAACTATGGTGGATCGTATTCGATGCGCTCCGTACCGATGCGAGCCGGTCTGGTGCAGTCGCTGAATGTTGTCACCGTGGACGTGGCCACGCGCGTTGGGCTCAGCCAGGTAGCGGATCTCGCAGCCAGCTTTGGACTGCCGAGGCCCGCTGCTTATCCTGCTCTGGCGCTAGGTACCACGGAAGTGACACCGTTGGAAATTGCCACTGCTTATGCGGCTTTTGCAAACGGGGGACATCGCATTCAACCGAACATGTTGGTTGGAGTGTCGGAAGGCGCCGGCGGCCATGATCTTCGCAACTCACTTCCGGTTGCATCCTTTGCGGCCGATTCGCAGATTATTCAGCCAGAGACTGCGTACATGATTACCGACATGCTGGCTGATGTAATCGATCATGGCACCGGACGAGCCGCGCGCGGCTTAATGAAAGAGACGGCGATTGCCGGTAAGACGGGAACTTCGCGCGATGGCTGGTTCGTCGGTTACACACCGAACCTGGTGTGCGCGGTCTGGATTGGCTTCGATGATAATCAACAGTTGGGATTGACCGGAGCGGAGGCTGCGCTGCCCGTCTGGGTGGAGTTCATGAAAGGCGCGATAGCGATGCGGCCCGAACTGGGCGGCGATGCTTTTACGCGACCTGAAGCGATCAGGATCCTGGACATCGATCCGGAGACGGGCATGCTGGCCTCTGGCGCGTGCCCGCATCGCGAGCGCATCGCGATTAGCGCGTCCCTGATGCCCTCGGCTGAATGCTACCGCCATCATTCGTATTCCGATTGTCCCGAAGCGCCCGAAGGCGCGATGGTCAGCGAGAATAGCGACCCGGTGATCGCTAACCACCGTAGGTCGGCCCAGTCGAGCAAATCAACTGCGGGCGGTTCCGGGGGAGCCGGTCAGTTGTCTCGGGCCATGAGCGTAGAAATCGACAGGCTGGGCCGCCGAACTTTGACTAACGAGATGCGATAGCTGCGGGAACCTATTCGCGGGCTCGCGGGTTTTGTCAGAACCGCCTGCGGTAGCGGGCGGTTCTGACTGCTACTCCACACTTCCCCACACTCGCAACCGGCTGACACCGCCATCAGGAAATATATTGAACACCAGGTGCGTCGTCATCCCGGCGTCGATCACCTCCCCGGCAAAAAAGTGCCGCGTGTGTGGTTGCAGCTTCGTGCGCGGGAGAACTTCCCGCCACATCATCGAAGCATCAGCCAAAGTTTCGACGGCAATGTCCCCCGCGTTGCTGGCTCCCAGCGAACAACTCTCGGGGCAGTTTCCTTTGAAGTGCGCGGTGTCCACTTCCACCCGCTGGATGCGGCCTCTTCTTCCCATTTGGATGATGACCCAATCGTGACCCGGGCCCCGGCGGCGTTTGGTTTCCCAACCATCGCTCATGTTCACGCCGCGGCCCGGCATAATGAGGTTGTGCCGGTGGCCAAAGAACATGTCGCTGCAAGCCAGCACCAGACCACCATTCTCAACGGCCGCCAGATCAACCAGACCGCCCATACTTTCCAGCCGCTTCCAATCCGGCGCAACCTCTCCATAGACCCGCAATCGCGCCACGCCGCCATCGGGATAGATCTTAAAACGTAAGTGTGTAAAGCGCTGATTGTTGTCGATGGCAAAGGAGTTTTGTGAATCGCCATTAAGACTGCTGGGCGGCAGGATTTCGGTCCAATGAATATTTTCGCCGGTCAGATCCTCGAGCGCGGGCACGCCCTCTACGGTGCAGGCCTCCAGCGAACATTGCTCCGGATAGTTCCCTTTGAAGTAACTGGTATCGACGACAATTCCGCGGATTATTCCGGGCAGGCCGAGCCGGATGATGCACCAATCGATGCCGGGAGTGCGCCGCCGCCGGGTCTCCCATCCATCCATCCATTTGCCGCGATCCGTGTATTTGCCTTCGATGAAGATCGGCGTCGCAGGCTTCAGCAAGTCTTCCTTAGGCGCGAAGAATTCATCATTGGCAAAAAGCACCGCACCGCCCAAACGTTCGGAAGCGAGATCTATTAATTCCGTGAAATCCATTGTTCTCCCTGAAAGCTACTAAACTCTATTGTGCAGCAACAGTTGTCCCCGCGCGCCGCCGGCAAATTCGCCGCGATCATAAATCTTCTGGCCACGGAGAAAAGTTGTTTGGACTACACCATTCAGACGCTCGCCGTCATAAGGAGTTAGCTTGTGGCGATGTTGCAGCGTGTCAGCCTTCACCACGAATTCCTCATGCGGATTCCAAATAACAAAGTCGGCATCGTACCCGCTCACTATCCTACCTTTGCGCTCTCCCCAGCCGACCAGATCCGCCGGCTGCGAGCACAACCAGAACGTAAGAGCGCTGAGGTTATGGCCGCGCTGCCGCGCCTCAGTCCAGATCACCGGAAGCCGCAGTTGTAATGAAGAAATACCGCCCCATGCCTGAAGAAAATCACCCTCCTCGCGACGCTTCAACTCAGGCGGACACGGCGAGTGATCGGAAACAACCATGGTGATGACCTGGTCACTAAGCGCCTGCCAAAGCTGTTCGCGATTCTCACGCTCACGAATCGGCGGGCAACACTTGAATTCAGTAGCGCTATCAGGAATTTCCTCTGCAGTGAAATGAAGATAGTGCGGACAGGTCTCTACCGTTATCGGCAGCCGTTCAGCTCGTGCATCACGTAATACACCCAACGAGTCAGCAGACGAATGATGCACAATGTGAACGCGACAACCAGTCTCGCGACTCAGGCGAATCATCAGTGCCACTGCTTCATCTTCAGCCGCCCGCGGTCGCGAGTTTAGAAAAGTCTGGTAAGAAGTAGGACTCCTGTCTGTCCTTTCTGTTGTTCCTTCCGAGTCGGGACAGGCAGGAATGCCTGTCCTACTGATAGGGCCCGGCACCTCTGCATGAACGATCAGCACCGCACCCAAATTTGCCAGCACGGGCATGGCCTCGCGCAGATCGGTTTCGGTGACATTGGGAAACTCATCAACTCCGGAATGGATCAGAAAACATTTGAAACCCACCACCCCGGCTTCCCACAAACGTGGCAGTTCGGCAGTGTTCCCCGGCACAACACCGCCCCAAAATCCAACATCTACAGAGCATTGGGATCGCGCCGCCTCTAACTTGACCTCAAAGCCTGCCAGCGTGGTGGTGGGTGGAATGCTATTCAACGGCATGTCCACCAGCGTCGTCACGCCGCCGGCAGCCGCAGCCCTCGTGGCGGTGGCAAACCCCTCCCATTCCGTCCGCCCAGGTTCATTGATGTGCACGTGCGTGTCTACCAGGCCGGGCATTAGGACTGCGTCGTCCTCCACCTCGATCAGCTCAACGCCCCGGGGCGGATTCGCGAAGGAACTGATCTCGCTGATCCGGCCGTCGCTGACGTGGACACACGCCGCCCTCACATGGCCGGGAGTAAAAACGCGGCGCGCACGGATGGCAAATTCGGTTGCTGACATTTAGGTTTGCCATTGCGGCGCAACCGCCGGTTGAGCAAAGCCTTCGGGAAATACTTTGCGGTACATCACGGCGGTCGCGGCCGTGGTGACAGGCAAGACTGCGAAGGCGCCGATATAACAACAAAGCAGACCCAAAAACAGCAGGACAAAGTTCAACAGCGTCAATCCAATCACTCCGCCTAAATTCGCCTTCGCCGCAGATAGACTGGTCTTCACCGCATCTACTCCGGAAAGCTTTTTGTCCACGATCAGGGGATACATGAAAATAAAGAAGGCCTGAACCAGGACCGCTATCAACATTATGATGAAGACAAGAAAGAACATGACGACGATCATGCCCAATGCAACTCCTGGGTCGCCGTTCCTTTGTTGCGTAGCCCCGATCATCATCATCATTGCGAAGAACACGATATAGACAGGGATGATCAAAATGATCATCGGCACGAACTGAATCAAAGTGGCAATCAGGCTGGGGCCGAAATAGTCAAAGCCTTTGAAAAGGTCTCCGAACTCGACGGGCCCGCCGCGCATTCGCTGCAAGAGGCAAAGGTGGATCCCGCACATCATCGGTCCAATCAACACGATCGGTACGGCGCCGCCAATAAGAAGGCCGACCACGGTTATTCCCAGAAAGAGCCAGTACTGGTCCTTTATCAGGGCATAGGCCTCCTTCAGACACTCGACAGGTCTAATCACGCCACTGCGAAACTCAGGTAGATTCTGACTCATGTAAATTTTCTCCGGGGGGTTTGAGTATCACTGCCGCTAACGGCGCTTCGTTAATTCTGATCGGTTTGAATTTGAACCAGAAAATCTTCGAGCAGGTTTAGGCTGACCCGTATGCGGTAATCCGCGGTCGAACGTATATCGCCGATGGGTGTAATCTCACTGGCCAAGCGCGCTCTTGCCTGCGCTATCGACTCGGCGTTGGCCGCGACTCCATTTATCACGCCCTCAGTCTGGACGCAACGAAGCGGAATCGGCGCCACACTACCCAGCGCAATGCGGACGTCGGCAAACTTTCCGTCAACCACACGGCCCACGCCGGCAAAACACACCTTGGAAATCGCCTGGGCTTTGCGCGTGCCAACTTTGCGATAATAGTGTTTGACGCTTCCCTTTGTGCGCGGCAGACGGATACTGCGTAGTAACTCATCAGCACGAAGATTCATCTTCTTGTAATCCGTGTGAAACGCTGTGTATGGAATCCAACGGGAGCCACTCGCTGAGATCAGTTCCAGCTCGGCTTCGTAAACCAGCAACGCCGGCGGCGAGTCCGCGGCGGGCGAAGCATTGACGATGTTGCCGCCGAGGGTGCCGCGATTCTGAATCGCCAAGCCTCCGGTTTCGCTGGCGGCCTGGCAGAGCATGGGGAACTCTTGTTGCAGCACTGGGTCGTTCCGCACTTCGTTGTAAGTCGTCAGCGCTCCCAGTGTGATGTCCTGGGCCGTCGTCGCAATACCGTGAAGCTCCGCGAGGTTCCAGATATTGAGGTAGTTCGTGTGTTTTAGCTTTCCCGACTCCAGCAGCACCATCAGGTCGGTACCCCCTGCGAAGGGCTGCCAGGCCTTGTCGTTCCGCGCAAGAATATCCAGGGCGTCGCTCAGGTCCGCGGGCGAGATGAGTTGGTACTGGGGAACGTAACCTCTCACTTGTCTCCGTCCTTTTTCGGACCAGTGTGTTTCCAGTCCTTATCACTACCAGGATTTGCTTCTGGTCGAGGGTCAATCTTCGTTGTCTGCAAAGAGAGGCCAAGTCGATACAGTTCCGATACGAGCTTCAACCGGGCAGTGATAGCTCTTTCAGACATATCAATCTCCTGCATGATCCAAGCCCTCCAGCGCAGCAATATCAGCGCGATCCTGCAAACTGCCGCGCATCTGCTTCAGCGCAATCAATCCCTCGCGTGAAACCACCGATAGTCTTCTACCTTCCCAGGTGGCCGTTAGACGTGAATCCCACACGGGGCGAATCTCCGGCGTGACCAGAAGCAAGTCTAGTGAAAGCACGTGGCCTGTATCTTTGTCGATCTTCGAAACTCGCCGAATCTCAACGGCTCCCTGGGCGAACGTGTCCAACCCCCGAATCGAGTAACCAAGACCGGCTGCCAGCGAGATTACTTCATCGAGAGACCCCGAAAGGATGACGAGGTCGATATCAACCGTTGTTCGTGGATGGTCATATATCGCCATGGCGATTCCACCACAAGCGCATAATCGATCTTGCGGTCGTCGAGCGACACAATCAGGTTACGAAATTCATCGTAGAGATTAAACATCTCTCATCAACACATCACTTCTGACACGCGCGCACTACCGAATCAAAAATCTTCATGTAGCCGGTGCAGCGGCAGAGATTCCCGGCCAGCCCGGCGCGAATCTCGGTTTCATTTGGATTCGGATTCCGCGAAAGCAGATCCACCGCCGCCAGTACCATCCCCGGAGTGCAGATGCCGCACTGCGCGCCCCCGCATTCGATGAAGGCTTGTTGCACTGCATGCAGTTGGTCACCGCTGGCGACGCCTTCGATAGTTTTGATCTCGGCGCCGGCAGCCTGAGCGACGGGCACTAGACAACTATTGACGAGCTTGCCGTTGAGCATTACGGAGCACGCGCCGCACTCGCCCTCGCCGCAACCTTCCTTGGTGCCGGTCAGGTGCAACTGTTCGCGCAGCGCATCGAGCAGACGCTCCATGGGGAAGGCCCGGAGGGTTTGCTCGGTGCCGTTAACGCGGCAGTGAACGACGGTCCTCTCGCTACTCATAACCTTCCGATCTGCATCCTCGTTACTTAAGCTTCGCGTCTACCAGCCCGCGAAGCGGGTGGCGATATTAGTAGCCCGCAGCGCCAGCTGTGGGTACAGAGGCCCCGCTACCAATTTTGAGCCCCAGAGGGGCGACATATAGTTCTCGCTCAAATTCATTTATGCCGCCCGCCTCGCGGGCTCGATTACGAATCGGGAATCAACACCCACAGCTGGCGCTGTGGGCTGCTGGTATCTGCGCCCACTTCGCGGGCTTTCAAACATGGTTATTGGTTCACGTTGAACCGCTGCCTTGTTACCCCAGTCCCTCCATCAACGCTTCCGGCATCAGCGGAATGTGATTGAAGCTCGCGCCCGTCGCATTCTCAATCGCATTAAGAATTGCCGGTCCGCCGCCATCCATTGGCAGTTCGCCAATACCTTTGGCGCCGGCGGGCCCGAAGGCGTACGGGTTCTCTTCAAAGTGCACGCGAATCGGCGGGATGTCCGCTGCCGTCGGCATGATGTAGTTTGTCATCTGGCCATTGGCCATGCGCCCGTTCTGCCACACCACGTTTTCAAATAGTGTGTAGCCTATCGCCTGCGCCACACCGCCTTCGATCTGTCCGGCCGCGAGTACCGGATTAATAACGCGGCCCACTTCCTGCACTGCGACGAAATCATTAACGTGCGCTTCGTAGGTCAGCATGTCGACGCTGACTTCGGCGACATAGACGGCCCAGGCAAAAGCTCCATACGCATCGCCCTGATACTTTTCATCGTCCCAGCGAATTCCCGGCGGCGGCTGGTATTTGCTCGAAGACTTTAATGGCCCAAACTTTTCTATGTACACGGCGCACGCTTTCTGAAATTCGTCCTGCGTGTAGTTCTCGTGCAAAAGTTGGCCCTTGATAAGCGTCTGCTTCAACCCCAACACCGCTGACTCAACCAGCTTGCCGACAATCATCACGGTGCGCGAGGCCACTGTTGGCCCGCTGTTGGGAACGTTGCTCGTATCCGGCTGCATGACTTCGACCAGCTCGTAGTCGATGCCTAAAGCTTCGGAGGCAATCTGCGAAAAGATGGTGTTGGTGCCCTGGCCAATTTCAGTGCTGGCCGCCAGAATTCGCACGCGGCCGTCCGCAGTCGCTTCCGCCCCTACCACCGATTGCAGATAAACCTCGCCCGAGCCAGTGAAGCCGGCGCCGTGCATGAACGTTGCAAAACCGATCCCTTTCTTGACCGACGATGCAGGGTTCTCGCGCGCAAACCTTTCCTGCTTGGCGCGGTAGTCGCTCAATTCGAACGCGCGATCGAGCAAACCGTCCATATCGACCTTTTCATGAATGATTTGACTGGTTGCCGTCATCTCGCCTTCGTGAATGAAATTCCGCCGGCGAAACTCTTCGGCAGTAAGACCCAAAGTGCGTGCGACTTTATCCAGATGACGTTCGAGGGCAAAGATGCTTTGCGGCGCGCCAAATCCGCGGAAAGCCCCGTGTGGCGGCATGTTGGTGGCGACGGCGCGGCTGCGGATGCGCACGTTGGGACAGAGGTACGGACCGGCCGCGTGAATCGTCCCGCGCGAAAGCACCACCGGTGACAGTGTGCAGTAAGCGCCGCCATCGACCACAAAGTCGATCTCCATCGCCAGCAGCTTGCCGTCTTTCGTTACTGCCGTCTTGTGACGCGTGCGCGAGGGATGCCGCTTAGTGGTCACCACCATATCTTCGGCGCGGTCATAGATAATCTTCACCGGCTTTCCGGACTTCAAGGCCAGCAGCGCGGCGTGCCCGGCAATCATCGAAGGGTATTCTTCCTTGCCTCCAAAACCGCCGCCCGTCTCAGTCTGAATTACGCGGATCTTATCTTCAGGCAGATTGAAAAGCTTCAGCAGCGCTTTGTGCACATAGTAAGGACACTGCATCGAACCCCAAACCGTGACGCCGTCCTTCGCGTTAGCCACGGCAATGGCGCCGTTGTTCTCGATGTAGAGTTGTTCCTGGGCGCCAGTGTGATATTCGCCTTCGACAATGTGGTCGGCTTGCTCCCAAACGTCATCAACATTTCCCTTGTCGACCAGAAATGTTTTGAAGACGTTGTCCTCGCCCCAGATAATTTCCTTCTTATCTACTGAATCAGCGAGGTTGAGAATCGCAGGAAGTTCCTCGACTTCGATGCGCACATGGCGGCGCGCTTCTTCCAGCAAGTAGCGATCAGGATGTGCCAACAGGACGATTGCTTCTTCGGGATGGTTGAAGACTTCTTCGACGAGATAAGGCTGATCGTTCAGTATCAGCGCGACATAATTTTCCCCGCCATTGTCCTTAATGTCTTTGGCGGTGATGATGGTGAAGTCGTCCCAGGGGATGTCACCTTCAAATGAGATGTTTTTGATGCGCCCGCGCGGCGCCGCGCTGCGCACCGTGACCCCAAACAACATGCCGGGAAACGATAAGTCGTCAACATACTGCGCCTGGCCGGTAACTTTCCGGCGGCCTTCTTTGCGCGGAGCAGATTTGCCGACACTGTTAGGCGCCATGCTTGATCAGGTTACTAACGGTGGAATTGCTTACGAGCTCGTCGAGTTCTGCGTTTGTCTGCGGTATTGCCAGACTTTCCTTAGTACAAGACTGTCGCCTACTTTACTGCACAAACAGCGTTCAGGAAAACGTAGCGAGTCGGTTTGAATCTCAGTAGCACCTGACTTCAGTCAGGTGTCTATGGTCGAGCCTTGATACTTAACCGTTTCAACGGTTTCTTCTTGAACCGTTGAATAGGGGTTTTGATGATCATCGGGTCTGACAGCACCTGACTGAAGTCAGGTGCTAATGAGATGGGCCCTGCTGGACGGGTTGGTGATCACTTTAAAGCGTCGTTGGTCCCCATCATGGCAATGAAGAGCGGGGGCAAGCCGCCCTTCCTAACTGCGAATGGGTAGCGTTGAAGATCAGTGCAAGGCTTGGATTGCATCAAGGTTCTCGCAGTCAATCAGAGAGCTGGCCCTCGCTCTTTCATTTTGCCAGCATCACGACTGCCGCAAAAACGCCTTCAACCACCATCGCCATCCTTCGATAGTCCAGAGACTGCGGCTGGTCGGCTGGAGTGTGATAGTTGGGATTGCGGTAAAAGGCTGTGTCCGTAACCATCAGCGACGGATAACCCAGATGCCTGTAGCTCAAATGGTCTGAGAAATCGACCCCTGGCACGAAACTCGGGGCACTTATGGAAAAGACCGGGAGGGCTGCTCCACTGCGCATTGCTGCTTTGACGCGTCGCAGCAGCAGACCGTCTCCGAAAGTGCCTACCACGCCGATGAAGTTGCCCCGGGAAGGATAAAATGCGGCGAGGAAGGAAGCGGGAAATTTCTGGGTGGCGGGAGCATCGTCAAAGTATCCAATCATCTCCAGAGCCAACATAGTGCGCACGCGAACGCCTTGCTGCTTTAGTGAACTCGCGTGGACGGCGCTGCCCATTTGCGGCGTGCGGAAATGGGGCGGCTCTTCCAGCGTGAATGCCACCAGCTCGATGCGCAGAGGAAAGGCACTCTTTCCACACAAGTAAGCTAACTCGATCAAGCCTGCTATCCCGCTGGCGTTGTCATCTGCTCCCGGATATGGCCCGGCGGTGTCGTAATGCGCGCCCACGACGATTCGTTCGCTGGTATCCGGTCCAAACTGGGCGATTACATTGCGGTACGTTTTGTCCTTCACTTGAAATGTCTGTTCTGTAACGATCGCTCTCGCCTGCTCAAACTCGCCCCGGACATAAGCCGCAACTCGATCGAGATTCTCCGGATGGCTTTCATCACGGGGCGTCAGCTGCTCAGAAAGCATGCGAACATGAGCTTCCAGCCGAGCCGGATCGACTGAGACATTTCTATTAATTGAAGCTTGAGCGAAAAGTGGCTGGGTTATCCAAAACCATAAAACCATCAATAGCACTACCAGTCCGAGAACCGTGAACAGCATGAACCTGATGATACGCCAACGACGCTCACTCTGTGACTGCCATTGTGCTTCGATGGAGGTGCTCAAGTTACCAACCGGTGGCGAAGAGTTTGTTCGCGCTCTTTAGCCCACAATGCTGGTAACTATCGTAAGCCCTGGCGGCGCGCAGCCGGATTGCTTCATCACCCTCGTGATTCAGCCAGCCATCTATGCCGGCTGACAGCACGTAGGCTTCGGGCGCCATTAGATTAGTGGTCCATAACAGCGGCGCGGCCCCAGTGCTTCTGAGCGGCACGGAGAAATATTGTTTACTGGCGCATGCCAGAATGATTGCCTTGCGCTCACGCCGATCGGGCCGGCTCGATGTCGCTGGCAAGGTGAAATCCATCAGGCCATCGTGGCCGACATAGGCGACCAGATCGGCACTGCCGCGAAGGTTCAGTTTGAGCAGTTTACCCTTGTTCGTAATACTTATTTCCTCGCCCGGCTCGCCGGCCGCGGCTCCGAAAAAGTCCAGGGTTGCGCCGCGGATTTCCCGGCCGCGGTAAGCGTCAGCCACCAGAATTACGTCGCGCGTTCGATGTTTGAAGACCAGCCTTTCCAGAATGGCCGCCTGAGGGTTCGGCGTTGTGGCTACCAGCTCCCAGTCCTTGTTCTTCTTAAAAAATGTCTTTACGCCGAACGCCGCTCCCCAATAGAGATTGCTGT
>JAWVFI010000164.1:0-89393 GCA_033856235.1 Blastocatellia bacterium | reverse complement strand
GCCTCGTCGAAATCGAAGTCTTCGGAAAAATAGGCCCGGCCCTGTTGCGAGAAATCCTTGAGGGTAAAAAAGCGGTGCCTGATTAGCTCGACGGTCTTTTCCAACCAGGCGCGTTCGTCATCATCATATTCCTCACGCCAAAGCTTATTAGCTCGCAGTTCCGCTTTCACCATCGGCAGCAAATCAGCCAGCGGCATGGTGCGGATGTATTCCGCGTTCATCCAGAGCGCTTTCTCATCCGTCCAGTGTCGCGGGTCGTTCTCCTGAAAATTAAAGACGGCGGGCGATCGATGAATGTGCTCGAGCGAAAACTGCTCGACCAGCTCGGCAACTGTCAGGATCTCTTTTCCGTCCGGCGGCGCCCAACCCAGCAGGGCCAGGAAATTTCGAAACGCCTCAGGCACAAAACCGCGATCGCGATAAGTGGTTAGCGAAACTACTTCGCCGTGCTTTCGCTTGGAGAGCTTGCCCTTATTCGGCGCCAGTATTAACGGCAGGTGCGCGAACTCCGGCTGCGCTGCTCCCAGCGCCTGGTAAAGCAGAACCTGCTTGTGCGTATTCGTGAGATGATCCTGACCGCGAATGACGTGCGTAATGCGCATCTCGATGTCATCAATCACCACCGAAAGGTTGTAGAGCGGATGTCCGTCGGAGCGCAGCAGCACCAGGTCTTCGATCTCAGCATAGTCCCGCTCCTGCTCTCCGTACACTGCGTCGCTGAAGTGGGTCTTGCCTTCCAGCGCGACTTTCAAACGAACGGCGAACGGCTCGCCGGCCGCGGCCCGAACCTCAGATTCTTCAGCCGGCAGATCTCGATACGGGTTGCTGCGATGATCGATTCCTTCCGCAGCGTGCGCGCGGGCGCGATCAACGATGCCTTGCTTCACTGTGGCGTCTTCGCGTTGGGCTTTCGGAGTGAAGTCGCGATAGGCCTTTCCTTCAGCCACCAGGCGGTTCGCAGCAGCGCGATGCTTGTCGGCATTAGCCGACTGGAAAACGATCTCTTCGTCGTAATCCAGGCCCAGCCACTGCATCCCTTCAATAATCGAGCGCGTCGATTCTTCCGTCGAGCGCTGCAAATCGGTGTCTTCGATGCGCAACAGAAATTTGCCGCCGCGCTGCCGCGCGTACAGCCAGTTGAAGAGCGCCGAGCGCGCCGCACCTATGTGCAGGTAACCGGTCGGCGATGGAGCGAAGCGAACGCGAACTGTCATGTCGTGGTCAGCGCTTAGTGGTTAGTGGTTAGTTGTCAGTTGTATTTTGTCTATCTGCTGGTGGCGATCGTGTCCCAGCGGCATAAAAATAGTCAGTAGCAGTGGTCAGAATTCAGCAAAACGCGTGCAACTGACTACTGACCACTGACTACTGACTGAGAAAATTTTGTGGCGGAGATGACAGGATTCGAACCTGTGATGGGCTTTTGACCCATAACGGTTTAGCAAACCGCCGCCTTCAGCCACTCGGCCACATCTCCGCACCCTTCGGCGAGGTTCATTCTAATATTCGAACCAAGATTGTCAAGGTAAGGGCTTTTTTGTGCGTCCGACACAGGATTAACAGGAGTTACATGAGGGAGCGAAAACTGAAAAAAGACTGGTGACTTCTTAGATTCCTTTCATCTTGCAAATCATGTTAATCCTGTCGAACGGGTTTTAGTCCAAGCCGACCACCTTGCTCCGCCGTTCCAGCAGAATTGTGTCGCGCCATACGCCGTTCAACTTGCTAATGCGCTCGCGACGGCCTACTTCGCGAAAGCCGCACCGCTTATGGAGCGCGACGCTCGCCTCGTTTTCGGGGAACATGGCAGCTTGCAAAATCCAGATGCCGTTCCGTTCAGACTCGCTAACGAGCGATTCCAACAGGCGCCTTCCGATCCCTTCTCCGCGGAAGAGGTTTCCGACATAGATACTTGTCTCGGCAACGCCGGCGTAAGCAGTCCGGCTGCTGACCGGGCTTAACGCTGCCCATCCTTTTACGGTCTGGCCATCGCGCGCAACCAACCGGGCGAACGGCAAATGGGCACGATGCCAGCGCTCGAAATCTGGAGCGTCAGTTTCGAAGGTAGCCTGGCCAGTCGCAATTCCTTCCAGGTAGATCTGGCGAACCTTTTCCCAATCCTCTGCTTTCATGGAAACGATCTGAAATGGCATAGCGTGCCTTGATTAACGAAATGCTGGTTGCGGGAAAACGAATCGCTGAGTTCCGTTAAAGATATCGCGAGGTGTTGCCTGCACCAAGGTTCGGCACAAACAAAGAGAGCCCCGTCAAATTCTCTTTGACGGGGCCCCTTCTGTTTCTACTCTGGTGACTTACTGAATCCCACCGGGCTTGGCCGGATCTTTGACTGCCTTGTCCCTATGACGCTCACGCATGTCTCCACGGTGTTCGCGGCGTTCCTTGCGCAGTTCCTCGAGCTTAGCTTTCTGCTCCGGAGTCAGAATCGAAAGCAAGCTCGCGTGGCTGTTTTGCATCGAGGTCTGTATCTCTTCGCGTAAGGCTTTGGCCCGTGCTTCTTCCGCCGCAGTCCAGCTGCCATCGCGACGTTTCTCTGCCAGCTGACGCAGCTCTTCGCGCTGGGTGCGGGTCGCTTCGCGGACCTGCTTTCCAGCCGCGCGCAGTTGTTCCTTCTGGGCGTCAGTCAAATTCAGCTCGCGGAACATATGCGGCCCCATCTCACGGTCGCGCATCCGTCCTTCTCCCCGGTCGCCGCGCCGCCCCATATGCTCGGCTCCGGGACCCTGACCGCCCCGAGGGCCTTGCGGTTGCTGGGCCAAAGCCGTGCCGCCGAGAGCCGACGCCAGGGCGGTGGCCATTGCCGCCCCAATTAGTTTATTTCGTACAGACATGTGGTTTTGTACTCCTTAAGAAGATATCGATAAGATCGCGCGGGGAAACATCGCGGCAACGCCGGTTATTCAACGTTCGCCACCTTAGACGCGGACCACGAGCATTTGGCCGAAGTTAAGCCTCGCCGGCCCCCGGAAATAGATTGACAGCCAGCAGCTCACAATGATAGAAAGAGCTTTGCGGCGCAAAGCCGGACCGCCAAAAATGACTTCAGGCACGAATTATGAGCATCTATTGCGTTAGCCAAAAGTCGGAATCCCACGCTACAATACGCTCCCAATGAAACTCTTACCGGAAATCAACTCGCCCGCCGACCTGCGTCGTCTGCGCCCAGACCAGTTGCCCCAGGTCGCAGACGAGATTCGCCAGTACATATTGGAAACCATGTCCCGCATTGGCGGACATACCGGCGCTTCTCTCGGCGCGGTCGAACTGGCGGTAGCGCTCCACTATGCTTTTGATACGCCGACTGACCGCCTAGTCTGGGATGTGGGCCATCAGGCCTACGCTCACAAAATCCTTACGGGCAGGCGCGATCAATTACCCACGATCAAACAGTACGGCGGCTTGAGCGGCTTTCTGCGTCGCGACGAATCTGAGTACGACACCTTCGGTGCCGGACACGCTTCCACCTCGCTTTCGGCTGCGCTGGGAATGGCTATCGCGCGCGATCGCAAGGGAGAAGACCATCATGTCGTGGCATTGATTGGCGATGCCTCGCTCGCCGGTGGAATGGCGATGGAGGCCATCAACCAGGCGGGACACTTAAAGACGCGTCTGATCGTTTTGTTGAATGACAACGAAATGTCGATCGCTCCCGCGGTCGGCGCGCTCACTGGCTATCTCAACCGGCTGCGCGAGGCGCAACCTTATCATCGCTTCAAGGATGAAGTAGGCGAAACGCTGCTGGCCATTCCATCACTGGGCGGGCGGTTGCATCAGGCTGCCAAGACGGTAAAGGACGCACTGGCCGCGGCTGTGTTGCCGGGCGCCCTGGTGAACGAGCTCGGCTTCAAATACATCGGTTACGTTGACGGTCACAACCCGCGCGCCCTGGTGGCTGCGTTGCGCGAAGCCCAGCAGGTAAAAGATGGGCCCGTGATAGTTCACGCGCTGACCACCAAGGGTAAAGGCCATCCGGCGGCGGAGAAGGATTACTACAAGTGGCACGCAACCGGGCCTTTTGATCTGGCCAGCGGACAGGCCGTCAAATCTCCGGCAAAGGCTCCCACTTACACTGCAGTATTCGGCGAGACGCTTTGCGAGTTGATGGAGAAAGACGAAAAGATCGTCGCCCTGACCGCCGCCATGCCCGATGGGACAGGCGTCGCACTGGCCCTGGAAAGATTTCCCGAGCGCTCGTTCGATGTCGGCATTGCTGAGCAGCATTGCGTGACCTTTGCCGCCGGGCTTTCAGTTGAAGGACTGAAACCCGTCTGTGCCATCTATTCCACTTTCCTGCAGCGAGGTTTCGATCAACTGGTACACGACGTTTGCATTCAGGATCTTAACGTCAAGTTCTGTTTGGATCGCGGCGGCATAGCGGGCGGCGACGGTCAAACGCATCACGGGCTGCTCGACATTTCTTACCTGCGCAGCGTGCCCAACATCATCGTCATGGCTCCGAAGGACGAAGGCGAAATGCGAGACATGATGTTGACCATGATGGAACACGTCGGCCCGGCGGCCATTCGTTACCCGCGTGGAAACGGCGTTGGGGTACCAACAGTCGAGCCCAGGCTTCTCGAGATTGGAAAGGCAGAAATCCTGCGCGATGGCGGAGAGGTGGCTATCGTGGCCTATGGGTCCATGGTGCATCCATCGTTGCAGGCTGCGGAGAACCTGGCGAAGGAAGGGATTGAGGCGTCAGTCGTCAACGCCAGGTTTGTAAAGCCGCTTGATGCTTCTCTGTTGCTGGCGCTGGCGCGCACCAAGCGGCTTATCGTCACGGTCGAGGAAGCCTATCTGGCTGGCGGCTTTGGATCAGCGGTGATGGAATTGCTCGAAGAGAACGGCCTGCAGGACAAAGTCCGCGTCGTGCGCATGGGAATTCCCGATCGTCTGATAACCCATGGCGATCCGAAGCTGCTATTGGCGAAATACGGATTGGATACTGACGGCATCTACACGCGCATCAAGGAATCAGTGGAAGTGCTGGAGGATCGCCGCGCCAAACGCCAGAAGGTTTAGCTCCTATTTTGTAGGGGCGGCACTCCGTGGCCGCCCCCTTTTTCGAATCTCTAGCACCGTACGAATCAAAGAAGGGGGGCGGCCACGGAGGGCCGCCCCTACAACTATTCGTTGCACGATTTGGGCAATCCGTCCCCGAAGTGGTCACTCAAAACCGCCTCCACTTACCAAAAAAATAGCGATCTCTCATTCTCAGACAGTTCAGGGCGCGTGGCCTTCATCTTGCTAAGCGATCAGCAGGAGTTTCGCACTTGCGTGCGTAACTGACTCCGAAACGCATGGAAAACTTGACTCGAATCACTGTCCCGACCGTATTTCAGATGGACACCGATCTGCCACCGTCGCCGCATTTCGATGACGAGCGAACGCTGCTTACGGCGCGTCCCGTGGTTCCGATCAGCGACAGGGTTCTGGGAAATCGACGCGACTACGTTTTGACCGCGGCGATCCTTTTGATCGCCGCCCTGCTCGGGGCCATCGGCGCGCTATCAATTGATCGGTTCCAAAAGGCCCGCCAGCACCAAGCCAGCGCCCAAAACCAGGCCGCGGACACAGTGCCGGAGCCGGTAGCGAACATGTCCGAGACTGAGGACCAGGCCGCCGCGAGTGTGGTGACGACTGCATTGCCGGACGAACCTGAAGCGACTCCGACGCCCTCCCCGGAAACCAAAGTAACGACTACGGAACACACCGCAGTGCCCGTTCTCGCGGTCGTCAAAACATTACCGAAGAAGAGTTCTGTTCGAGAGAAAGTCGTTTCGCAACGCTCCCCGCGAGCAGAGCCACCGCGTGAAGACAGCCGCGGCGCTGATGCATTTCGCGCCCGCCGATCACGCAGCGCTGGCCGCATCTCTGAAATATTCGAAGGCCCGGGCCTTTTTTGAGACGCGATAGTACGGCGCAAAAGGCGCAAAGCGGATCTCTTGAAGCCTGAATATGATCTTATGATGACGAACGAACGAGATAGTTGACCACTCCTCGCTGGCGTGGCATTATGCAGGCCAAGGCGTCCCAGAGTTCCCCCCTACTACGGATTCGCCCTGCCCCATTCTTCTCACAACTTGATGCTTTACCCGACGTTGGTCTCTCCAATGGCAAGGTATTCTCGCGTGTGTGCGGCGCGAAGGGAGTAATCTCAATGAGGAAGCAAACATTTCGTGAGCGCGAATGTCTTCACCGCGAAGCGGGGACTGAAGGCGAATTCTATAACGGGGTGTTCTATGTGCAGGCAATCCAACATTTGTCAGCTGAAGAGGCCCTAAAAGTGGCGGGCAAGATCAGCCCTTTCTACTGGATTGATGCGCCGCACATTCTGGTGTGGCTTTGCGATGAGTGCGCCGCCGAGCTGCACTTGAACGAGGCGCCGCGGGCGCTGGTCCATAGCGCGCGTCGCTGACCGGAGATTCGCCCGCTCAACTAGCGAAAAGTACGTTTTTTGGCCACAGATTTACGCGGATAAAAGCGGATTTGAGAAGCAAAGCATTTCTTATCCGCGGTAAATCCGCATAAATCTGTGGCCAAAACGTCCCTCCTGGCGCTTCCATCGCTACCGGCAAACGAACACAGTCCTCGAGTCTCGTCGTTCCCGCTCGTTGTGCTGTAAAGTGTCACCGCATGAAGCGGGAGCGGATAGATAAGTTGCTGGTCGAACGCGGGTTGGTGTCTTCACGCACCAAAGCTCAGGCGATGATTATGGCCGGCGCGGTCCTCGTCGAAGAGCAACGCATTGAAAAACCTTCCGATCTAATTTCCGTCGATGCCCAGGTCAGAATAAAAGGCGCGAACGATCCCGCCGCCGGATACGTAGGTCGCGGCGGCGTCAAGCTGGAGGCCGCTTTGCGCCATTTTGCTATCGATGTTCAGGGACTTCTGTGTCTGGACATAGGGGCGTCCACTGGCGGTTTTACGGATTGCCTGTTGCAGCATGGCGCCGGCAAAGTCTTCGCCATCGATGTGGGCCACAACCAATTGGACTGGAGCCTGCGCAACGATCCACGAGTTGAAACTCGTGAAGGCGTCAACGCGCGCTACCTCAAACCGGAAGATTTTGCCAGTCCGTTCGAGCTGGCCACGATGGACGTCTCTTTTATTTCAGCCACAAAAGTTTTGCCGGCCGTCGTAAGTCTGTTGACGGAAACGGGCCGCATGGTTACGCTTATCAAACCGCAGTTTGAAGTGGGACGAGGCGAAGTAGGACGCGGCGGCATCGTGTCCGATCCGAAACAGCACGCGCGAGTAGTTGCGGAAGTAAACGCCGTCGCGGCCGAGTTGGGATTAATCCTGCTCGGTGTCATCGAGTCACCCATTCAGGGCGCCGAAGGCAATCGCGAGTTTCTGGCGGCTTATCAACGCTCGCTTGCAGGCCACGTCGCTGGAACCAAGAAAGCGAAGAAAGGGTAGTGGGTCAGTTTGAATTCTCATTAGCACCTGACTTCAGTCAGGAGTTCATGTTCGAGCGTTGCGGCTTAACCGGATCCTGTCCCACTCAGATCACCGCACTGAAGTACGGTGCTAATGAGATTTTCAACTGGCCCACTACTGCAGAAAGACTTCATGACTGTTTCTCCAATCCAGCGCATCGGGGTTGTCGTTAAGCGGCATCAACCCGACGCTCTCCAGACGCTCTGCACTCTGACAGAGTGGCTGAATCAAAAGGGCATCTCGCTGGTGGGCGGCCCGGAGATTGAGCGCGAACGCATCGAGCACGAAACCGGATGCGCGGTCCAGGTGGTCCCGGAATCTGAACTCGCGACCAGCGTGGATCTCATTCTGGTGCTGGGCGGCGACGGCACCATGATCGGCACCGCGCGCATGGTGGGCGACACCGAAGTCCCCGTCATCGGAGTCAACTATGGCGGGCTGGGTTATCTCGCGGAATTTCGCATCGAAGAATTGTTTGCGGCCCTCGAATCGATTCTTAAAGGCGAATACAAACTCGAGAAGCGAGTCATGCTGGCGGTGGAGTTGTTTCGCGGCGAGAACAACGTCAGCCGCAACCGCGTGCTGAATGATGTAGTCATCAATAAATCGGCGCTCGCGCGAATCATTGAAATCGATGCCTATCTTAATACCCAGTTCGTCAATTCGTTCCGCGCTGACGGGCTGATCGTTTCTACGCCTACCGGTTCGACGGCTTACAATCTCTCGGCCGGCGGGCCCGTCATTTATCCATCGATGAATGCGATCGTGATTACGCCCATCTGCCCTTTCACTCTTTCCAATCGCCCGATTGTGGTGCCTGACGAATCGGAGATTGAACTTCGCCTGAAGACTGAAGAAGAAGAGGTGGCGCTGACGCTGGATGGCCAGGTCGGCTTTCCGCTGAAAGTTGAGGACCGGGTGCTGATTCGCAAGAGTCGCACCACCTTCAACCTGGTGCAACCCATGAACCGGAATTACTTTGAGGTCTTGCGCGACAAGTTGCGTTGGGGAAGATGAAGTCAGAACCGCCTGCGGTAGCGGGCGGGCCACCGCGGCTATCGTAAACGACGCAAAGAGGAAGGGGCCCGCCCGCTACCGCAGGCGGTTCTGACAAGAATATGCCTGACAACGACAAGCACAAATCAACCGCATCACGGATCGATGCGGACGCTTTCGAGCGTGAGGTGACCACCGACCTGGATGAGGAGACGCCCGACAAACCGAAGGGCATGGCGCTGCACACGCGCATTCTGATCGGGCTGGCCGTCGGCGTCATTGCGGGGGTTGCGGTCAACTACGCTTTTGGCGGCGACCATCCCCGAGTGGCGTGGGTAATCGACAACATCACGCAGCCCATCGGCCAATTGTTCCTGCGCCTGCTGCTGATGATCGTAGTGCCGCTGGTCTTTTCCTCCCTCGTCGTCGGTGTGGCGGGAATCGGCGACATCCGAAAGCTGGGCCGAGTCGGACTGAAGTCATTTCTTTATTGCCTTGTGATTTCCGCCATCTCCGTCGTCATCGGTCTTACCCTCGCGAACACTATCAAGCCGGGCAAGCGAATCGATCCCGCAACCTCTGCTGCGTTGCAGGCGCGCTACGCCACCGACGCGACCAAAACCGTTGACGACGCCAAGAAGGCCAGCACCGCTACACCAAAACCCCTGATGGCCGTGGTCGAAACGATTGTTCCCAAGAACCCGGTGTTCGCAGTGGCCGGGGAAAATCCCAACATGCTGCACCTGATGTTCTTTGCGTTAATCCTCGGCATTGCCATCACGCTGATTCCGGTTACGGTCACGGCGCCGTTATTGCGCGGGCTCGAAGCTCTTTATGAAATCACCGCGAAAATCATTGAAATCATCATGAAGTTCGCTCCGTATGCCGTTGCCTGTTTGCTCTTCAACAACACGGCGCGGTTCGGACTCGATCTGTTGCAGGCGTTGGGTTGGTTTGTGGTCACCGTCTTGCTGGGATTGTCGTTGCACATGTTCGGCGTCTATTCGCTCTCAATCTATTTTCTGTCGCGCATGTCGCCCATTGATTTCTTCCGCCGCATCAAGACCGTGATTCTGACGGCGTTCTCGACCTCCTCTTCCAACGCCACCCTCCCCACGGCCCTGCGAATTTCGGAAGAGAACCTGGGCGTGCCGCAGGAGATCAATTCCTTCGTACTCACGGTGGGGGCGACCGCAAATCAGAACGGCACCGCCTTGTATGAAGGCGTCACCGTGCTTTTCCTGGCCCAACTGGCCGGCGTCGATCTCTCTTTAGGCCAGCAATTGATGGTGGTCTATCTCGCGATCCTCGGCGGGATCGGAACGGCGGGCGTGCCTTCCGGTTCAATTCCCTTCATCATCGGAGTGCTGGTGACGATTGGGGTGAACCCGGCGCTGATCGCGATCATCCTGGGAGTGGATCGAATCCTGGACATGTGCCGCACCACTCTGAATGTGGTCGGCGATATTACGGCCGCGACTTACGTGGCGCGCTCAGAAGGTTATGAATTGTTAAAGCGCCATGAACCGGCGATCGTTCGCGCCGGAGTGGGCGGCGACGCGGTTTGATTCAAAGCAAGATCGCCAACTTAGCTTTGATCACGCATCTGAGCAGAAGAGCTCGAGTCAGGGGGGAAAAGGCAGATGATTTTTCCGATACATGACGATAACAGCGATCGGGTGACGACTCCCTTCGTCAACTATATTTTGATCGCTTTGAATATCCTCGTCTTTGTTTTTTTACAGGGGCTGGGAGCGAACGAAAAGTTCACCTATGCCTATTCCACGGTGCCCCAGGAGATAGTGACCGGCCACGACGTGGTCACCGATGACCGCGTGGTGGTCGAGCCCGTGACTGGCGAGCACCTCACTTTACCCGGACTGCAACGGACGCCAGGCACGGTTTACCTGACTCTCATCACTTCACTCTTTATGCATGGCGGGCTGGCGCACCTGGGTGGCAACATGCTCTTTCTCTGGATCTTTGGTGATAATCTGGAGGACCGCATTGGCCACTTGCGATATCTGATCTTCTATTTGATTTGCGGGATCCTGGCGTCTCTGGCCCATGTGTTTACAACAGCTTTACTATCGTCAGGTGAGGTACTGTCCGGGGCGCCCAGCGCGTTGCTGGTCCCCAGCCTCGGTGCGTCGGGAGCGATTTCCGGAGTCCTGGGCGGATACATCCTGCTGTTTCCCGCGCGCCGGGTGACGGTTTTCATGCTGCGCTTTCTAACTCAGGTACCAGCCTGGGTAGCGATTGGCCTGTGGTTTGGTTTTCAGTTGATCAGTGGGCTGGGAATGCTGGGCGGCGGTGCGCAACAGGGAGGCGTGGCCTACGCGGCCCACATTGGCGGGTTCATCGCGGGGCTGGTACTGATTAAGTTTTTCACTTTGGGAAGATCCAGCGGGCCGACAACCTCGCCCAGCTATTCAGGGTAACGGTCATGACATCGTCCGAACTAAATTCGCCGCCTGGCACCCAATCGGGCCTCGACATTCGTCCGACTCCCCGGGCCGAGATGGATCTTTATCCACTGGAAACCTTTCCGTACGAATTTCCCGGACGTGAAATCAGGATCAACTTCGAGATGCCGGAATTCACGGCCATCTGCCCGTTCTCGGACTTTCCCGATTTTGCGATCATTCGCCTTGAGTATGTACCCAACGAGCGCTGCATAGAGTTAAAGAGTTTGAAGCTCTACATCAACTCGTTCCGGCAGATAAAGATTTTTCACGAACATGTGATAAACGTGATTCTGGAAGACTTCATCAGTGCCTGCGATCCGCTGAGCGTCGAGATTGAGGGTGACTTTCACGTCCGGGGAAATATTAAGACGGTAGTGAAGGCCAGTTACAAGAGATCTTGATGATGGGGATAGAGGAGGGTTAGAAATGTCAGCAGACAGTAAACAGATCTTACGAGACGCTTTGGCCTTGCCCCCTCAGGAGCTAGCCGAACTGGTTGAGCAACTATTGGCGACTCTTTCAATCACCTCCAGACACTAAGCTGGATGAGCTCTGGGCGCGCGAAGCCGACGATCGTCTTGAAGCCTACAATCGCGGGGACCTGCGGGCAGTACCTGGGGAGGATGTGTTCGAAGAAATTATTGTCGCGGTTCAGCATCATCATCAAAGGCCGGAAGGTTGGCAAAATAGGATTCGGTAAGTCGCAACTAAGATTATGGACTCAACAACCATTTCGATCATCGTGGCCATCGTCGCGCTTTTCCTCTTCCTGGTGGTGGCGCGCAAAATGTTTCGCATCGCCATGAAGTTGGTCCTCGTTGGAATCATCGTCCTGGCTGTGCTGGCTGCTGCCGGCATGGGCTGGTGGCAAGGCTGGTTTAGCCCCTCGCAAAAATCTGATCGTCCCGCTCCGGCGCGGCGCGCCCCGTCTCGCTAATCCAACAACATGGCAGAGACCGATACCGACGCCGGCGATCAGTTTGAAGCTCAGATCGATCCGCCCGAACCGGGTGCCGGAACGCCAGGCTTATGGCGGCGCTACCGGCGCTTGCCGCGAAATATCTTTGCCATCAGCCTCGTCAGCCTGCTAAACGACGTCTCCAGCGAAATCATCTATCCGCTGCTGCCGGTATTTCTTTCCCTAACCCTGGGCGCCTCTCCGGCCATCGTCGGCTTAATCGAAGGCGCCGCCGAATCACTCGCCAGTTTGCTAAAACTGTTCTCCGGCTACTTCAGCGACCGGCGCGGGAAACGGAAAGTCTTCGTGGTGCTGGGCTATGGACTCGCTAATGTTGCTCGTCCCCTACTGGCCTTTGCTACCAGTTGGCATCAGGTCCTGGCAATTCGTCTGACCGACCGGGTCGGCAAAGGGATTCGCGGCGCGCCGCGCGACGCCATGATTGCGGACACAGTCGCGCTGGAAGATCGCGGCCTGGCGTTTGGCTTCCATCGCGCAATGGATCATACCGGGGCCGTGATCGGCCCGCTCGTGAGTTATCTGCTGGTCTTGCTGTTTGCCGCCGATCGAAATGTCCTGACGTCGGGCGACTTCACTAAAATATTCTTAATCGCTGCAGTCCCGGCGCTGGCGGCGGTCATCGTAGTCAGCTTCTTCGTAAAGGAATCTTATCAACCTTCCAGTCCGGGAGTTGTCGCGAACAATCCCGCACGCACACAACCGGCGCAACTTTCCCTGCGCGGCTTCGACGGCAACTTCAAACGGTTCCTGGTCCTGGTCGCCCTCTTTACCCTTTCGAATTCATCGGATGCTTTTCTTTTGCTGCGCGCTCAGAACGCCGGAGTGTCCCTGGCCGCCATTCCCCTGCTCTGGGCGGCGCTGCATGCGAGTAAGGTTCTCAGTTCAATTTACGGAGGCGCTCTCTCGGACCGGCTGGGCCGCCGGCGGCTAATCGTATCGGGCTGGCTGCTTTATGCCGCGGTTTACGCGGGGTTTGCGTTTGTTACTTCCGCGGTGTCGGTGTGGGCGCTTTTCCTGATCTACGGAATTTACTTTGGCCTCGCCGAGGGCGCGGAAAAAGCCCTGGTTGCGGATCTGGTGCGCCCCGAACAACGAGGCACAGCGTTCGGGTTGTATAATCTTGCTTTCGGCATCACTGTCTTACCAGCATCGTTAATAATGGGCGGGCTCTGGTACTGGCGCGGGCCCGCTACGGCATTTCTTATCAGCGCGGCGCTGGGCTCGGCGGCAGCGGTGCTGTTGCTGTTTCTGGTGCAACAACGTGTTCCGGACGGAAACCGATAGCGCGCCCAATGTCCGACAAACTTCAGTTTGTCGATGGGTCAACCTCGCGCAAGTGGAAGCGACAAACTGAAGTTTGTCGGACTTAGAATTCATGGATTACCAGGTCATTAAAACTGAACCCGAACTGCGGACGGCGGTGGAATCTTTGTCCCAGCACAGCGCGATCGGCCTGGACACTGAGACCACCGATCTCGATCCCTACAATGCCAGGTTGCGTTTGATTCAACTGGCAGCGCCCGATGGCGTGCGCATTATCGATCTGGACGCGTTTGCCAATGGCAATCTCATCCGGAGTGAAGTGTTTGCTCCGCTGCGGCGACTGCTGGAAGCGCCCCGCCCGATCAAGATTGCTCATAACGCAAAGTTCGACGCGAAATTCATCAAGCACAATCTGGGCGCCGATCTCGGTGGCGTCTTTGACACCTTGCTCGCCAGCCAACTGATCGGCGCCGGCGATATTGAGGAACGCCATGGTCTGGAAGCCGTCGCCGGCCGGTACCTGAATGAATACGTTGATAAGACTGAGCGACTTAGCAACTGGGACCTGGAACTATCAACCGCCCAGTTGGAGTATGCCGCGCGCGATGCGGCGATCCTGCTGCCCTTGCGCGAAAAGTTGATCGAGCGATTGAAATCCGACTCGCTAGTCAAATGCGCCCAGCTTGAGTTTGAGTGCGTGATGCCGGTCACCGATATCGAGCTGACCGGCTTTTACATGCACAAGGACCGGTGGCTGGAACAACTGGCGATCGTCGAGAAACGCCGCGGAGAACTTGCCGAAGAACTTCAGGAGGTCCTGGCGGAAGAGTCGTTACAGGGCTCCCTCTTTGGCGGCCCGGCGCGTGATGACATCAACCTGGATTCGCATCAGCAACTGACGCAGGCATTACAGCGGCTGGGCATTCCAGTTCCTGACTCGACCCGCAACTGGAAGTTACAGCCCCTGGCCGCACAGTATCCGGTGATTGCCACCTTGCTTGAATACCGCACAGTGCAGAAAGCGCTCACCAGTTACGGGCAGAACATGATCGAGCTGATCAATCCTGCGACCGGCCGTTTGCACGCCGACTTCCGCCAGATCGGCGCGCCGACGGGACGCTTCTCGTGTACCAACCCCAACATTCAGCAGGTGCCGCATGCGGTGGAATATCGCCGCTGCTTCAGCGGCCATCCGTCCGGCAGGAAACTGATCATCGCCGACTATTCACAGATTGAGTTGCGCATCCTCGCTGAATTCTCCGGCGACCAGGGCTTCATCAGCGCCTTCAATTCGGGAGCAGATTTGCACCGGGTGACCGCGGCAGAAGTATTCAATGTGCCTTTGGATCAGGTAAGCCGCGAGCAGCGCGACTTTGCCAAGCGCTTGAACTTCGGCGTGGTGTATGGCATTGGCGCGCAAAGGTTCTCCATCATGACCGGCCTGAGTATCAGCGAGGCGGAAAACGTCCTGCGCAAGTACTTCGCGACCTATCGCCAGCTCGATACTTACCTCCACGAGGCGGCCGATCGCGCGGTTCGCGATCGACAGGCGCGAACCGCCTCGGGACGCCTGGTCCGTTTTCGCTATGACGAACAGGATCGCCAGCAAATCTCCATGACCAAGCGCAACGGCAAGAACACGCCGATTCAGGGAACCAGCGCCGACATTCTGAAACGCGCCCTCCGCCTCTTGCGCGACGAGCTCAAGGAAACATCAGGACGGGTGGTGAACATTATTCATGACGAGATTGTCGTCGAGGCCGATGCCGGCGATGCCGATGATGTGGCTCGCCGCGTGGAAAAGGCCATGTGCCTGGCGGGCGAAGAATATCTCACGACGGTGCCGGTTAAGGTGGAAACTGAAATCGGCGTTGAATGGGTGAAGTAATCCTCTCGAACTTCTAACCAACAGGAAGGATTAGATAATGAGAAGTCGTAACAGACGCATCGGTATCTTTTTCATAGTAGTCGGCCTCGCGAACATGATCATCTTTCGTCATCGCACGCCGGGCCTGGCGGGAGGCAGCGCGTTCGTGATCATGGGTATTGCCCTGTTGGCCCGGGCCCGCCGGGAGCGTGATGTTAATTGACTACTTCATGCCGCTATCAGACGCTGCGGAACTACACCGCATAGAAATTGCAGCGCCGCGCGAGGTTGTGTATGAAGCTCTTTGGACCACGGATCTGGGCGGTTCACCAATAATCAAAAGCCTGCTTGGTTTGCGTTCCCTTCCGGCGTTAGTTCTCCATCCAGCAGAGTGTCGACCGGTACACCGGAAAATCACTCTGCACACAATCATTGGATCGGGTTTCGGCAAGTTGGCGGGAAACCGCGATCGCGAAATCGTGCTCGGCGTCGCCGGACGGTTCTGGCGACCGGTCGGCAACCTGTTGCCTTTCAAAGAGGAAAACTTCCAGGGCCCGGTTCCAGCTGGCACCGCGCGCGCGGTTTGGAACTTTGCCCTGAGCGACGTCGGCAATGAACGGACTTTGCTAAGCACCGAAACGCGCATTTTGTGCGGCGATCCGTCGAGCCGGCGAAAGTTTCGCGCTTACTGGCTCCTAGTGAGGCCATTCAGCGGCCTGATCCGTATTCTGATGCTAAGAGCAATTAAACGCGCCAGTGAACATGCGGGACAGTAGCCCGACTTTCACAGGCGAGCTTGTCAAATCTCATTAGCACCGCACTTCAGTGCGGTGATTGCGTGGGACAGGATTCCACGAACCGTTTTAACGGTTTATTGGGGAGAAACCGTTGAAAACGGTTAAGCATCAAGGTTTGTCCATAAACACCTGACTGAAGTCAGGTGCTAATGAGATTTCCAACTGACCCACTACCTGGAGTAAGCCCTGCTTGACAGGTTATGGGGTGCTCAAATAGTCTTGCTCGAACCCAGTAGCAGAAAAACCTCGAGGCGCCTGCCCATCAAGCTACCGCCAGAGAGACGATTCTGTATGTTTCGGTCATCATAGTTTTATCCACGCACGCCGGCAATTCACCCCGGCAAATTCACTAATTACCAGAGGTAACACTTTTATATATGGTTAAGGACGAAATCATTTCTTTGATTACTGAAAAGCGCGCGTGCATCGGCGTCATTGGCTTGGGTTATGTAGGTTTGCCGTTACTGGCCGAGTTTGCCCGTGGCGGGTTTACGAGTATCGGCTTTGAAGTCGATGCTCACAAGGCTGCGCAGATCAACGCCGGCATGTCGTACATCGGCGATGTGACTTCGGACTCCATAAAAGAATATGTCGCCGCCAAACGCCTGAGTGCGACTACGGATTTTGATCACCTAAGCGAATGTGATGCGGTCATCATCTGCGTGCCGACGCCGCTACGCAAGACCAAAGAGCCTGACGTTTCCTACATCCTGGCAGCGGCCGAAGAGATCAAAAAACGCCTGCACCGGGGACAATTGATAATTCTGGAATCGACCACCTACCCGGGGACGACTGATGAAGTGCTGCTTCCTATGTTCACCGACTCCGGGCTGAAGCTGGATGAAGATTTACTCCTCGCCTTTTCCCCGGAGCGAGTCGATCCCGGCAATGCGCGGTATCAGACACATAACATTCCCAAGGTCGTGGGCGGAGTGACCGCGGATTCTACTGCCGCGGCCGCACATCTCTATTCACAAATTGTCCGCAACGTGCATGCTGTTTCCTCAGCCCGTGTAGCAGAAGCCACCAAGCTGCTGGAAAATACTTTTCGCGCGGTGAACATTGGTATGGCGAATGAGATGGCGCGGCTCTGCTATGCCTTGAACATAGACACGTGGGAGGTAATTCATGCGGCAGCCACCAAGCCTTTCGGTTTTATGCCGTTCTTTCCCGGGCCCGGAATTGGTGGTCATTGTATTCCGCTTGATCCGCATTATCTTTCATGGAAAGCGCGTCAACATGGTTTTGATTCCAGGTTCATCGGCTTAGCTGAAGAGGTTAACTCTCGCATGCCCGATCATGTGGTGCAGCTCATCTCGGACGGCCTGAATGACGAAGAGAAGGCGATGAAAGGTTCGCGCGTTTTGTTGATAGGCGTTGCCTATAAGCAAGACATCGACGATGTGCGCGAAAGTCCGGCGCTGTCGATCATTGATCGGCTGCGCAGCAAGGGGGCGCATGTCAGTTACCACGACCCTTATGTTGCGGAGTTGAGTTTTGACGACGCCCACACCGACGCCAGCGGCGCGCCTTTGCGTTCGATCGAACTGACGGATGATGAAGTTCGCGGCGCCGACTGTGTCGTCATAGTGACCAACCACAGCCAAATCGACTATCAACGAATCACCGATCTGGCTCCCCTGGTGGTGGATACCCGCAACGCCTTAAACGGCGATCTACGGCGTTCCAGCCGGGCGCGGATCATTCGGCTATAGTCCGCATCGTGAGGGTGAATTATGGAAGAGTTGATTTTCCTGGTCGAGAATGCCCCTGAAGGCGGGTATACGGCGAGAGCCTTGGGAATCTCGGTTTTTACTGAAGCCGACGATTTGCCAAGTCTGCGTGAACAGGTGAGGAATGCGGTGCGCTGTCATTTTGAAGATGGCCAAGGCCCGAAAATTATTCGTCTTCATTTCGTCCACGAAGAAGTAATTGCCGCATGAAACTGCCGCGCGATGTTTCTGGTGACGAGCTTGCAAAGCGCCTAAGAGTCTTTGGTTATCAAATCACCCGGCAAAGCGGAAGCCACCTGAGACTGACAACAGTTGAGGGCGGCGAACATCATGTGACAATCCCACAACACGATCCAATTAAACTGGCACATTGGCAGGAATCCTCAGCGATGTCGGGGAACATTTTGGCCTTACCAGAGACGAAGTGATCATTCGAGCGTTTAGGACATGAACCACATTAGTCGATGCTCAAAGTAATCAACGTCATCGGAGCGCGGCCGAATATGATGAAGGTCGCACCCATTGTGGCAGCCATGAAGCGGCGCGAGCGAGAGTTCGCGCCGCTTCTGGTGCATACGGGCCAGCATTATGACGAGGCGATGTCCGAAGTGTTTCTGCGCGACCTGGAACTCCCGGTCCCGGATGTTCATCTCGGCGTAGGCTCAGCTTCGCATGCCGTACAGACCGCAGCCGTGATGGAGCGGTTCGAGCCTGTCATCCTGCGCGAACAGCCCGATTGGGTGCTGGTCGTTGGTGATGTGAATTCGACCCTGGCGTGCGCCCTGGTTTGCTCCAAACTCGGTGTGAAGTTGGGCCACGTGGAAGCCGGGCTGCGAAGTCGCGACCGCACTATGCCCGAAGAGATCAACCGGGTCCTTACCGATCAAATCTCGGACCTGCTCTTCACCCCCTCAAAGGATGCGGATGCAAACCTGTTGGCCGAAGGAATTCCCGCGGAGCGCATCAAGTTTGTCGGCAATATAATGATCGACTCGCTGGTGAAGCATCTGGCGGCGGCGAAGAATTCGCGCGCCGCGTTAGAGTTGGGAGTGGCGGGAAAAGATTATGTCGTGGTCACGCTCCACCGCCCCGCTAACGTCGATGAGCGAGAGACGCTAACGCGCATCGTCGGAGCCCTGGCAGAGATTGCCCAGCGACTGCCGGTCATCTTTCCGGTGCACCCGCGGACCCGCAAAACAATCTCAGACTTCGGGCTCGAGGAAGAGATCGCAAAACACGACGTGCGGCTGATCGCGCCTTTGGCTTATCTGGATTTTCTCAATGTGTACAGCGGCGCGCGGCTCGTGCTGACCGACTCTGGCGGGATTCAGGAGGAAACAACGTTCCTGAGAATTCCCTGCCTGACGTTGCGCGAGAATACCGAGCGCCCCATCACGGTTGAGATGGGAACAAACATAGTGGTTGGTACTGCTCCCAAAATAATCGTCGCTGCAGCGTTTGCGGCCCTGGATAAAAATGAAACGAAGGCCCATACCATCCCGCCGCTCTGGGACGGCCAGACCGCTGATCGAATTCTCGATGCTTTAACGGGATAATTTTGAAAAACAGCCCCGGGTAGTACTCGCAGTCATGACGTACGGTTTACCCTCACCTGTGGGTGGCGGCGAACTTCAAATCGGGTGAAGACGCGGCTTGGCCGCCGCACAGTGCGGAAAGGCTTGCCTTTCCGGTTTGGGCTCTACTTCCTACTGAGGCTGAGCCTCAGAGAATCACGGGGGACTGGACGGAAAGCCAGAGGCTTTCCGCACTGTGCGGCGGCAAGCCGCGGCTGACTCTCTTGCAGGAATCCAAATCACACTCATCGCTCCTAAAGCGGATGCGAAAAATCATCACTGGGAAGATCCTTCCGGTGATGGTGGTGACGCTGATTTGCATCCTGCTGCTTGAAATCGGGATCAGAATTGCGTATCGCGTCAGAAATTCGCGGGTTGAATACGTGATGGTTCCTTACATGGTGCGAAATTTTGGCGCCGTCCCGCCGTGGAGCGATGGGTTACGAATTCTCGATCCCGACGATGAGCTGATGTGGCAGGGACACCCTCACGCACGGCAAACCTATCTTGATTTGTTCCGCCCCATGCGCTCAGAAGATGAACGCAAAGCATTGCTGGGGCGGTTCAGTCCCAGCGTTCCGGACGAGTTTAAAGACAGTCCCAGATGGACGGTTACTTTCAACTCGGCCGGATTCAGAGACGCCGAGTTTCCCACCGCGAAAGCGCCTGACACGATTCGGATAATTGCCCTCGGCGATTCCTGGACCTTCGGCCACAACGTAGATTCGGATAAAACTTATCCGAACCAATTAGCCGCGCTGTTGCGCTCGGAATTTCCTGGGCGAAAAATCGAGGTGCTGAATTTCGGCATGTTGGCCTACACCTCTCACTTGGGACTGAAACTGTTGCAGCGCAAAGTTCTGGCATTTCAGCCGGACATCGTCCTCATCGGCTTTTCAATGAACGATGCTTCGATTTCGGGATGGCATGACCGGGATGTGTTTGTGCCCAAGGCGCATCGCTTCAACCTGCGGCGCTTTGTCACTGAGAATTCCCAGATCTACAAACTGGCTATGTACCTGGGCCAGCTGAGCAAGTTCAAGTCGGTAACGATGGGCGAAACGGTCAAAGCGGTGAGCGACCCTCAGGACAAATTTCTCTATGAGTCGTGGGTCAGCGCCGACGCCCTGGAAGCCAAAGATTACGAACGACTGGAAGCGAGAGTCCGAGTTCCACCCGCTGAATACGAACGCAACATTCGCGAGATGATCCGGCTGGTGCGCGAGCACGGAGCCGTCCCGATTCTGCTCCACAACGAGTTGCGTCCCGGTAGCCCTTACCAGTCGGCGCTGCAAAAGATTTCACAAGAAGAGAATGTTTCGCTGGTAGACAGTTGCCAGCTGATAAACCGTGAACGCCAGCGGATGGATAGTGAGTTGGAGCAAAAACTTGGACTGCAGCCGGCGCCTGACGACGGTCTGAGCTTCAGCAATCACCGCTTTGAAATAGTCTTTAGAGTTCTAACGGATCCGGGCTCCGTGCCGCGAGGGATGTTCATTGTCGGCCCTTATCCTGAGCTTGGCAATAACGTACCGAACAAAGTGCAAATGTTCGATGACGGCACTCACGGAGACCAAAAGGCGGGTGACAACGTATGGTCCTATGCCTTGAAACTTCGGCCCGAAAGAAAGATTTTCTACGTGTATACGAACAGCGGAACTGAAGGAAAATGGGAGAATCTGGATTTACCGAAGATCCGAAACTTCATAACCCCCACAGCGGACGGGCGGAGCTATCGACCAATTGAAACTTTTGGGAAACTGGATCTTCAGGCCGATGGCTTTCATACCAACGCCGCGGGCTACGAACTCATCGCGCACGCTGTCCGCGATGCAGTGATCAAGACCGGCAAATTCCAGCAGCTACCCAGGCGCTAATAGTCTGCGGCACGCGCAAGCTCTTCACCGGGACCGCGGGCGTCCTGTCCGCAATGAGCGCGAAGCGCGAAAAACTATCCTGACATGTAGAGTTGACTCTTGCGATGCGTTTTCGGGCGGGACGCCGGGGTCCCAGTGAAGACTTGAATGGATCCGATCAATCGATCTGGTAGATCTTCACTCGACGTCGCGGGCCTTCCTGGTGATGGATCGGAATGCCGCTGTTATAAAACCCGAGCATGGTCGAGAGTGGGAGGCGATCCGCCAGGGCGAATTCAGCCACCGGCGTCATCTGGTAACGACGCAGGTGGGCCATCACTGGTGGCGGTGCATAGACGCTGTCCGTAGTCACCAGCCAATCGCCGGGACGCAGGACAGACTCATCGGCGAATACTGGTTTCATGCCGGCCTGTTCGCCGTAAAACTGAAGTCCCCAGCGTCCCAGATACCAGGTGGTGTGAGCTGGTCCCATTGTCGCCACGATCCGCCCGGCTTTTTCAATCGCCGCCTTCTCCACAAAAGCATCGCGAAAATCCACCGCATAGAAGAGCAAGCCCAGCGCGATGCTGGCTAACGCAGTTCTCTGCACCAAAGGCGAAATCGCCGCCAGGGATTTTGCCAGTAATCGTCCCATCAAAAGAGTACTGACTACGAGCAACAACAATACGCGCCGCACGGCCGGAATTGGCGAGAGCACAAAATACGCAACGATCTCAATTAACCACCAACCCGCCAGAAACAATTCGATCCGATAAGTGGACCATTGGTTCAGATAGCCTTTACGCTTTCCCGGGATTTGCATCAGTCGAAAGATGACGCAGACCGTAGCCGCAAAAAAGCAGACCCCGAAAATACTGAAGAGCACTTGAGCGAGATTGATTTGATTCTGGCCCCAGGCCTGAAATCGTTCCGGCACAAAGGCAATCATCAGGAAGCCGAGCGCAATAACAATCGCTGCCAACACAGCGCCCTTCTTTCGCAGACCCAAGGCCATTAAGGCCAGCAACGTAAAGAATGGCGCCACCGCGCCCATGATGGTGACAATCGGCCAAGCGAGGTAAGCATACTTAGCCATGAGATTGACCGAACCATAAGTTTCCGACTGCGCCAGAAAGTGTGACCGCCCGGCCCCGAGGTAAATGAAAGCTTCCCACGACAGGAAGAACGCTCCCGCTATCACCGCCGCCACTACGGCCTGCCGCAATCTCTTGAACACGAGTCCGTAAAACAACATCACGCCCACCGCCACCAGCCCGTTGTATTTCGTTTGTGCGGCGATGCCGGCAACCAGGCCGGCGACGGCAGCCAGCCGTGACGAGTCGCGTTCCGACGCCCGCAGAAAAATGACCAACGCCAGCAGGATCAGAGCCGCGGCTGGGACATCCAGCATGAGATTGAAACTCGGAAGGAAGACAGGAGAGAGAATGACCATCCACGTGAGGGTCATCTCATGGCGGCCGGCGAATCTGGCCAGCAAAGAGAACAACGAGAAGACCAAAATCAGGGCATAGGGAAATTGCCACACTTTCCACCAAAACGGATGTTGCCCAACGACCCTGATAGCGATGGCCCACCAGTATTGCATCAGCACCGGAGCCAGCGCCTGGACTGCCGGCTCCGGCCGATCATTCTGAAAGACTCTAAAGCTGTAAGGATGTAGCGGGTGTTGCGCGATTTGTTCGGCGTGTTGATGGTAGAGCGCGTCGTCTATACAAAGGGGCTTGCACGCGTTCAGCGCCGTAAACAACAGCGCCAGTGCCAGTAATCGAGTTACAGGAATAGAATTGAGAGTCATCCCGTTTTTCTGTAACGCAAACTGTTAGTTTGCCTCAGCGTTGAATGCCCTTCATCATCGCAAACTGACAGTTTGCGTTACAAAAATCGGATGCCGCGTTGGAGGCCGTAGAAAGTGGAGTAATATAACACCTCATGAGTGAGCTGCAGACCGAATTGGCTAAGCCTCCGGGAGTCCATACCGGATCGCGTCTGGATCTTCTTAACCGGATCCCGGCGGTTATGTCTATCAACGCCGGGTCGGAATTCTGGCAAAACTTTTGGCTGCGCATCTGCCGGCCGACTGGCTATTCGATAGCGCTACACTTCCTCGCAAAGCTGGAAAAACCTAATTGAGCCGCAGCCCAATCTTTCTTGCCCTGCTTCTGCCGGCCTTGGCGGCGGTCGCGTTCGTCCTCCTGGCCACAAGGTTTGGGATTGGCATAACACCTGACTCCACGGTTTATCTTGAGGCGGCTCGGAACCTGCTCGAGGGGCGCGGGCTGATTGCCCTCGCTGCTAACGGTGAGTTGCAACCCATGACTCACTATCCACCGCTTTACTCGTCCCTGATCGCGCTCACGGGTCTGATGCCCGTCTCCGTTGAAGCTGCCGCGCGATGGCTACAAGCTCTTTTGTTCGCGGCCAATGTCCTGGTGGTGGGTTTGGCGATCGCCCGCTATGCACGCGCTTCGTTTTGGCTTCCGCTTGCAGGCGCGCTGTTGATGCTGACAGCGCCCGACGTTGCCGCCATTCACACCCTTGCACTGACGGAGGCGTTGTTTGTCCTGCTGGCGCCAGGCACCCTGTTAACGCTGGCTCGGTTTCTGGAAACGAATCGCTACTCCTGGCTGATCACGGCTGCGTCATTCGCTGCGCTGGCCCTGTTAACTAGATATGCCGGAGGAGCGCTGATCATCACCGGCATCGCGGCCGTGTTGCTGGCGCCCAAACGCGAGTGGCGCCGGCGTCTCGGCCCAGCGGTGGCATTCGGGGCCATTGCATGTTTGCCAATGCTGTTGTGGACGATTCGCAACCTGAGTCTCACGGGCGACGAGACCGATCGTCAAATGAGTTTCCATCCGCGTGGCCTCCAACAAATCATAGTCGCGTTTTCCACTATCTCTTCATGGTTGCTGGCCGGAAAGGTGCGCGCGGATTTGCGCATTGGAGTCTTCGCTGCGGAGGTGCTTTTGCTGGGGCTCTTCCTGCTGTATCTGGTTAAGCAGAAGCGCAAATCTCTTTCTGCCACAGGCGTATCGGAAAAGTCTTCGGATGACAGGAGTCCGCGGCAACTCTTCCTCGTCCTGGCAATTTTCATTGTCAGTTACGCAGGCTTCACCTTGATCGCAACCACGTTTTTGGATCTGGTGATTTTTGATGATCGTACCTTAGTTCCCGTTCATGTTGTCTCGATCATGCTGGCTGTTGTGGGTGGCTCCAGGTTGCTGACGCGTTTTCGTGATACGCCGCTTATTAGAATCGCTCTTACGGTGATGGTAATAGCATTGGTTGGCTCTTATTCATACCGCACCGCGGGTTGGTTCGACCGGACGCGTCATGACGGTCAGGGTTACGCGAGTCGGAGCTGGAGAAACTCCGAAACCATTCACCGCGTGCAGAGTTTGCCCCCCGGAACCCCGATTTATTCGAACGCCTACGACGCTGTCTACTACCTAACCGGCCGCCGGGCAATATCGATTCCCGTGAAGACGATCTTTAATACCGGCCAGGCAAATCGGAACTATGAAGCCGAGTTGGACAGAATGGAACTGGTTTTGCGGGAGCAAAAAGGGGTATTGGTGTACTTCAATACTCTGCCGGAACGCTGGCACCTGCCTGCGGAGAATGAGCTGAGGACGCGGCTGTCGCTGGTTGAGATAGCCAGCGGTTCGGATGGTTCTGTCTGGGGTATCGCCTCCAGCAAATAGCAGAAGTCCGACCGTGACGAAGGGCTCGCCCGGGGAGCCCTCCCTTACGGTCGGGCTTCTGATTCAAGTAACGAACCGTAGAGCCTGATCAAGTTGGCGATGTGCGGCTCGATGCCGAACTGAGCATATGCCCACTCTCTGGCGGTTGAAGAGAGCCGAGCGCGTTCGCCCGAATCATTGGCGAGTCCGATAAATTTCTCCCCCAGATCCGCCGCATCGCCCGTTTGAAACAGGGCCGCATACTCGCCTTCATTCGAGATCTCGCGCAATGCCGGAATATCTGAAAGTACGCAGGGCACACCCACCATCATTGCCTCCACCACCGAGATGGGCGCGCCCTCACGCAAACTGGAAAGCACGAACACATCGAGAGAATTCAGGACGTCAGGAATGTCGGCGCGCTGGCCCAGAAAGTGGACGCGAGCTACTATTCCCTGTTCGCGACACAAGTTGACACAGTCGTCGAACAAGTGCGGAGCGGTTTCGGAACGCGCGCCGGCAAAAGCAAATCGCGCTCGCGGAACAGCGGCAAAAAGCGCCGGCAGCGCTTTGCATACCGTCAGCTGGTCCTTCTGCGCCACAGCCTGAAAATTGCCCACCATGCCGAGCAGTAATTCGTCTTCTGCGATTGCCAGCTCGGTCCGCAGGTTTCGTCGCGAAGATTTCAGGCGTTCCGGATCGACTCCGTTTTGGACTACCGTACAATCGCCGCCCGCGCCACAAACGCCGCTCGTTTTGAATTGATCCCGCAGCCTTTCGCTAACCACGATCTTCGCGTGCGTGCGCGGCAACACAAATCGCAATGCCAGCTCGTTCTTGGTTCCCGGATAAATGCCATGCAACGTCAGGACTCGCCTTGTTTGGCTGCCGCGGGTGGCAAGGTAAAGGTGCAGCGCTTCCACTGGCTGATGACTATGCACTACGCGAATGTCACGCTCGTTGATGATTTGGCGCAGCTGTGACGCGAGCGACAGATCCACCGGCAGGCTTCTGTTGAGCCGCAGAAACTCCACCCCGGATTGTCGAAATTCGCTTTCCAGATCGCCCCCACCCGTGGCCACAAAAGTTAGATCCAGGCCGCAGGCTTTCGCGTTGCGACACACATCCAGCATCATGGTTTCCGCGCCGCCGCGGTTCAGAGAATCCAGAATATGAAGGGCTTTGATCACAATAGTCCGACAAACTTCAGTTTGTCGCTAGGTGACCCAGGTTCAATCTGTGTCACACGAAGGCGTCATCGACAAACTAAAGTTTGTCGGACATGGTTTGAAATATCACGGATTATCAAATATAAGCTCTTAACTCGATTTTCATCGCAAACCGGCAGTTTGCGTTCAGACTAAACTGTCGCCGAAATCTTAATGAAGCAAACCCTGACTCTTGCGGCCCTGGCCGGCGCCAATATTCTTCTCTCTCTGCTTTTCCAGTGGTACGTCATAACACAACTCGGCGTGGGAATCGACACCGATGCTCTCTTCGCGGGCATGGCCCTGCCGACGCTGATCTTGAGCGTAGTCAGTACCTCGCTGACGCATGTGCTGGTGCCGTTGCTTGCCACGGAAAGCGAAGCAGCATTCCGAGAAAACGCGTGGGGTTTCTTTACCGGTGTCACCGCCCTTTTTGCTGCTTTGGCTCTCGTGCTCTTAGTCAGCGCCGGCTTCTGGGTGCCCTGGCTGGTGCCGGGTTTTTCCCGCGCCGCGCAATCTTTGACCGTCAGTCTCACCCGGATTCAACTGGTCGGGATGATTTTCACGGCCTCCGTTTCTGTCCTCTGGTCCGTCTATCACGCTCGAAAACAGTTCCTCTGGGTTGAACTGTCAACTGTCCTGTCAAACCTGATCGCCCTGGCTCTGATCGTTAAGCTGCTTCCTATCTATGGGATCGCCGCCGCTGCGGTAGTGATTGTCGTGCGCACCGCTCTTCAGTTGCTCTGGTTGCTGCCGGGGTTGGGCCGTTGGCGGCGTCCTTCCTGGAATTCGCTCGCGATGCGCGAAGCGTGGAGCCGGATCAGGCCGTTGCTGGTGGGCACGGCCTACTATCGCACCGATCCCCTGGTTGATCGTTTTCTGGCATCGATGGCCCCGGCCGGGGGCCTGTCATTGCTTTACCTGGGACAGCAATTGTACGGCGTCGCCAATGTCGTCGCCGAGAAAGCGTTGGCGGTGCCCATGGTGCCGCAACTCGCGATCGCGGCCGCCGCGAACAGCTGGGCCTCTTTCCGTCATCTCTATCGCAAACGTTTGCTGGTGGTGGGCGCGGTGACCGCTGCGGGCTACGCGGTTTTTCTACTGGCCGGAGAGCGTTTGCTCGGTCTCTTGATTGGCCATGGCGGAGTCACTGGGGGCAATGTCCATCTGCTCTGGTTGATCATGGTGGCGCTGGTCGGGTTCTTTATCGCCGGCGCGATGGGCCAGATTACTTCCACCACTTTCTATGCGATGGGCGACACGCGCACGCCCACCCGCATGTCGATCGTCACTTACACCCTTTACGTCCCGGCGAAGGTTATTGGGTTCATGCGCTACGGGCTGCTGGGTCTGGCGGTTGTGACCAGCGTCTATCTATTTGTTAACCTGACGATTCAGATTCTGTTGCTGGAAGGGTTTGTGATTCCCCGGCGGCAGAAACAACCGGTAGGATTGAACGGATGAACGGGCCAGGCCGCGCAGCTTGTAGGGGCGGCACTCACCCCTACATTACACAATCGTGAACCGCAAATGATCAAAGTGACTGCCCTGACGGCGAGCAAGGTTGATCCCTCCAGCAGGTTTCGCATCAGGCAATTCATCAAGCCGCTGCGCACTCTGGGCGTTGAGGTTACGGAACATCGGTCTTTGATCAATCGCTACCGGATCGAGCCTTTGCCCTGGCTGGCCAGGGCCATGCGCCTGCCCGGCCTGCTGGCATCGCAGTTCAGTGATATTACCTGGCTGGGCCGCGAACTGATTTCGGGGAAAGCGACATGGGAAGGACGGGCGGGAAAGAAACGTGTCTTCGACGTTGACGACGCAATCTGGCTTCCCTACAAATCGGATTTTTCCGCAGAGATTGCAAGGCAATGCGATGGGGTCATCGCCGGCAATCGTTTTCTGCAGAAGCATTACGAACAGGTCGGAGCCAGAGTCTGGCTGGTACCCACGTCGGTCGACACCGAAGAATGGCGGCCAACTGCTAGGCCGGCCGGTCGCCCCTGGACCGTTGGCTGGATTGCTTCATGGTCCAACCTGAAGTTTCTTTACGATATTGAAGCCGCGCTGGCGCAATTCTTGAACGAACACAAAGAAGCGCGTTTGTTGGTCGTTTGCGATCGCAAACCCTCTTTCACAATTCTAAGGGAGAGTCAGTACAGTTTTCAGGCCTGGTCCGCAGCGGACGAAGTGCGCATGGTCCAACAAATGGACGTAGGCTTGATGCCGCTGCATGATTCTCCTGTTTCGTGGGGCAAGTGTGGCTTCAAGATGCTCACTTACATGTCAGTGGGCCTGCCCGTAATCGTCAGTCCTGTCGGGGTGAATGAAGAGATTCTGGGCTACGATGCGTTGGGATTCGCGGCCACTTCCGGAAATGATTGGTACCACGCCCTGCGACGCTTGTTTACGGAGAGCGATCTCGGCCCCGGCATGGGAAGACTTGGGAGACAAGTAGTCGAAGAGCATTACTCGGTAAAAGCAAACGCGCCAAAACTGGCTGCCGTCTTTCAAGAGGTAAGGTCAGAAGCCCCGCGGTAGCGGCGCTGACGTAACATGTCAACCGAAACAATCCTGGATCACAATGCGCCGATCGAATTCTCGATCGTCATGCCTTGCCTGAACGAAGCAGAAACGCTTGCGACCTGTATTCAAAAGGCGCAGCGTTCCCTCCTGGAAAACAAGGTAGCCGGCGAAGTTGTCATTGCGGACAACGGCAGCGCAGACGGTTCACAGGAAATCGCCGTCAACCTCGGCGCGCGCGTGGTCGCGGTACAGGCCAAAGGGTATGGCAACGCTTTGATGGGAGGCATCGCGGCCGCGCGCGGGAAGTTCGTCATCATGGGCGACGCTGATGACAGTTACGATTTCGGCACGCTCGGGCCTTTCATCAGCAAACTTCGCGAAGGCTATGACCTGGTAATGGGAAACCGTTTCCGCGGCGGCATCAAACCGGGAGCGATGCCGCCCCTGCATCGCTATCTGGGTAATCCTGTGTTGACGACCATCGGACGTTTGTTCTTTCGCAGTCCCTGTGGCGATTTTCATTGCGGCCTACGCGGGTTCAGCAAAGAAGCGCTCTTAAATCTGGATTTGCACACCACCGGGATGGAGTTCGCCAGTGAGATGGTGGTGAAGGCAACGCTGCAGGGATTGCGAATTGCCGAAGTTCCCACCACGCTCTCGCCCGACGGACGCACGCGCGCGCCACACTTGCGCAGTTGGCGGGATGGCTGGCGTCACTTGCGCTTTCTGCTGTTGTTCAGCCCGCGCTGGCTGTTCCTCTTTCCCGGCGCGCTGCTGATGCTGATCGGACTGGCGACAATGCTCTGGCTACTTCCCGGGCCGCGTTTGATCGCCGGCGTCACGCTCGATGTGCACACGCTGCTATACGCCGCGGTAGCCATCATCATCGGGTTTCAGGCCATCCTCTTCGCCGTCTTCACGAAGGTTTTTGCGATCAGCGAAGGACTTCTGCCGCAGGACAAGCGGCTTGACCATTTATTTCGTTACATCACGCTCGAGGTGGGCTTGATTTTCGCGGCCCTCCTGATTGTCGCTGGACTGGCAGGCTCGGCGTACGCCTATTGGTTTTGGGATCAACTGTCTTTTGGGAACCTCGATCCTGAGCGCACGATGCGCATCGTCGTCCCTGCCATCACGGCGCTGACGCTGGGTTGCCAGACGCTGTTTTCCAGCTTTTTCCTGAGCATTTTAGGACTAAAGCGAAGATGAGCGTGGTAGGTTTGGGGCCGCAATGTAGCGCAAACTTCAGTTTGCGAACCGCACATTGGGGATACTCAGATGATCAGAGCGCAAACTAAAGTTTGCGTTACGAATAATAAGACTATGTTTGACGATGCGGCCAATAGCGAAACGCGATCGATGGAACAGATCAGACAGCACTATCTGATCGAGAAAGAGCTGGCTTCGCGTTTACGAGCAGCGCCGCGAGCAGAACGAAAAACGCTTTACACGGAAGTCTATGATGAACTGTTCCGCCGCGTTCCCGATCATCCGCAACTGGCGTTGAAGCGCGATGCGGATGCGCGGGGCCGGCATGTCGCTGAACGACTGGCGCTACTGCAGAACTACCTCCATCCCGGTACGACATACCTGGAGTTGGGGCCGGGCGATTGTTCCCTCGCGCGGGAGATCGCCAAACGAGTCAAAACAGTTTATGGCGTTGACGTCTCGCGCGAGATCGCCGGCGACGTGGTGTTGCCTGACAACCTGGAACTGATTATCTCCGACGGCTCGAGCATTCCGGTTCCAGACAACAGCATCGATCTGGCTTACAGTGATCAGCTCATGGAGCACCTGCATCCTGACGACGCCGCGGAACAATTACGGAACATCCAACGTTGCCTGCGGCCTGGCGGCAAATACATATGCATCACCCCCAACCGTCTGTCGGGTCCGCATGATGTCTCGCGTTATTTCGACGAAGTGGCTACCGGGTTTCACCTTCACGAATACTCGCTGGCGGAACTTGCGCAAATGTTTCGCGCGGCGGGGTTCGCTAAATTGAAGACTCTGGTCGGCGCCAGAGGACTGCATCTTGAGATGCCTGTTCCTGTAGTAACCGCAATCGAAGCGGGCCTCGCGACTGCGCCGCGCAAGTTGGGGAGAACGTTGGCGCACGGGTTACCATTGCGATTGGTCCTGGGAATAAAGTTGATCGGAACCAAGTAACGTCCGACAAACTTCAGTTTGTCGATTTCACAGTTAAGGATTAGATGGCGAAAACTGACGACAAACTAAAGTTTGTCGGACTATCAGAAAGCATGTATCAGACCGGCGAGTATGTGGAAAAGAACCCCACTTACCACGTCGAAGATTCGTCGTGGAAGGCGGGACAGATTCTGCAAATGCTGGCCAAAAATCATCTGGAACCACGCACCGTCTGTGAGGTTGGTTGCGGCGCCGGCGAGATTCTGCGGCAGCTTCAATCTCAGTTGCCGGCAACTACGGAGTTCTTTGGCTATGAGATTTCGCCGCAGGCTTTTGCGCTTTGTCAAGAAAGGGCGAATGAACTTCTTCATTTCAAGTGCGAGGATTTGCTCACCGCCGACGCGCCACACTTCGATCTGCTACTGTGCATCGATGTGTTTGAACACGTCCCGGATTATCTGAGTTTTCTGAAAAGCGTGCGCCGCAAAGCGCAACACAAGATTTTTCATATCCCTTTAGACATGTCCGCACAATGGGTTCTGCGCGGTCGTCCAATCCTGCGCGAGCGGGAACAGGCGGGACACCTACACTACTTCATGAAAGATACCGCCCTCGCGGCGCTGCGCGACGCGGGTTACAAGATTCTGGACACGGCCTATACGGCGGGAGCGATAGATCACCCGCGCAGCCTGAAAGCGCGACTGGCAAGCTGGCCCAGAAGGTTGCTAACAAAGGTAAATCAGGATTTGGTGGTTCGGGTGTTAGGCGGGTACTCGCTCCTGGTGCTGGCGGAATAATCATGCCCTCTTACCGCGAAGCGGTTACGACCTCCAGCCCAGGTTTGCCGCGCTCTAACGATCGTTTCCGCACAATAACGCTTCGAGAGCCAGCTTTGCACAAAAACTCCGATTTCGTGTTCTTGATGTTCTTCGTGTGCTTTCGTGAATCGTATCATCGCGATTCATCAGCGCACGATCACGAAATTACACAAAATCCCACGAAGTGGCACGAAATCAACGCCCGTCTTGGGCATCGTCACTTGTTTGCTTAGGACTGTATCCCGTAATTCTATGTGTGGCATTGCCGGATTAATTAGTGTGCGTCCCGAAGATCGCATCGCCGCGATGCTGCAGAGTATTGAGCATCGCGGGCGCGACGACGAAGGGACATGGACGTCCGCAGTTATTGACGATGCCGGGCAGGCAGTCTGTTTGGGCCATCGTCGCCTGGCGATCATCGATACCAGTAGCGCCGGGCATCAACCGATGCTGTCCGCTAACGGCCGTTACGTGATCACTTTTGGGGGAGAGATCTACAACTACCGCGAGATGCGGAACGAACTCAAAAGCAAGGGCCACCTTTTTCGCACCGAGACCGATACGGAAGTCTTACTCACCGCCTTTGCCGAGTGGGGCACGGACTGCCTACCCCGTCTGAACGGAATGTTCGCGTTTGCGATTTGGGACAATCAGGAACGCACGCTGACCCTCGCCCGCGATCGCGTCGGCATCAAACCACTCTATTACTGGCACATCAACGCAGCGAATGGCGCCGGCGGCGCGTTTGTTTTCGCTTCCGAAATCAAAGCCATTCTCGCCAGTGATCTGCTCCGCGCGTCGATGAACCTGGAAGCGCTGAATCAATATCTCACTTTCCTTTGGACGCCGGACCCGCACACACTCTTTGAAGATGTTTGGAAACTACCGCCCGGCCATTTCCTTACCGTGCGAGACAGTCACGTTGAGGTGAGCGAATGGTGGGACATCTCGTTTGACGAAATCGAAGAAGGCCGCAGCGAATCCTGGTGGCGTGATCGCGTTTATGAAACTCTCGATCGGGTGGTGGGGTTAGAGATGGTAGCCGATGTTCCGCTCGGGTCCTTTCTTTCGGGTGGCGTTGATTCATCCGCAATCGTCGCTTTGATGAAGCACCATGGCCAGGGCAACCAGGTTTCGACCTACACGGTGGGAATGGAGGCGAAGGATTTACGCTTCGACATTATTCCGGACGATGTCGTCTGGGCCCGCCGCGTCGCTGAGCTATTGCAGACGGACTATCACGAGATCATGCTGCAGCCGGACGTCGCCAGTCTGTTACCGAAGCTTGTCTACCACGCCGACGAACCGATTGCTGATCCGGCAATGCTTTCCAGTTTCCTGATTTCGCAGGCGGCACGCGAAAAATTAAGAGTGATGCTTTCCGGCATGGGCGGAGATGAAGTCTTTGCGGGCTACCCGCGCCAGCTGGCCATGAAATTTGCCGGGGCGCTGGATCCAATCCCAAAACTTCTGCGCCGACCCGTCATGCATCTACTGGCGACTGCCTTGCCCGGCGCCCGGCCCGGCAAGCTGACAGCGCCGTTGCGTAACGCCAAGAAGTTCGCTACCAGCGCGGCCCTCGATTTCGAAGAGCGCTACCTTGGTTTCGGAACGTACTTTACGGATCGCATGAAGCAACAGCTCTATACCGACGAGACGCTTCGGGCCATGAGCGGCCTGGACGCCTATCGTGAACATCGAAGGTATTTTGCACGGGTCCAGAACGCGGCGCCGTTGAACCGGCTGCTGTACGTTGACTTGAAGACGTTTCTGCCCTGTCTCAACCTGGCCTACACCGACAAAACTTCGATGGCCGCCAATCTCGAAGTGCGCGTGCCGTTTCTGAATCACGAATTGATGGAGCTCGCGGCGCGCATGCCGACGAGCATGAAGCTCCGGGGATTGAAGCGCAAATATATTTTGAAGCGTGCGGCGGAGAAGCTCTTGCCTAAGGAAATCGTTTGGCGCAAGAAGGCGGGGTTCGGCGCCCCCATCCGATCATGGTTGCGCGGACCACTGAAACCGCTGGTCGATGATTTGTTATCGGCGGAGACTGTCAAGCGACGCGGGCTTTTTAGTCCGGAGTCGGTGCAGGCGATCATCGACGCCAACCGGTCCGGTCGAGAGGACTTCAGTTTGCAGGTTTTTCAGTTGCTGACGCTGGAATTGTGGCAGCGGGAGTTTCTCGATAAGTGATGATTCCAGCGGGATCTTTCAGCCGTCTTTAGACGGCTTTCCCGTGAGGGTTACTAGCCCAGCGCTTTTAGCACTGGGAGAGGCCGGGAAGATTGGCCATTAGCGCGCTTCAGCGTGCTTAAAATAATTGTTATCAGGGCTGAAGCCTTTCGAATGGAAGCCCGCTGAAGCGGGCTTGATTTTAGTTTGCCGGATTAACCCGGCCGTCAAACGGCCGGTCTAGTAACCCTGCGGGTAAGCCGCGTGAACGCGGCTTAGGACGGTCGTTCGGGTGTGTTGGTCCTTCACACCTCAACCGGCAACCCGGTTCGCAGTGATTCCATGATTCGGAACGTTGCTCGCGTCGTCGCCGCTAAATCTTCCAGTGCAATTGGCGCCATTCCACCCTCAACTACAGCGCGACAGACCGCCTTCACTTCATTCGCCTGGCCTTTGTCCTGGCCTCCCAGTTTTAATCGTTTCTCTTTGCCGCCGCTGAGCGAGGTCGCACCGCGGAAATCGTCCAGCACAAAAGTCTTTCCGGCGCCGAAGATTTCCACACGCTCTTTCGGCAGTGACTTGTCGCCTTCCGCCAAGTAGGCAATCGAACCATTCGATCCGTCCGCGAAACGAAGGGTGATGAAGACCGAGTCACTCCCTACAACTTCCGTGTTGGGGCTGGTAATCGATTCCGCATAGACGCGCGTTGTCACCGCGCCAGTCAGGAACTGCATCAGGTCGATGAAGTGACAGACTTCACCGATGATGCGGCCACCCCCCTCACGCGGATCCTGAATCCAATGGTCGCGAGGGATGCGGCCTGCGTTTATGCGATAGTTGATGGAGAGCGGCGTTTGCGCTTCATGGAAAAAATCTTTCGCCGCCATAGCCGAGGGCGAAAAACGCCGGTTGAATCCCACCATCAAATACCGATCCGATTGCGCCGCTGCTTTCAGCACGCTGTCCAATTCCTCGTCGTTCAACGCGAGTGGTTTCTCAACAAAAACGTGGCGCCCGCTTTCCAACGCCCGCCGCGCAAGTTCAGCATGCGTGTCGTGGCGCGTGGCGATAACGATCAGGTTCGCAGCTTCATCGCCAATGACTTCCTCGGCGCCGGAAACGCACTGGCCAAAACCGTATTTCTCTCCCACCTCGCGCGCCGAAATCCCTGACGCGGTCGCGATTGTTTGAAACTGCGCACCGGCGGCCTTGAAGTTCGGCAATAGGAATCTTTTGGCATAACTGCCGGCGCCTATGAGTCCGACTCTAACGCCAGGTTCTGGCGCCCGCGTGGCGGTTCGGCTTCCGCTTAAACTGATTCGCGTTTCCAAATCGCGTTCCGTATCGTAGCCCAGCACGACGCCGAGGTAAGGCTCTTTGCCCGCGCCGGTGATCAGCTCATACGCGCGCTCAGCCTCGCCGATGGGAAAACGATGTGTGACTAGTTGCGCAACCTTCACGCGCAGTGAGGCCAGCAGATCAAGAAATGCTTCGATATTCCGTCCTTCCGTCCAGCGCACATAAGCAAAGGGATAATCGTGCCCGCGCTCTTCGTACTCGGGATCGTAGCGTCCCGGTCCATACGACATGGAAACCTGCAAGGTCAGCTCTTTGTGATAGTAACTGTCGCGTGGCATATCCAAACCAACCAGGCCCACCGCCACCACGCGGCCTTTGAGCCGCGAAATCTCGCCCGCCATCTCCACCGGTTGGTTTGAGGAAGTGGCGGCAGTTATCAGAACTGCATCAGCGCCACGGCCTCGCGACCAAGCCAGCACTTTCCCTTCCGCGCCATCGTCAGGCGCACAACCGTCGTCAGCTCCAAACCGGCGGGCCAGGGCGACTCGTTCTGTGTCAGGATCGATTCCAAAAACGCGACAACCATTTGCCTGCAGCAGTTGAACTGTCAGCTGACCGATCAAACCCAGCCCGATAACCACACATGATTCGCCCAGGGTCGGATTTGCGAGGCGCAAACCCTGAAGCGCAATCGCGCCCAGCGTTCCGAATGCGGCGCTCTCAAAATCAACCCCGTCGGGCAACCGCACGCAGAGATTCTTCGGCACTGACAACACTTCGGCGTGGGAAGCGTAGCCCGCGCCCGCGCAAGCGACGCGATCGCCGGCGCGAAACTCCGTCACGTCCGAGCCGACATCAATCACGGTGCCCGCCGCGCTGTAGCCCAGAGCGGTAACGGAATCGAGCTTGGCTCGCACCGCGGTCAGCGTGTTCATCAATCCTTCAGTCTGGGCTTTATGAATCACCTGCTTGACCAGGTCGGGGCGCTCTCGCGCTTTACCCAACAGGCTGCGCTTGCCCATCTCGACAGTCATGCGTTCCGTGCCGGCGCTGATCAGAGAAGCAGCGGTCCGGACCAACACGCGTCCTCGCTGGGCCACCGGCGGCGGCACCTCGGCCACTCTTAATTCATGTGATCGGAGATCCTGTATGACCTGTTTCATATTAGAGAGGCGTGCAACGTAAACTTGCTTTTGTTAGCATGCCAGTTCGCTATGATGTCCAACAAAGTTCAGTTTGTCGTTACCTTCAAGGCTCTTTGTTTAGGGTCGCGACTGACTGGCTGACCGAGCCATGCGATCGCTCGCTTTCTGGACGGCAAACTGAAGTTTGTCGGACACTGTATTCACAGAAGAGTGGAAACTACCTTCTTGGCTTTCCCTAGTCAAATCAAAAGCCTTTGGACAAAAGCTCGGCCGTCTGCGCTCGGACGGCAAGAAGAAGCTTTGCGCCAGCCGCGGTCCCGCCGGATCATCGCGGCAATTTGTGTAGCGATCTTCGCGCTGGCGGTCGGCGTCCGACTGCTGCAGTGGCAAGACAACCGGCCCATTCTACCGCGCGTGTTTGCGGGCATGGTCGAGCATCATAAGGCCAACGCTCGTTTGCTGTTGCACGGCGACGTGAGCGGCTTCATCAAAGGGCCGGCGCCGCCGGGCGACGCGAACATTCTCACGTACCCGCCGGGCTATCCGATCATCATGGCCGCCGTGCTCAGTGTCTTCGGTGATTCGGAGGCGGGCATGCGCTTCTTTCAGATAGTCTGTGATGCGGCAACTGCAGTGGTGCTGTTCTTCCTGGCCCTGGAATTTCTGCCGGTCAAAGGGGCGGTAATCGCCGGAGCGCTGGCAGCGCTGTCCCCGCAGCTTGCCTATTATTCTTTGATCCTGATCCCTGACTCGCTGGTAACACTGCCAATTCTGCTGGCGCTTTATTTCCTGGTCCGTGGGCTGAAGCGGAACAGTCTGCGCGCAGTCATGGTCGCCGGCGTGTGTATTGGTGTTTCCTGTTGGCTGAGATCTAACGCGTTGCTGCTGGCGCCGTTTCTGGCGGTGTTCTTACTACTCATCATGGACCGCAGCCGGCGCTGGCGGTACACGGGCGTGTTGGTGGGCGCAACCTTTTTGGTAATCGCTCCCATTACAATTCGCAACGTGATCGTCTTCCACCATTTCATTCCGCTTTCGCTGGGCACCGGGCAAATGCTGAACGTGGGCATTAGCGACTATGACAAAGAACGGCGTTTCGGATTGCCGGCCAGCGACATTGAAACGGTTACCGGAGAAGCAGCGACCTACGGCCGGCCTGATTACGCGCAATCGCTTTTCGGCGGGAACGGAATCGAGCGAGATGGCCGGCGAACTTCGCGCGCGGAGGGGGTAATGCGCTCGCACCCCTTCTGGTTTGGCGGAGTGGTTTTGCGTCGCGCCTTTTCCATGCTGCGGCTCGAACGAGTTCCCGTTATCACGATAGAGCCAGCGGTGACTCATTCGCTGATCATAGCGGCGGGAGTAAACCCTGTCTGGTCAGTTCAACCCTCAGATTTCATCGCGCGCTCAACCTCCGGGCCTCGGATTGCGCCGGCAACGAACGGCAATGCGGTTCGCTTGCAAGGTCATGAAATCGACTCGTCAGGGGCAACCTATCTCAGCACTTTTGAAGTCGAGACGAACACAGATTACCTGGTGCGGTTCCCCTTTAAGATCGAGGAGGGCAGCGTCACCGTCAGCGTCATCAGTCCGTCACAAAAAGAGCGTTACGCGACGACACCCGTCTTGCACGTTCTGGAGACATTGCCGGCCGCAGGACAGCAAACGGTCCTGATCCAAGTCCCGTTTGTTTCCCGGGAAAACGGAACTGCACATTTACTGGTTGAGAATGAAAAGCGCCGGCCAGGTCCGCTGGTTGCGGAAGTTGGAAAGATGGAACTGTTTCGACTAGGGCCCGCTTCCCTCGTCTGGATGAGATACCCGCGGATCCTTATGCACCTCATGCAAAGGCTTTTCGTGACTGCCTGGATGGTCCCACTTGCGTTCATCGGCGCGGTGCTGCTTTGGCGTAGCAACGGCATTCGGTGGCGGCCCGCGTTGCTTCATCCGAAAGGGGGTGGCCACGGAGGGCCACCCCTACAAATCCTATTGCTGGCTATTCCGCTTTACTATCTGTCGGCGCAATCCTTCCTGCATACTGAATACCGATATGTAATGGCGATTCAACCATCGCTTTTCGTTTTCATCGCGGCGACACTGAATGGCTTGGCCAATTCACTCGTTCGGATCCTGTCGCGTAATCCCTATAACTCGTAGCAAATTCATAATTTGATTGACAATTTCGCAGGGCTTTGTTAGTTATGCTGCGATTTCCACGATCCGTTCTGATACTAACTGCTGCAAATTACGTCCTGTCATTTTCTGAGAATAAGTAACAGATGAACGATAAACTAAAGCCGGCCTTAATCGGTGGACTCGTCGCTGGAGTGCTATCGGTTATTCCAATTGTTGCCACTTGCGGCTGCCTTTGGTCGATCGGCGGCGGAGTGCTCGCCGGATTTCTCTACATCCCCAAGGCCCCTACGCCGGTGAAGCCCGGTGAGGGCGCCCTCCTGGGAGCGATGGCGGGCGTGGTAGCCGCTCTTATTCGCATCGTGATTGGAATTCCTTTGAGCTATGCCATGGCGGCAAACATGGGGCTCGAGGAACAATTTCACCGGATGGGTATGCGAGTTCCCATGAGCGGATTGATGCTGATCATCCTCGGCACGATACTGGGCGCCATCTTTGCCATCGCGCTCTCCGCAGTAGGAGGACTGATCGCGGTTCCGTTGTTTGAAAAGCGCAAGGGCGAACCTCCCCTACCGCCCCCGCCACCGCAGGATTTCAGCGCCGGCCAACCCGGAAGCTTCGGTTCGGGGCTCTAGTGCCCAGAATTTCACGTTAAGAAACAACCACTAAACTTAAGCAAATAAGAGGAGATTCGATATGTCGACAGACTGGACACCGCCCCCGCCGCCCAATGCCCCGCCGGCTAACATTCCCAACTATCTGGTCTTTGCAATTCTGGCCACGATCTTTTGCTGTTTGCCGGCCGGCGTGGTTTCGATAATCTATGCGGCGCAGGTTAATTCGAAAATAGCTGCCGGCGATATCGCCGGGGCCATGTCGTCGTCGAAGAACGCCAAAATGTGGGCAATGATCGCTGCAGGCCTCGGGGTAGTCTTTATCGTTATCTACATAATCTTTATGGTAGTGCTTGGGGGCTTAGGCGCGATGAGCAATGTCAGATGAAGATTCAGCTTTTCGCAGATTGTAATTCTCAGTGATTGCCGAGGAGATATTTTCTCAGCGTCTGAAGATGTTTGCCGTGTGGTGCGCGCTGGCCCTGGGATCTACGTACCTCTATCTTTTCAATCCTGCAGCCGGAGCCGGTTATCCTGCGTGTCCTTTTCGCATGATAACCGGTTTCCAGTGTCCGGGGTGCGGCTCATTGCGTGGCTTGCATCAACTACTTCATGGTCACCCGCTGGCCACCTTCAAGCTTAATCCCCTGCTGTTTCTGACGCTGCCTTTCCTGCTCTACGTACTCTTCCTGGAGACGCGGGCGGCCATAACCGGACGGCGCCCCGCGAAGTTTTTCATTCCCGCAAATCTGATCTGGACGTTTTTAGGGGTCGTGTTGTTCTTTTGGGTTTTTCGTAATACATCACTGTATCCGTTTGTTTCGTGACGCAAATTCCTGGTTTGCGCTGGTGGCAAATTGCAAACTGAAGTTTGCGTTACATCCGAGGTGACAACATGCGCAACGTGATTACCTTACTTTTCGCTGTCTCATTGATTCTGTCAGCGATGCCAGGCGCAACCGCGCAGCAGAACTCTGAAAAACAGGCAGCGCCCCGCCCCTTGCGCCCCGTACATACATTTTCGATCGTCGCCCGCGACCCGGCCACCGGTGAATTGGGAGTGGCGGTGCAATCACACTGGTTCTCGGTCGGGCCAATCGTGCCGTGGGCCGAAGCGGGAGTAGGCGCGGTGGCGACGCAATCGTTCGTCGATCCCTCGTACGGAAAACTCGGCCTCGATCTGATGCGCGCCGGGCGCAGCGCTCCCGATACTTTGAAAGCTCTGCTGGCCGGAGATGAAGGTCGCGAAGTGCGCCAAGTGGCCATGATTGATTCCCAGGGCCGCGTCGATGCCTGGACTGGTAAGAACGACATTCAGGCGGCGGGACATCACGTCGGCACGGATTATTCAGTTCAGGCCAACCTGATGCTGAACGACAAAGTCTGGCCCGCGATGGCCGCTGCCTTCGAAGCCACCAAAGGCGACCTGGCTGAACGTATGCTCGCAGCGTTAGACGCCGCGCAAGCCGCCGGCGGTGACATTCGCGGACGGCAGTCAGCGGCGCTCATCGTAGTCAGTGGGAAACCAAGCGGTCAGAGTTGGAAGGATCGCATCTTTGATCTACGCGTCGATGATAGTCCGGAGCCTTTGAGAGAGTTGCGCCGGTTGGTCACCTTGCAGCGTGCTTACAATCACATGAACGCCGGCGATCTGGCAGTGGAAAAGAAAGATAACGAAGGCGCGCTACGCGAGTATGGCGCCGCTGAAAAGCTGGTCCCCGATAATGCCGAAATGATTTACTGGCACGCCGTCGCTCTGGTTAACATGGGTCGCGTTGACGAATCGCTGCCGCTCTTCAAACGGGTATTTCAAATGGACCGCAACTGGCTGGAGTTGACCCCGCGTCTGCCCAAGTCAGGATTGCTACCGAATGATTCGAAGATCATCGAGCGGATCGTTGCGATTGGAAAATAAGGCGGCAATCAGCAACGGCTAATGGATGGATCGGATGCGGCGCATTCGATTAGCCGGCGCAGCCGGCGACATCTCCGTAGCCCACAGCGCAAGCTGTGGGTTAGCCGAGCAATGTAAGACCAAGCCCGCGTCAGCGGGCGACATTGGCTGTTTGCGATGCTTCAATTATGTCGCCCGTTCCGGGCTTTGATCACAAGATACGGGAGTTACCCACAGCTTGCGCTGTTGGGCTACGGATATGCCGCCAGCTTCGCCGGCTTAAGGATCGATATGATGAAACGGACAAGCATAGCCTTGATATTTCTCATCCCCCTGCTCGCCTCTTCCTGCGGTCGGCAGTCCACACCGGCCTCCAATCAAGTCAACCCGAACCCGGGATCAACCCGCAAGGCCGCCGCCCCACAAATCAAAGTAACCAGTACCTCATTCAATGAAGGTGAACCGATCCCGCGGCAATATACCTGCCGGGGCATAAATATTTCCCCGCCGCTGGAGTGGACCAAGACGCCGGAAGCAAAAACACTAGCGATCATTTCTAACGATCCTGACGCTCCGGGCGGAGCCTGGGCCCACTGGCTGGTTTACAATCTGCAGCCGGCGACGATGGGCTTGATTGAAAACATGCCGTCTGAGGAAAAGGTTGCCGGCGGCGGTATGCAGGGGAAAAATGACTTTGGACAGACTGGCTACGGTGGTCCCTGTCCGCACAATGGAACCCATCATTATTTCTTCAAGGTTTATGCCCTCGACAGCGAACTCCAACTAAAGCCCGGGGCGAATAAGGATCAATTGCTGAAGGCAATGGAAGGTCACATCGTCGCTCAGGGGCAATTAATGGGCACTTACTCCAGATGAAATGAATCTAATCAGGAGCGTTCGTGAAAATCGTCGGCGCGCTACTTCTGGTTTTTCTAGGCTCAGGTGCTTGGTTGGCGCAGGAGGTAACCAACGCGCCCGGGGTGCAGGTGGTCAGCCAGCGCTGGCATCGCGAAGAGCTGAACCCGGCATTGCTTGAAGATCCTCTCGTGTATGGAACAAACCGAAATCCAGAGCGCGCCTCGAAAGAAGTTGACCAGCAGAACAACGCCAAACCTAAAGCCAACCGGATACTGCTACCGGATTCGCCAGAGCAACGCACGCAACGAAGCAATGAGAGTGCTTCAACCGAATATGTATATGAAGCTAAGATCCTGAATAGCAGCGGACAGACGATCCGGCGCATCGACTGGCAATTCGACCTGTTCGACCCGGCCAGCAAAGAAGTTGTCGGCCATCACACCTTCACCAGCAAAACCGATCTTCGCCCCGGTAAAACCACCAAACTGGTTGGGCGTAACCGCTCGAATCCCACGTCTGTTATTGACGCTTCCAAGGCCGGCGTGAACTCTATGAATCAGTTCACGATAGAAGTGATCATAAACCGCATTGAATACGATAGTGGGCAGGTTTGGTTGCGGGACCCGAAGTGAGGAATCAATAGTAGGTAATGGTGCGGTACTCTATTGAAAATGGTTGGTAGGCTGACTTGCCGTCTTTGGTGGTCCACATCGACATTCGCTGCTGAATCCAGTTTCCCTGAGAATCGTACTGATAGCTGTACTGGTATTTTTCCTTGATACTATTGTCACTCACATCGTAAATGAGTTCCTCAATCTCGTTTCCTTCCCGATCAAGGGTGCGAACATTTCTTCCGCTGAGCTGTCCATTCTCGCCGTAATCTAATGCGGTTCTTTGATTTCCTTGATAGGAATAAACCGTTCGCGACCAAAGCTTGCCGTCGCTAAAGGACATCGTCTCTTCCTTCAACCGGCCCTGGTCGTCGTATTTGTAGTTGTACTTGTAAAAGTATTCGGGCTCGCGTTTTGTCTTTTTCCCGACCGCTGCGGACTCCATGATTAGCTCTGGCGGATTGTATTCGTAGGAAATACTTTTATGATCTGAAACCCGTTGTCCCTTGACGTATCCGTACACCGTCAATTCCCAGGGGTTGCCCCGATAATCGTAACGCTCCTCCCGGATAAGATTGCCGCTCTCATTAAAATATTTCATTAATACAGGCTTTCGGGCAGCAACTACCCAGGTGCCGGACAAATCTTCACTTTCTGAAAAGATCGTTCTGACCTTGCCTTTGAGGTTTTCGTCCTCGGCATCAGACTTCAATCTTTTGGCCACCGGCGCTTGCGGCAATGGCTTTGGTGACGCCTCGGCTATCTTCTGCTTGAACCCCGCCTCAACTTCTGATTGGGTCAAGAGCCTAAATGAGTCGAGCACTCTCAGAGGCGCCATCTGACGATTCTTGCTTGCCAAGGACAATGAAGCAGTGATCTGGTAAATGCGATCGTTGGCTATGAAGAACCTGGTGATCGTGTAGCCATCGGGAAACTCCAAACGCACTTCACGGCCTGGATACCCTTGCAACGAGATTTCCGTTTCGCCAGCCAAGGTAGCTTTGGTGCCGGCCATGACACTGTTCTGCAGCATATCCAGGCCCACTTTGCTCGGCACCGTAACTTTAGGAAACCGTTCCATAAACTGGACAAAGAAAACACCATCAGTGGTGTTCCAGTCATAGACAACGCTTTCCATCCGACCGGATGGCGCATCTACTCTTTGTGGTTCATATCCGGATATCTGTTTAGGTAGGGCAATTGAGAATCGTCCATCGAGGGAAGTGAAACTCTCAGAACCGGTCAGGGTCGGAGTTGCTTTGCCCTCAATCCTGAACCCCTGGCCGAAGCCGGTCGCGGAGATGCTAAGAAGTAGCAGTAGCAGAAGGGATTTTGCGACCGGCCTCAACTTGTTCCCCTTTTCTTTACGTGACCTTAACCGATTGCCGAAGCCGCCGGCAGCAGTCCCTTGATCTCGCGCACCACCCGGTTAACTTCTTCCTGGTCCGCGAGCGCGATCATGAAAAACTTGTAGCCCTGATGGAAACAGATTACGCCGTTGGCAAACAGCCACACGCCGTCGAGGAAAGGGTTGCCACCCAGCAACCAACTGACTGGCGCTCCCGCAACCTGGCCCGGCTGCGCGATCTGCGCAAACATTGCGGCCCCCATCGCGCAACTGAATGCACCCAATAGCGGCGCTCCCACGTACTTCGCCATCTTGCGCTGAAATTCGACCCGCTCGCGCTCAGCTTCGGTCAGTTTGCCGGCGGCAACCAAATCCTCCTGCTTGCGCAGGTACGCATCAAACTTTTCACTCGCCTTCTTCAAACCCAAAACCGGCAGCGCCGAATGCGTCAGCCAGTGCGGGTGCGCTCCCAGCAGGACTGCGTCGATCCCGGGAAAGGACGCGCCTAATCTAATTCCCAGGATCAGCGAGAAAGAAACTGCGGCTGCCGTGCCCGGATTCTGTTTGACCCAATCCTTGGCCTTGAACGCAGCGGTGGTCGCTGCCGAGGAAGCCCGCGTCACGCGCGCGCTGGTGTCATAGACTTTTGCGGCGCGCTCATAATGTTTCTTCGCGCCCTTGAAGATCTCGCCCGCCTTCTGCTCTGCTTTCTTTCCCGGGTCGCCGGCGGCGTCGCGCAACACTTCCGCAGCTTGCCTGGCGCCGCGCGAAGCAGCGTTGCCGGCACGCCGCGCGGTGTCACGAACGCGTTGGTCCTGGTCCAATCGTTCCGCTTCCGACCTCAGGCGTTCAGCTCCGTTGGCCACCGTTTCCGCACCCAACCGGGCCACATCACCGGCCGCGCGCGCGCCCTCCTCGACCATGCCTTTCAGATCCAGCTTTTCGTCGATTTCGCGCGCTTTGCGGCGGGCCGCTCGCTGCCAGTCATCGAGTTTATCTTTGTAATCAGCCATATTCGACCTGCCTCGCTTTTCCGGGTTTGAATTGCGAACTAATTCCCTCGGCCAGTCTGTCTCCGCATCTGTTGTACGTCCACCAGCGGCGAGGGGTTCGCCAATTCGCGGGCTTGCTTGACGCGGTTTCTGCCCTGGCTCTTAGCCTCGTACATCGCGGCGTCAGTAACCGCGAAAAGCTCCTGGGCGGTATTTGCCGATCGCGGAAATTCCGCGAGACCGAAGCTGGCCGTAATCCGTGGCCGCCCGGGAATCTCACTGCCCTCGATCGCAGCGCGCAATCGCTCTGTTACTTCAATTCCGCTGGACAACTCGGTCTCAGTCAGGATCACGGCAAACTCTTCGCCACCGATGCGCGCAGCGAGATCGATGCCGCGGGTTCCTTCTTGCAACACTTTGGCCAGGTGTCGCAGCACTTCGTCACCCGCTTCGTGACCATGAGTATCGTTGACGAGCTTGAAATGATCGATATCCAGCATCAGCAGGCAGAAGGGCCGGCCGAAGCGGCGCGTGCGCTCAACCTCGCGTTCCAGCTGCCGTTCGAAGCGGCGCCGGTTCGCCAGTCCGGTCAGGTGGTCGGTGAAGGCGGCTTCCTCACAAGAGTCAAGATAACTTTTGAAATCGAGCAGGGTCCGCGCCCGGGCGAGCAACAAATCCAAATCGGTTGGATCGGTAATGTAGCCGAGCGCTCCCGCCTCAGCGCCGAGCCGCAAATCCGCGGCGGCGTCGCGGGCCGCAGTCTGAATGATCATGGGAATGAACCGAGTCTGGGTATTGGCGCGCACCCGGCGCGCCAACTCGTAACCGTCCATCAACGGCATCATTACGTCCGTGACGATCAAGTCCGGGGGATTAGACTCAATTGCGGCCCAACCTTCGGCGCCATTCTCCGCCAGACGCACTTCGTAGCCGGCCATTTGCAAGGCTACTTGCAAGAGCGTGCGCTTGTCGGGCTCGTCGTCAACTACCAGAATCTGTGGTTTGCCGATCATAATTCCAGTGGACTAAAGATAAATCTTGCGTGCACTTTTTCCGCGTGCTAGAGTGCGCTTCTTCCGTTGGTCGCTTTCGTTTGAAAAGGCAGCTACCTCATCGAATCCGACAGAAAAAAACAGAAGACCTGAATTAAGTAAAACAACCGCGGCAGGCCTCATTGCGCAATTGGTTCCGCGGGAATACACACCGTCGAGATCGCATCGATCTCCAAAATCATCGAGCCAGCGGTTGGGATCACCGGTAAATTCTGAAAGGCATTTCAGCTTCCTCGCGTCCACTCCCGGAAAATAGAGGGGGAAAAAATCATGTCGAAAGAACGAAACGACTCTTTGTCTATCAGCGATCGGGCGCAATTGATCTCACATTTGGATCTCGGGGCCGGCCTGGAACAATCATCGCTACTGCGACTGGCTGCGGGAGCCAACCTGCGATACTTCCGTCGCCGCCGCGCCATCTATCGCACTGGCGATGAAGCCAACTGTCTGTACGTCATCATCGAAGGCCGCATCAAACTGACCCAGCACGACAATGAGACCGCGCGCGAAGCGGTCATCGACATTCTTCCGACCGGCGCGCTCTTTGGTGAATCGGCTCTATATTCGCCGACCGCAACAAGGGGGAACTGCGCCATGGCGTATGAAAGTTCACGCCTGCTGAGCTTTCCTGTGGGGGATTTTCGCGATGCGATGATTGAGGACCGCAAACTTTATGATTACACCTTCAAGATGATCGGTCAACGACGCGAGCAGGCGGAACGGCGCCTGGCGAACTTCGCTTTGGATGCGATTCCCGCGCGCCTGGATAAGTTGCTCGCCGAGTTTTCGGATCGCTATGGCGTGGACGGCAGCGATGGCGTGCTCATCGATATTCCATTGCCGCATCGCGAAATCGCCTCGTTGCTGGGTTCGACCCGTGAAAGTGTAACGGTCCGCTTGAACGCCATGCGGCGCGCGGGCACCATCGACTTCGTGAAACGGAGAATTCTGGTTAAGCACAGGGAGTCTGTCATGGCGACACACGCCGCGTCGTAAGACCTGCCCGAGAGAGCCTCTGCGCGATTTCATTCACGACGCGGCTTCGCTATCCTGTTTCCATGAAATGCCCAACTTGCCGCCAGCCCACCGAATGGGAAGACAACCCTTCACGTCCTTTCTGCTCGGAACGTTGCAAGCTGATTGATTTTGGCCGCTGGGCCGATGAAGAGTTTCGCGTCCCCGGCGCGCCCTCTGAGAAACACGTAAACACCGACGATCCTTCCCATTCCCCCACACCAGATGACCAGAACATTAGCGAGTAGCTAACTCGGCTGGGCCGCCTGATGTGCGGAAGGGCTGTGCCCTTCCGTAGCGAGTCAAAAAAATCCGAGGCTACGCCTTGGAACTCAGGCGCAGCCTCATGATGAGTACTGTCACCCGGACAGGCAGAGTCTTTCCGCACATCGGACGGCGCAGCCGAAACGACCTACAGCACTCACCTTTTGCCATTACCGCGCGTCGTATAGAATGATTGCTTCGCGAAAGCTTGTGGGTTTGGCAAAGTCTATAGTCGTCTTATGACATTGCAGCTTGAGCTTCTACCGACGATTGTGTTCGTCGCCATAATGCTGTGCTGGGTTACTTTTGCCGGCATCTTTTTATTTCGCAAAAAACCACCGGCCGCGCCGGAGAGTAAGCGGGAGAGCCGTTCCTTGCTTGGCGTCGCACTACAAGGGCTGAGCTACGCGATTGTGTGGAGTGTGCGTCGCCCGATGTTTTCGCCGCCCTTCAAGCTCAGCCGGCCTTTTGAAATCACCCTTGGCGCGATCACAATCGCTATCGCGGTCGCGTCCATCTGGCTGGTAATGACGGCCATCCGCACCCTGGGAAAAGAATGGAGCGTTACGGCGCGGCTGGTTGAGGGACACAAGTTGATCACTGCCGGCCCATACCAGTTAGTGCGCAATCCGATCTATACCGCAATGTTCGGCATGTTGCTGGCAACCGGCTTGGCCCTCAGTCACTGGATCGCTCTAATCGCAGCCGTAATAGTTTTTGCATTTGGCACTCGCACCCGCATCCTTAGCGAGGAAAAATTGCTACGCGGGGCATTTGGGGCGGAGTTTGAATCCTATACACATAGGGTTCCCGCGGTCGTGCCCCGGTTATTCAGTTTCAAACGCAGCTGAGGGATTTTTTTGAGACAAGCAAAGATACTGGCAACCCTGGGACCGGCAACTCGCGAGCCTGGTGTTTTAGACGCAATGCTCGCGGCGGGCGTCAATGGTGTGCGCATTAATATGTCGCACGGCAGTCAGGACGAAAAGGCCGAAGACATTCGCGCGGCACGCCAGGCGGCGCAAGCCATGAAGCGGCCGCTGGCGGTCCTCGTCGATCTTTCCGGACCCAAGATTCGCACCGATGGATTGAAAGACCATCAGCCGGTCATGCTTGAGGCGGGTTCGCAATTCATTGTTACTACCCGATCGGTTGAGGGCAGCAGTCACGAGGTCTCTACAAACTACGCGAGCATCGCTCGTGACGTCCGGCCAGGTGCGCGTCTGCTTCTGGATGACGGCGCTATCGAATTGACTGTCGAATCAACCACTGAAACCGACGTCATCTGCAGGGTCATCAACGGCGGCCTGCTTGGTGAGCGCAAAGGGATCAATCTGCCGGGTGTAAATCTGCCCATCCAATCGCTGACTGACAAAGATCGCACCGATCTGATTTGGGCAGTCAAACAACAAGCCGACTACATTGCCTTGTCCTTTGTGCGCCGGGCGGAGGATTGCGCAGAAGCAAAAGCCTTAATCAAAGAGAGCGGCGGGACCGCCCCGCTGATCGCAAAAATCGAAAAGGCCGAAGCCATCGATCATCTCGATGACATTATCGCCGCCGCCGACGGCATCATGGTGGCGCGCGGTGACCTTGGCGTGGAGACGAGTGTGGAACTGGTTCCCGTTTATCAGAAACGGATCATTGAAAAAACCAATACCGCCGGCAAACTGGTGATCACCGCCACACAGATGCTGCAGTCGATGGTTGCCAGTCCCAGGCCCACGCGGGCTGAGGCCTCCGACGTGGCAAATGCGGTTTGGGACGGCTCGGATTGCGTCATGCTGTCCAACGAAACCGCGGCGGGAAATTATCCGGTGGCCGCCGTGCAAACCATGGCCCGCATTATCGATTCGGCCGAGACGGGACGAGACAGCGAACCCGAGGACATCACCAAACTTATCGGCCGGCAATCCGGTCGTGTCAGTCGCGCCCTTTGCGAAGCGGCCGCCTTCGCTGCAAATGAGATGGGCACCAGGACCACTGCGGTCTTTACCGAGTCAGGTCTGATGGCACGGCGCTTGTCGGCGTTGCGGCCGGAACAAAGGATCGTGGCGCTTACTCCTTCGTGGGATGTACTTAACGAGCTGGCTCTTATCTGGGGAGTCGAACCCCTCGTCTGTCCCCCGTGCGAAAACACAGAAGAGATGCTGCTGGCGGGCGAGCGGGTCCTGCTGGAAGCCGGCATCGTGCAAAAAGGCGAGATGGTGGTGATCATGGCCGGAAGATTATCCGGGCGCGGTTTATCCAGTTCCGTTTCGCTCTACACCATTGGCGAAGACGGTCATGGACGAGAGCATTAATAATCCGGCCGCCCGTCCAAATACAGTCTGAAGTCCTTAGCGATAACCTAATCAATCTAAATGAACAAATTCCATTTTCAACGGGCGCAGATTGGCATCCTGCTGATGTGCCTGGTGCTGTCTCCGGTCGGCATCGGGCGGACCCTGGCGCAGGGACAGGCGCAGCGCGATCGGCGCGCTGGCGTCGATGCTTCGCAGGTAGCTGCCGCGAATGCGCCGCGAACCGTCGCGGAATTACAGGCGAGTATCAATGAAGTGTTGCGGCGGCCCGAACTGGCGCCGGGCTTTCTGGCCGTCAAGGTGGCTTCGCTGGAAACTGGCCGCATACTGTTCGAAGCCAGCGCCGACAAGCTGATGCGTCCCGCTTCCAACATGAAGCTTTACACGGTAGCGGCGGCGCTCGATCGCCTGACACCGGATTACCGGTTTACAACTTCAGTTTACGCCGCCGAAAAACCTGAGAAGAATGGGACGATCAAGGGCGACTTGATCGTCTACGGGCGAGGGGATCCTTCGATCGCGGCCCGCTTCAACGATGGTGACTACTTCAAAGGTATAAATAATCTAGTTGATCGGATTGTGGCCGCCGGCGTGAAACGCATCAAAGGCGATCTGGTCGGAGATGAAAGTTATCTTACCGGTCCCGCGCTGGGTAGCGGTTGGGAATGGGAAGACCTGCAGTGGTGGTACGGCGCCGAAGTCAGCGCCCTGACCATCAACGACAACTCGCTGGACCTAACCGTCAAGCCGGGCGCGAAGGTGGGAGCGCCGTGCGTGGTCACAACTGGACCGCCGGCGCCGTTTGTAACGATCGTGAATCGGGCCACAACTTCGGCCGCGGGAAGTAAGAGCGCGTTGGAGGTATTTCGCGGGCCGGGTGAAAACGTACTTGAACTAACCGGCACCTTGCCGCTTGATGACAAAGGCTACACCGGCGGTGTTGCCGTTCCCGATCCGGCGTTGTTTTTTGTTTCAATGTTGCGCGAGGCGCTGGCGAAACGTGGGATTAAGGTCGATGGGCGCTCGCGGACGGTTGATGGCCGTTCCACTCCTAGCCTGGTTCCCGCTCGAGGCGCAATGGACCTGGTTAGCGGAATTGATCGGGCCATTCCACCCCCCGTGGTAGAAATAACAAATCTGCAATCGCCCCCCTTGAGCGTGATCGCGTCACAGACTTTGAAGCCCAGTCAAAACCTTTACACGGAACTTCTACTGCGCACGCTCGGCAAAGCCGCTCCTGCTAGTCCGAAAACAGACGAACAAGCCGGCCTGGAAGTTGTCAGAGGTTTCCTACGGCAGTCCGGCATCCATCCCGACGACATAGTTTTAAACGACGGTTCCGGCCTTTCGCGAAACGACATGGTCACTGCTAGCTCGTCTTTGCAACTACTGATTTACATGAGTCGCCATCGTTACGCCGACGTCTTTCGCGATGCCTTGCCAATCGCCGGGGTGGACGGCACGCTACGAAGTCGAATGAAGGGCACGGCCGCCGCGGGAAACGTTCGCGCCAAGACGGGCTCTCTCAGTTCCGTCGCTTCGCTTTCCGGCTATGTCACTAGCGCTGCTGGAGAGCGTTTGGCTTTTTCCATGATGTTGAATAACTACCCCGACGCCAGCGCCGTGCGCAAAGACTCGATCGATGCGATCGCGGTATTGCTGGCATCTTTCGCTGGACGATCACAATAGAAACTTTTCAGGAGGATTACCCCCATGTCTCTTGATGCCTTAATTGAAAACTGGAAAGAAGTGCGCTCCGGTTTGGTTGATGAAGCCGAAAGTATTCCTGCTGACAAGTTCAGCTTCCAGGCCACTCCGGACACGCGTTCAGTTGCCGCCTTGCTGCAGCATGTCGTCGAGGCCCAGAAGATGCTAATGGGTGAAGCCTGTCGCGCCGATACTAATCTGCTCCGGCAATCCTTTGCTGAACAGATAAAAGTCTATGCGCCGGAAGTTGGCGGTATTAGCGACAAGGAGGGACTCGTCGCGCTTCTGCGTAACAGCATGGACGAGACGGCGGCCAAACTCTTGAGCGCGAGCGATGAATTGGGCCGTGAAATGAAGCGCTTCGATGGCAAGTCCATCACGAAATATTCTTTCATCTCTTTTGCCATCGCCCACGAAATGTATCACCGCGGTCAACTGACCGTTTACCTGCGCCTGCTGGGCATCGAGCCGGTGCTGACCAAACGTTTTCGCAAGGTTTTTGGCGATCCGCAGAAGGCCAGCGACTGATTACATGGCGATAAACTTCACCAAGTTTCAGGGCTTTGGTAACGACTACATCGTCTTTGAGGCGGAGCAACTGTCGGCCATCGACGATCTCAATGAGTTTGCGCGTGCCGTTTGCAACCGGCATTACGGCGCCGGGGCGGACGGCATCGACGTCGTCTCACCTTCTCAGGATCCGGGCGCCGACTTTGTCGTCCGCATTTTCAATGTCGATGGCAGCGAAGCAAATCTGTCAGGAAATGGCACTCGTTGCGCCGCGGCTTTTCTCTTCTATCACGAACGTTGGTCGCGCGAGGAGCTACGTTTGCAAACAGGGGCCGGGGTAAAACGATACCGGCTGCTGGAGCGTTTAGGTACCGGCGGTTTCCTGTTCGAGTCAGAATTGGGCCAGCCGAAGTTTGATAGCGCCTCCGTTCCCATGCTGACCAGCGGTCCGCTGGAGCGCATCATTGATTATCCGCTCGACGTTGCCGGAGAAATCTACCCGGTAACCGCGCTGCAGATGGGTAATCCAAACTGTTGCGTCTTCGTAGATGATTTCGAGGCGCTCGACTGGCGGCGAATCGGCCGGGCCATCGAAATCCATCCACTATTTCCCGACCGCACCAACGTAATCTTTGTTCGCGTTCGTGATCGTGGCAATATTGAAGAGCGAATCTGGGAGCGAGGCGTCGGGGAAACGGAATCGTCCGGAACGTGTTCCTGTGCCGCGGTGGTTGCTTCAGTGATTAATGACAAGACCGATCGAAGCGTTAACGTTCATGCTCCCGGCGGCCTGATTCCCATCGAATGGCGTGAAGATGGCGAGGTTGTCCTTACGGGCCGGGCCGATGTGGTTTATAGTGGCCGGTGGCTGCGATAGAGTTATAGTCTTAGGTTTTACGAGGAAGTCCCCCTTGCTAGTTCGTTATCTCCCTTCCGCGGAATGCCGCGCCCTGACAAATCAAGACTGCCGGCGCGGTCTGCTGGCGCTCGCCGCCCTGCTTTTCCTCATTGTTTTGACCGGCTGTACCGGCAAAGCAATCGAAACTCCTGCCGAAACTCGTCCGCCTGAGCCGAAAGCCCCCGCGGCAGTTCCCATGTGGCTGGGGAATGCCGAGCGAAACTTTTACGGCACTGGCCCCTGGAAAGACGAGCCGTTAAAGATCATCTGGGAAGTAGAGACTGGCTGGATGGCTGGCCGGCTGCACAAAGATCCCTGGGCTGGCACCTCCTGGCCGGGCCAGCCGTCTATTAATAAAGATCGCGTTTACTTTCCTTCCGCGGATGGTCATGTCTATTGCCTCAATAAGAAGGACGGCAGTGTAATTTGGAAGTTCAAAGGCAAGGACAGCCAGAAAGCCACGCCGGTGATCTTCGAAGATAAGATCATCGCCAGCGGTATTGACCATCACATTTACTGTCTGAACGCCGCGGACGGAACGCTCATTTGGGACTACGAAACGGGATTTGAAGTTGACGGCTCAACCGTGGTCTCTAACGGCCGCGTTTACTTCGGAGCCGAAGATCGCAACTTCTACTGTTTGAATCTGGCCGATGGTTCGCTGGTCTATAAAGTCCCGGTCGGTTCCGTCGAAGGCAGCATCACCTTCAAAGACAACCGATTTTATCTGGGAACCGAACAGGGTGACCTGTATTGCCTGGATCCATCCGACGGGCGGACCATTTGGAAAGCGGCCATCGGAGCGGATTCGGATTCCACCCCGGCCGTGGTAAATGGTTTTGTGTACACGGCAGCCGAAGACGGTGTGGTGCGTGCGTATAAGCAGGAGACCGGAGAGCTGGTGTGGAAGTTCGCGACCGATGGCGCACACACGCGCAAGAGCAGCGAGTTCATTGGCATCTGGGCCAGTCCAATCTACTTCAATGGCCGGATTTTCATCGGAGCCAGCGACAAGAATCTCTATTGTCTGACAGCGGACAAGGGCGACGTAGTTTGGAAATACAAAGCGCGCGGAGCCATTTGGGGCACCTCGCCGGTCGTCGCTGGCCGGGTCATCTTCGGCGACAAGGCCGGCTGGATGCACATGCTTTCAGCCAGCGACGGAACCCTGCTCTCTGAAATCAAGATCGGTGAAAATATCAATTCAACCCCGGCTGTGCTGGACGGTCGCATCTATGTGGGAGCGTTCAACGGCAAGCTCTATTGTTTGGGTCAGGGCATCCCCGAAGAAGGCCAGTCGGTTGCCAGCCAAACGCCGACACCACCCCGGGCTCAACGATTGAGACCTCGACGACCCCGACGTCATCGAATGTCCACACCGATATTGCCGCCGCCTCCCACGGTTCAAAATGATCCTATTGGTTGACAACACCATCGACGGCCAGGGAGCGAGCCCGCGGGAGTTGCGAGCCTCCCTGGAACGCGTGCGGCCGGGCCTGAAGATCATCCTTGAGCCCTATAGTCGTGTTTCCCCCAAGCTGATCGAAGATACCAAGCCCACACACATCGTCCTCAGCGGCCAGAGTCATCCCTGGGACGCTTATCAGCCGGAATCCCTTATGGGGGTCTTCGAAGTTATTCGCCAGGCACGCCGGCCGATACTCGGAGTTTGCGGTGGGCATCAGCAAATCGCCCTGGCCTTCGGGGCGCCTGTGGATCTGATGAAGCGAACTTCCTCCGGTGAAGGTTACGAAGGAGCTTTTCGCGAGCGCGGCTTTTTCCCGGTCGAGCTGGCCGGTGGCCCTTGCTCCCAGGGCATTCTCCGCGACCTGCCACAGTCGATAAGTGTCTGGCATTCCCACTGTGACGAGGTCAAGGAACTACCCGCGGATTTCCGCGTCACGGCCCGGAACGACACCTGCGCCATCCAGGCAATGGAGCACACCACTCTTCCCCTCCATGGAGTTCAGTTTCACCCCGAACTGTTCGACGAAGAGCACCCCGCGGGACGCCGAATTGTTGAAAACTTCCTCGATTTATAAAGGGTTTTTAAGCATCTAACGCAAAACGGCCGGTTGGAGGACTCCCTGCCGGTTGGACACTGCCGGATCCCTGTGCTAGCCTCCCTATGTTAACAAGCGGACGATCACGTTCGCTTGTTTTTCTTTTTTCACCCAGTAATTCCAGAGTTCTTTCGGCGCACCGCATCAAGGATGCAAGCCCCCAACTCCGGCTGACGTCAAGTGACTCCTAGAGCCGGAGGTCGAGTCATAGGAAAGAATGGACTCGCGCGTCGCGTCGCTGAAAGATCGTTAACTACCTCGGACAGGAGAACCGATTTGATGAAATCCCTTTATGGCGGAGGCGCAGTTACCGCCGCAGCCCTGATTGTAGCCAGCTTCTTTACCTACGCCCGGCCCTCGATAGCCGAAACCAATCCTTTACAGCAGCCTTCCAGTCAACAGCCGAAAAGCGAAGCGAACCAAAACCCAGCGCCGTCTGGCCCGACAGGCATGCTGGCCAATGCTGAGTCACCAACAAGCGTTGCGAATACGAGCGGCAAACCTGGGGAAACGGCCGACAGTTCGCCTGTTCCGGACGTATTGCCTGCCAGACTAGTGCAGTCGTATGTGGCCACCGCTTATAGCCTGCGCGGGAAAACCGCCAGCGGGCAATTTGTGACAAAAGGTTTGATAGCAGCGGATCCTTCGGTCCTCCCCCTGGGAAGCCGGGTGCGCTTGGACGCTGGATCCTATAGCGGCGAGTATCTGGTAGCCGATACCGGCGGTGCGGTGCGAGGCCGCCACATCGATATCTGGATCCCAACTTCACGCGAGGCCATGCGCTTCGGACGACGCAGCGTTAAGCTGACCGTGCTCAGCCTCGGGGCATCGCGCAAGTCCCTCCGGCATCGGGCGAAGCGATAACCAAGCCGGAAAAGAGTCAGAACCAGGGTGAATCAGGCAGCCGCCGGATTCGCCCTTTCTTTTTTGTTGAACATTCTGGCGGTGTGCCCACGGCCACGATACAATCATTCCCGTAACGCTTATGACAACCAAACAAGGCCCAACGAATCAAGATGTTCCCATCGCCGCCCCTCTCGTTGAGGTGCGCCGGGGAGCAATCACGGAATCGCGGCACCGCGGCCATATCGCCGCCGTAGATCCCGACGGCCACGTACTGGCCCAGCTAGGGGTGCCCGGCACGGTAACTTTCCTGCGGTCCTCCTGCAAACCGCATCAGGCGATTCCCCTGTTGTCCTCCGGCGCCGCTGACCATTTTGGATTTACCGAAAAGGAAATAGCCGTGGCCTGCGGATCACACAGCGGCGAAGCGATTCATACCGCAGCAGTCAGCTCGATGCTGCAAAAGGTTGGCCTCGATAAGTCAGCGCTAAAATGTGGGATCCATGAGCCTTTCAGCCCGGAAGTGGCGCGTCAACTGCGCGAGTCGGGCAGCCAGCCGGACGTCCTGCAGAACAACTGCTCAGGAAAGCACGCGGGAATGCTGGCTCTGGCGCTTCATCTGAATGCGTCCACGGAAGATTATGACCAACCGGAGAATCCAGCCCAAATCCTGATTGGCAAGGTCGTGGCCCAGTTCTCCGGAGTACCTGTAGAAGACATTTCCATTGGCATCGACGGATGCGGAGTTCCGGTCTTTGGCATTACTGTTCGCGCGATGGCCCAAATGTACGCACGCCTGGTTTCGCCGCCTCCCGGTTTTGATGAGAAAACCCGTGAGGCGTGCAAACGAATCGTGAAAGCAATGATTAACCATCCTGAAATGGTGGGCGGCACTGAGGAGCGCCTGGATACGGAGTTGATTCGAGCGGCGCGAGGACAGCTGATTTCCAAGGTTGGCGCCGAAGGCGTGTACACGGTGGCCGTCCTTCCCAGTGCTGATTGGCCTCAGGGATTCGGCTTAGCGCTGAAGATTGAAGATGGAGAGGATCGCCGGGCCCGTCCCACAGTGGTAATTGAAGCGCTGCGCCAACTTGGCGTACTCAAGGATGAATCTCTGGAAGCTGTGGCTTCTTATGCATTCTTTCCCGTCACCAACCGTCGCGGTGACGTAGTTGGCGAGGTGCGTCCCGCCTTTAAGTTGGAGCGGGCCCCAAGGAACGTGGGAGCATAAGGCAGCATATGTCCCAATCCAACGCCGATACGATCGCGCAGACGGATTCAGCGCAGCCCCCCTTAGGAAGAGACGAGCGTGGCGCCATCGACGTTGATTCGCTGCCAGAGGTCATTCAATGGTTCCTGGACTACGATCAGCGGGTTGCGGTCGTCAGGAATCCGCGGGTGGAAGAGGTTTTCCAGTGGAAACAGGAACAGAGCCGCAGTTCGGGCGAAGAAGTCTTTTTCTTTAATCGCGCTGAGGACCGGGTTGCTATTGGGATTCTGCAGGCACTTTCAGAGCATGCTAACGAAGAGCAACTACACAGCTGGATGTGCCAGCTCCTGAATGCTCTCGACAAGGCCACCAAGGCGACCGAAGACGTGGCCGCTGCCTATCGACTCGATCTGGCCTCGCCGGCTTCAGTAGTTACTGAGTCGGAAAAGATCCCCGCCGCCAACGCGCGATCCAATTTTCTCGTGAACTGTTGGTTGGAAACTCTCTGTACGGCGGAAGTCCGGGTACTGGGCTGGCTCTACCAGGAGTTTTATGGTCGCCCCTTTCGGCCAGACAATTTCTAATTCCCTAATCAAGTTAAGTTCGCTCCCACTCTCCCCCCGTTTGATTTCAATTCAGCAAACTCTCTCGACTGTACGGAACGTTTACAAAAGTGCTGGCTCGCACTTACAGCCACCGTGACGGGCTCAAATCACGAAGGGCGTTTTCTCTATATTTTAAGGCTACGTCAGAATCTGTGAACGAGTTCTGTGCCACTGGCACGCTCATTGCTCAGCAATCTCGCAGTTAGACATAGAAGGGTAAAAAGGTATATCGGGTCAGGCTCGGCGACCAAATGAGTGGAGGCTTTGGGGGAGGCGTCCTCTCATTAACAGGAGCAGGCGGCGGCCCTTTCGGGGGAACGGGGTCGTCATCGGCGAATAGGTCAAAGGGCGTTCATTGCTGGGCTGCCGGTTTCGCTTGTCAGAGGCTTGGGGGAGCCTCCTCAGGAAGACCGGCAGCCCGCAAAGTCGGTAAGGGTTTCTAGTAGGGTCTAAGTTACTAACGAGCTAAGGGTAGGAAGAACGCGGTTGGAGATGATTCTCCAACCGCGTTTTTGCTTTGGTAGTTATGGTTTGTCACTGAGCAGCAGTTTCTGATCACGATGGTCGGCTGTCATCTCATCAATATTGAGCCGCGTCATTCCTCCGGCATCGGAGTAGGTTGCGGCCGCTTGCTGCGCACGTCGGCGGCGGAACAGGAAAAATCCGAAGATGCCCCCGATCCCGAGACAAATTAAAAGCGAAAGCCCCGAACTTTGGAGTACTGCTACTAGTACGCTCGCAGTTGTTTGCGCGTACATCCGTTGGGCCTTCTCAAACCAGTAAGGATTTTCGCCTAGCCATTGCACGACCTGTTCGTATTTCACCTGGTCGATTAACTCAGTGGCGGTTTTTTCATCCGGGGCATTGAAAACAAAAACTGAATAATTGCCGACGCGGCGATAGGCGGAAGGAACTGGTTGGCCGGAGTTTCGGAGTTCCTGAATCTTCGCTGCAATGCGCCGATCGTTATCGATGGAGAGCTGGGGCGTCGTGAATTCGATAATAACGAGTCGCGATGAACCATAGTCTGCGACTACTGCTTCGGTCCCACCGTCGAAACCAACTTCATTCAGGATGGTTTGGCTTGCTACGTTCTTCTTCAAGGAGTTAGAACTGACCGCATAGCGCGCCCATGGCTGGGCTGTTTGCCACTGTGGCAAATGTCTTATTAACACCGGGATGTCATCCTCAGAGGCGTCCAAGCCTTCGGCCAAACCGCGCGCGAAGGTTAGGAGATCGTCCTGAGTCGCCTCTGCCTTATGAACAGTGCTGAGGAGTACAAAGTCACGACCCTTGAAGAACGCGACCCAAGCGGGATCCAGCATGCCGCCGGGATGAACGATACTCGCAGTGCCAACGACTCCCTGCTTAATCGTCTCTGCGCCGGTCCTTTGATCCGACAACAGTGCAAATGCCCCCGAATCGCTCAACGTCTTGACCAGGCTGACAGTCACTTGGGCCAGGCGCCCACCAGTGAGGATGTAAGTGCGCGTAGCCGACGATGTGGATCCAAAATCCTCGGGACTCCTTTGTTCGAAAAGGCCGGCTTCGGGTAACTGGGGTGGCCCACTCGCGCGATACTTATCCAGCTGATCAGGTAAACTTTTGGCCGCTGCATCAATTGGCAGGGCGGCTGCCGCGGAGACTGGCAAACCCAGAACCGCGACTACCACCAGCAGATGTCGAACTAAGAAAAAAAAGCGCACGTAAGCCTCTCAAAAAATGAACAAATCGGTACGAGTGTACTTAGACCCCGGCCCACCACCAATGTTCCAGCTAACGACGGAAAGCCAGGAACACGGACGAAAGTCTACTGCCACCGGCGCAGCTCCCGCAAAAGCAGATCTGCGTAATGCCGCGGCGTGTTGATGTTCTTAAGCACGGTTGTGCCACCCATCTCGCTGGCGTTATCTATTACCACATCACCAAACCGCAGCAGGCGCTGCCAAATGCTTGCCGAAACCGTCACATCCTGGATTTTGCTCAAAGGAATGTTGCGGGTCGTGCGGGAAATCAATCCATAATCAATTTCAATCTTGGAATCAGTCAACGTGTAGCGCAGCATGTTGCGCCGCAGATGGTAATAGGCTGGAATCAGCAACAGGGACAGAGCCAGCGGTAAAGAAATGTAGAAGGGCACTTCCACGCCCGGAATCATCGCCAGCAGCACTGTGACCAAAATGGCCGCAATCACGGCGGCAAGATAACCGATCTTGATGAAGATCAGCGTCGGGCGCGTGGTAAAGATCACCTGCTCGAGATCATGTTCGCCGCCCGCGCGTTCCATTACTCCTGGTTGCGTCCGAGCAATTCTGGTTGCCTCCGGATCGCTGGCCGGTACGCCGCAGTTTGCACAAAAGCGGACGCTGGCCGGGACGTAGGAACCACAGTTGTTGCAGTGCATACTCTTTACCTCGCTAAACACTTGCCGCTTCGCGCATTCCGGCCAGGACATCGCCCGGCTCAAACGGCTGAGTCAGGACCTTGCGCGCGCCCAACGCGAGCGCCTCGCGACCCGCGTTATCGTCCCCGGACGAATTAAGGAATAGTACCGGTAAAAGGATCCGGCCTCCCCCCTGCTGGCGCAGACGTTCGATCATCTCCAACCCGTTGATTTTGTCCAGCCCGGATTCCAACAGCAGTAGATCGGGCCGTTCGATTCTTAGGAGACTCAATGCTTGCTCTCCATCGAAAGCAGCTCGAACTTCGTAGCCGGCCGAGCGAATCAGAGAATTCAAGCGCGCCATCCGCGGTGCATCTGACACGGCCAGTAACACCCGGAGCGCCCTAACGTCCTCGCTGGCTTCCCCGGTCCGAACTGCGGCCTTTGGCGCGGCCTCTAGTGCCAGCTCTTTGATCTTGGTTGCGGTGGCATCGGATTGCGCGGTTTGTCGAACAGGCGGACTGAGTATCTCAGAACCGGAAACCAGAAGTTCCATGTGTTCCGATGTGTCGGAGTCTGTGGGAAATTCAGCCGGCGCTCTGGCCGCTGCGGCGTCGCATTTCTCAAGCAGCTTTTCCACATCCGTGCCATCGGCTGGAAACGAAGCTAAACCCATGTGCACCTCGACGTCGGCGTGTGCCGAAAGGAACTCCGCGCGTAACTCGCGCAACCTGGAACTTGCCGCCGAAGAACTCAGCCGCGGAAGGCAAATCAGCAGCGCGTTCGGCCCGTAAAAGGCAACCTCATCCAGACGCCGCAGATTGAGTTTGAAGAATCCGAACGCCTCTTCTTTGACCCGCTCTATTCTGCGGGCGGACGTCGGTTGAGAAGCACAAGCCACAACCAGTAGCGCCACGGTTCCTGGTTGTCGCCGGTCAATCTGTTCGCGAATTGAATCTAACAGCAGAAGGAAATTATCGATCTCCAGTCGCTGACCTTCCAATAAAGCAGGAGACCGGCGTCCAGCCGCGACGCGCCAGAACAACGCATCCAATCGCGCCAGCACTTCAGACACCGGAGTGGCCCGGGCAAAACAATCATCAACGCCAATACTCGTCGCCACTTGTCGAATGTTCTCATCACACAGATCACAAACCATCACAATAGGGAGCGTATAGGTGGCAGAAGTCGAGCGCAGTTGTCGCGCCAAAGCGACTCGCTCATCTCTGGCAGAATCTGCCGCGGCCATTTCAATGATCAGAACCGAGGGGGAGAATTCGCTAATCGCTAGTAGTGCTCTGGCCGAAGTTGTGGCCAGCGTCACTAAGCCTGCTGCCTCCAATTGCGGCTGGAAGACTGCCTTTGCGGCGTCGGTCACAATCAAGACCCGGCGCACTGGCGCTTCATCATTTTTTTCCCGGGGGTCAAGCATTGCTTCTCTAACGGAGTTCATTCACCGGCTGTTAGCAAGGGCCTTTCGATAACAAATGAATCATACCGAAATAAAGCCCCAGCCCAAACATGAGGGCCATTAGCACACAAAAAGAGGCGGACCTTATGAACAGGTCCGCCTCTTTTTAAAACTTTGGTTGAGCCGCTACTGACTAACCAGCTGCAGTCTTCCATCCGGCAAACGCACCGCGAACACGGAACGCTCGTAAATATTCAACGCCACCGGTTCTCGCGACTGGACTGCGGCCAGCTCAGAATTATTTATACGCCGGGCATCCTGCACCGACTGCGGGTCGCGAATCAACGCGTAACGACGATAAATGCGGCGGACATACTCCTGAGTCTCCTGGTAAGGAGGTATCTGGCGTCCATATTTCAGCACCGCGCCTTCTCCCGCGTTATATCCTGCCAACGCAAGCCGCACATTTCCGCCAAAGTAATCAAGCAGAAACCTCATATAGCGAGCGCCCCCCTCGATATTCTGGCGTGGGTCATAGATGTTGGTCACCCCAAAACGCATCGCCGTGGGCGGCATTAACTGCATCAAGCCCCGGGCGCCCTTGTACGAGGTAGCGCGCGCTTTGAAACTCGATTCCTGATGCATGATGGAGTAAAGCAGAATCGGATCGACGCCGTTGCGCTTACCCGAATCAACTATGAAACCGTCTACCAGGGCGTTGCCGGTCGTGAACCCATCCAGCGATCGGCTGACATTCAAAGGAATCGGGCTGGGCTGCGGATAGGTACGCGCGACCAACTGGATCTTATTCGTCTTGTCTGCGGATGCCATCATCAGCAGACGATTCTTGACTGTGCGTGGTCGCGTTACGTCAGCCGGCTTTTGAACCCGTACGCCGTTTTGAATATCAAAGTTGTCGAACTGATAAAGACTTCCCTGGGCCAGGGTGGGAATGGCGGCCATCAAGGCGAAGATGATTGTGCAGAGGGTTTTTGTCATTGCGGTTTCCCGGAGGGTCGTAATTTCGAAGAAAGATTGGCTGCGATCCTAATCGCACTCGCGTTAGCAGGCTCTGTAAGGACTTCTTGAGGACTTAGGACAAGTTTTGGATTTCGGCCATTCGGAAGGCCAAAGCGATACTAACATAGCGTTCAACTAAGAACAACTCTGTTGGGATTTGTTATCTAGTTTAGGGTGTCCGTGCGATTTTGCTGGGGTTTTTTGGTGGCGAGGATCGGGCGCCTGGCGATACCAGTTGAGGTTAGGCGGGAACCCGCTGAGGGTGCTCAGGCCAATTCGGTCAGAAGCTTTGCTTGCAAAAATGTTAGCAGAGAGCGTTAAGAGGGGCCTTCGCGATCGCCTTAGCGAGCAATGGGGGCAAGAGTATCATACGCGCGCTTTACCACCTGTAATTCAGTTCGAACAACCAGCGCGCGTCTCCAACGCGCCTCACAATAAAGGAAAAGAACATGAAAAAACTCATCACTGTAGTGCTGTCGCTTCTCTTCGTTTCTTCGATGGCTTTGGCCACACAGAACACCAACTCATCGACTGCCACCAATACAAATACGGCCGCCAAGAAAAAGCGCGGCCCGGTTTTTCGCGCGAACAAAGATCAGATCAAGCAGGCCCAGGGGATACTGAAAGGGCGAGGGTTCTATAACGGCGAGCAAACAGGCAAGCTTGACGCTGATACGCGCGCCGGCCTGAAAAAGTACCAGACAGCGGAAAGTGTGAAGGTGACTGGCACGCTGAATCGCGTGACCCTGGAAAAGATGAACATCGCCCTCACGGACAAACAGAGGATGATGTAGCGTGAAGAAGTCGTCAGGCTGTCCCGTGGGTCAACAGTCTTTCGATCACGGCGTAGCTGGCTTCCAGCGCTTCAGTTAGTTTGTCGGGTTGCGTGCCGCCACCTTCAGCCATATCCGGTTTGCCGCCGCCTTTGCCACCAATTATTGGGGCAAGCTCCTTGATTACCTTTCCGGCGGGAACCCTGGAGGTGAGATCGTTTGAAGTGCGAACGATCAGCGATGCTTTGCCATCGTTACTACGGCCCACAATCACGACTCCTGATTTGATGCGCGCGAGCAGTGTGTCTGAGAGCTGGCGCATACCAGTGGCATCCAGGCCGCTGGCTTCACGCGCCAGCACTCGCACTCCCGCAATATCGCGACCATCATCGCCATTTCCAGCGGCGCTGCCTACTGCGCCCGTCGCTATCTTCAGACGTAGCTCGTCAGCCTCGCGTCTGGCTTTCTTGAGTTCATCCTGCAACTTGCCAATCATGGCGGGTAATTCGGTGCGGGATGTTCGCAGCTCGCCGGTCACTTGGGCGATGAGTCCTTCGTCTTCACGGAAACGCTCATAAGCGTCCACGCCGGTGATGGCGCGAATTCGTCTAACGCCTGAAGCGATAGATTCGTCGCTGATGATCTTGAATACTCCAATGTCACCGGTAGCGCGGACGTGCGTGCCACCGCAGAGCTCTTTTGAAAAAATCGCCTCTGCGCCCTTGATCGAAAGCACGCGAACTTTCTCACCGTACTTCTCTCCGAACAAAGCCATGGCGCCAGAGCGCATGGCATCTTCTACTGCCATCTCGTCCGTTTGCACCGGTTCATTTCGCAGGATGTGATAGTTGACCAAACGCTCGATCTCTTCGATTTCACTTTGCGTCAACGGCTGGTAGTGATTGAAGTCAAAGCGCAAGTAGTTGGGCGCCACGACTGAGCCCGCCTGTTTGACGTGGGTTCCCAGGACTTCGCGCAAGGCAGCGTGCATTAAGTGTGTAGCCGTGTGATTACGCCTCGTGGCGTCGCGCTTCTCGACGTCGACTTCGGCGGTAACGATATCGCCCACCTTCAGAGTGCCCTTTTCAACTTTGACCTTGTGAACGATCAAACCCTGCGCCGGCGAGTAAGTGTCCTGCACGATTACTATGAGATCACCACCAGGACGTGTTGCGAGCGCCGCCGTGAGATCAGTACCACCTGCGATAGCGGGTGGGTCGCTTAACCTGCCCACATCGCCGACTTGGCCACCGCTCTCAGCGTAAAAAGGAGTGTAATCCAACACGACTTCGCCTTCATCACCTTCCGCGAGGGCGTCCACGGCGATACCCTTGAGCAGGGCAACCACCTTAGCTCCGTCAACTTTTGTCAACTCATAGCCGCGGAATGTTGTTCGCTCTAACTTAGTAGCAGTATCGGTGTACACCGGTTTGGCTTTCGCCTGCCTGTCTTCCTTGCCCGGCGTGGCGGATTGCTGCAGCGCCTGTAAAGCAACATCGAACAACTCGTTGAACTCTGTCTCTTCAGTTACAAAACCGCGTTCTTCCAAACCAACTCGAATCAGATCCCGTGGCGTTCCGAACGTGTCGTACAACCTAGCGAGGTCGGCATACGGCGGCGTAACGGCCGGTGCGTGTGTAAAAAGTTCCTCCAACTTTTGCAAGCCAACGGTCATCGTCGAGCCAAACCGCTCCTCTTCCAGCTTCACCATCTTCTCGATGAAACTACGCGAGGATTCCAGTTCGGGATATGGCGCTCCCATTTGGTCAACCACGAAATCAGTTACCTTGTAGAAGAAAGGACCGGAGAACCCGAGCGCGTGCCGGCCCTGATAAATCGCGCGACGCATAATTTTGCGGAGGACATAATTACGTCCTTCATTACCCGGCAGGATGCCATCAGCAATTAAGAAAGCCGTCGCCCTGGCGTGATCGGCGATCACGCGCATGGCAAAGCCTTCCTGAGTCTCTGCTTCGTAAGGACGATCGGCCAGATTTGCGGTGAACTCCACGATGTTCCGCAACAGATCCGTTTCATAATTCGACTTTACGCCTTGCAATACCACCGAGAGGCGCTCGAGTCCCATTCCGGTGTCCACGGAAGGCGCGGGCAGCGGTTCCAGTTTGTATTGCCCTGGCGAAACTTCACTGCGGTCGAACTGCATGAAGACCAGGTTCCAAATCTCGGTAATGATATCGGTTGGACCGTTAACGTTAGCCGCGCAATTTTCGGCATCGCTGGGAGCATCGCCCATGTAGTAATGAATTTCGCTGCAGGGCCCGCACGGTCCGGCGTCGCCCATCTGCCAGAAGTTGTCCTTCTTGCCAAAGCGCAAAATTCTTTCGCGCGGCGCGCCCACCTGTTCCCAGAAACGTTCCGCATCTTCATCGGGGCCGACTTCGGCGTCGCCTTCGTAAACTGAGAACCACATCCGCGCCGGATCGAGCTTGAACTCATTGACCAGCAGGTCCCACGCAAATTTGATCGCGTCTTCCTTGAAGTAATCGCCAAAAGAAAAGTTCCCCAGCATCTCGAAAAACGTCTGGTGCCGCGCGGTCTTTCCCACTTCGTCGAGGTCGTTATGTTTGCCGCCGGCCCGGACGCACTTCTGCGAAGAGCAGGCGCGCACATATTCGCGCTTCTCCAGTCCGAGAAAGACGTCCTTAAACTGGTTCATGCCCGCGTTCGTAAACAGCAGGGTCGGATCGTTAGCGGGCAGGAGGGGCGACGAACGCACACGGGTATGGCCCTGCCGTTCGAAATACTCCAAAAACTTTTCGCGAATTTCGTTTCCAGTCATGATTAGAGATCAGAGGCCGGAAGTCAGAGATCAGGATCAAAGTAGCTGCAACAGACGACGGACAACTGATTGTTTTGAGTTTAGCACGCGGTCTGCTGGCTGGTGAAATTGGGGTCTCTTCGCTATTCCCCGAGGTCCGCCCGGGAAGCGGCGCGAACCTTGTCGCCCACTAAATCAAACGCAAACCCCTGTCGCAACAGATGATCGAAAAGGCTTTTGGCTTCGGCGCGAGTTTTGGGCCGCCCACGCAACCTTATGCGCTTGGCGATCGCGCGGTCGATTATTTCCTCTTCGGGTGTTGCGGCAAAGACCAGATCGAGTGCTTTCTCGGCGACTGCCTTATCGACCTTTTTCATCCACAGATCGCGTTCCAACCGCCGGCGGCCAATCGGCCGTTCGCGCAATCGCAGCGAGGCATAGCCCTCGGCGAAGCGGGCGTCGTCCAGATAACCATATTCGCAAAGCCGGGCGATGACGGTGTCAACTATGGTCTTGTTCGTCCCCGCCCCACTGAGCAGTCGTTCGCGTAACTCAGCAACCGAACGCGACTTTGCCGCCAGCAGTTTCGTTGCGCGCTGAAAGGTGCGCTCGCGGGCCTTGGCCGGATCCAGGTTGACCGCGTCCGGATCCGTTGCTTGAGTTTTCGAACGAAACCTTCGCATACGAAAGTATTTAACCACGAAATGTGGGTGGTCGATTAACGCCAGCCTGTCAGAGCAAACTAAAGTTTGTACTCTATACACCTGTGGGGATTGAAGCTCAATGTTCCTTCCAGGCGTTTAGAGTTCAAGCTTTAGCTTGCGGGTTTCGCCTGCAAAGAACAGCGACAATAAGATCGCCAACCGCTATTCAACAATCTACAATGCTGGCGATGGATGGGATTCTCTTAATCGATAAACCCGCGGGGTTCACTTCCCACGATGTGGTGGCTCGCGTCCGTCGCACCCTGGGAGAGCGGCGCGTCGGCCACACCGGCACGCTCGATCCATTTGCGACCGGCCTGCTCGTGATCCTTGTAGGCAGGGCTACGCGTCTGGCCCAATTTCTCAGCGACGCCGAAAAAGAGTACCAGGCGACGATTCGATTCGGATATGCAACCGACACCGGAGATTTCACCGGCCAACGTTTGAAGGCCCGCGAAGAGACAGACGCGTCCGAGTTGAGATCGAACATAGACGCGAACAATATTGAAGCCGCCATTGCCTCGCTGCGGGGCGAGATTGAGCAAACGCCCCCGATGTACTCCGCCAAGAAGATCAAGGGCCAGAAACTGTACGAGATGGCCCGCCGTGGCGAAGTGATTGAACGTGCGACGGTGCGGGTCAACGTGCGAGAGTTTGAAATGATGGGCGCTAACGGAGACTTGCTTAGATCCAACGACGAAGGAACTTGCGAGCTTGCGGTCCGAGTCGTTTGTTCCGCTGGAACCTACATTCGCACGTTGGCGGAATCAGTGGGCGAGTTTCTTAGTGTCGGGGCCCATCTGTCAGAACTTCGACGAACACGCGCCGGTCAGTTCCGCATTGAGAATGCGATTACGCTGGATAAACTTCAGGAGATCGCCCAGGAAAATGCCGCCGGATTTCTCGTCTCGCCGGCGGCAGCACTGGGTCACCTGCCGGCTGTCACTTTGAATGCCGAACAGGAACGTCGAACTCGCAATGGCATGGGCGTGCCGGCGCCGCCCGGTTCTCAATGGACGAGCCAGGGACCAGTCGGGATGCGAACGGCCAGCGGGGAATTACTTGCAGTGGGATTTTATGATGAGGTAAAACAGCTCCTGCACCCAACCGTGGTAATCGCAACACAGTAGGACAGGCACTCCTGCCTGTCTGCATCGCAACGCAAACTGTTAGTTTGCGTTGCGCGGGAAGTTGGATAAGTAAATTCGCAAACTAACAGTTTGCGTTACTCCAGAAAGGGACAGGCAGGAATGCCTCTCCTACTTAAAACATGAAAAAGCGTTATTGGATCGCGGGAGCATCAGGATTGGCGGGAGCCGCAGTTGCCGCCAAACTGTTGACTCGGCCCGTCGATGTCGATTGGGAAAGAAGCGCTGACCTGGTCTATCACCGCGACCATTCCCACTTTGTCGAAGTCGAAGGCGTACCAGTTCATTATCAGGAAGCAGGCGACCCGGAAGCTCCACCACTAATTCTGATTCACGGGTTTGTATCGTCTACCCTGGTATGGGCCGAAGTGTTCCTGCCCCTTGCGAGCGCCAGCTTCCGCGTCATAGTTCCCGACTTGCTCGGTTATGGCTTTTCCGGTAAGCCGGCGCAGGGTGACTACACGATCGAAGCGCAAGCCCACATGATCGTCGGTTTGATGAGGCGACTGGACATTCCTGCAGCAATTCTCGTGGGCAGCTCATATGGCGGCGCCGTCGCCGCCACGGTGGCGTTGGACCATCCCGATCGCGTGCAGCGACTGGTGCTGATAGGCGCGGTCACAAATGACGAGCCGAAAAAGTTCTTACTGCTGCGCGCAACCAGCTCGCCATTACTCGGTGATGTCCTCGCTCCCCTGCTGCTGGGTTCGCGTTGGGTTTTGCGCCAACGCATGAAGCGAAGTTACCACCGCTCAGGCCGCGTGTTCGACGAGAACAAATTGGCTACGCGCCATCACGCACTGTCCACGGTGAACACTCAGCGGGCGGTTTTACGGACCCTGCGGCGCTGGCACGCCGCCTATATTCAAAGAGAGGCGCACTTAATCAAACAGCCGACGCTTTTGATTTGGGGTGAGAACGATCCGGAAATCCCACTCAGCGACGGCGAACATCTGCGCGACGCGATGCCGAACGCGCGTTTGATTGTCTTTCGGAAGTGCGGGCATCTGCCCCAGGAAGAATTTCCGCAAGAGTTCGTGCAAGTAGTGGCAGGGTTTTGTAAGGAGCCGCTGGCCTCGGGCGCTTTCAATCCAACGATACACCCAGCTGCCTAGCCAAACCTGCCCTGCCCCAACTCATCACTACATTGTGGTTCCATTGAAAGAGAGGCCGAGCGATAGGAGCCAGGTAGTTCATCCAGCGTTTGGTGGTTTTAACTTTCCATTCATAGCGAACCGTCGTCATCGCGCCGTCGCTGGAAAACTGCCAACGACCCTGGCCCTGAAGCTCGCCAATTGCCTCGCCTTCGATGATCGCGAGGGGCTCAATGCGTGTGGTTTTCATTTCGAAGACGAGCCGGTAAGGCAATTTGCTTTTCCAGGTGTAGCGATAAATGGCGCCGATGTGATGGGCATCGCCGTCGCTCAACTTTTCTACTCTCTCAACGCCCTTCCACCATTCAGGCCACTGCTCCGAGTTGTAGATGAGGTCCCAAACTTGCTCGAGCGGCGCCGGCACGCGCCAGATGGTTAGGAATTCATAGCTGGCCATTTATTTGGAGTGCGCTGACCTGTCCGCGCTTTGGTCGGTCGCGACCTGTCGCGACCCGTACTTTCCAAGAATGCGGCGTCAAGCCGCCGCCGGAGGCCAAAGCGGCGACAGGTCGCCGCACTCCAAAAAGCGCTAGCCCATATTCAGCGCTTTGCCCACTGAGGGATCGCGGCGCACACGCCAGATCTTTGAATCCAGATAATAGTGAATCAATGCATAGCCCCAGAGGAATGAGATGGCCAGCTGCGCGGCGAACGATTGCTCGGTGACAAGGCCAGTGCCATTCTTCAGACTCAGGTAGCCGAGAAACTGTCTGGGTCCCTGATAGATCAATCCGAACAGAATCCCGCAGGCGATGTAAAAAAGAAGACGGCGACTGACGAAGGCGGCGGGGCCGAACTTCCTGCGTGAGTCTGATTCCGATCCGCGCTCTCTGATTCCCTCCCCGCCAGCGGGGAGGGTGAGGGTGGGGGGAACGGCCGGGCCAACCTCTCCCCAACCCCTCTCCGCTCGCGGAGAGGGGCTAAGCCGGTACTTCTGGTTGTGAAACCAGATCAGCCGGTGGTATTGAAAATTGTGATAGATAGTAAGAATAGCAACGATGGCGATTGGCTTGTGCGCCATCGGTGTCAGCAAAACGATCCAGTGCATCGGCAATGCCGCGGCCAGTAGCAGATACTTCGGCGCGTTTAGCGGCATACCCAGCACCGCACGTTGGATCTGTCGGCCCACCCACGCTACGCCCAACACAATCGTTCCCACCAGCAGTCCCGTCGCCAGAATCCCGATCACATTTGACAGAACGGGCGGCACGCGGGCCATCGCTTCTGCGTCATGGGCGACGAAAGCCACGAACGGATAATTGAACGCAAACATCAACAGCAAACGATCGAGTGCGTTGTCCACCGGGGCCAGGTCGCTGTTCTTTTTCTTGTACAGCACCATGAAACCATAGTGCTGCTTCACGAGGTGGTAATAGGCCCAGAGCGCGGCGATAAAAAAGAAGACCAGCCCGACTCCGGAAATCACCGCCAGTGGTCCCACCAGAAAAAAGAGCAGTGAGCCCAGCAACAGGCGCCGCCGCGATTGCCATTCTGAACGATCGAAGTAGGTACGAGAAAAAGTGCCGAAGACGTGCGGCGCATCGATAAGGATGGCCCAGGCCGCCACCATGGGAAGCAACGGCACAGTACCAGTTACATAGAGTGCAAACAGCGCGTAACTGGAGATCACCGAACCGATAAACCAGGTCAGATCCTCGCGCGCGCTGATGATCCAGCGCAGCGAAATTGCCTGCGGTCTTGCCTGCTCAACAATTAGGTTTGACGCGCTTGCCATGGATCATTACCGCCCGGACTTTGCCAAAGTTCAAAGCGGACTACTGAGAGCGTCCAAGACCGGCCTTTGGTTCGTGCCGGCTTATTGTGAGCCCACTCGCTTTCAGGTTGGCCCAATCTCAGACCCCTCGGTGGCGGATTATACCGCGCCCCAAACGAAACGCACGTAGCCTGCTGGGCGAAGCAAGGATACCGATTCTTCAACACATCCTGGTCAAAGACTGCGACCGCAATATTCGATTTGTTGACTGTTTGGGCTGTGCAGGCATATTGTCTGGTCGTCTTTGATGAACGGAAAAGGTCGGATCCTCTAAGCCTGTAACCTTGCAACTGTTGCTCAACCCCTCTTCGGGCCCGACCAGGTGCTTGCGAGGTCAACCGTTCTCACCTAACACTACTTGAAAACCTTTTATGTCTACGTCGAGAAACAATCAACCCATCGCGTTAGTGCAGATGCCCTGGGGCGCCGTGTCACACGCGTCAATCGCCCTCGGCATTCTGAAGCAGACTGCGAAGAACAAAGGATTCAAGGTCGATGTTCATTATCTGAACATCGAGTTTGCGGCACGGCTGGGGTTCGAGCTCTATGAGAGTATCTCTGCCACTTCCGCTCTGGATCCGGAGTGGTTTTTCTCTGGTGCACTATTTGGAGCCGATGGTTTGGGATTGCTAAAGAATACGTGGGACGATCTCCTGACAACTGATACTGGAAACCAACTAGCCCAGAGGTTGCAGGCGCTGACCGGCTCAGATTTCATCTGCAGGGAGATTGCGGATGAGATGGTTCCAATGTTCATTAGTGACTGCCTCACCAGTACCGACTGGTCAAAATACAAAGTTATTGGTTTCTCGACGACGTTCGCGCAGACTCTTTCTGCTCTGCTTCTGGCAAAACACCTAAAGGAAAGTTACCCCGATTCCAGGATCGTTTTCGGTGGGGCTAATGTCGATTCGGAAATGGGTTACGAGTTAATCAAAGCCTTCGGCTGGATTGACTATGTGGTCCATGGGGAAGGGGAGGAGATTTTTGGACGTCTGCTCGACAATATTTTCTCGGAACGCTATTTAGAGCACATCCCGGGAGTTTCAATTCGCAACGGCGAGGAAATTATCGGCGGTTTCTCTGATTGCCAGATGCTCAAGGATCTCAATGATTCGCCCATCCCCGACTATTCTGACTATCTCAAGGAAGTTGAGCGAACCGGATTCAACACAATATCGCAGATCCAGCTGCCCTTTGAATCATCCCGCGGATGTTGGTGGGGCGCCAAGTTCCATTGCACTTTCTGTGGATTGAATCGCGATACCATGACCTTTCGGAAGAAAACGCCTGACCGGGTTTATGATGAACTATTAGAGCTCGCCGGTAAGTACCGCTGCCTCTCGCTGAATGCCACCGATAATATTATCGACATGGATTACTTCAAAGAATTACTTCCAAAGTTAGCCGACACTGATTTGGATTTTCAGATTTTCTATGAGGTGAAAGCGAATCTGCATAAAGACCAGGTGCGGAAGCTGGCGGCAGCGGGCATCACGCAAATACAGCCCGGCATTGAGAGCTTCAATACCGAGATCCTGCGGATGATGCAGAAGGGTGTCAGCGCCATTCAGAATATCCAGTTGTTAAAGTGGTGTTTTGAATATGATGTCGATCCCTTCTGGAACATCCTCTACGGTTTTCCAGGCGAGCAGGCAGCCCAATATGACGACCTGCCAAATATTTTCCGCTTACTCTTCCACTTGCGACCCCCGGTCGCCGTAACCCGCGTAGTCTTTGAGCGGTTCAGTCCCTACCATTTCAACCCAGCGAAATACGGTTTGACGCTTAAGCCCTTTCCGGTTTATCGATTGCTTTATCCGGAACACGTCGTCGACTTTGAAAAGATCGCCTACTATTTTGAAGGCGAGTGGGGCCAACGATGCGACCCGGCTGAATACGTTCAACCGGCCGTTGACGCTCACCAGGAGTGGTTGAATTATTGGTTGGAACACAAGGTTCACTTCTATTATGAAAAAGGGCCGGGATTCATAACCCTCCATGACGATAGATCACTTCAAAGCGGGGCCGAATTGCAGGCGCGAAAGATTGTTCTGGATGACCTGCAGTCGCGGATCTATTTGTTCTGTGATGAGAATCGATCCCTTCTTTCCATCCAGCAAATGGTCGGGAACCGTCTAGCGCCGGAGGAAACCAGGATCCTGCTCGATGAGTTCGTCGAGAATGGCCTCATGTTCCGTGAAGAGGACCGTTACCTGTCATTGGCCGTGAGGTGTCACTTTGGCCTCAAGCAAGGCCAGAGCAAAAGAAACTAGTGCGCCCAGATTCGTAATTATTCCAATCAAATTCCGCACAAAGACAGGAAGCAATTCCGGTATGCGACCGTCACCGCATGCAAGATTTCTTGCTTGACAACGGATGGCAGCGAGTATATACACGGGGCGCAGAACCCCCAAACCTTACAATTACTCTCTGTTAGAAGGAGTCCTTAGTATGCCGAACTTTCAAATACTCAACGTTAACTACCCTCTGTACAGGAAGACGTTCAAGATACCCATCGTTTGTGATATTTCCCCGAACATTGCCATCCAGGTTGTAACCGTTGACGGCCTGAATGAAAACGAGCTGCTGAGCTCGGTTCGGGCACTGACCGCCTGGGATATGTCGAACGCGATCTCACAGCGGCAAATCGAGAAGGGTACAAAGTAACCTTTCCCGGAAAGCACCATAATTTTTTCTCTCCTTGAGCCATACGACGGCTGGAAACTATGGCTGGGGATTGGTCTTTCCCGGAGGTGAACCGTGAGCAATCGTCAAGCTGAGGATCCATACGACGGTGTGGCCCCGCTGCTCCAACTGGCTACGGATTGGCTAGCCAACTCGGAAGGGGTCAACGTTCCTCTCGAACTAGCCGTCTACGGGTTGCGCTGGCGCGGGGATTGGAGACTGTCCATCTACCGGACGCCGCGCGCGATTGAAGGCGTTTCGGTGGTCATGCCGCGGGGAAATTGGTTCCTGGATGCGCAGGGATCAACACCCGCCGTCATTTTGGCCAATACCGCAGTCATTCACGGGCAGCGCCCGGCCACGCTCACTACTTCGGAGCGAGTCAGTGCCTTGGTTCGTCCCTTCTTATTGGAGCAGAAGGGGATCGATCGGGAGCAGAAGCTCCGGACATTGCGGTGTACCAAACCGCTTGCCGCTCGAGAAGGCCGCTGGGCCACCGCTGCTGATCTGCCCGCCCTAAGGAAATACGAAAAAGAAATTGGTCGCGATCAGAGCAACCTCATGGATATTTCATGGGAAGGCTTAATCGCGCGCAAAGAGCTCGCGATCTTCGGTTCCCAAGACTCGGTGGTGGCATCGATTAGACGTTATGGTCCAGCTCCATCGTTCGCGGGCATCGATGACCTTTTGGTGTTACCCGAAGGCCGCCGCAGTGCAGTCGCGACGCGGCTCACCGGTTTCGTGGTGGGAGAAATACTCGCTCAGCGGAGAGCCGTATATGTTTTCGTAAATGAATCCGACTCGGCAACGCTGGCATTCTATGGGGCACTGGGATTTGAAGATCTGGGAACCTGCTACAAAGCCTACCTCAAATAGCACGCCAACCATGGCTTGCGTTAGATCAGCGTGCCACAATACGACCAACCTTCGGCTTAACTTCGACAAGGCCGAGACCGATCTTGCCTGCCGCCTTTTCGCGTATGGGAACTGCACCAAGCACAGTGGTTTTCCTGGGACCGTCCCTGAATTCCAAAGAAGCCGCAAAGCACCTGGAAGCACGCTACTTGCCGCCCATTCGCCGCGGCGACTTGCCCCGGGTCATCAATGCCGGCGCTCAAGCCATTGGCATCGTTGACGGTGAATTTGGACAATCTCTGGCAGTCTCGGTTATGGAAATTTGCGCGGGACTGAAGCAAGGCATTCAGATCTGGGGTGCGGCCTCAATGGGTGCGCTGCGCGCGGTGGAATGCCAGTCTATGGGAATGTTGGGAGTAGGGTGGATATTTCAAAAGTATGCTGCAGGATTCTTGCGAGCGGACGACGAAGTTGCGCTACTGATCGATCCCCGCGACTATAGCGCGACAACGATTCCTTTGGTAAATATGCGATGGGCCATCCAACTCGCTATCGCCGAAGGATTGCTTCCGGAATCGTCTGAAGTTGCATTACTGAAGTTGGCGCGCGCCGTTCGGTACACCAGTCGCACCTATGAAGGAATGATGGAAGCAGCGTCCCACTCGCCGTTCCACACAGAAATGAAAACCCTGTTGGAGTTCATGAAGAAAAATCCTGAAGGCTCAGATCGAAAGCGACTCGATGCGCTCTTGCTTCTGGAAGCCATGCATAAGAACAATCTTCGCGCCGGCTAAGCAAATGCCCCGACCGGCCCGAGAGCGACCGAAGCTCTTCACTCGAAGCCCGGGGGTCCCGCTCGCAGCTGATTGCGTAGCGCGAAAGCTTTTGGAGAAGTCCCTGATGTTCAAGAAGACTTCGTTCCTGGTTTTGACTTTTTTTTCCGAAGCCGATTCCTGAAGCAGATGGTTTCAACACTCTAGCGCATGACGATTTCTAAGCCGTTGCCAGTGTGTCCGGTGCAAGCCAGCAACTGGCGCCGTTACCATTATTCCCACCTCTTGCCGATTGCCGAACGGGAGGCGCGTTCTCTGGGTGCGGTCCGGCCATCGGATTTAGCGGGATTGGACGAGTTGGAGACGCCATGTTGGCAGGTGGTCCGACCAACCGCGCTCGACATCAGCGGCAATGTGACGGTGCTCACAGGCAAAGGGTGGGACGATGAACAGGCTTCGCTGGGCGCGTACATGGAGTTTCTGGAGCGGCACTGGGCGGAACGATCTGAGGTCCCCTACATCATCGCCCGGCCATCAGAGCTCACCGGGAAAAACGAGTGGTTTATTCCGCCGGTAGTAATGCCGCTTCCGTTAGGCGTACCTGATCCGCAGGACGAAGCGCTTGCATGGATTTCAGGAACAACTCTTCAGGGCCAGCATATCTGGGTGCCTGCTCATGATGTTCTCTGTCCTTTCGTGCCTCCCGCCGGCGCCGGCAATCCTCCCATTTGGCGAAGCAACGGCCTGGCTTCCGGTGGACACCTGACTGAGGCGGTGCTTTATGGACTCCTGGAGGTAATTGAACGCGATGCAATGGCGGTGGCCGAGCTGGCTAGAGTTGGGACAACTGTCGATCTTAGCGATTTCCCATCGGGGCCGGTGCGAAAACTTATGCAAAGGCTGCCAGCGCTGAGTATTCATCTTGAAGTCAAGCATATCCCGGCGATTGGAGGCGTGCATGTTTTCGCCGCATTTCTGGATGATCGGGAAGCCGGAAATCCACTGCGTTTGGTTGGGGGTCACAGCGCTCATATAGATCCGCTACTGGCCATTGAGGATGCAATCCTCGAGGCTGTGCAGACCAGGGCGGTCCTGATTGCCGGGTCAAGAGAGGATTTGCAACGTCACGAGGCTTTCGCTGCGCTGGGGTATGAAGCCGCCAGACGAGAAGTGGGCTGGTGGTTCGATGCAACCGAAGCCAGAATGACCGCGCCCTCTGCTCCACTTCCTCTTCCGGCTGACCTTGCTGAAGTCGTATATCAGATTGGCGAAGAGCTCCGATTAGGAAAGTTCTATCCAGTGGTCTTCATCCAACTATCGCCACCCGACGCGGAGATCGTCGTAGTGCGCGTAGTCGTTCCCACCTGTTCAGAAATATCCCACGACACCCTCCGGCCCGGCAGAAGGATCCTGGCCGGCCACACCGTGGCAACGCCTTAGAACAGGCCAGCCCAATATTATTTGGGTGTTGTTGTTATTGGTTCAGTTACAGATTAGGAAGATGGTAGCGCATACGGGACTCGAACCCGTGATCTCTGCCTTGAGAGGGCAGCGTGTTAACCAACTACACCAATGCGCCGCAAAGGGAAGTTGGATTATAGATGGCGCCCGATTTGCTAGCAAGTTGGGTCGAATCGTAGTAGTGGGTCAGTTCGAGAGCAAGCGGCTGTTAATTGCTGGGAGCGCGGACTGTCCGTCAGTCTCGCTAGCACTTCCGAACCACGTTGTTCGCGCTGTGCTCTCAGAGCAGACGAGACGCCCGCGCCACCGTCTTTGCGCACTCTGGGTCTCAGGGGTGAGTGTATTTCAGCGCTATTAAAGTCGAGTTACACCACTCAAATTCACTTCAAATTTTCGTATTCCTTCTTCGCTGCGATTAGCACCTGTAGATCAGGATCGGCATCTTTTCAGAGGGCAAAGAAATCCTGATAAGCCTGGCGCGCTTTCGTCGCATCGCCGCTCATCGCCGCCGCGCGCGCCAGACCAAGATGGGCAAGCGGGTACAAAACAGAGAGCGGAGACTTGCCGCGATGATCGAGAATCTTCTGGAATTCGGCGGCAGCTTCTGCGCCGCGTCCAAGTTTCAAGTAAGCCTGGCCGCGCAGATATTGAGGCCGGAATTGTGCTGCTGACTCATAGCGGGCGGCGGTCTGCAACGCTTGAATGGCCGAAGCAGGGTTGCCGCCTTTAATTTCACTCGCAGCCTGTATCACGGGCAGCCAGAGGCCGTTAATGAGAGTGTCTTTCGGATACCGCTCCTTCATCTCATCAATCAGCTTATGCACCTGCCCAGCCTCGCCACACAATGCCAGCCCCAGACCACTGTGCGGGAGCAATATCCGGTCGCGTCCGATCGCGAGTGCCTGCGTCGCCGCGGTTTTAGTCTGCTGACACTGGTCGAAGGCCGCATTGCGTGACGCTTCTTGCGAGGCATATTCCGCGGCCAACGCTTTGGCGTTGCTCTGGGCAGCTAAATCGACTGCGCGACGAGACAGCTCTTGCGCCTTGTGCCACTGACCCGGCAAAAGCTGCTGTGTCGGCTTGCCAATAGGGTCCCGCGTGCTCATCTGGCCGCCCGCGCGTCCAGTCAAGTTGCCGCTGCACCCCTGCCGCGTCCCCGCTAATGAAGGCAATGTCATAAAGGCCCCTGCGCATGATTCTGGAGTCCGGATTCCCCACAATCGCTCGCTCGTAAACTTCTTTGGCCTCCGCGAAGCGATTCAGCAGGATCAAAGCGCGCCCCAGGAATATATATGGACCACCAAACCAGTTCGGAGCGATGCGGATTGTTTGATTGGCTGGTTCAATAGCTTTCTCAGGTTGGCCGAGTTGCTCACTTCCTTCAACTCGAGCGCGACGTCCTTGATCGTCTGATAACGCTCCTCGCGGTCCTTTGCAGACAACGACGCACAATCCGCTGCAGGTCGTCGGGCGCGTTTGCGCTTATATCCTTAATCAGCGGCGTCGGTGCATGCACGATCTTGTGAAGCGAATCGAGAATGTCCTGGCCCTCAAAAGGCTTATGTCCGGTGGCCGCTTCAAACGGCGTGATCCACGTCATTGACACCGTGTTAGCAAAGACGGTTTGCTGGAGGGACCCAACCGCTTGCAGAACTAGCTAGATGGCATTTTCAGCCTGAGTCCTGCCAGACTGTAATACTGGTCCCAGATACTTCCTGACAATCTGGCTGGTGGGCACACGTGCTTTCAAGCGGTGCAAAGTTTGATAGAGGCCGACTTCCGCCCGGCACATAAAAATGTACTCACTGAGCACGCCTTTGCTGCGAAACAGGTTTTTTGATTCGCGGAGGTAGTTGTGCAGGAATGCGGGATTGCCAAAATCGAAAACCTGCCCTTGCTTGTCCGGTTCGGGCGGATAGACCATGCGATAGAAGTTTTCCGAGAAATCAATCAACGCTCGGGTCGTCGCGGGGGTTAACTTCGAGCCCAAAAGCCGGTGATGCTCTTCCAGCAAACGCCGAAAGTCGCGACTGTTTCGATCGCCCGGATAAAGATAGATGCTGCGCAAATATGAAGCGGTTCCCGGTCGCAGATACTTCACACAACCGAAGTCGACCAGCCCAACGCTGCCGTCATTATTAAAAAGGTAATTGCCCCAGTGTGGATCGGCGTGCAGTCCTTCTACCTGCAGAAGTTGAAAATAGTAAAGCTCGAACAGGTTCGCGCCCAACCGATCACAAAGCTTCTGGGAAGGACGCTGGGCAAGAAAATCTTCCAGGTGCTTGCCCGGCATCAATGACATCGTCAGGACTTGATCGCCCGAATACTTGCGCAATACCCGCGGCACTTTGACGAATGCTAAGGGAGCCAAATGCTTTTCAAAGTATTCGACGTTGTCGGCCTCTCTGAAGTAATCGGTTTCGGCCAGGATCTGTTGTTCCATTTCATCAATTGCGGCTTTCGGAATATGGCCGGAAGCCTGGACCGGCTTGGCTACCGCACGAAACCATTTGAAGTCATTTTCAATCGCCTGCCGAATGCCTGGATATTGGACCTTCACCGCCACGCGCTGGCCCTCGCGGGTAACAGCGCGATGCACCTGTCCCAGAGAGGCAGCGGCGAAAGGCTTTAGGGTGAACTCCTTGAAAATCTGTTCCGGCTCTCGCCCCAAACTGGCCTTCACCTGCACTTTCACGAGGGATGGGTGCATGCCGGGTGCTTCCATTTGTAGCGTGGCGAGTTCTGCCAGCGTCTCTTCCGGAAGCATATCGGTTTGCAGGCTCAACATTTGGCCCAGCTTCATCGCCGGTCCGCGCAACGACTGCATCTCGTCGCGCATCCGCCGCGCCGCTCGTGTGTGCGTTGACTTCAACTTCGTTGCGCTCCTGGCTTCACCTAACAAGGCGCGCTGCATCAGGTAGCCCAAATAGCTGCCGGCAATGCCCGCGCCCATGGAAGCGAAGCTGAACGCGCGCCTGGCCGGCGTATTTTTCTCGGACTGCATTTATCGTTTTCCCTGTTTCAGAACCGAAACCCCAATGCTCAATGAGCGATCGAGAAACGCGAGGGTGTTCTGCTTTCCGGGCGAAGAATCGTTGAGCCAGTAGAGCAGTGCGCCGAGGTAATAAATCCAAAATACTTCAGGACCAATCCAACCAAGCGGGGTGCGCCGGTAGTTGGGGATCGAGTCTTCGATGAGCTCTTCGACAAATCTCAGGTAGCGATGTCGCAACTCCTGTGACCTATGACTAAAAACCCCGAGCGGCGAGGACGGTTTCAGAGCATGGATCAGAGCCGAACCAATAAAACGCTCGTGAGGCGCCAGGTACTCCAGCTGGCTATGCACGAGGGCGAACAACTTCTCCTCCAGCGGCGCTTTCCGCAGGCGCGGATCTTCCCGCACGACGGCCATCGCGTGGTCGACTTCCAGCTCAAAAAAATGGAGCGCTATGTCATCCTTGGTTTTGAAGTAATTGAAAACTGTGCCTTCAGCCACGCCGGCCTTCCGGGCGATCGCCTTTGTGGTAGTCGCGTCAAAACCCTTCGTTTGAAAGAGGCTGAGGGCCGCATTCACGATTTGGCGGCGAATCGTCTCCTTGGTTTGGGCGCGACGGCCGACCGGGCGTTTTGCAGGTTTCGCCGGGCGAGTCTTAGCCACAACCCGTCGCGGTTTTGCTGCCAACGATACTTTCTTTTTCTTGACGACCATTCTCTGAGCCCAAACAATCAGTTTCACAATTCATGAGTGCGCTCACCTAATATATGAGTGCACTCATGATTAGTCAAGCCTTGGGATATCGCGCTGGGGCAACCCTTTGAAGACAACCAAACTGGAAGTTTTGAGCGCGACGCTTCGCGAATGCTATACTCCCGCCGCACGACGAAGCGAGTAGTGAATATTGACCGCCGATTACAGGTGTATAGAGTTCATGCTTTAGCTTGCGCCATGCAGCAACGGCAACCTGAAGGTTGGACTCTGAACGCCTGGATGCCACGGCCATTCGGTTTCCCCACGGTCTCCATTGGGAACGATTTCTTCGGCCCGGTGCTGTTAGATAGCTTGGCCCAAAAATAAGCTCGCACTTTTAAAAGAACTTCATGAACATTGTGGTACTCAAAGAAACGGCCGCCGGCGAAGCGCGGGTCGCGTTGATGCCGGAGTCGATCAAGAAATTGATTGCGCTCAATGTTACGGTGCAGGTCGAGAGCGAGGCGGGGCTCGGAGCAGCGCGCACCGATGATGAGTTCCGTGAAGCGGGAGCCGAAATCTCTTCGGATCGGAATGCGTTGCTTGCGGGCGCTGACGTGCTGGTGGTCGTTAACCGCCCAGCGGCTGAGGATTTTGCGCGCCTCCATAAAAGCGCAGTGGTCCTTGGCTTCCTGCGACCCTTGGATGAGCCCGCGGCCTTGGAGCCGGCCTTGCGCAGCGGCCTGACGACTTTTGCAATCGAACTGATTCCCCGCATTACGCGCGCCCAGGCCATGGATGCGCTTTCTTCGATGGCCACCGTCGTTGGTTACAAAGCGGTCCTGATCGGCGCTGAAACTATTCCCCGCATGTTTCCGATGTTGATGACGGCTGCTGGCACGGTGCCTCCGGCCCGCGTGCTCGTGCTGGGCGCAGGTGTTGCCGGATTGCAGGCAATTGCGACGGCGCGACGTTTAGGCGCGGTGGTCGAGGCTTACGACGTGCGCGCAGCCGCAGGGGAACAGGTGCGTTCGCTCGGGGCCACGTTCCTGGAAGTTGATCTAGGAGGGCTAAAAACTGAGGACGCGGGCGGTTATGCCGTCGAGTTGTCGGAAGAAGCTTTGCAGCGCGGGCGTGACTTGATTGCCGAACGAGCCAAAACAGCAGACGTCGTAATTACGACTGCACAAGTGCCGGGCCGGCGCGCGCCGCTGTTGGTTACTGAAGCAGCGGTGAATGGAATGAAACGTGGGTCGGTGGTGATTGATTTGGCTGGATCAACCGGCGGCAACTGCGCCGTCAGCAAGCCGGACGAGATCGTGAATCGCAACGGCGTAGTCGTTATGGCCCCTACGAATCTCGCCGCTACCGTACCAGTCCATGCCAGTCAGCTCTACTCGCGCAACGTTACCTCGTTCCTGAGCTTACTGATTAAGGATGGCGCACTTCACGTTGATATGAGCGACGACATAGTTGGTCCATCCTGCGTTACGCATAATGGTGAGTTCGTTAATCAACGAGTGGCTGGTGCTTTGAACGCGGGCAAATGAGTTCGCCGCGCGAAATCATAAGTCTGAGTGAGCCCGCCTGAAAGGACATTGAGATGACACCTGAGACTTTAATCACTGCGCTATACGTTTTTGCTCTCGCCGCCTTTCTCGGGTACCAGGTGATCTCGCGCGTGCCGCCGCTGCTGCACACGCCATTGATGTCGGCAACCAATGCCATTTCAGGTATCTCGCTGGTGGGTTCGATTGTGACGGCCGGCGCACACTACAACAAAGTGAGCACAATTCTGGGTTTTGCGGCGGTGGTTTGCTCGACCACGAACGTAGTCGGTGGTTTCGTAATCACGGACCGGATGCTGGGGATGTTCAAACGGAAACCAACCGCGCCGGCTGTGAAGAAATGAAGTCAGTACCACTGGGATAGCGGTAGTTTTGCGTCAACCTCTCAAATTTGATCTGCGAATTTGAGATTTAAGATCTCAAGATCTGAAATTTTCAAATGCACTGGCAAACTTACTTTATTGAATTCAGCTACCTGCTCGCTTCCATCCTCTTCATCCTGGGATTGAAGGGGCTGAGCCATCCCGAAACTGCGAAGCGTGGAATGCATCTGGCTGAGTTCGGCATGCTGATGGCCATCATCGGCACGCTGATGCATCTGGAGATAATTGACTACACCTGGATCATCATCGGACTGGTCGTCGGCTCGCTGATCGGTTTGGTCATGGGCGTTTGGGTGCCGATGACTGCGATGCCGCAACGGACCGCGCTCTCGCATGCGTTCGGGGCCTTCGCGGCGGCCCTGGTCGGCATTTCGGAATATTACCGGCACTACGGATTTGGCGGGCATCTCGATCGCATCACCATGGGCGCCCTGGGATTTGAAGTGATGCTGGGCGCGCTGACGACGACCGGCAGCTTGCTGGCATTTGCCAAACTGCAGGGCCTGGTGCGCGGCACGCCGCTAACTTATAAGGGCCAGAACATCTTCAACATGGCGTTGCTGGCTACGACTGTCGGCATTTTTATCTATCTAATTTTCATGCCGGCCTCGATGCCGCTCTTTTTTCTGATGGTGGGACTGGCCTTTGTCTTCGGGCTGCTGCTGGTGCTGCCGATTGGCGCCGCTGATATGCCGGTGGTGATGTCGCTGTTGAATTCTTACGCGGGTCTGGCGTCGGCGGCCACCGGGTTTGTGCTTTCAAATAAGGTCTTGATTATCGCAGGCACGCTGGACGGGTTTTCCGGTTTCATCCTTTCGATCCTCATGTGCCGCGCCATGAATCGTTCGATGACCAACGTGCTGTTCGGCGCTTTTGGCAGTGCGGCAACTGTGTCCGTAGGCGAAGCGCAACAGGGTTCAATGCGCGAGATCAACGTCGATGACGTGGCCATCCAGCTCGCATATGCGAAGCAGGTGGTCTTCGTGCCCGGCTATGGGATGGCCACCGCCCAGGCGCAGCACATCGTCCGCGAACTCGGCGAGACGTTGGAGAAGCGGGGCGTCACCGTAAAGTATGGCATCCATCCTGTGGCCGGCCGCATGCCCGGTCATATGAATGTGCTGCTGGCCGAAGCCAACGTGCCCTACTCGTCGTTGTATGAGTTGGAACAAATCAATCCCGAGTTTCCGGCAACTGATGTAGCGGTGGTGATCGGCGCCAACGACGTGGTAAATCCGGACGCGCGCGATAATCCCGGTAGCCCGATTGCGGGCATGCCGATTCTGGAAGTGGATCGCGCGAAGTCCGTCGTGGTCTTGAAACGCGGTCAGGGCAAAGGGTTTTCGGGATTGGAAAACCCGCTCTTCTTCAAAGACGTAACCGGCATGCTCTACGGTGATGCCAAGGAATCATTGACCAGATTAGTGCAGGCAGTGCAGCACGCGTAATCGTGAGCCGAAATGGATGCGGAATTTACTCGAGCTTTTAACTAACGTTTTGCCTTCACGGTTCTGCCGCCTGAGGTGCGGTGGTGGCTCTGCCCCACCGTTTCAAATCGTGAAGTGATTGGGGCTACGCCCAAGATTTCGGGGCGCAGCCCCTGTCCCATTGAACCCATGCGCGGAAAGGCGGAGTCTTTCCGCGCATCAGGCGGCACAGCCGCGTCGCTACTACGAAACCCGTAGTCCGGCCTTTACGAATAAGACATCAAATGCGCAAACCAAAACTCGTTTCATTCGTCCTCTTATTACTTGCTCTAACGTTTGCACAACCCACGACTCTTGCCCAGCGCAAGAGCCCTAAAGCCAAAACCACAAACACGGCCGCGACTGCGTCAGCCCGTGGCGCTGATCAGATCACAGCGGCGCAGCTTAAAGATTATCTGTCCTTCATCGCTTCGGATGAGATGGAAGGTCGGGACACGCCTTCGCGCGGGCTGGACACAACGGCGCGCTTCCTGGCGATGAATCTTTCCCGCTGGGGACTTAAGCCGGCGGGCGATGATGGTTACTTTCAACGCATCACGCTGGTGCGCAATCAACTTGATGCTCCTGCCACTCACGCCGAAATCAATGGGCAGCGTTTCAACTTTGGCGAAGATTTTCTGCCGAACGCCGTGGGCGCGACTCTGGAAGGTCCGCTCGTGTACGTGGGCCATGGCTGGGTGATCAAGTCGAAAGACATCGACGCCTATAAAGGAATCGACGTTAAGGACAAGATCGTAGTGGTATTTGGCGAAGGACTTCCGAAAGGCGTTTCGCAAGCCGATCTGAAAGGGACCCGCGGCGAAGACTGGGCCAACCCGGCAATGTACGCCCAGCGTCACGGCGCGAAAGGGGTTTTGGCGATTCCCGATTTCTCGATGCTGCTGAACTGGGACCGCACCCGCCAGCGCGCCACCACTCGTGGCACCACCGTGGTCGAGAAGTTTCAGACCCAAACCAATCCTGCCATGCCGTCTGTTTGGCTTTCCTTGAGAATGGCGACCGCGCTTTTTCAGGGCGAAAAGTTTGAAGCTACCAACTTGCTAAACCGCGGCATTCTGGGCGAAGCGGTTGAGCCGTTTGAACTCAGCGCCGGCAAGAAAGTCGGATTCACCATCGCGGTAAAGACTGAGAAAATCCCCACACAAAATGTGGTGGCGATATTTGAAGGCAGCGACCCCGTTTTGAAGAGCGAGTACGTCGCCCTGGGGGCGCATTACGATCATGTAGGCATCGGCGTGCCGCTTAACGGCGATGCGATCTACAACGGCGCCGATGATGACGGATCGGGGACCACGGCGCTGCTGGCGATGGCTGAGGCGTTGGCCCATGCGAAAACACGGCCGAAGCGTTCCGTCCTTTTCGTCTGGCATGCAGGCGAGGAAAAGGGTCTGTGGGGCTCGCGCTATTTCACGGAATACCCGACGATTCCCCTCGATCGGATCGTGACGCAACTGAATATCGACATGATTGGCCGCAGCAAGAAAGAAGGCGACACCAATCCGCGCAATCGGGACCTGGCTGGCGCGAACCAGATTTATGTCATCGGTTCGAAAATGATGAGCACCGAACTGGGCGAGCTCACCGACACCGTCAACAAGACATATCTGAATCTTGAATATAATTACCGCTACGACGATCCTGCCGATCCCAACCGCTTTTTCTTTCGCAGCGATCATTACAACTACGCGCGCAAAGGAATCCCCATCGTCTTTTTCTTCGACGGCGTCCATGAGGATTACCACCGCCCCGGAGATTCGCCGGACAAGATTGACTACCCGAAGATGGAGAAGATTACGCGCACGATCTACATGACGCTGTGGGAAGTTGCCAACCGGCCGTTGCGACCAAAGGTTGATAAGCAATTGCCGGCCGAGTTAACAAACCGCTAATTTGTAGGGGTGGCCCTCCGTGTGGCCACCCCGTTCGTAGCGACACCAGGTTTTTAGAAAGGGGGCGGCCACACGGAGGGCCGCCCCTACAGTATTTAGGGCGTTAGATCCGCGATCGCCTTCGTTTGTCGGGCCAAGCCGGAATGTGATACACAACGCTGAAAGCAAATTTAATAAGGGAAACGACATTTCATGGCGACAACGAATATTGAATCGGTGATGCATGAGGAGCGAGTCTTTCCGCCGTCTCGAGAGTTTGCGGCGCAGGCGCAGGTGGGCTCAATGGAAGAGCTGGAGCAACTGCGCAGCGAAGCATCCTCAGATCCGGAAGGTTTCTGGGCCCGGATGGCAGAAGAGTTGCACTGGTTCAAACGTTGGGACACGGTGTTGAATTGGAACCCGCCGCACGCCGAATGGTTCGCCGGTGGCAAAATCAACATCTCTTACAACTGCCTCGATCGGCATCTGCAGACATGGCGACGCAATAAAGCCGCCCTCATCTGGGAAGGCGAACCCGGCGAGCAGCGCACCCTCACTTATCAACAACTGCACCATGAAGTCTGTCGCTTTGCCAATGTGCTGAAGCGCCTGGGGGTTGCAAAAGGCGATCGAGTCGCGCTCTACATGCCGCTGATTCCGGAACTCGCTATCGCCATGTTGGCGTGCGCGCGCATCGGGGCCACCCATTCAGTGATCTTCGGTGGCTTTTCCAGCGCTGCCCTGATTGATCGCATTAATGACGCCCAGTGCAAAGCCGTCGTGACGGCTGATGGAGGATGGCGCCGCGGCACTGAAGTGAAGCTGAAGCCCGCGGTTGATGAGGCGCTGAAAGAAACGCCCTCCGTCAAAGCTTGCGTCGTCGTGCGCCGCAGCGGGGCAGAAATCAGGATGGAAACTGGCCGCGATCACTGGTGGCATGAGTTGATGGAAAACGTTGATGGGCAGTGTCCGGCAGCAGAGCTTGATAGCGAGCATCCGCTCTTCATCCTTTACACCTCCGGCACCACCGGAAAACCAAAAGGGATTCTGCACACCACTGCCGGTTACCTGCTTCAGACGCATCTGACTACTAAATGGATTTTCGATCTTAAGGATGAAGACACTTACTGGTGCACTGCGGACATTGGTTGGGTGACGGGCCATAGTTACGTGGTCTACGGCCCGCTCTCAAACGGCGCTACCTCGTTCATGTACGAAGGCGCACCAAACCATCCGGCGTCTGATCGCTTCTGGCAGATAATTGAGCGTCACCGGATCAGTATTTTTTATACCGCGCCGACTGCGATTCGCGCCTTTATCAAATGGGGCGAGCAGTGGCCACTGAAGCACGATTTGTCCAGCCTCCGTTTACTGGGTACCGTCGGCGAACCAATCAACCCCGAAGCATGGATTTGGTATAACCGAGTCATCGGAAAAGAGCGTTGCCCCATTGTAGATACCTGGTGGCAGACGGAAACCGGCGCCATCATGATTGCCCCGCTGCCGGGCGCCACTCCGACCAAGCCCGGCTCCGCGACTAAACCTTTTCCCGGAATTGAAGCTGACGTCATGACCCGCGACGGAAAGCCAGTAGGCGCTAACGAAGGCGGCTACCTGGTGATTAAGCGGCCCTGGCCGTCGATGCTGCGGACCATCTGGGGAGACGATGAGCGGTATCGCGAACAGTACTGGTCGCAAATTGACGGCATCTATTTTGCTGGTGATGGCGCGCGCCGCGATCGAGAAGGATACTTTTGGATCATGGGCCGGATCGACGATGTGATTAATGTCAGCGGCCACCGCCTGGGAACTGCGGAGATCGAAAGCGCGCTGGTTTCACACGAGGCAGTCGCCGAAGCCGCCGTCGTGGCTCGGCCAGACGAGCTGAAAGGCTCAGCCATTGTCGCGTTCGTAACACTCGAAGCGGGCCGCGCCACCTCAAATGAATTGAAAGAGGAATTGCGACGCCACGTGGCGAAAGAGATTGGCGCCCTGGCCCGGCCGGATGAGATTCGCTTCAGCGACATGCTGCCGAAGACGCGCTCCGGCAAGATCATGCGCCGGCTGTTGCGCGAGTTAGCCACCAGCGGCAGCGTCGCCGGCGACACCACCACGCTGGAAGATTTTTCCGTGTTGGAAAAACTAAGAACTGAAGAGGAATAGCTTTTTGGAGTGCGCCGGCAGAGCGAAGCGGCGACGGCGCTTTGGATCAGTGGTGTCGCTTCCCTGCTGCATTTTTTTGAACTCCTATTAGCCTTCAGTTCCGTTGGTACATACAACCTAGAGATCCGAAGGCAAAACGAATCCAAAGCGCCGTCGCCGCTTCGCTCTGCCGGCGCACTCCAAATAGTCCCCAAAATCGTTCTGCTAATTCGTGGTTTCCGTATATCATACGCCGTTGACGTTAAGCAGCCTTCTCACTCGGTCAGGAGATTTGAAGACATGACACGTAGTCCAACTATGGATACTCGATCCGGCCCACGTTATTTAGCCGCAGTAGAAATCCGCGCCGAATGGGACACTAAGGACGGGGTCCATGTTGTCGCTGAAGGCGAAACCGAAAACATTGGGCCCGACGGCGCGTTGGTCCACCTGCCGCGCGGACTTCCAGAAGTCGGCAGCCGCGTGCATCTGCAAGTGGTGGGCGGTAACCATGAGCAATTGCAGGTAGTCGCTGAAGTGCTGCGGATTGAACGCAATCCGGGTCATCCTCTGGCGGCGCTGCAGTTGCTGGATGCCACAGATGAGTGGCGCGGTCTGGTTTGGGAGCCCGCCGCGCCACAAATCTACGCCCCCCCCAGCGAAACCGAAGACGACGAGGATGAGGAAGACGACCTGGCCCACTAACTTGCTCCCAACCCACTAAGCTGATCGAAAGGAGATTCGACTAATGCTCGAAACACCCCCAGCCAATTCATCCTTTCAAGACCGCCGTAAGTATCCGCGGTTTTTTGTTACTTCAAAAGTGACATTGGCAGTCGAAGACGTTAGTCAGGGGGAATCCATCGGCCTCGGCGAGCCGGGAGACATCAGCATTGGCGGCCTGCGCGTGCGCAACCTCCCAGCCTGTCCAAACGTGCGAGTAGGCGATCACCTCGGCCTGTTGCTAATCGATGAAGACGATGCCTTATCGCTGCGGGGCGAAGTAGTTCATCATGGCACCCAGAACACGTTTGGCGTTGAGTTTGAGAGTTTATCGCTGATGGACAAGGACGACGTGAATGATTTGATCAAGCGCATCGAAAGGCGCTCGCTTGAGCGATAAGGAAACTCAAGAGGTTGCGGAGTCAGCCGCGCTGGCCGCTGCCCCCGCCTGGGCACAGACTCGCACCGTGTTGCGAGTTATGCTTATCATGCTGGCGTTCGCGGCCTCGCTGTGGATTATCTACAAGCTGACCGCCATTCTTCTCCTCATAGTTCTCTCCATTTTCTTCGCGTATCTAGTTGCTCCCCTGGTGGAATTTGTGCACCGGCCCATGAAAATCCGTGGGCGGGCGCGCACGATGCCCCGCGGAGTGGCGATCGGGATTGTTTACCTATTTCTCTTTCTCGGCGTCGGGCTGGTGATCTATCTGCTGGTGCCTCGCCTGGGCTCGCAATTCCCTGAATTCGCGGAACAGGCGCGCTTCTATTCGAAAACGATCGGCGGCAGTATTGAGCGCCTGAATCAGTATCTGCGGCAACGTAATGTGCCTCCCGGCATTATCGAAGCCATCAACAGCAACGTGCCGCGGATTGTTGAAAAGATCGGCGAATTCGTGAGCATCGTGGCGACCAGCGTGGCGGGCTGGATGTTCGTGTTCGTCCCCTGGCTGATTCTGATTCCCATCTTCAGTTTTTTCCTTTTGAAGGACGCCGAGAGCTTCCGCCGCTCGGCATTGCAGATGCTGCCGCGAGGTCGCTGGCGCTGGCGCGGTGACGAATTCTTTCAAGACGTAAACAGCACCCTGGCCGCCTACGTCCGGGCGCAGCTTACCGCTTCGCTGCTGGTGGGAGTAACTTGCGGGATCGGGTTTGCAGTGCTCGGATTGCCAAGTGCTCTGGTCCTGGGACTACTCGCCGGCCTGCTGGAGTTCGTGCCGCTCGTAGGCCCGCTCTTGATTGCGTTGATCGCCGTGTTGTTGGCGGGCCTGCATTCCGGTCCGGGCACGATGCTGTTGGTAGTTCTCTTCCTCGGCGTGCTGCGCATCGTGCAGGACTACGTGATCTACCCGCGCCTGATTGGCCACGGCATTCACCTGCATCCGATGGCGGTGATTCTTTCAATTCTGTGTGGGGCGGAACTCGCGGGCGTGGCTGGGATCTTTCTCGCGATACCGGTAATCGCCTTGCTGACGGTCAGCTACCGCCATTGGCTGGAGCATCGCGGAAGTGAAGGCCTGGTTGCCGATCTGCTGCAGCCTGAACCTGCGCTGGTGACAGCTCCCCCCGGTTTCCCAGTCGCTCCAGCACCTGATGAGCCTGAGCTCTCGTCCACCACTACGCCTGCAGAAATGGCCCGCGCTCGACCCGACCTGACCACCGGTGAATTGAAGTTGCCGGT
>JAWVFI010000163.1:0-48060 GCA_033856235.1 Blastocatellia bacterium | reverse complement strand
ATTCAAAGTAGCTATCACTGCCTGCATGCGTAAACTGCTCGCCATTATCAACGTCATGGTCCGTGATGGCGCCCGCTGGAATACCCCAGTTTTAGCTTGACATAGAACACAGTTGCTTCACGGACTGCAAATCTTTCTGCTCTTTATCCCAGCAGTAAACTGCTGGGCTAGTATCATTCGTCCGCTTCGCGGACTAATGAAGCGACTTTTGTGCAAAACCGCGTGTATCCGTGGCTCATATTCCCCCCCTGAGCCAGCACGACTATTCACGAAATTACACGAAGCACGCGAAATGACACGAAACAATTGGTGCGATTTCAGCGCTGGACACTCTTTTTCCGGGCGGCTTTCCTGGCCTTCGCTTTCGCCGGGCGTTTTGCGGGGCCGATGCGTTTCGGGGCCTTCTTCGTTCCAGCCACTTCCGCCAGAACTTCTGAAAAATCGAAGCCGAAGAGTTCCCGGATTTTAGAGTTTAGCGCCGGCATCACCAGGCTTTGTCCGACGGTCGAAAGCTCCTCGACGATGCCGTCGGCGAACGCGGCGACTTGCGATTTGTGCTTTGAGCCGCGCGTGTTTTTGTGCGCGTACCCGAGCGTATAGCCGAGCGCGAAGCCGGCCGAGAGTGTCCCCATACTCCACAGCAACGGTTCCTTCTGGAACTGTTCGCGGTAATCCAGCACTCCGCCAACCGTCTCTTTCACCGACTCAACCTGCGCCTCAACCGTGTCTTTGAGCTGGGCGACGGTGTGCGAAAGAGACTCGCGCGTGTCCTTCAAATGACGCTGCAACTCTTCCTTGGTTGGTTCCTCGCTCCTACCTGCTGACTTTGCCGGCGGCGCTGCCTGGCTTGCCCTTTTTGCCATCTGTGATTCCTCCCTGAGTTCGTCTGTCAATTTTGTAATTGCAATAGCGTCATCATAAGCGATAGCCGCGAGATGGCACAGCGGGTGCACTAGGGAACGATGCGAATCGAATTACATCGCCTCGCGCCGCAGCAACGGGCAAGAGTCCACGGATAAATGACCCGACCTGCCCGAGACGCCCCAATGCGGTCACTTTTCAGACTAGGCAACGCACACAACAGGAGACAAACGACATGATTTATGCAGACCCAGGTTCCGGCGCAATGATTTGGCAGTTAGGCCTCGCGCTCTTTTTCGGCGGCGCTTTCTTCTTTTCTCGAGCCAAGGAGTGGGCCAGAGGAATATTCAAGAAGAATGCAAACGAAGCAAGTTCCGATGCTCCTTTAGCCGTCAGCCATGTTCACCCTACGACCCACGTTTCTGAAACGGAATAGTCTTCATGAGTACAGCTTCCCTAAGAGATCCAGCCGGACGTCTTTGCATTGTGGGCGAGCGCGTCCTGCGTGTAGTCAATCACGCCGGCGTCGCCGACTTGAATGCCTTTCTTGGCTCAAGTGTGGCGCAGACCTTTCTCGACGCCGAGCAGATCGTGAGCACCACTGTACTGGACGCCGACCAGATCGTTGATTTGTACGGGAGCGCGACAATCAAAGCTTTGCTCGCGGATCCCCAAGCGTCGATGGTGGTTGAGCACCAGCGCGTGGCCTTCGCGAGCTTTCCTTACGAATGGCCTGCTGAGATGCTGCACGCGGCCGCTTCGCTGACTTTGGATTTGGCGGAAAAACTCGGAGCCGAAGGCCTGGGACTGAAGGACGCCTCGCCTTACAACGTGCTTTTCTGCGGAGCCCGCCCGGTCTTTGTCGATCTGCTTTCATTCGAAAAACGAGAGCCATGTGACCCGACCTGGTTACCGTTTGCGCAGTTCGAGCGCACCTTCCTGCTCCCATTGCTGGTTAACAAACGCTTCGGCATTAGTATCCAACAACTTCTCACCACACATCGCGACGGCGTCGAGCCGGAAGAGGTGCTGAGCCTCTGTGGTCCACTGCAGAAACTCCTGCCCCCATTCCTCACTCTCGTTTCGATCCCGGCATGGTTGGCGCGGGGTAAAAGTTCGCAAAGCGAAACCATCTATCAAAAGAAGCTGGTCGCCGATCCAGAAAAGGCCCGGTTCATTTTAGGCCGCGTTCTAGAGAGCCTCCGGCGCAAGCTGGCCCAGGTAACTCCCTCGCGAAACCTGGAGTCGGCGTGGTCAAACTACGTCGAAAAAAATAATTATTCGCAGGACTACGTTCCCGCAAAGCAAGCTTTGATCGAAGACGTAATGAGGCAATTTGCCCCGCAAAGAGTTTTGGATGTCGGCTGCAATACCGGGCACTTTAGTCGCATTGCAGCCCGCGAGGGCGCCTCGGTTGTAAGCATTGATTACGACCCCGTGGTTGTCGGCCAGGTGTGGCGTTCCGCCCGCGCCGCAGGCCTGGACATCCTGCCGTTGGTCGTGAATCTCGCCCGTCCCAGCGCCGCCATCGGTTGGCGCAATCAGGAGTGTCCTTCATTTCTGGCGCGGGCCCGCGGCCACTTCGACGCAGTGTTCATGCTGGCTGTGATCCATCACATGCTGGTGAGCGAACGCATCCCGCTCGCTGAAATCGTGGAGCTGGCGGCAGAGCTTACGACAGACATCCTGGTGATCGAGTTTGTCGCGCCTTCCGATCCAATGTTCCGCCGCATCACCCGCGGCAGAGACCATCTGTTTCATGAGCTGACGCGCGAGTCTTTCGAAGAGACCTGCGCCATTCACTTCGACATAATGCGCTGCGAGCGCCTGGATGTTACCGACCGCTGGATTTACCTGATGAAAAAGAAAGGAACGGTGCAGACTTGTTACGAGATGCCGCAGTAAGCCTGTCGCTGGCTAACCTTTGTTTCGTCAAAGTGTGGAGTCGCATGTTGAGCAGCGCGGGTTCCTACTTCAACGAATTTCCCATCGTTTACCTGAGCCTGATCGTTGATGTCCTCCTGTTGGCGTCATGCTTCTGGATCGGCATCACCCTGGTGCGGCGCACGCGCTTTGAATTTTTGGCGCGCCTCTCTCGCTGGTCGCTCCTGCTCGCCCTGCTCACGGTGGCCAACGGCATTGCGGCATTGCTGCTTACCTTTCTGCCGCGCAGTCCGATTGCTCTCCTGGGCCGGACGCCGGCGAATGTGACTGGCTTCGTCCTGACCTTAATAACTATCTCTCTGGTTCTCATCTGGCGCGCGCGTGTCCTCAAGTTTGCGCCGCGTCTCCTCCTCGCTCTCCTGCCATTTGTGCTGCTCACCTTTTCACAAGGGATTTGGAGACTGTCCAGCTTTGCTCCGGCGGTCGCCCACGCCGCCAGCAAGCCGGCAAGTGTGGCGCCGGTTCCTCGAACGCATGCTGCAAGCCGAGTGCTCTGGATTATTTTCGACGAGTTAGATCAGGAGCTGGCGTTTGCTGATCGACCTTCGACCCTAAGACTTCCAGAGCTTGATCGACTGCGTAGTGAATCAGTCTATGCAACGCATGCCTACCCACCGGCGCCCCTCACCTATATGTCAATGCCGGCTTTGATTAGCGGCAAGCTCATTTCGCGCGTTACTCCCGTCAGCGCGGGTGAACTGATGATCGATTTTGACGGCCAGCAGGGAAGTGTTCCCTGGAGTCAACAGCCCAGTGTTTTTTCCGAGGCCCGTCGTTCAGGCTTTACCACCGGGCTTGCAGGTTGGGCCCATCCATATTGTGAAGTCATTGGCGAGAGCCTGACCAAGTGCGATGAAGTTAAAGAGAAGAGCGGCGCCGAAATGACCCTCGGCTCGAGCATGTTTTTGCAGGCTGAAGGACTGATCGCCACGGTGCCGCTGGTGCAAACGGCCAGCCTTCCGCTGATTCAACAGATCGGGCTGCTCAACCAGATTGTTACCAAGGCTGAGCGACAGAAATACACCGTGCGTTACCAGCACGTGCTGCAAAGCGCCCTCGCCGCAGCCAACGATACCGAACTTGATTTAGTGCTGGTCCACAGCCCGATGCCGCATCCTCCGGGAATTTATGATCGGGCGCGACAGGAATTCACCCTCAACAGCCGCAGCAGCTACGTGGACAATCTGGCCCTGGTCGATCGCATGCTGGGCGAGCTGCGCGGCTCTATGGAAAGTGCGGGTACGTGGCAGAACACGACCGTCCTGATTTCCGCTGACCACTGGTGGCGATCTGAGATGTGGGCGCGCGGTCCCTTCTGGACCAGGGAAGATGCCCAGTATGCGCCGGCCCGAATGGACCATCGCATTCCTTTCGTGCTGAAGCTGGCAGGCCAAAACCAGGCCCTGACGTACGACCAACCCTTCAACACCGTAGTCACGCATGATCTGCTGCTGGCCCTCTTGCGCGGTGAAGTTTCCACCGCCGCCAATGCAACGAACTGGCTCGATCGTCACCGCTCAATTGGCGACGGCCCTTACAACCGGGATGAACTATTGCCATGAAAAACAAATCACCGCGCCGGCTTGGTGCCGGACTCCAGCTTATCTCTATCCAGACACTCTTGCTGCTAATCGTGGCGGCGCCCGCGATTGTGCTCGGCCAGCAAACCGGATCCGCTGAGGTCGCAACGACCTCCACAGAGAAAGCCGCGCCCGACCTTTACCGCATTGGGCCCGGAGATGTGCTGGACGTCCGGGTTTTCAATCGCCCCCAGCTTTCGCGCGACGCTGTTCGCGTTGATACCCGCGGCATGATCCGCGTGCCAATGATCGAAAGCGAAATCCAGGCCGGTTGCCGCACCGAAGTGGAATTGGCAAAGGAAATCGCCGGAGTCTATCTGAAGTACCAGCGCAATCCGCATGTGGATGTGTTCGTCAAGGAATACAACTCGCGACCTGTGTCAGTCATGGGCGCGGTAAGCAAGCCCGGCCAGTTTCAACTACAGCGCCGCGTCCGGTTGCTGGAATTGATCTCCCTGGCTGGTGGCCCGACAGAGCGCGCCGGCGAGCGAATCCTGATGGCCCACGGCGAGCAGTTGCCGGTCTGCGGAGAGCAGGCGATGGCCGACGAAGTCGATTCATACGATCTCAACCAACTGGTGCGCGGCGATCATGACGCGAACCCATATGTGCGTCCCGGCGATGTGATTACGCTGCCGGAAGCGCAACAGGTGTTCGTCGTGGGAAATGTGTTTCGGCCCAGCAGCATCACTTTGAAAGAAAAAATAACTGTCTCGCAGGCGGTGGCGATGGCCGGCGGCACGATGCAGGATTCCCGTAGCGACCGCGTACGCATCATGAGACAAACCGCGGGAAGTATGACTAAAACTGAAATCCTGGTGGATCTGAAAGCGATAGACAAGCGCACTACGCCGGACATCGCCCTGCAGGCAAACGACATCGTCGATGTGCCCACCGCGAATGGAAAACGCCTGCTCCGAGGTTTGCTCGGCGCTGTCTTGCCGTCAATCGCGCAGTTTCCGCTCCGTGTTGTTCGCTAGAGATTTCCGCTTAGATGACGAGCCCCAATTCTTCATCCTTCACGCAGAAAGCAAAAAGGTAGCCAATGAGAGACACAATCACCAACGCGCTGGCACTCCGCTCGCCCAACGCCGTTATTAATGCCGGCCAGACATTTGTTCCGGCATTGCCGCTGGAGGCAGAGGACGAGGGAATACATCTGCGCGACTACTGGCGCTCCGTGCGCAAGCGCTTGTGGATGGTGCTCGGCGTCGCCCTGCTAGTCACCACTTTAACAACCATCGCCCTTTTGCGCCGCGGCAATGTTTACGAAGCGACAGCTCGCGTGCAGGTTGATCTGGAGAACACCAGTCCCGTTGTCAGCACCGGAAAAAGCGGTTCGATCGTTGTCAACAATGCCACGAACGACCCCGCCTACTTCAATACTCAATTACAAATCCTCACCGGCCCGGGCTTGATGCGCCGCACCGTGAAGTCACTGGATTTGGAACGCAATACCGCCTTTACGGCAAAGATGAACCGCAGTTCGCTTTGGCAAAACCTGGAACAGATTACCGGGATGGGCGGAGCCAAACCCCAGGCCCAGGTAGAAAAGACGGGCCAGATTCCCATGGCCCCATCGCCGGGCACATCCACCCACGAGGATCAGGAAGCCGAGCGGCTGGCTCCTTACGTGGAATTGCTGCAACGCAATCTAAGAATCGAGCCGGTAAAAGAATCGCGCCTGCCGATCAAAGAGACCAGGTTGATTGAAATCAGTTACAGCAGCGGCGATCCCCGCCTGGCTGCCAGAGTAGTGAACACCATAGCGGATGCTTTCGCCGCCTCGAACCTGGACAAGAAGACGCAGACCAACAACGCCTCTGGCGAATTTCTGGAAAAGCGAATTGCAGAACTACAAGCCAACATTCGCACTGGCGAAGAACAATTGATCGCTTATGGAAAGAACAATCAGATCCTTTCGCTCGATGCCAGTCAGAACACCGTCGTCGATCGCCTTACCGGTCTGAACAAACAACTGTTGGAAGCGGAAAACGAGCGCAAGCTGGCGGAAGCATCTTTTCGCGCCGCGCAGATGCCGGGAGCGGCGAGCGCGCTGGCTGCAGAGAATGCCAAGAACGTCGAAGATGCCGAACAGAAGCTTGCGGACCTGCATCAACGCCGCGCTCAACTTCTGGTTGATAACACCGAAGAGTGGCCGGAAGTGAAGGAAATCAACCAGCAAATCAGTGTGCTGGAAAACAAAGTCGTCGAGATGCGCGGACGCGCCACCGTGGTCGTGCTCGCAAATCTGCAGACCCGCTACCGCCAGGGACTGACGCGCGAAGAATCTCTACGCAGCGCCTTCAATCAACAACGTGGCGAAACCCTGACGCAGAACGAAGCCGCCATCAACTACCGCATCATTCAACAGGAGATAGAAACCAACAAGAACCTGCTGGACGGTTTGCTGCAGCGCGCCAAAGAAAACGATGTCGTTTTGGCCGGCACGCCCAATAACATCAGCGTGGCCGATTACGCCATCACTCCGCGCCAGCCCATCGGACCACAGCGCCTGCTGGGCGTGATGCTGGCATTTGTGATCGCCATCGTCCTGGGAATGTGCCTGGCAGTTTTCCTGGAGTACCTGGACAACAGCGTGCGTTCGGCTGACGAAGTAGAAAGAAAACTGCGGCTGCCGGTGCTCGCCGTGATTCCCGCGATTGGCGGCATCGCTCGCCGGCGGCTTTTGGGGAAAGCGACCCGGGAACCGAATGCCGATGGCGCGAACCGGCCCGAACTATTGACCAGTGCGGAAGCCCGCACGTCGATTGCCGAACCCTACAAACAATTACGAACTTCGATTTTACTCTCGACCGCAGGACGCGCTCCCAAGACGCTGTTGGTTACGTCGGCAAGTCCCGGCGAAGGCAAGACCACCACAACGGTGAATACCGCTATCAGTTTGGCGCAGACCGGGGCTCGCGTTTTAGTCATCGATGCGGACATGCGGCGGCCGACAGTGCATACGATTTTTGATGTCCGAAACGTCGCCGGGCTCAGCACCGCGCTTTCGCGCGACGCAAGCCGTGATGACGTGGTGTCGATGATCGATCGGCAGGAGAACAGCGGACTGTTCGTCTTAACTTCCGGACCAATTCCGCCAAACCCCGCAGAGCTACTGGGCTCAAGCCGTATGAGGACGATGCTGGGTTGGTTGGAGGAAGAATTTGACTACGTGGTCATCGATTCTCCGCCAGTGACCACGGTCACTGATGGCGTGATGCTGGCTTCGATGGTGGATGGCGTAATCCTGGTCGTGCACGGCGGAAAGTCATCGCGCGAACTGGTGCGCCGCGCGCGGCAGCTGCTGCTGGGCACGGGGGCGCGAATCTTCGGAGTAGTGCTGAACAACGTCCGCACCCACTCGTCGGATTACTACTCTCAAGGCTATTACGGCAAGGCTTATGTGGCCGCCGAAACACCGGCGGCTGGCTAGGTGTTTGGAGCCTAAGAGCGGGGGGGGCAAACCGCCTTCCTGACTGCAAGTGGGCCAGGTTGGAAGTTTTCGACCAAGCGAGTTTCGACTAGACAGCACAAAATTCTGATGAGCACGAACTCTACAACTCACAAGCGATGGATAGGACGCGGCGCCTGGGCGATTGCAGACCAGGGTCTGTTCGCTATTGCCAGCGCGTTGCTAAACATTCTGCTGGCGCGTTGGCTGGATCCGGTGGCTTACGGGGCCTTCGCCGTTGCTTACTCGTTGTTGCTTTTGCTGGGCGCGTTACACACCGGGATCTTCACTGAGCCGATGCTGATCTTCGGCGCCGGCAAACATTCCCATCGCCTGCCGGAGTATCTGGGCGCATTGATCCGCGGTCACTGGCTGTTAACCGGAGCGACGAGCCTGATATTGATAGTAGTTGCAACTGGATTCGCTTACTTCGGCGGCAGCGTGGTGTCGCACGCATTATTCGGAGTTGCATTAACAACTCCCTTCTCGCTGTTGTTATGGTTTGCGCGTCGGGCTGCTTACTTGCGCCGCCAACCTCATCTGGCCACGATTGCCAGCGCTGTCTATCTCTTATTAATGACGGCCGGTCTCTTCCTGATAGCGATTGCGCTGCCTGCGGTAACAGTTTTCTCCGCCATGCTGGTCACTGCGATTGCTGCCGGCGTAGCCGGACTGTGGCTCGTTCACCGGCTGCCGCACGGAAAACCGACGGATAAGTCTGCCGCAAACATTTCCATCAAGGCCGAGCATTGGAGCTATGGACGTTGGGCCATGGGCACGAACCTGCTGATGTGGGTCCCGCTCAACTTCTTTTTCGTAGTCCTGTCGCTGTGGGTAAATCTGGAAGCCAGCGCGACTCTAAAAGCACTTTCGAATTTAGTGCTGCCGCTGCTGCAGGCGAACGCGGCACTGTCCTCTCTGCTGTTGCCGGCACTGGCGGCGCGCGCGGGGAGTTCCGAAGCATTCAGAAAACTCCTGGCAGCGAGCGCCACGACGCTTTGTTCCGGCGCAATCCTCTACGCCCTGGTGGTGGGCGCGGTGAGTAAGCCGCTGATTCATTTCTTGTACGCCGGCAAGTACGACGCCCATGCGGGATTGCTCTGGCTACTTCTTTTGATCCCGGTTCTTGACGCGCTAATCGTAGCCCTCGCGAGCGCCCTGCGCTCAGTGGCCCGCCCGAGTCGCGTCTTCTGGGCCCAGCTTTCTGCCGCGGTTTTCGTAATGACGGCTGGGATTGTGGCTTCGCGCCTTTATGGCGTCACCGGCGCGGGATGGGCCATGGTCATGGGCAATGTCCTGGTGGCCGTGATTCTCTGCGGTTTTACACTGGACTATTTGCAAAAGCAGAACGGCGTTCAAGCGGTTTTCAATCTGGCTCCGCCGGAAGGAGCCCTGTCATGTCAATGAGAATTGCAACCCATTCAATGATGGTGCCGGCATCCTCCGTCGCGGCCTTCACCGGCTATGACGTGGTGAAAAGAGAGTCGTCTCAGAAAGGCTTCCTGGGTCTGGTGTGGCTGGCGGTCGCGCTCGGTGCGGTCGCGATATTTGAACCGTCGCCCGGCGACATCGGTATCGGCGTGCTTGCCGTGGCCGGCCTGCTTTGGGGCAAGATTCATTGGCACCGCGCTCTGGTGCTTCCTTTCATCCTGCTCGCGTTATTCGTGTTCTCGAACCTGGTTTCCCTTTGTTACGCGTTCGATGTGAACTCCGGCGCCCTCTATTTTGTCATCACCCTCTTCATGGTCGTGTCCTGGCTGTTCCTGACCGGGGTGCTGGGAAAGCACCACGAACGCGGCCTGCGCGCGGTGATGTCCGCGTTCTCCATCGCCGGCGTTGTCTCTGCACTGCTCGCAATTCTCGCTTACTTCCAAATCATCCCTCTGGGTGAGTGGCTGCTCTTCTTTGATCGCATCAAGGGGTTCTTCAAAGATCCAAACGTCTTCGGACCGTATCTGGTGATTGTTGCGGGTTATGCCCTTCTGCGACTACAGAGCGCCCCGTTTAGCCGCAAAATCATATGGGCCGGCATGTGTCTAGCCTCCACCATAGGAGTGTTGCTTTCCTTTTCCCGAGCGGCGTGGGCCAACTACGGCGTGACCATTGGCTTGTTCTTTGTTCTGGATCTGTTTGCCAACCGGACTAAACGTCCGGCCAAACGAATCATTCTCATCGCGGTCGTGATGGCCATTCTGGCCGGAGCGGTCTTTTACGCTACAACAATTCCCCAGGTAGGTGACGTGGTTGCCTATCGCAGCGAGATACAGAGTTATGACAGCGATCGATTCGCCACTCATGAAGCAGCTCTGCGTCTGGGCTTGGATAACCCGCTGGGAGTCGGCCCGGGACAATCGTTCCGGCAACTGAACTACGCCACACACAATCTCTACCTGCGCGTGTTTTCCGAGAACGGCGTAATCGGTTTTCTTGCCCTCACACTTTTCATGCTGGCCACGCTGGTGCGGTCTTTGGTGCTGTCACAGAAAGCGCCGGCGACTTTTCAGCGCTCGATGTTCTGCCTCGTGGCGGCGGCGCTGGTGGGTACGCTGGTGAACAGCTTTGCCATTGACACTCTGCACTGGCGGCATCTGTGGTTGTTACTTGCCATCGGTTGGATGCCTCTCTGGCCGAAACCCTCCGTAACACAGACTCCGATCGCTGACTGCCCTCCTGAGCAACAGACGGAAGTCTCTACGACTTCAACGGCGGAAGCCTTTGCCGCCTGGACGACGTGATGCCAATAACTAAGAACAACCTCAACCGCAGAAAAGCACGACCGTTCCGGCTGTTGCACGTTGTCGGCAACTCCAGCTTCGGCGGCGGCTCAGTCATTGTGTTGCATCTGGCAGAGGCGGCTCGACGCATGGGTTGGGAAGTCGATGTGCTGACCACCGACAAGATGTTCCAGTCGCTGCTGACTAAGCACGGCATCGGTTTCGTGGACTTAAATGTGATCCAGCGGGAAATCGATGTGCGCAAGGACCTGAAAGATCTCGCCCGGCTGTGGTGGTTTCTGCTCCGCAGCAGATATGACATGGTCCACACCCACACCTCTAAAGCGGGGTTCATTGGCCGGCTGGCTGCCAGGATGGCTGGGATACGGCGGATTGTGCATACGGTCCATGGCTTCGCATTTCATGAAGAATCATCGCCCGCCCTGGTGCGTCGTTACAGCCTGCTGGAACGATTCGCGTCGCTGGCGTGCGATCGCGTGGTGACTGTCAGTGAGTATCACCGCCAATGGGCCCGTCAACTTAACATCACTACTCCCGCAAAGCTGGTCGCCATCCCCAACGGCATTCCCGCCAATCGCGTAGTGGCCAATCGCAATCCCGCCGATGTCAGGCTGGGGTTGGGTATTTCGCCCGGCACGACAATGCTCCTCACGATGGGGCGACTTGCCGGGCAAAAAGGGCTGGAGTACTTGCTGCAAGCGCTTCCGCTTCTGCAGGCGCGTCTGAAATCGCCTTTGAAACTATGTTTGGTGGGAACCGGACCTCTGGAGAATGAACTCCGGCAATTGGCCACCGAATTGCATATTCAAGATCAGGTCGACTTTGTAGGTTTCCGCAGCGATGTAGGAAACCTGCTGGCCGCCACCGACATCGTTGTGCTGCCCAGTCTGCATGAAGGTCTGTCGATCTCCTTACTCGAAGCCATGGCCGCCGGAAAGCCCATCGTGACCACAACTATCGGAAGCAACTACGAGGCAACCCGCAACGGAATGGGCGCGCTGTTGGTGCCGGCGAAAGATTCGGAAGCGTTGGCCGCCGCGATCGTCAAGCTGGTGGAAAACCCCGCGCTCCGGACTGTCAAAGCGCTACGCGCAAAGCAAGTCTTCGTTCGTTTCTATTCCGAAGAGCGCATGCTCGATTCTTATCTTGATCTCTATCTCGAACTGGCGCGGAGTCGGGCTCGACCCCGCCCGCACTACGGAAATATGAAGCGAGAAGTGGCCGGCATCTGCCAGGAGAAATTCTCATGAAAACATGGCAAGCAGCCTTCAAGCGCGGGCTCGACATAACTGCCGCTGGCGGGGCGTTGCTGGTTCTCAGTCCGGTGATTCTGCCGATCGCGATTATTGTCCGCATCACCTCGCCGGGAAAAGTCTTGTTTCGGCAGAAAAGACTTGGACGCAATAAATCCTCATTCACGCTTTACAAGTTTCGCACCATGATCAACGACGCTCCTGACATTCGCAACGAAGATGGCTCAACCTTGAACGCTGTCAATGACCCCCGGGTAACCCGGTTCGGTGGTTGGCTGCGCAGTACCAGCCTTGACGAGCTACCGCAGTTAATCAATGTCCTTTCCGGCTCGATGACTCTGGTTGGCCCACGCCCCGATCAGGTCGATCAGTCGTCTTTCTATACCGAGGCAGAGTGGGGCCGAACATCTGTCAAACCCGGCATCACGGGGTTCGCTCAAATCAACGGTCGCAACAGCGTCAGCTGGACGGAGCGCAAACAGATGGACCTTCAGTACGTCGCCACCCAATCACTGCAGTTGGACCTCACGATTCTGCTGCGAACAATTCCCTACGTGCTCCGTCGCCAGGACGTATTCGCACGCGAAGCACTGGAGATAACTCGATGAATACCGTTTCTGTTCACTCATATTCGCCGCTTAACTGGTTGCAGATCGCCCCGTTGGTTGAATCGTGGCCCTTCAAACCGGTGTCCCGGCTGGCGGCCGCAAGTCAGGCCGGCCTTATTCAATCAACCTGCACCGAAGTTCGCACCTCTATGGGCGATAAAGAAAGCATTTCGTGCGTGGCCATGCAGGGCAGGGAAGCGCGCGGCTTTGCCGGCTTCAAAATTCTGCCATGGGACAGCGAGCAATTGGGCATCGCGGCGGCCCGGGTCGACTACCTGGTTGCGACTGGCGCCTACGAGCAGCAGCGTCTAATCAAGGACAAGTTGCTGGAAAGTGTTCTCGGGGTAGCGCGCGATCGCGGCATCTGGCACCTGAGTGCTCGGGTGGACGCGTCGGATCTCTCCAGCTTGCACGCTTACGAAGAAGCCGGATTCATAACCGTTGACGGCATACTGACTTTTGCCTGCGAACTTTCCGCTGAACATCCCTCGCCCGCAGCAAAAGACTTCGCGATTCGCCTGGCGACTGCGGCAGATGCCGCGGCTACCGGCGAGCTCGCGCGCAACGCCTACGAGTTCGATCGCTTTCACGCCGATCCCTTTATCGATCCCCAACGCGCGGACGAACTGCACGCGACCTGGCTGCGAAACTCTTGTAACGGGCAGGCCGCTGATGCCGTACTGGTAGCGGAAGACGAAGCGGGCCTGCTTGGCTTTGTCACCTGTGCCCGCAATCGCGATTCCGGAAAAGTAAACGATTCCGACGGGACCATCGTTCTGGTGGCCACCGCCACACGCGCCCGGGGCCGCGGGGTCGGACGCGCTATGACCATGGCGGCCCTGGAATGGTTTCGCGACCAGGGTTGCGCCCATGTAGAAGTCGGTACGCAAATACGGAACATTGCCGCTTCACGCCTCTATCAGGATTGCGGATTCAAAATCGTGGGCTCTGCTATCTCACTTCGCAAACTGATCTAGGAATCGCTGTAACGCGAACCTTAGTTTGCGCGTTTTGAAATTCCACCCCCGCCGAGTCGCAAACTAAAGTTTGCGTTACATGCTGAAAAGGAGAACCGCCATGTCGGCCCTCATTCAAACTGCAGAACTCATACGCGCAAACTTCCTTCCTTTTGCGTTGCCATCGATCGGCGAAGAAGAAATCGCTGAGGTAGTGGATACTCTGCGGTCCGGTTGGGTGACCACCGGCCCCAAAGTGAAGCGTTTCGAAACCCAGTTCAGCGCTTATACCGGCGCTTCTCGGGCAATCGCGGTCAATTCCTGCACCGCGGCCCTGCACACAGCGTTGGTGGCTCTGGGCATTGGACCTGGCGATGAAGTAATCGTGCCCACGCTCACTTTTTGCGCCACCGCGAACGTAGTTATTCATACCGGCGCGCGTCCGGTGTTGGTGGATGTGGGTGCGGATTTTCAAATCAGTCCCAAAGCCATCGAAGCCGCCATTACACCGAACACAAAAGCCATTATGCCGGTGCATTACGCCGGACAGGCCGTGGACCTGGATGCCATTTATGAGATCGCCGACCGTCACTCGCTGGTGATAGTTGAAGATGCAGCCCACGCAGTCGGCACCACATACCACGGACTGAAGATCGGATCCGATCAACTCTCCGCGCGTTATCCGCGCTTACGCCGCGCCACCGCCTTCTCCTTCTACGCCAACAAGAACATGACCACCGGTGAAGGCGGCATGATCACCACCGCCGACGACGAGCTGGCCTCGAAGATGCGCGTCTTATCGCTGCACGGCATGAGCAAGGACGCGTGGAAGCGCTATACCAGCTCCGGTTCCTGGTACTACGAAATCGTAGCAGCCGGTTACAAAAACAATATGACCGATATTGCGGCGGCGCTGGGAATTCACCAGTTGCGACGGCTGGATGGATTTGTGGAAGCCCGCCGGCGTTATGCGCGCATTTACGACGAGGCCTTCGGCGATATGCATGCGGTCCGCACGCCGATCGCCCATGCGGATCGAAATCATGTCTATCACCTTTATGCAATTCGCCTCGACCTCGATCGCATGACGATCAACCGCGCTGAGTTTATTGAACAGCTGAAGCAGCTGAACATCGGAGCCAGCGTGCACTTCATCCCTCTGCACCTGCATCCGTTTTACCAGGCAGAGTTCGGCTACCGGCGCGGCGACCTGCCGCAGGCCGAAAGCATCTACGACAGCGTTGTGTCATTGCCGCTGTATCCGGGCATGTCAGAAGACGACGTGCACGATGTGATCGAAGCAGTCCAACTCATAACGTCCGCCAACAGGAGATAACCCATGCCCGAATTCTCACGCACTCAAGCTCCGAAGCGCTCGCTCTTGAACCTGCCCATCCTCTGGAAGAAGCCAACTCCACGCACAGTGCTGGTGATCGGGGGCGCCGGCTACATTGGATCGGGGCTGCTGACAAAACTTTTGAACCGTGGCCACAAGGTGCGCGTGCTCGACCTCCTGTTTTACGGCACCGAGCCCATCCAATCCGTCCTCAGTCACCCAAACCTGGAGGTTATCCAGGCCGATTTTCGCCGAGTGGATCAACTCGTTTCCTGCATGCAGGGCGTTGATGCGGTCATCCATTTGGGCGCGATCGTGGGCGACCCGGCCTGCGCGCTGAACCAGGATCTGACCATTGAGGTCAACCTGATGGCCACTCGCACCATTGCCGAAGTCGCCCGGGGCTATGGCATTCGCCGTTTCATTTTCGCCAGCACGTGCTCGGTTTATGGCGCCAACGAAAACGATGAGTTCCTGACAGAGAGCTCTTCGTTGAATCCTGTCTCGCTGTATGCCGTCAGCAAGCTGGCCTCCGAACAGGTCCTGATGGCCATGGCTTCGGAAACGTTTTCGCCGACGTGCCTGCGCTTCTCGACGATCTACGGTCTCTCCGGTCGCACGCGCTTTGATCTGGTCGTCAACCTGCTGACTGCAAAGGCAGTCATGGACGGAGAGATAACCGTCCAGGGCGGCGACCAATGGCGGCCTTTCCTGCACGTTGACGATGCGGCACTGGCCGTTCTGCATACGCTCGAGGCACCGCTGGATCGAATTCACAAAGAAGTCTTCAACGTCGGTTCGGACGAACAGAACCGCACCATTCAGCAAATTGGCGAGATGATTCAGCAAATGGTCCCGTCGGCTGCGCTAATCAATATGGGTTCGGGCGGTGATCGCCGCGACTACAAGGCCAGCTTCAGCAAGATTCGCCGGCAGCTCGGTTTCATACCGCAATGGACCCTTACCGAAGGCATACGCCAGGTGATTGAACTGATAGCCAGCGGCGCCGTCACCGACTACCGCGAAGCAAAGTACAGCAACGTGAAGTTTTTGACTGAGGAAAAGAAGGTTGCCGGACTGGTTAGACACGAATCACGGTGGGCGTATGACCTGATAACTCAAACCTCAATGATTTCTCAACCGCGGATCGCTGTTGCCGCATAGGCAGCCACAATCATGTCAAACGCAACTGTCGCCAACACGCTCGCCATTAGTTTGACGGGTCGGCAACCCAGCCGGACCCTGTGGGCGCGTGTCGCTCGACTGAGCGACAGTTTCGTCTGGGCAGCGCTGCTCCTCATTGCGGTTCTGGTGGCGATTCCTTATGGCACTGTCGAGCCCTGGTGGTTGGCAGTTTTTGAATGCTGCGTTTTTGCCCTCACCGCTTTGGTTGTGGTCCAAAAATCTTTTGCACCACAGCAGTCGCTGTCTCCCTCACGGCGCGGGTTCGGGTTACTGGTTCCAGTGCTGCTCGTCCCACTCTACGCTTTTGTGCAATCGGCAACGGCGCTGAGCGCTGATGCTTTTGAAACAAGGTTGTGGGCGGTAAAACTACTTGCCTATGTTTTCTTCGGAGCGTTGTTGTTTAGCTATACCTCCACTGAGCGGCGGTTGCGGGCCCTGATCTACACCGTGATCGGAATTGGTGTGGCCAGCGCGATCTTCGGACTGCTGCGACAGGGGTTGCAGCACGATGCTGGTTTTCTCTTGCCTTACCTGCAAACGGGATTCGGCTACGCACAGTTCATCAATAAGAACCACTTTGCGTTCCTGTTGGAAATGTCCCTCGGGCTTTTAGTTGGCCTGGTGCTGGGTGGCGGAGTGCGCAGGCAGTTCTGGCCGGTTGCCGCCGCCGCGGTCGTCCTGATGTGGACAGCTCTGGTGATGACCGCTTCGCGTGGTGCAGTTTTCACAGCGCTCGTTCAGATTGGTTTTGCGGCCGCCATCGTCTGCGCAATCCGACTTAAGAAATATCCCGAAGAACAAGCGGCGGGAATTGAATTCCGCAACAGTGCCTCACGTCTGCCACCAACGCGCTCCATCATCGGACGGGTCCTGCTGATTGCCGCCATCGTCGGCATCGTCGGTGTCAGCGCAGTTTGGTTAGGCGGCGATCTTTTGACCACGCGCATGAAGGCCTTGCCCGGTGAGGTAAGCACGCCGGATGCAGAACAGCATGCAGGTGTTCGGCGCCAGGAAGTTTGGCGCTCGACGGTAGCTTTGATTAAAGCGCATCCGATCGCGGGCAGCGGCCTTGGCGCTTACGCAGTCGCGATCACGCCATTTCACGACGGCTCAGGGAAGTGGACTCCTGAAGCGGCACACAATGATTATCTTGAGCTGGCCGCGAGCGGGGGTCTGATTGCAGTTGCCCTCGCCCTTTGGTTTGCGCTCAGTCTGGCGCGCCGCGCGAAGCAACAACTTCGTCGCCGCGCACCGTTTGCCAGAGCGGCCGGTATCGGAGCTCTCACCGGACTGTTCGGAGTGGCGATGCACAGCGCCGTCGATTTTGGTCTTCATGTAACTATCAACACCGTCGTCTTCATCGCCCTGGTGGTGATAGCTACGCGAGAATTTCAGGGTGCCACGAGTGAAGGACCCAGGGAAGGCGCACCCCTTGCGTTTGCAGTTGAAGTCTAAACCCGGCCCGATTTCGAAAAGGCCGGACCATAGAGGAGAACATAAATGCAGTTTAAAAACTCAAGCATGATTAGCTTAGTTGCTATCGCAATTTTAGTGCTCGTGACGCAAGTTGCCACGGCCGCGGCGGCCACGCCGATCTCCGGCAAGCTCGCGACGCGTAATAACAAACCAATTTTGGTGAACGGAAATAGTGTCAAGCCCGGCACGACAATTTTTTCGGGATCCAATCTGCAGTCGCCGGCCAAGGTCGGCGCCACTGTCGATCTGGGTTGGTTGGGCCGCCTGGACATGGCGCCGCTTACGGACGTGACCGTGGTCTTTGATGCGACCCACATCGATGTCCAACTGAAGTCAGGTTATGTGGTGTTGACGACCAGCAAGGGAATTACCGGCAAGGTCACCACCTCTGAGGGAAAAGTCTTCCAGACAGATCTGGCGAAAGTTTCAAGTGTGATTGCCCGGACCGCGGGCAGCGTGGGTCCCGAAGTCGCAGCTCCGATTGGAGCAGCAGCAGGTGGATTGAGCGCCGGAGCAATTGGCGGAATCGGGGCAGCCGGAGCGGGTGTCATCGGTGGCGCGGCAGCGGCCCAGGGCAGCAGTCGCGGCAGCGACCTGAGCACCGACAAACCGAGACCGTAAGATCGCCTGAGGATCTATCTCGTCAGTTCAGCGGCGCTCGTTGGTTGTCATGCGCATTGATTGCGAACTGGCAACCTGCGAAGCCGCGGTACTAAAACTTCTGAGACTTTCCGAAGGGATCGCGAAGTTCAGGTCATCAGCGCTGGGCGCATGCAGAGCGGCCACGCCAATCACCCGGCCCCGGTGGTTCAGCACGGGTGCGCCGCTGCTGCCGGGAAAGATTGCGGCGGTGATCTGCAGACGCTCTCCCTGTTCACTGAAACTCCAGAGCGTTCCGGTGAAGCCGCGGGAAACTTTCCAGGAAGAACCTTGGGGATTGCTGACTACGAACATGGGCTGGCCCGCCGGCGTCAGCGAGTCTTCCAGTTCCAGAATCTCAGTGCCCGCCACCGGACGCTCCATCTGAAGTAAGGCGAGATCGTTAGTTTCATCCACGAACGCCACCCTCTTCACAACTTCGATCCGGCCGTTGAAGGTCTTGATCGCAATCGTTGCCGCACCCTTAACCACATGAAAATCAGTGACAATTTGATCGCCGTGAATGAAGAAGCCACTACCCTGCAACAGCGGCCGGCCACTCTGGTCGTACGTCTTGACGATCACCACAGCAGACTGGGCGCGGGCGATTATTTCCCGGTCCGGTCCTGGGGAAGAAACCTTCCCGATCAATGGGTGAGCACCGACGCTGATGATTATGAACGCCGTGACGCTGGCTAAACGAAATAAGATGGGGTGATTTGCCACAATACTCCTGCGGGGTGATGCTGACTGCGTGGGCCAGTCATGGTTTGTCTTTTCAGAACCTCTTATGGAAAGACTCAAGCCGACGCACTTTCCCGTTTACGAGCGCCGCCAATCAAAGTAATTACAAAATGGAACACGAGCAGAGCACATTAGCGGCAGAACGCCACACTAACTTCCTGCCGGCGCGTTTGATCGCGTTGGTGGTGCTCTGCGCTTGTGCCTTCGGCTTCTGGAGCGCCGGTCGCGATGGTCTTTCCAAATTGATGAGTGAATACGGAACTGCCACCGGATCGATAGTCGCTGCCACTCGGGCGTTGGACTTTGGCTCGACGGATGCCGGCGCGCACTTCGCGCAAGCCACACTTTCTTTGGAAGCCGGTGAAGTCGCTCAATCGTTGCCGGAGTTTCAACGGGCCGTGGCCCTGCGCCCCGCCGACTATTATCTCTGGCTGCAGTTAGGGCGCGCGTTCGATGCCGCGGGAAACGACGAAGCGTCGCGCGCGGCGTTTGAGAAGGCCATCAGTCTCGCCCCCAGCTATGCGGAACCACACTGGCAACTGGGAAATCTCTTGCTGCGACGTGGTGAAGAGAAGGAAGCGTTCGCAGAGTTGCACCGCGCCGCAGCCAGCGATTCGGAGCGGTTGGCACCGCTGTTGGATCTGGCATGGGGTTTCTATCAGGGCGACGCGCATCAAGTTTTACAAGTCACCGTACCGAAGACAGATGCCGCCCGGATCCTGTTGGCGGACTTCTTTATCAAACATGGAAAGGCGGAGGAGAGCATTGACTTGCTTCGAGGGGTTGGCACTGCGCAGGTCGAGCGCCGGCGCCTGGTCAAGGAACTCATCGACGCTCAAAAGTTCGCGCAAGCCCGCACTGTTTGGTTGATGGATGCAGAAGTAAATGAACGCAGCCGCCGCGAAATCTTCGATGGCGGTTTTGAATTCGCCATTGCCATAGACGAAGCCGGGTTTGGCTGGCGCGCGGCCAAATCTCAAACCATCGACTTCGCAGTTGACGCTCATTTGCCAGACTCAGGAACGCACAGCCTGGAAATGTATTTTCATGGCGAACTTGATCCCGGCGTGACGATTATTTCGCAACTGGTGCTGGTGGAACCTCGCTCGCGCTATCGCCTGAGTTTCGCGGCGCGAACTAAGGATCTGCTGAGCGCAGGATTGCCCGCGGTGACTGTGCGGCAATGGCGAACGGACGGCCTACTGATTGCGACCTCAAGTCCAATGACAAATGGGACCAAAGGTTGGCAGATCTTTTCCTTCACTTTTGACTCCGGCGACCAACTTCAGGCGGTGTCCATCAACATACAGCGACAGCGTTGCGCCTCCTACCCCTGCCCAATCTTTGGCCACGCGTGGTTCGACAGCTTCGTGCTGGAAAAACTCTGAGCCAATGTTGGCTTTAGTTCGTGTTCGTTCGTGTCGTCGCGTCAGCGACGTTGGACTTTCAGTTAGGCACCGTAGTGATTGCGCACAAGAATTCTTTGCAAATCTCCGTCGTCGCTAACGCGACGATAGCGGTTCCAGGGAACGTGGGATCCGTGGCTTAAAAGCCACGGCTAACCCCACCTCGACGCTACGCGTCGAGACCGACGCCAACACCTGACACCCGACAGCCGAAACCCGCCACCTGACACCCGACACCCGACACCCGGCCCCGCACCTGACACCTGCCACCCGACGCCCAACACCCAAAACCCGGACCGGACGTCCGTGGCATGCCCTGTGCAACTTACCTACTGGAAAGGCGAAATAACGCCGCATTCAGCGTGTGATGGGGCAAGTGTCCTGGCCAAAATGGCGGCGCCGCCCTCTTTCTCCTCACTTAAGTGAAAGGCGATTAATCACAAGCGAAGGCTTTTTTTTACACGGAGAGACCAGAATGTCTGAATACCAAGCTCCCAGAATCTTGATCGTTGATGATGAACCAGGCGTGCGCAGTGTGTTGGCGGAGTTGTTAGGCAGTGACTATGTTTGCGCGCCGGCGGCGACAGCGGCCGAAGCCCTGGACTTGCTCCGGCAAAATCAGTACGAACTGGTAATCAGCGATATCTCCATGCCCGGCATGAGCGGCCTAAAAATGATTCCGCACGTAAAAGAAATCGCGCCGGATACGGTGGTGGTGATGATCAGCGGCCTGCAAACAGCAGAGAACGCGATCGAAGCCCTGCGCCTGGGCGCGTTCGATTACCTGCTGAAGCCTTTCGATCTGCAACAAGTACAGGCGTGGGTGGCGCGCGCGCTGGACCATCAGCAACTGCTGTTGGCGAACCGCCTCTATGGAGAGAACCTGGAAGATTTAGTCGACCAGCGGACGAAGGAGTTGGGTCAGGCGCTGGGTTCTTTGGAAGGCGCGTATCGTTCCACTCTCGGAGCGTTGACCGCCGCACTGGAGACTCGCGATGCCGAAACGCACGGACATTCGCAGCGCGTGGTTAGTTACAGTTTACGACTGGGCCATGAGTTTGGATTGGATGGCGAACAATTGCAGGCACTCGAATTTGGCGCCTTGCTGCATGACATCGGCAAGATTGGTGTTCCCGATGCAATTCTGCGCAAGCCTTCAAAGCTGACTGAAGAGGAGTGGGTGCGCATGCGTGAACATCCTTTGCACGGCCAGCAAATCCTGCGAGGGATCAAGTTCCTCGAAGGCGCAGCGCGCGTAGTGGCGCAGCATCATGAAAAGTGGGACGGGTCGGGATACCCGCTGGGCTTGCGGGCCGACGCCATCGACTTGTGCGCGCGGATCTTTGCCGTGGCTGACGCCTTCGATGCCATCACCAGCGACCGCGTCTATCGCAAAGGAAAGTCATACGAGTCAGCCGCGATGGAACTAGACCAATGGGCCGGACGGCAGTTTGACGCTGAGGTGATTGCCGCCTTTCATCGAGTGCCGCCATCAGACTGGCAGACACTCGCCCAACAATCGCTAACTCCCAATCCCGCGCCTCGCATCGCGGAATATTTATCGCGACGCCCTAAACGCTACCGATCCGCGACAGTCGCTGGCCCCTTACGCATCAGCGCCCGCGCGTAAAGGTAAATCGTCAGCAGCTCCCTTACTTCTGATCTCCGACCTCTGACCTCTGACCTCGAAAGGGAAGAACAACACACAATGTCCACCGACCTGACCTTAATAAAATGGAAAGTGAAATTGGCGGTTTGGACTCTAAACCGAACCTTGATCTGCAATCTTCTGGGCCATCACTGGAAACGGGTCGAATTGTTTCCGGCGGAGTGCACCAGGTGCAACGCTTTGCTCGAACAGCATGTCCGCAGCAGCGGAAAGGCAGCTCCCAGCGCCACGGCCAGCCCGGCGGCCGCACCCTGGTCCGGCGAAAAGATTACGTGGCTATGAATAATCGCGGGTTTTCATTACTGCAACTACTGCTGGTTGTAACGATCATCGCAGTCGTCACATCGCTCAGCCTGATTGGCATTACGCGGTCGCGGCAGGCCCTGCAGTTTTCCAACGCGACGCGGGAGTTTCTCGCCTACGCGGAAAAGGCGCGGCAGGATTCCGTGCGCCGGCACGCAACTCCGGCCAGCGCCGACATGGCCAACATCAGTGTGTCCAGTAACAAAGTTTACAACGTGGCGATCGACTTTGATGGCGATGGCGTAGTCAACGCCGCTCGTGCTGTGACGCTGCCGCCCGGTGTTACTTTTTCCGGAAATGTGCCGCAGGTGATGGCCTTCAACTGGCGTGGCCGGTTAGTGGGCGCAGACGGCAATCCCACTGTCCCGGTGCTCAGCTTGAACGATGCCGGAGGCAGTACGAACGCAATCAGTATCAGCGCTAATGGCGATGCCGGCGTCAGTTCAGGGCAGGATGCCAACCTCACGCCCGTCAACTCCAGCGCGCCGGCGGTCACGGCCGTTTCGGCAAACACAAATCTACGCGGTGGAACGACTGTCGAGCAGTCTTCCTATTCATTGCCGTAAATCCAGGGCAGGGAACTGATGAGACATACGACACTTCCCAATCCGAACCAGCGCGGCTTCACCCTCCTGGAAACAACTATTGCGTTGTTCATCATGACGATCGTGGGCCTGGGCGCCGCATCGTTGTTCGCTTTTTCAATACAGAATAATTCCGGCGCTACCGATCGCACGCAGGCGCTGGCTCTGGTGCAACAGCAGTTGGAACTGCTGCGCAATGCGCGTTTTTCAGCTCTGGATTCAGAGGCGGATGGAACCTGGATTCTGCGGGCTGGAACGCGGACCCAAGATGGGGTGCTGGCCGGCGGGCGCAGCTACCAGGTTACGACCGCGATTACGAATACCACCGCCACTCTGAAATTGATCACGATCAGTGTAACGCCGCAAGGCGAAGGCCCGGACTGGGCCGGCACCCCGGTTGCCGTGTCAACGAATCGAGCGAAAACAAGATGAACCCCAATCAGAAGCCCGACCGTCAGGGAGGGCTCCCTCATCGCCTAGCCTTTCCCGCGGCTTTGCACAAAAAGTACCGTTCCCTTAGTCCGCGAGAGGGGACGGCTGAAAAAGGTAGATTTCTGGCTGTTAGCGTTCAGCCGTCCGCTTCGCGGACTGATGAAGCGACTCTTTGTGCAAAGCCTTTCCCTGCAAAACGACCCAATGGGTTCTCACTGTTTGAACTGATTGTAGCGATGACCATCACTCTCGCGATAATGGCCGGGGCCAGCACGCTGCTGGCGCGTTCCTTTGCGATTCGCAGTCGTGAGAATCGAAAGTCGGACGGCCTTGCTGATGTCCAAAGGGCTTTTAACGTGATGTCGCGCGAGCTGGCCGTCAGCGGCTTCGGACTTTATGACAACGGAATCGTGGCGGGAGCAAACGATTCCAACCAGACTGCGATCCACTTTCGTTCTAATCTGAATAATACAAACGGCACTACTACTGACGCGGATGAAGACGTGGCTTACATCTTTCAGCCGACAAGCTTTTCCATCATGCGCTACGATCGCAACACCGGCACGATGACGGAGCTGGCCAGCCGTATCGACTCGCTGCAACTCACTTATCACAATCTGGCTGGGACCGTGCTGAACGTTGCCGCCAGTCCAGCGCTTGTCAGCAGCGCCACCGGCATTACGCTCACGATTGGGGTAACGCTTCCGGCAATCAACGGCGTGCCGGCTTTCCCGATGTCGCTGACGTCGGAGGTCACGCTGCGAAACGCCCCCGAGACTCTCAATCGCTATTGAAGTGAAGGCCAACTATGAAAACAATTCCGCTGCCCACGATTACCAGAGCCCCTCAACGCTTCATACCAAAAGTTAATTTCGAGAATCGTAAGGTCTCGAATCCCAGGTGTACGGTTCACCAAGTTTCACAAAACTTCACGAAGCAACACCAACAGCTGGCGAGGGTAAGTGCCCGCCAGGGCGAACGCGGCGCAGCTTTAATCACCTCGCTCTTAGTCTCAATGTTGCTGCTGGCTGCGGGTGGGGCATTGATCCTTTCCACCTCGATGGCCGGAATTAACACGGTGGACGCAACTGCTGAAATGCACGCTTACTACGCCGCCGAAGCTGCGTTGCAGACGACCCTCAACGTGATGCAGAACAACGTCGGCGGAGTCGCCAGCCCCACGTTTCGCGCTGCCCTTAATAACCCGACACTTTCTAACTGGCTTCCGTATAACGGCACCGCACGAGTTCCCCTCGGCGCGAATGCCGCTTACAAAGTTAGTCTCACTGATCCCGATAACACCCTCGCGGCCTTTGAGCCGGATCGCCTGTTGATAGATGTCACCGGCTACGGTCCGCGCGGCGCGCAAAAGAAACTCCGACTGATTCTGCAGAACGTGTCGCTGCATATTCCGGCGCCGGCGCCCATGGTGGTACGCGGCGCCGATGACGGTTCGGCGATGGCGAACTTTGAGATTGGCAGCAGCAACGCCAAGGAATATACCGGAGCGGACAATGCCGGAGTTGAAGCCCAAAAGCCGGCCTTTGCAGTAAGTCTTCAGGATCTAGCTGTGGCCAAGGCCGCGATCACCAAGAACGGCACAGTTGCTAATCCCCAGGTTAGCGTGCTGGATCTGTACACCGCGCCGGCGGGAATTCCCTCAGCGAAGACGCCACCGTTCTTCGTCAGCGCCAACGCCGCGCGCCTGTTTGTAGCCGACGCTCTGGCCCTGGCCGAAGTCGATGGCAAAGTCTATTCGTCGTTCGACGGTTACGCCGGCACCAGCGCTTTGCCGCAGTTCACCTTTGTGACGGGCACCTGCAGATTGGATGGCGGCGCCGGCCTGCTAATCGTGAGAGGCGAACTGATAACCAAAGGCAACCCGAGTTTTGTAGGTATTGTTCTGGTGATGGGTGAAGGAAAAGTTACCAAGGCCGGCGGCGGCAACGGCACTTTTGACGGCACGCTGATGATTGCCAAGTTCGGAACGTCGGGAGGTTTCCTGCCGCCTTATTTCGACGTCACCGGCGGCGGCACCGCCCTGCTCGAGTACGATTCAGAAGCGGTAAAGAAAGCCCTGAAAACCCCCGGCCACCGCGTCATCGCCATCACCGAACGCTAAGGGCAAAGAGCCAAGCGCGAAGGGCAAAGAGCAAAGGGCAAAGAGCCAAGCGCCAAGTGATAATTTCTCGTCGCCAGATTGTTTCGTGTTGCTTCGTGTGTTTCGTGATTTTCGTGAATCGTATGCCGAGGGCTCGCACCAATGCTATCGATTCCCCAGTTAACCGCTCAAACTCTTCCCTGGGACCGCGGGCGTCCCGCCCGCCAATCTTACGCCGCAATCAATCCCCGAAGCACCCTGACCCAACTTCGTCGCTGGCTTTGCCGCCGTGGCGCTGTCTCAGTGATAGTTACCAAACGCGCCCACCAGGTTGACGTGTACAAACGCACTGGCTGCTCAGGCTTTCTTTCCCGCATAACTCCCCCTTGATCAAACTCTTTCGTGCACCGTACGCCTGCGATACCAAGCGGACGCTCCCCGAATTCCACCTCGAAGCAAAACGACAACCGCGAAAAGTTGACTCAAGCTCTTCACTGGGACCGCGGGCGTCCCGCCCGCATTAGTTGCGTAGAGCGAAAACCACTAATTCCTGCGGCCGCTGGGTTTGCGATGGTCGTTCTGATTCACCGTTTTGACTCCAGCAGTATTCGCGTTGCCGTTATTATTCGTCACCACCGCGGTGTTCGAAGAAACGTTCCGGCTGTTGGCGTTCTGCGGAATATTCGCATTCGTATCGATCACGCCATCACGCGGTGGATTTCCCACGTTGTTGTTTGCAGCAGCATTGGCGTTCACTGCCGCCGCGTTGGTATTGGCCCTATTGGTGTTATTAGTCGCGGTACAGTCTGCCAGGACACTCACCGCTACCAGCACTAATCCGAACGTAAAAATGCGTCTCATTCAAGTCCCTCCCGTGTTCGTAAAAAAGTGTTTCCTGTTCCTTCGTGAGCTTCGTGTGTTTCGTGAATCGTCCTCGCCCCGCATTGAGGCGCACGATTCACGAAACCTCACGATCAACTACAGAAGCCCGACCGTAAGGAAGGGCCCCCACGACAATTCCGACGAATCACCCAACCCTCAACGGCCTTACCGGTACAGCGATTCAGCGCGGTTCGTCTTCCATTCGTTCTCGAAGTAGTCCGCATCTTCCGTAGTGCGCGGGTTGACTCCCATCACGATGCCGCCGTCCTTGATGCCTTTTTCGTAAACCCTGGCATGCTCTTCCGGAATGCCATGGCCCACCAGGCCGCCAATCAGACCGCCCGTCAAAGCGCCCGCGCCGCCGCCCGCCAAGGCCGCCGCAATCGGACCGGCAATCAACAATCCCAGACCCGGCAGCGCCAGAGTCGTGCCAATCGCCGCAATCGCCGCGAGGGTCGCGCCCACGCCGCCACCGATAGCCGCGCCTTTGCCGGCATCTTCCCAGGCCTTGGTGCCCAGCTCGGTCTCGCCGGTCTCGGAGAAATACTTCTTGCGCGTGTCTTCGGACATCAAAAGGTTGACGTCATCTTTGCCATAACCTCGGCTGTTCAAGGAACGATAGGCGCCTTCCGCGCTCTCCCGGTCTTTGAACAAGCCAGTCATCATCCGGCCTTCTTCGCGCTGCCGCGCCGTGCCCTCACCCAAATTTCCTTTATTTAAATCACCCATTGTTCGTTCTCCTTTGTTAATTGCGTAACCGTAGAACAGTAAACAGTAAACCGTGAACAGTAACTGCTTATCTTGAGCCTGACCTTGAAACGTGAACTGGCCGAGCGTTCGGCTATTTACTGTTCACTGTTCACTGTTCACTGTTGTTCCAGTGTTCACCCGCTCATAGCAACTGCGATACCACGCAATCACGAAGCAATTTATCAACGAGCGAACGCGTCTCTGTACGTCTCCGATACGTTGACTTCCGCTCGTCTGTCCTTTTTCTAAGTTCGCCGCTTTTCCCCTGCGGCGACCTGTCGCCGCATCTCTTGAAGAACAGGTCGCGACAGGTCGCGATCGGAGAAAGCGCTGACAGGTCAGCGCACTCCAAAAGCTTCGCCCTTAGCGCCTTGCCCTTTGCCGCTTCCTCTGCGTAATCTGCGAATAGCCTCGACATTTACCGAACCACGGGAGGGCCCAAATGAAACTCTTCATACTCGCCGCCTTAGTAATCTGCGCTTTCACCAACGCTAGTGCCCAGGATGAACCAGTAGTCGTGACGACGACGCGGAACATAGGCAAACCCGAACCCCGGCTAGAAGTCATTGCCATAATCGAGAACGGACAGTTCAAACATCCCGGGGGCGCCAACAACAAGCGCCCTGATTACAAAGACGCGGACGCATTCATCAAAAAATATCTGCCCAATGGCCGCAAGTTTTATGTCGTCTTTGGCGGTGGCGCGGCCGGAACCATCAATCTCACCGACGCCGGCGTCCATTGCCACGGTTTGATTTACTGGAATGGGCCGTTCCAACCCGGCTCGCTTGGTATCTCGCGCATTCGCGGCCAGGTGCTGGGCCTGGCGACTACCTCTGACCGGATAGCGCGCTCGGAAATTTGGCGTCGAGCGCCGTCCGCGGCTGAGCGCACCGCGGCCGTCAAGCTGGCTAAATCGAGTTTCGCGAAAAATGGAGTAACGCCGGCGCAGCTCTCCAGGATGGAGACCGCGAATCTCACGGCGATTGATGTAGATGGAGATAATCGTGCGGAGCTGGTAGGAACTTTCCGGCTGCGGAACCCGGATCCCGAGCGCCCGCCGCGTTACGTTTTCCTGATTGCCGAAGGTGAAGGGGCAAACTATAAAACTGCATTAGCGAGTTACCGGGATTTTTCGAAGAGCGAGATCTTCAACATCGGCGAAGAGACTCTAATCGACTACCTCGACCTCGACCCCGACGGCGTTGCCGAGATCGTCACTGACTACAGCAACGACCACGCAGCCGGCCACCACATCTACCGCCGCCAAAACAGCGAATGGAAACTGGCCTACGAAAGCTCCTACGAATTCTGCAAAAGCGAAGACTAATTTGGAGTGCGGCGACCTGTCGCCGCTTCCGAGACTAGCTTCAACCTTAACGTGTCGCGACAGGTCGCGACCGGAGAAAGCGCTGACAGGTCAGCGCACTCCAAGAACTCTTATTTCGTGTTGCTTAGTGTGCTTCGTGAATTTCGTGAATCGTGTGCCAGAAGGGCAAAGGGCAAAGAGCAAGGCGCTTTACCTTAGCACTTGGTCCTTACTTCTTCCCCTTTGCCCTTCGCGCCTTGCCCTTTCCCTCGGCGGCACGTCGATCGGAAAAAACACTTCGAGGGATAAAGGTAATCCTCACCCGAGGTTAAGGGTATGACATTAACAACCGGCAGGATTGTATTAATGAAGCTCTCGCTTGTCACCAGTACTGGCCTGGTTCGCCCTTGCTCGGAACCGACGAGAGGGTCGAGATTTGCGCGCCAAATACTCCATCGGGAAACGTTCATATCAAATGGTTGAGCTTGTCTGCCTCCCGGAAATCTTCCATCGTCGCTCTGAGGTCAGCCATGAACATTTCATCGTTCGTGGCTTCTTTCATCACTTCCAGACGCGCCGCTGCGCTCGTTTTCTCGTTCATCAGAGATTCTCTGGATGCGCTCAATACAGCTATCGCGTGCTCACGACTTACGGTGGGAAAGTCATTGAGGAACGTTTCCAGACTGTCACCTGTTTCAAGGTAATCGAAGAGATGTTTGATAGGGACACGAGTACCGCAAAAGACGGGAATGCCGCTCATCTGCCGAGGGTCACGTTCAATTAGGTGTTCCAGCTTCATCGAGACGAAATCCTATCACAGCAATCAATTCAGGGATGCAACCTGAGCGCGAGTTGCCCTTCCGCTTCATACACAAACCCTTGTATGCTGTGCGCGAAACGGCAACGTTGCTTTTTGCGATCAATCCGAATTCCGAAATCCGAAATCGTGCGGCTCTACGTAGGCATCACCGACTACGACTGGTTCAAACTCCACGCCGCCAACCCTCTGGTGGAGGAGGTGAACTTCTGGAAGCCTTCCTCACAACGCGGCTTCAAAGTCCTGCAATGGGGCGAGCCATTTCTCTTCAAGCTGAAAGCCCGCCGAGTCATTGGCGGCGGCGGCTTCTTTACGAAGTTTCTACAACTCCCTCTCAGCCTCGCCTGGGAAGGTGCTTCGGCCCTCTGCCGTTCCTCCGACCAGCGATCCAACAATTGACTTGCGATCTCCGGATCCCTACTATGGCGGCATGAGCGTTGAGGTCCTCAGTCGGATAACTTCCAATCCGCTCCAATGCGGTGGGCGCCCTTGCATTCGTGGTATGCGTATTCGCGTCAAGGATGTTTTAGACATGCTGGCAGGGGGCGCCACCGACACCGAAATTCTTAAGGATTATCCTTACCTCGAAGCCGAAGACATCCGAGCCTGTCTTGAATATGCCTCCGCCCAGGTTGATCACGCTGTGGTTATGGTTGGATCGTGATTTTTCTGGTTGATGCCCAATTGCCACCCGCGCTGGCGAATTGGCTAACTCAGCAGGGGCATACAGCCCAACACGTCGATGAGCTCGGTCTACGCAATGCTGATGATGCAGTGATATGGAACTGGGGCCTAAGTAGAAAGGCGATCATCGTCACCAAAGATGAAGATTTCGCTGAGCGCACATCACGAACCACAAGCGGTCCAGTTATTGTCTGGCTTCGCAAAGGCAACTCTACCAATCGAGCACTCTTAGAGTGGTTAGAGCCGCGCTGGACGCAGGTGATGTTACTTCTCGACGCTGGCAACAGGCTTATCGAAGTACGTTAATCGGCAAATTCGCCGCTCACCTCTTCAGCTCTTCCCACTTGGCGCTTTGCTCCTTGCCCTTTTGTGCTTCGATCGCTCAAGGCATTGCAAGCCTGCAAGATGTCCAACCGGAGGGTCTGAGTGTATCAAGCTACCGTTGTCCCAAGACCTCTTTTTGGATTAGTTCTTGAAGAGAGGAAGGATCCAATTCAGATACTATCTCCAGTGTTTGGGTGAATCGACCAATTGCATCCGCCAGAGTATTAGACAGCCCCGCAGTCAATTCGCCTATGGCTTCGTTTTCGAGTGCGGAACGAAGAGGGATTCTTGTGGTTCTCTTATACCAAACCAACCTCATCTTCCTCCGTTCGAAATATATCTCCTTATCGCCCATAGAGAGGGTGTTAGAAGATATCTCAATATGAGGGGCGACGATATGAGCCGCGATGAGGGTTAGCTCGTCATCGCGACTAATCGCCACTTGGATTCCACTAAACAAAGTGACTATGCCATCCGAGGCTTTAAGCATTTTGCCCCTCCGATAGATATATCCCCCGTGTCGGAAGTTTTGCCCCTCGATTACCGCAATTTCCTCCTCAACGACCCCCAACAAGCCCATGGAGTCGTTATATACAATCTCGCCAGGAATTACACTTCGCACTGTCGAGCCTAACGTCCTAATTGTCTCGTCAACGATGTCAGCTAGTCGATCTCCATCAACGGCTGCTTTGCGGGACAATCTCTCCCTCATTTCTCGTTGTCGTATTTTGGGCTGTACGATGCGGCCTATCCGAGACGCGTAACCTCTGAGGTCCTTAGGTAGTTCTGCAAATTCAGTCGGGGTTAGCCAAGTACGTAGCTCCCGCGCCACATCCTCCATCTTAGGCCGTCGCTCTGGCTCAGTTCTCGTACACCTCTCTAGTAATGAATCGAGCAAATAAGCTCTTTCATGGGAGGTCCATGCGCTGAGAGTTAGTGACTTCACATCTGCCCGCTGCTCTCCAGGAAGTGGATAGTTCTGGCCCGAAGCAAGTACCCAAAGCGTTTTAGAAAGAGAGTAGACGTCAGCGCGATTTCCGTCAGCGGTGTGAGGATTGCTCAGCATCTCAGGCGCGATATAGAACATAGGGCCAAGCTTCTTACCCGCTTCAGTTAACTCTTCCTTCTCCGGGAAAGAAACTAGGCCAAAGTCCCCGACTACCCACTTGCCATCATGCAGGTACAAATTATCGGGCTTTATGTCACGATGGTGAATACCCTGAGCGGCCAAAGACGCTAATGTCTCGGCTATTTCAGTTATTGCTAGTACTACGGTTTCGGGGTTAGCGTTCTTTAGGCCCTTGTGAATCGGTAAAGCTATCGGCATGGCGAGCCATGCAGGCAAGCTTGCGTCAGTCCTTTCGGGCTGAGAGTCTGCGATTACAGGTAGGATGCCCTTTTGGTCTTTTAACTTTCTACCGATAATTACCTCATTGACGAATCTCCTGTAAGGCTCCGAGTCTCGGTGTCTGTTCTTGAGGACTTTTAACGCAACACATCTCTGCTCCTTGTCTTCTGCTTCCCAAACGTCGGCATTCCCTCCCTTACCCAGGAGTTTGCCTTTCCTCCAAGGCCCACAGGATTGACCATGCTTTTTTTGTTTCTTCATAAAGATCAATCGTAACAATCTAAAAGGCCCCACCTTAGAACCTAGATCGTGTTCGCGGTGGGGACCGCTCACAAAGCACGCCTACCGACCGTATAAAGAATTGCGATTGAGATTGGGCGGACAAAATTGATCCTCAAGATTGAGTGGGCTGTTAGCTCTCCAACACGTTGAATGACTGCCGAATATCTTCCTTCAACTGTACGGCGTTGGACTTGCCGTACAAAAATCTGTCCTTGTCTCTCAAACTCGATTCGCCTGGGACAAGCCTAGAGACGTTTGCTTTGTATTCCTGATAGCCCTTCCAGAGTTTTTCGAAGTTCGCGGTACTTAACTTTGAGAAACCTTTTATCTGATCTCGAATACGATAATCGTAAACCGGAAATTCGTCAGGCCAACAAACGGCGAGGATCGCGGACGCCATAGGCAAGACAAAGCCCCAATCTTTTATGAGCAATCGTAGCCTTTCTTTGGGATCGGGAGCTTTATATAAGGCCTTCGTGAGCGCGCGACATCTGGCCTCCAGGTTGCGCTTACCTATCCGGTCTTTATTCAACAGTCTGCGGGCTATCTTGGACTTCGCGCGATTAGCTTTCCAAATGACAATGGAAAAGAAATCAAAAGCACCTAAAGAATGCTCGGAGTGAAACCGCACATGCACCTCTTCGAAAAGGTAGTTTTCGCGGTCAAAGTATTTCAAATAGTCGACCATCACTTCTCCTCTGAAGCTGAGGCTGCCGCTACTGAGGCCCAAAGTCTGAGAAGGCCCCCGCACCGTGCCTACGCAACTGCGGCCTGACGAATAGAACCTAGAATCGACACTATCCCGTTTGCATCCTTATCGGCAAAGACTCCATCCAGGCCGGTGCTCGCGTAATCCGTAAACGGTGGTTCGTAGAGTAATCCCGCATCCATTACACCGTTCTGCGTAAGGTAATCAATAATGTGATTGATGAAGCGAATCTGATTAGCCGTCAAATTCTGTCGTGACAAGTACTCTCCGAAGGCTTGCTTCGCTGCTTCACGATCTAAACCGACCAGGCCACGGATGAATAGACCCAAATGCTCCTGCTTGCCGTAAGCCTTCTCAAGATCCTCTATTGTTCCAAGGCCTTCTGACTGAAAGAGAATCCGTTCGAGTTCCGCGAGATCGCTCGGTGTGATAGGCACGTTCCGCTTCAGTTTTTGAATGGCTATATGGTTCTCGTGTTCCTTCAGAAAGTACATAACCTTCTTTTGGTATTGCTTGATGTTCACGGCTGAGCCGACGGGACCGAAGTCGATCTCGCGAATCTCGCCCAGTTCATCTTCGAAATCCGTGTAAATCAGCTTCCGCTGTTTCTTGTCAATGAACTTCAGCAGGTCACGCAGCCGCTTGCGGATATCTTCAAGCATCGGCAAAGTGATGTCTGCCCAGTACTCGTCATGTTGTAGATCCAAGATTAATTCCATCTGCTCGTTAACCATAGGGATGGCTCGTTTTTCTTCCAGGCGGTTGGCAAGCTCTTTTACGCTATCGCGAAGTTTGACGAATGATTCGTCCTTTGTGAGGACTGCTAGTTGAAGCTTGAGCACGAGCAAGTCAAATCGCTTCGCCAATTCATTCTCAGAATCTAATTCATCGGGCAACCCTGAGAGAACAAGGTCAAGTTCTTCAAACTCATCCGGGCCAAGTTCTTCCCAGATAGCGGGCTCGCGAAATTTTTCAACTTCTTTTCTATGGGGACGAACGACGAAGTTGTCGGTATTCATTGCCTTAATTTGTTCTCTCAAAGTCGCTGCGATTTGATCGTCAAGCTCGCCGATTGCTTCGTCAGTAACAGCTCCCGTTTCCCGAAATTTCTCAAGCAGATCGACGCGTGCCTTAAAAACTTTAGTATTGAGAGACTCTTGGGCCGAACCCTCGACACCCTTTACATCCTGATTGAAGAATTCAAGGTTTCCGCAGTAATCGAAAATGTAGAAGAACTCCTTATCGATTTCCGGCCCGAACAGATCCGGCCGCAGACGCGTACCGCGTCCGATCATCTGAAAGAACTTCGTTTTCGACCGCACGATCTTGAAGAAGACCAGGTTTACTATCTCAGGGATATCGATGCCGGTATCCAGCATGTCCACCGAGATGGCGATTTGTGGCGGTTTTTGCGGGGTTGAGAATTCGTCGAGAATGTTTTGCGCGTAAGGTTCGTAGTTGTCGATTACACGCGCAAAGGTTCCCTTGTAGTGAGGGTAGTTCCTGTCAAACCGCTCTTGAATGAAGATTGCGTGCTTATGGTTTTTGGCGAAGATGATCGTTTTCCCCAGGACGTCTCCGCCTGCAACCTTCTGCCCTCGCTGCATTAACGTCTCAAGCACCTTGTCCACGGTGTCGGCATTGAAGAGCCACTTATTCAGGGCCGCCGGATCAACCGATTCGGGCACGTCGTCCTGTTCTTCATCCCACTCAATCGCATCCCATTCTTCCTTCTCCTCGTCGGTCAGGTCGTCGTATTTGATTCCCTGGTGAACAAACTTGAGAGGAACTTCGACCGGAATGGAGCGCACAAGGAACCCATCCGAGACAGCCTGATCGAGATCGTATGAATACGTCGGCACACCTTTTTCGAGGTCAAACAGCGAGTAGGTGTTGCGGTCCACTTCGTCTTTCGGCGTCGCAGTTAGGCCAACCAACAGGGAATCGAAGTACTCAAAGATCGCGCGATACTTCTGATAGACCGAGCGGTGCGCTTCATCGATGATGATAAGATCGAAGTACCCAACCCCGAAACGGCGCGTTCCGTCCTCAACTTCATTAATCTGACCCATCATTGTTGGATAGGTCGATAGATAGACGCGGCTGTCAGTAAATTTCTCGGTTACCAGATTCACCGGATTGGAATCCGGGAGATGTTGCTTGAAAGCATTCGCGGCTTGTCTCACCAAGGCCACGCGGTCGGCAAGGAACAGAACTCGTTTTATCCAGTTACAGCGTTGTAGCAGCTCGCAAAGCGCAATTACTGTTCGCGTTTTGCCTGCGCCAGTCGCCATCACAATCAGAGACTTGCGCTGCATTCTCGCAAAGTGCTCTGTGACCGCGCGGATCGATTCGTTCTGGTAATAACGCTCGACGATCTTTTTGTTAACGCCTTCGCCGGCTAAATCCTTTCGCTTCTCGCGGCGCTGAATGAGCAGTTCAAGCTCGTCGCGCTTGTAAAAGCCCTGCACCTCCCGCGGCGGGTAATTGAGGTCGTCCCAGAACCATGTCTGATAACCATTCGTGTAAAAGATGAGTGGGCGTCGTTTAAATTGCGTTTCGAGACAATCCGCGTAGAGCTTCGCTTGCTGTCGTCCGATGCGCCCATCTTTCTTCGTGCGTTTTGCTTCAACCACGGCGAGCGGTAGGCCATCGTTTCCCCAAAGGACGTAATCGACAAAACCCGCGCTTGCTTCGTTCGGCATTCCCGTAACGGGGTATTCGCGGTCTTCGGGTTTATCGAGCGGCCAGCCGGCTTCGCGTAAAAGTAAGTCGATGAAGTAATCGCGGGTTTCAGCTTCCGAATAATCGTGGTCGTCAGGAATTAGCTCGTTGCGCTTCTTGGCTTCCGCAATTTGCTCCCGCAAGAAGGCAATCTGAGTATCCGTGTCGGCTAGGGCCTTTGCTTGTTCAGCAATCGCCCGATCGCGCTCGCGTAATTGCTCTTCCGCGGCTTTGAGTTGGTCGAGGGTCTGCGCTGAAATTGACACCTGGCGCGCAGGAACCTTTTGTTCATCCCAAACAATGTGCTTGTACTGAGCGGGGGAGTGCTGGGTGTACATCCGTGCCAGCCAGTAAAGAAAATGAAAGAGCTCCTTGGTGGCGCGCAGCGCGTCACGCTCGGTAATCGGTTTACGGCTGTGCACGGCGAGGTTGCCGATCTCTTTGATCGTCTTGACCTTGAGGAAGAGATCTCTGATCAGGTTATCTCTAAACGTCGGTTCGTAGATGAGGGCGGCTAGATTGTCGTCGTAAGGTCGCTTCAGTTCATCGTCGTGGTCGTACAGCCAATGGATGGCAAGCTCAAGTGTGCGGCGGGCGTAGAAGCAGCACGCGCGCGCATCAGTGCGCGCAAGCGATTCAACCTTCGCGGCTGAGTCGTGTAGTTCAGGCCATTCGGTCTTGAGGAAAGTGAAGTTCGACATAAGAAATCGAGCACCGGGGCAGTAGCCCGACCGTCAGGGAGGGCTTGCGTTCGAGTGGGAGCCCTCCCTCACGGTCGGGCTACTGCGCCGATGTGCGTACGCCACCGTCGAGCAATTTATTGAATCTACCTGAGAACGCTTGGAGTACTTTCGCCATCTTCCGTTTATCAATCGGGTGACGCGATTTCACCTCATTGAGCAGTCGATAGCCTGCCATGTGCAGCGCGTTGCGCAATCCCTTCTCCAACCCCGCCATGATGTCTCGCGATGGGGCGTGTGCAATCATGTCCGCGCACTCAGGAAGAATCGGGCCGTAACAGGTCAACTCAAATGAGCGGCAATGATCCGCATCAATACCCACCCGCTTCAGATTCCGCCGCAACGCATTTCCTCTTTGGTTACTGCCTAAATGCTGGCTCAAGCGCGCAAATGGCGACTGCGCACTAGGTGATGAACTATCGCCGGTGCGGCCCACGTACAGCCACTGCTTGCACGAGCGGTCAGTCACTTCCCAAACGTAAAGCCAGAATCCACGCGCCAGCATTGCGCCCGGCAAAGACAGATTGTGCAGCGCGGGCTTCATAGCTCCCCTCTAAATGCGCGATGCTGGAGACTGGCGAATAGCGCGTCCATGTCTTGGAGCGACGCGCGTTGCGAAGTCTTCAGCGTCTCCACTGCCGCGATGCGGCGAGCGTATTCTTGCTGCAACGAGAGAGGCGGAACCGGCAACGTCACATGTTGGAGATTCTGCCGCGTGATTTGAGGCTGAGCTGTGCCGGAGATCGTGTCGGCCATGCTGCGCATTTTTAAAACGGATTCAAGGTACTCAATCGTTATGCGCTGCGGGTCAGGATTGTCCAAAGCCATCGCATTGCCGGTGACGTAACACTGAGGCGGCGAAACGTTAATCGTGCCGCAGGTCGCACCGCGACATGTGATAAGGACCGTCGGCTCTTCGTGATTGTATTCAGTGTAATGACCAATTAAACCATTGGCGCCGAATACTGGAAAACCCGTCTGAGTAAGCTCAGGTGTTGAAATAGTAGGCCATTGCTTCGGTGAACAGATTTCCATCAACGGCACTAGCGGCCAGCCCTTCGCATTCTCTTTCGGCATACCGAAAAACTCCAAAAAAAGGGATTGGGTGATGGCGTCGAGTTGGGCGAGGGCGGTGCGGCGCTTGGCCCGCAAATCCTCCGCCCGTCCCAGCACCTCCGCAATTCGCCGCTGCTCTACAAGCGGCGGTAAGGGGATTTCAAGGTTATTGAGCATGTCACGCGTAATCACCCCTTGCGCAAGCCCTTGGGATTGGGCGCGAAGGAAAAGCACTTTGGTCGCAAGAAAGTGATAAAGAAACTCGGTCGCCAAATGTGCGCTAGGCCGGATAGCAGCGACGGATCGACCAATAGCGCAGTCAATAGCTAGATTGATTTTCCCCGCTGTTGCTCCGACAACGCAGACGAGAACATCGCCAGATTTGGCGAGTTTCAATGGGCGTGTGGTCCATTCACAAACAATCGGGAATCGATCGGCAAACTCACCCGCCTTCACGAAAACAGTTCCACGCCGCTCTTTATTGCAGTCACCGCCCGGAGGTGCTTGCCCCATAATAAATTCGGCGACTAATCCGAGCCGTTTCGTAGCAACTGGCGCGGAAACTGGTGCGGCGAGAGGTGTCACCGTAACATGCCCTCCAGTTCCTTCATGCCCTGCTGAATCTCAACCTCCAGTTGGCTGAGGCTGGCGAGAATTTCACTCGGCGCAAGGTAAGCGACTTCGGCGTGGACGACTTCCTTGTAGCGGTTGAGCGAAAGGTCATAGCCTTGCGCGGCCAGCTCGGCCTTGGGCACGCTGAAGCTTTGCGCGGTGCGCGCGTTATGGCGCTCGGCCCGCTCGCGTTGCGCCCAGCGGGCGAGGATGTCGGGCAGGTTGTTCTTCGCGTGGTCGTCGGCGGCGAGCGCGGTCTTGGGTACTGGGCCCAGTTTTTCCGTCGGGAGGAGTTCACTGCGCTTGTCGTCGAGCGACATACCGTCGGCGTCCACGTCGTAGAACCAGACGTGGTCCGTGCCGCCTGAGTTTGTTTTGGTGAAGACTAGAATTGCAGTGGAAACACCGGCGTAAGGCTTGAACACGCCACCGGGCAGCGAGATGACGCCGTCGAGTTTCTGATCCTCGACGAGAATCCTGCGGAGTGTCTTGTGCGCGTTTGACGAGCCGAAAAGCACTCCGTCAGGGACGATGACGGCAGCACGCCCGCCGGGCTTGAGCAGACGCAAGAAGAGAGCGAGGAAAAGCAGTTCAGTCTTCTTAGTCTTTACAATGCGCTGGAGATCTTTCGCAGTGTTTTCGTAATCCAGAGAGCCGGCGAACGGCGGATTAGCGAGCACGAGGGTGTATTGCTCTTCGTCTCCGGCATGTTCTTCCGCGAGCGAATCCTTGTAGCGAATGTTTGGATTCTCCACACCGTGCAGCAGCATGTTCATGCTGCCGATGCGCAGCATCGTCGAATCGAAATCAAAGCCGTTGAATAGTTCGTCATTAAAGTGACGTTTAAGCTTATCGTCTCTGAAAATCTCCTTATGATGATCGCGTAGGTACTCGCCGGCTGCGACCAGGAAACCCGCCGTACCGCACGCCGGATCGCAGATGATGTCCTTGGGATTGGGAGCAACCATCTCCACCATTAACTGGATGATGTGACGCGGTGTGCGAAATTGACCGTTCTGGCCCGCCGACGCGATCTTGCTGAGCATGTACTCGTAAAGATCGCCCTTCGTGTCCCGCTCCTCCATCGGAATGTTGTCGATCATATCGACAACCTTGGCGAGGAGGGCGGCATTTGGAATCGTGAAGCGCGCATCCCTCATGTGGTGCGAGTAAGTAGAATCCTCCCGCGCGCTCTTCAATTCCTTGATAAAAGGAAAGACTTTCTCGGAAACAATCTTGTACATCGCGGCCGCAGCCTCATGCTTGAACCGCGACCACCTCAATTCCTGCTGCTTGCGATTAAAGATTGCATTCTCAATCGGCTTCTTGAGCCGGTTAGCTTTTGCTTCCTGCGCAGTGTGCAACTCATCGAGTCGCTTGATGAAAAGGAGATACGTGATCTGCTCGATGACTTCGAGTGGATTGCTGATGCCCCCTGACCAAAACGCATCCCACAGCCGATCCACTTTTGATTTCAGTTCGCCGGTAATCATGGTTCATTTAACCTCAGCCAGAATTCTTCGACGTTCAACCACCAGGCTGAATAAGAACAAACCAGCACCGATCACGTAGAGCCCGAGGTAGATAAACCGAGCGGTCTTTCGCCTTTGCTCTGACGCCTCTATCTGGAGATCTATGATATTTGCGTACGTCTTATCGAGTTCGTTGATGGACCCATTAAAGTCCCAAAACGAAGATAGATCCTTGACACCGTTTGCTCGCGCCATCATGCCGTTAGACAAGTCGAGTTTCTGCGTATTATCGAGATCGCTTGCCAGTATCCACACTGATTTTGCCAAGGCGCTCTTCCTGGCAGCCTCCCGAATGTACTGTCTTCTCAGTTCCTCGAGTTGATTGGGCTGGAGAGTATCTCGCGCCGCGCCAGTGGTGAAGAAAAGGGCTTCATTAAGAAGGACGCTCTTGTCTATTAGAGATTGATGTACGGCGGCAGACTCAGATCGCTGGCTTTGCGTGTTCCATTTGTCGTAAAAATGATTTTGCGTAATAAATGACGCGAGCAGGATGGCTCCGGCCGCTATCTTTAGGCGGAACTCCAATCTCACGGTCCTACGAGCATCCTTCGCTGTCTTGTCCTGTGACATCAGGAGACTCCTTGCAGCTTGAGAATTCACCCGATCAAAATCGGACGAAGGCCTGAGTTGAATCGGACCGGGTGCGACGGCCGTTTGCGGAAGGCGCATTCTGACTCATTTCATGCAAAATTCCTAGCAACCGGATTAGTTTGCAAATGCTGCTGGGTTCGTTTCAATATGGGACTCCCTCTAACTTCAGGAAAGGACTAAACGAGAATGCCGGAACTCACACCTGATGCTCCCGCGGGCGAGCGCGCAGCGGATCTGATTACCAAGGCTGGCGAGCTGCGGAAGCAGGCCGAGGCGCTCGAGAAACAGGCCAGGGATCTCCTGGCACCGAGCGAGGCTCGCGCAGCCGCACAGCGGATCGTGGCGGGCAAGGAAAGGGTGGCGGTGTTTCTGGGCGCCGGCGCCTCCTTTACGTTTGGTTTTCCACTCACCAAAGAACTTCTGCCAATCATCATCAGGCGTTTGATTGCTGAGCCTTCTCTACTATTCGAAGACCGTCGCGCCAATAAGGAAGCCGACAACAAGGAAGACCGTGAACTTCTGAAAAAGGCGTTGCGCGCGCTTTGTCCGGGTATGCAATTCACCGGCGACTTCGTGGAGAAGAACAAATCGCGTTTGCCGCTCGTCACCTCACTGCTCTCAATGCTGGATTATTCTTTGAGCGCCGGCCAGGCCCTGGTGGCGCGCTTGACGCCCGAAGAAATTACTAAAGCGCGAACGCTCCTCGAAAGGGCCATCTATGAGGCAATCGAATTTGGCGACTCGCCAATTGGGCAATTTTCTCGGTCCCCTAAACCAACCACGCTCGCTCTGACAAGGTGGGTGGATGGTTTGCGAGCGCTCGGAGACGTGTGCGTCATCACTTCAAACTACGACACGGCGGTGGAAAAAGCCTGGGGCTTCGAAGACGATGACCAGTTTGTAATCGAAAGACTGGCTCCGGATTTTGGATTTGACTGGTTGTGGCCCACCAATAGTTATGAAGAACAAGTGATGAGGCGGCCAGCTCAACCGCTGCACCGGCTTTACAAACTTCACGGTTCGACAAACTGGCTTAGGTGCGGGCTCTGCGATCGGATATACATCAATCCGCTAGTGGACATTGCGATCTACGCCTACGAGCGAAGACAGACTCTCAATAATCAATGCCACTGCGGGCATGGAAAATTGGAAGTGGAAATCGTGTCGCCATCGTTCGTCCGGGAAATGAGGGCGCCAAATTTGATCAGCATCTGGCAGCAAGCCCTCAGTTGGCTGCGCACGGCGGAAGATTGGATTGTGGTTGGATACTCGTTTCCTGATGAAGACCTGAATATTCGCTCGCTCTTTACGAGGGCGCTAGCGTCCCGGCGCGAGGGACCGCCCAACGTAACCGCCATTCAGTTTGGAGGAGATGAACAGACGCGCATGCGTTACGAAGCTTTTTTCCCGAACGGTAAGTTGACATTTCTGACAGGTGGGTTGGATGCTTTTCTCCAGAGCGTCGCGGCTGGTTGAGGTCGTCGATTCAAAATGCAGTGGCGCTGATTTCACAGGTAAGGTGCGGGTCAAAAGAGAAGCGGCGAGCTTTTGAGCTGGCCGCTTCTTTTCTTTGCGTAGTTGGGTTGGTTGTTTTGTTGATCCTGCCTAGACCGGTTAGTCGTCTTCGACGACGGTGGCTTTATTGACTAGTTCGATGCCGTCTTTGCAGGCTTGTTTGGTGGTGTAGCCCTCGACGGCCAGGGGCAGGCGGCAGGAGCAGTTGGCAGGGATAGCGGCGAGGTTACCCTCGCCGCCAGGTTCATAAGTTGAGGGTTTGGGTTACTGCTGTTTCGCCGGAGAGTTCGCCGTCATCCGGGGGATGAACTCGGATCCCTCTTTTGTGGGTAGGTGCGCTCTTCTTGAAGGCGACCATTTTCCTTCATGATTTTGACTGAGCTCTCGCCGCCAGTCGCTTTTCTTAAGACATTGCGTTTGGTAGCGGTCTCCTTTTTTCGGAAGTGCTTCGCGAGCTTGTTCGTCTTGTCCTGCCGTAGATCCCAGCCGCCCTTTTTCTTGTTCGGGCGCAAAGTGAATTTCTTAAGTTTTGCCATCAGTCTCTCCTTCTTCTCTTAAAGCCGTGAACCGTGAACCGTGAACCGTGAACCGCCGACTGCGGTCGGCGTCTGGCAGTCGCGCGGCGATGGGGGCCGAGGCGGGCTGGGATCTTCACTGCCACAACCCGCTTTACCCCGCACCGCCACGCGCTGCTTTTCATGAGCCAGGCTCATGAACTCATGCCCCTGGGATCAGGGGGCAGGGGCAGGAGGCAGGAGCAGGTCCTGACTCCTTTCCCCTTTGGTGAACTGTGAGTGAAGGGCTAGGCGCTAAGCGCTAAGAGGTAAGCGTCAAGAGCAAGGCCCTGCTCACGCATTTCCTATTTTAGGGAGACGCCGGCGGTGTGGCGCCGGAGCCGGTTGAGGGTTTGGGCACGTGATGCGGACCGCGTTCGGTGTGGCTGGCGCTGGTCCACTCCGCCAAGATGGCGCGGTTGTGAGCGTATTTGTTCTTCACCAGAGCATCGAGTTTGCGCACGATGGCCATACCCGTTTCGATGGCCTCGTCGATCGCAGTGCCCGCGGTGATGCGTTGGCCCACACCGCTGGCTTGAGTGTCGACGGAGGTTTGGAACGCGTTGATGTTGGCGTTAAGGGTGGCAAGAAAATCTGCCGGTAGCTCGTGCGCGATGAATTGTGCCGAGAGCGGCGCCGCGTCCCCCGCAAAGGCGCGGGCGGAGTTCAGCAGTGTCGAATCGTTATCGACTCGCGGCAGGCGAAACTTGTCATCCAGGCCGGGCACGTCGTCGGACATGGCGCGCGCGGTGCGGCTGATTGCTTCCAGGTCTTCGCGCAGGGCCTGGCGGGCCTGCGATTTAGTAGTGGTTCCTTGTCGGGCGATGCCGTCGTTGGAAGATTGGGAAGCGGCATGGCCATCCAGTTGGTTGATGGTGGCTGTCAGTGAGGTAAAGAGTTGGGCGGCAACTCCGCCGGCTGGAAAGTCTGCCACGTGCTCATTGCCGAAGCCTTGCACGCGCACAAAGGTGTCACGTCTTCTCCGCTCGGTGTCTCGCATGGGATTCCTCCTTCAACAGGTGAATGTTAAGGGTTCGTACCGCCTCAAGCGGGAAGCTTGAGGAGCGTTGAGGTTACGAGTTCAGGGAGAGTGCCCCAGGGGTGAAGATGGGCAGCGGTCCCAGGAATCTTTGGCTTGCTAACGAGGCGGATTCTAACACGGGTTATGGCCTTGGCAAGGGGAAAAACGCGGATTTGCTAGCAAAAATGATGGTTTGGGGTGGCGGGGGTGGGCGTTTTGCCTCACAGGATGGAAGCGGATCAAGAAAAGATCGGGTCGGAGCAGCGAAAGATCACGGTTTACAGGGCAAAGATGGCTTCGGAACACGGAAAGATCGCGTCGGAACAGGAAAAGATCACGTCGGAACACGAAAAGATCGAGGCGGAACGGGGAAAGATCCTGTCGGAACACGAAAAGATCACGTCGGATCGGGAAAAGATCAGGTCGGAACAGGAAAAGATCAAGGCGGAAGAGGAAAAGATCTAGTGAGAAAGCATTTAGCCGCAGATGAACGCGGATAAGAACGGATCTGAGGGAAGAGAGGGAAGAGCTAAGAGCGAAGGGCAGGGAGCGAAGGGCAGGGAGCGAAGGGCTAGAAGTACGACTGGCGCTGGTTGGTGTTGCTTTGTGAGGGCTGTCGCCCGTCCCGTCATGCAAGAATCTAGTTAACCGGAGTGTTATCGCGGCTCCGGTAATATTTGATTAGCGCTAATACGTCGATTAGAATTCTGCCATGAGTAAGACTGAAATTCTCGAAGAACTTCCTACACTCACTTCAGAGGAACGACACGAGATCCGACTGAAGCTTGCCGAACTCGATGGCGGCGGCTGGCTCGATGACGATGATCCGCTCAGCGATGAAGAGAAAGCGTTGCTCGACTCCCGTATTGAAGCGCACGAGAAGGATCCTGAGAGCGCCATTCCATGGGAAGAGGTCAAGGCCCGCCTAAACCGGAGACTCGGTGAGTGACTTACCGAGTCGTTGTTCGTCCGGAAGTGGATGCTGATCTGTCTGAAGCTGAGGCATGGTACGAACAGCAGGAAGCTGGACTGGGTCGCGAGTTTCTTCGGGCCGTACGTGACACAGTTGACACTCTCTCCTCCAGTCCCCTTATTTACAACGTTCGTTCTAAGCGCAAGCAGGTGCGCTGGGCTTACTCCCAACGGTTTCCCTACCGCATCATCTTCCGTGTGATTAGCGACACAGTGGTTATATATGCCGTCGTTCATATCGCACGGCATGATCGCCAGTGGAGCAAACGTCTCTGAGGATTGCTGTCATGATTAAAGAACACGATTTCGTTGTCTTAACTGAAGATTTGCCCCAGGAAGGTCTGAAGGCTGGCGATATCGGCACGGTTGTTCATATCTATGAAAATGGCGCCGGCTACGAACTTGAGTTCATGACGCTCGCGGGAGAAACCATCGCAGTCGTCACGTTGTCGGCGTCGCAGGTCCGTCCTGCGGCGAAGCGCGAAATTCCCCATGCCCGCGAGTTAGTTGCGGCCTGAGTAGATTTAGCTTCGCTTTAATCATAAGAAGCCAAGCTGCCGGCTAATTGAAAAATTTAGCTTATGAAGAATGACCGTACGGCAGATGTTAAGCGGTTGGCGATCGAACAAGCGCTTGCCGATGCCGAAGACCTCGCCTCGTTAAGAGCTGCGAAGAAAGAAGAACACGCCGCACCGAGTGTTCCGTTGGATCAGGTCGTTGAGGACTTGGGGCTTGCCCGATGAGGCAGAGAGCAAAGGGCGAAGGGCTAAGCGCGAAGGGCGAAGAGCGAAGAGCGCGCGGGCGCTGGTTCTGGTTGCTTCGTGGAAGCTGCACGAAAAGAACGGAGCAGTTTTGGAGTGCGATGACCTGTCACCGCTTTAACCGGCTGCGACCTGGCGCAGCCTTGCTGGTTCCAGTTATTTAAGAAAGCGGCAGCAGGCTGCCGCGGGGAAAGCGGCGACAGGTCGCCGCACTCCAAAGGTTTTCGCCGGCTGCGACTTGTCGCAGCCTTGGTGGGTTGTAGATATTCAAGTAAGCGGCAGCAGGCTGCCGCGGGGGAAAGCGGCGACAGGTCGCCGCACTCCAAATGTTTTCGCCGGGCTGCGACCGGTCGCTGCCGGTGCGCCGTGGGCCGTAGCACCGATGCTGGTTGCAGAATGAACCAGGCGGCAATAGAATGCGCGAGTAATTCAACCCCAACTAACCCCCAGAGGAGAAACATGAAAGTTAAAACGATTCTATTCGCGGTGGCTCTGTGCTTTGCGGCAACGGTGGTCGTGTCGGCCAAGACCAGCCCGCACATGGGTACATGGAAACTCAACGAGGCGAAATCGAAGTTTGCCCCCGGCGCCTCCAAAAACACAATGGTGGTCTACGAGGCTGCGGGCGATGACATTAAAGTCACGGTCGATGGCGTGGATGGAGCAGGAAACGCCACACACAACGAGTGGACCGGGAAATTTAACGGAAAGTTCTCTCCTGTCACTGGCGATCCAACTTCCGACGAGCGGTCCTACAAGGTAGTTAATTGGCGCACTTTGAAGTTGACTGGCAGGAAGGGCGGCAAGGTTACTATCAACGGGACGATCATGGTTTCGGCGAACGGAAAGATTCGCACGGTCACGACGAGCGGACTCGATGCAAACGGCAAGCGATTCAGAACCGTGGCGGTTTACGACAAAGAGTAGAGAGCAGTAAACAGGGAACAGTGAACAGGGAACAGGGAACCGTAAACCGTAAACAGGGAACGAGGAACGAGGAACTGGGAACTGGGAACAGTGAACGGTAGAGTGGAAGCGTTTTGATCCCCCTCCCAGTGGGAGGGGGGTCGGGGGAGGGCTTAGCCGGCTACTTCCGCTCCACAAAACGCGCGGCCTCGATGGCCGCGCGCCCATCTTGATCCAGCAATCTCAACAAGAGCGTTGAAGTTTCCAGAAATGGATGCCGCTAAATAGGAGCGCGCGGCCATCAAGGCCGCGCGTTCGGTGCATCGTGCCTCGACAGCCTCAAGCCCTCCCCTTGTTCCCCTCCCAGTGGGAGGAGGATCAGAACTATAGTCTTTGTGGTTACTCACGTCGCACGACATGACCGTCAGTGGAGCAAACGTCTCTGAGATTGTTACGAAAAGTTTTGGAGTGCGGTGACCTGTCACCGCTTTCACCGACTGCGACCTGTCGCAGTCTTGTCAGAACCACCTGCAGTAGCGGGTGGTTGAACTCTCGGTTCACTCGACCTGAGCTAAGTTAAACCGCCCGCTACCGCAGGCGGTTCTGACGAGGCGCGGCAGCAAGCTGCCGCGGGGGAAAGCGGCGACAGGTCGCCGCACTCCAAAAACTCGCCTTTTATCTCACCTCGCTAACTCAACCTTAATTCTCACTCCTTCTTAAAAAGGCCCGCTGGCGGGGGTTTTTCTTTCTTCAACTGAATGGCACGGCAATCGCCCTGGCGTTGTGCGTTGCGATGCAAAGTCAACGCAATCGATCCGTTGAGGCGAAAGCGATGTCCGTTATCGAACGTGAATATGCAAACCAGAATGCAGACCTGCTCGAGCAGATTCAAGACCTGGCTCGCAGCCATAGGAGTCTGTTGTCGCGCCTAAGCAATGCGGAGTTACTCGCGGACGCAATCGCTTTCAAGCTCGTACGCCTGGAAAAGTATTTGGAAACTGGCGAACTGGCCCGGCCTGGTTCGAGCGCGCCGGGGAAGCAAAAAGAGAGCGGGCAGAAGCGAGAGGAGCTGCGGCTGTTGGCGGATTCGGGTGTCACCACAGTGGAAAGCCGACCGCGCTCCGATGGTCTTACTGATGTGCGCATTGACGCGGGCAAGTCGTTTACTTTGCCGCCAATGCTGGCCGACCTGCTTTCGGTTCTGTGTCTCCATAGTGTGCCCAGCGACGATCGCCTGGTGGGCTGGAAGACGATTGATGAAGTCGCAATCCTGCTGGGGAAGAGATCGGGCCGGCTGTTCACGCGGCACGCGGTGACGCAGAGCATCTATCGCTTGCGCCGAGAGATCTTCAAGCGCGGCGGCGCGAATCCTTATCTGATTCAGACCAACCGGCGGAGAGGCGTGCGGTTTGCGCTGAAGAGCGAGAGCAGTGGCAGGGGCAGGAGGCAGGGGCAGGAGCAGGCAGTCAGTACGGGTCATGCTTAGTGGGTGGGCATTCCTGACACTCACCCGCTAAGCGCAGCTCTTGTCAGAACCGCCTGCGGTAGCGGGCGGTTGATGTCACGGTCTCTCTCAACTTCCGCTGAGGTGAGTTAAGCCGCCCGCTACCGCAGGCGGTTCTGACATGAAGGTGGCCACGGCCGCCCCCTACAAAAGGTCGGTTAAGAAGGGCGAAAGATTTAGATGGCGCACCTGTGGGTAAAAAATGATGACGAGCAGTGGGCGGTTTTGCCGCTCAAGGCAGACGCGTTTGAGCTGAGCGTTCATCCACCCCGGCCAGTGCAGAATTTGCCGGAGGCGAACGAGAGCGCTTCGAAGGCTGTGCTGCTCCGTCACACTCGCGGCGATGAAACTGCATGGGTCCTGATCGCCGGGCGCAACCGTGAGGTGCGCATGAACGGCGCCCACCTCGCCCTCGGAGTTCAAAGTGTTTCCGATCGCGACGAGATCAGTGTTCAAGGCGTCGGTACAGTCTATTTCTCAACCGAAAGTTTGGCCCGGATCGAAGAGTTTCCCGGAGCGGCGCAGGCGTTGTACTGCCCGCGTTGCAAGCAGGCGGTCGATACAGGAACGCCGGCGGTGAGTTGTTCGCAATGCCGCACTTGGTATCACCAATCGGAAGACTTGCCGTGCTGGTTGTATGCAGAGACCTGCGCGCTGTGTCCGCAATCGACTGACCTTGACGCGGGATTTCGTTGGACACCGGAGGAGCTGTGAGGGGGCTAGAGGCTAGAGGCTAGAGGCTACAGACTAGGAGAGTCGTACCACTGAGACTTGAGAATTGCGATTTGAGACAAGACCGAATCTTCCTGGTCGCCAGCTCCTAGTCTCTAGCCTCAGGTCTCTAGCCTCTCGAAAAGAACTATGACGCAAAACACTTCCAACAAGACAAAGAGTGTCGTGGTCATTGGCGCTGGGGGGAATATTGGTTCTCATCTCGTGCCTCATCTGGGCCGCATGCCAAACGTGGCGCGCGTCACCTTGATCGATCGTGACGTTTACGAGCCGCCAAATCTTTTGACGCAGGACATCACGCCGCGCGACGTAGGAAGACGCAAAGCCCTGGTCCAGGCGCGGCGTCTGGCGCGCATCAATCCTGATTTGCGTGTGCGGGCAATAGCAGAAGCAGTCGAGCGAGTGCCGCTGGGGTTACTGCGCGCTGATGTGATTCTGGCATGTCTGGATTCGCGGCGCGCGAGGG